>NZ_JBXWRU010000003.1:0-613499 GCF_059613085.1 Ruegeria sp. BHSC029
CGTTGAGCTGATCGCCCCGATCGCCATGGAAAACGGTCTGCGCTTCGCCATCCGCGAAGGCGGCCGCACCGTCGGCGCAGGCGTCGTGTCCAAAATCATCGAGTAAGGCGCATCAGCGCATACTGATGGAAAGGGCGTCCCTTGGGGCGCCCTTTTTCTTGTTGGGAAGCCGATCAGACGGTTCCAAGTCTGCCAGTGTTTTCGATTTGGTAGTGCCCCCGACCCTCGGCTTGAGAAATCTTAACCTTCCGCCCATCTGCTCTAGAAGCTGAATGTCTACCTGATGTGCAACGCCGAAAGCGACCTGTGCACGCTCGGCAGAATGCCCGAACAGCAGGAGGACGCGATGTTTGGCTTTGAGTTTCTGAATTACGGGGCGCAAATCCTTCACAACAAGGACCTGGAAGACATGCGCGACGCCATTCTCAGCGATGATGATCACGAAGTCGACTGCACCGTCAGCGATTTTTTTCGGGAACGCAGAAGGCTTGGGGGCAAGCAAACCGGTGCCCTTCGCCGTGACTTTGGCGGAAAGCAGGCGGGCTGATCAGAGCTTTGGTTCCCACGGGGCGCGACCGACCATACGATCCGCCTCGGCGGTGATGTCATTCATGTGCTTCTCGAGGCTGTGACGCAGTTGCTCGATCTGCTCTTCCGACGCCTTGCGGGGTACGGTCTCAGTCCATTCGCGGCAAAGGAAGACGCCTTCGTTGCGCCAGGGGCGCGGCAGCAGCAGCCGGTCCCAGGTGCCCGCCTCACGGCCATGGCGGGCCGAATAGGTGATGCCAAAAACGCGTTTTCCCGAGCTGCGCGCCCAGACCAGCGGGACGGTCGAGCACACCCGTTCCGGGCCGCGTGGACCGTCGGCAGCTATGCCGATCGAGATCCCCTGTTTCATCTTGCCCAGCACTTCACGCGACAGGGCCACGTGACGCTTGTGGCTGGACATGGCGATGGTGTCCATGCCGAAGAGCTTCTGCACCCGGCCCACCATGCTGCCGGCGCGCGCGGCTGATGTGATCGAGCAAATGCGCCCCTTTTCCAGCGGAAAGAAATAGGGCGACTGGGCCAGCCGCTGGTGCCAAAGCACGACGATGACCGGCTCGCCCTGTTCCGCGAGCTTGTCCAACTCATCATAGCCGATCCGCTGCCATTTGGTGTTGCGATGGACCATCCTGATATAGCTGGCGATGCGGCGCGCGGCCCAGTTCAGGGTTGTCTCGCTGTCAGCAATCTTCTTGCGAAGGCTCAAGGGTTATTTCCTCTCGGTGGGCCGAACCTTGTCTTATAGAACTGCACGACGCACGCAACTTCTTTGTCGATTGCATATGTGCCCGAGAAACTGAAAAAGCCTCTTGAGTCCGTCGCGCCTCTGGCATATCTGATGGCGCACCACAGGGGTATAGCTCAGTTGGTAGAGCGACGGTCTCCAAAACCGTAGGTCGCGGGTTCGAACCCTGCTGCCCCTGCCATTCTCCAAGCGATTCAACAATTCTGCCTCCAAGGTCAACCGTGCTGTGTCGGTTTGGTTCGCCAAACCTCTTGACGTGCGGGTAAAGAACGAAAAGGCTGTTCAGTCAGTTGGATAGTGAACGGGCCACGGTTTGCGACGCGCGATCTGCGCGGGGTGGACCGAGCCAAAACAAACCGGCGTTGGACAGGCCGTTGGGGGAGAAATGACGGATATCGCCGCTTTTCTGGAGAAGTTGGGGCTGTCCAAATACGCCCCCGCCTTCGCTGCGGCAGAAGTGGCCTTGTCCGACCTCGTTCATCTGTCCGAGCATGATCTGATCGATCTCGGGCTGCCGCTAGGGCCCAGACGTCGCCTGCTTGCCGCAACCGCGCGTTTTGCCCAGGACACGGCCGGTGACGCCGTGCACACCCGCCGACAGGGGAAAATCGTGGCCGAACGCCGGCAATTGACGGTCATGTTCGTCGACCTCGTCGGCTCAACGGCAATGTCCGAGCGCCTGGATCCGGAAGACCTGGGCGAGCTGGTGCGGCGATTCAAAGAGACTTGCACAACCGCCGTTTCGAAATTCGGTGGTCACATCGCCTGTTTCATGGGGGATGGTGCGATGATCTATTTCGGCTATCCGCACGCGCAGGAGGATGCGGCCTCGCGCGCGATCGAGGCCGGGTTGCAGATTTTGGACGAACTGCCCGCGATCGACCGAAAGGAAGAGCTGCAGGCGCGGATCGGAATCGCCACGGGACTTGTGGTGGTCGGCACCATCTATGGGGACGGGTTGCGGGAAAACGACGTGGTCATGGGGCGGACGCCGAATCTGGCCGCCCGCCTGCAGGGGCTGGCCGAACCAAATTCGCTGATCATCAGCCCCTCGACGCGCCGCCTGATCGGGGGCGCTTTTCGACTGAAGGATGCCGGAAGGCATGTTCTGAAGGGGTTTGCGGACGAGATTCAGGCCTGGACCGTCGAGGGTACCGCACGGATCGAACGGCGGTTCGAGATCAATCCCGAAGCGGGTTCCGGCCGCCTGATCGGGCGCGGCTCCGAGTTTCGCAAGCTGTGTGACAAGTGGAACGAAGCCAGTCACGGGGCGGGTCAATCCGTTCTGATCTCGGGTGAGGCGGGGATCGGAAAGTCGCGGCTGATCGAAGGGTTGGCGCACGAGTTGCAGGGTCAGGACATTCTGCGTCTGAATTTTCAATGCTCGCCGCTGCACTCAAGCAGTGCTCTGTATCCGATCGTGCAGCAACTGGAACGTTCCGCCGGGTTCGCGCCGGCGGATACGGACGCCCAAAAGCTGGACAAGCTTCTGCCGCTGCTGCGGTATCTGACGTCCGAACAGCAGCGCCTGATTGCGGATCTATTGAGCATCGATGCCGATGATGCACTAGGACCCTTGGACTTGCCGCCGCAGGTCAAGCTTGAAAAGACGCTGGAAGCTGTCACGCAGCAATTGGTGTCGATGGCGCGAAGCAAACCCGTTCTGTTGCTGTTCGAAGATGCGCATTGGGTGGACCCGACCACGCTTTCGCTGACGGATAGGGTCATCGGGCGGATTCGTGACCTGCCGGTTCTGATCGTAGTTACGGCCCGGCAGGGATTCGACCCTAGCTGGGGGCACCACCACAACACGTTGCACATCCCCCTGACCCGATTGTCGAATGCCGAGGTGGCGGAAATCGTCACGGATGTTGCGGGGGGCAAATCTTTGCCGGGACCGGTCTGCGACCTGATTGCCGCCAAGACCGACGGGATCCCGCTCTTTGTACAGGAGGTGACGCGCGGCCTTCTGGAATCCGGCCAGTTGCGGCTGACCGAGGATGGCTATGTCCTGCGTGGTCCGCTGCCGTCGCTGTCGGTGCCCAGCACGCTCAAGGATTCGCTGATGGAGCGTCTCGACCGCCTGGGTATGGCAAAGGACGTGGCGCAGACCGGTGCGGTGTTCGGGCGACGCTTTTCGGTGGCTCTGGTTGCGGCGGTCTCAATGCTGCCGGCAGCCTCGATGCAGGCCAGCCTGGAACAATTGGCCATGGCGGGCATCATCCAGCGGCCACCGGACGGGGCCGAGGACGAATACCTGTTTCGCCATGCTCTGATCCGGGACATGGCCTATGACAGCCTTCTGCGGTCCGAGCGGCAGGTCTTGCACGACCAGGCCGCAGGTGTATTGCTGGACCAGCAACCCTATCTTGCACAGACCCAGCCCGAAGTTCTGGCCCAGCACTATACGCTGGCAAACCGACCCGAAGAGGCCGTTACTCATTGGCAAAACGCCGGTCAGAGAGCGATCGAGCGGTCGGCTCTGTCCGAAGCACTGACCCATTTGTCCAAAGCGCTTGGTCTTGTGTCAGAGCTGCCGAAAAGCCACGACCGCGACTTGCGCGAGATTGATCTGCAAGTGCTTCGGGCGGGTGTACTGCGCTCGACTGACGGGATTGCGGGCGAAGCGACAGGCGAAGCTTATGGCCGGCTGCGCGAGCTGTGCCGTCGGGCCCGCGAGACGGAACGCCTGTTCCCGGTTCTCAATGGGCTTTATGCGTTTCACCTTGTGCGGGCCGAGTACCGCCTGGCCGGTGAGGTGGCGGACCAGATCCTGGACCTGGCCGAAGTCAGCGGCCGGACCGAGCACCGGATGGTAGGGCACCGCGCCATGGGGGCCGTGCAACTGCACATCGGCAATCTGACCGATGCCAGAGCGCACCTTGAGCAGGCCTGGACCCTTTACGATTTCAAAACACACGGGAAGCTGGCCTATGTCTATGGCACTGACCATGCGGCCATCACAGCCGGTTTTCTGGGGGTCTGTTACAGCCTGATGGGTGAGCCTGCCCGTGCGCAGAAGGTTCAGGCGCAGGCTCTGGACTGGGCCAATGAGTTGCAACACGCGCACAGCGTGGCCCAGGTCCTGACCTATACGTGCATGGTCCATCTGTTGCACCGCGATATCGATGCCCTGATCGCGACCGTCGCACCGCTGGAGGAGATTTCTCGCGAGCACAGGTTGGCCTTCATGTCGATCACGGCCCGCATGTGGCTCAGTTGGGCGCGGGCGCACCGGACCCCGGACGCCGAGCACATCGCGGCCCTACGGCAGGCGTCGGATGACTGGTGGTCCAGTGGCGCCGGAAACTACAAAAGCTTCTTTCTGTCGCTGATCGCGGAACTTCTGGTGCGTGCCGGTGGGCTCAAGGCCGCCAAGCAGGCGCTGACGCAGGCCGAACTTTGGCGCAAAGACACCGACGAAGGCTGGGCCGATGCCGAGGTTTTCAGGGTCCGCTCGTTGCTTGACGATCATGAGCGGAAAGATCCCGAACCGATGCTCAAACAGGCGGTGTCCGAGGCGCGCAAATGCGGGGCCAGCCTGTTCGAATTGCGCGCGGCCGTTGAGCTGACGCGCTGCGTATCCAAAACCGGGGGGCGGCCGGGGCCATTGCTGTCCGATGCCCTGGATCGTTTCGACCCAAAGGCCGACATCCCTGAATTGCTCGAAGCCCGGGCATTGCTTGAAACGATCTCTTGACCGGCACGGAAGCTTTCTGCCAGCTTGGGACGGGCAGAAATGGGTTGATGGAAAGACCGTAATACGTGCGCGCAGTGTTTTCTCCCTGCGCGTTCTGCATGTTATGCCAAGGGAGCGTCCATCATGCGCAAGATTAGCAAGACCATTCTGGCCAAGGATCGGGTCGCCTCCAGCCGAACGGACCTGTCGCTGCAGCGCTATCATCCGATTACGCCCGAGCAGATACGGGAGTTTGAAAAAGGCCTCGTTGGATCGGTCGTTTTGCCGACGGATCCGAACTACAACACGGATCGTCAGCTTTGGAACCCGGCCTTTCAGGACTACCCGGAAATCATTGTCTATTGCGAAACCATTCAGGACGTGCGGGCCAGTCTGGCCTTCGCGCGGGCCCATGATCTGTGGGTGGTCAGCCGATCGGGCCGGCACAGTACGGCCGGGTACTCGGTCAACAATGCGATGGTGCTGGATACCAGCAGGATGTGTTACGTGACGGTCGATCCAGATACCCCGATGGCCTATGTCGGCCCCGGTACCCCGTTCAAGGTCCTGAACTCGGTGCTGGATTCCTATCATCTGCACGTGCCGGGTGGCGCGTGTCAGGATGTCTGCGTGGCCGGATTCATGATGGGCGGAGGATACGGGTTCACGTCGCGCCTGTTCGGAATGGCCTGCGATAATGTCCTGGGCGTGACGGTGATGCTGTGGGATGGCAGTATCGTAATCGCGGATGACACGACCAACCCCGATCTTTTCTGGGCGATCCGGGGAGGCACCGGCAACAACTTAGGGGTGCTTCTGGAAATCCGGTTCAAGCTGCACAACCTGTACGAAGTTTGGGGCGTTCATATCAAATGGCCGCTGGACAGGGCTGCCAAGGCTTTGCAGTTTCTGCAGGCCAACTACATGAAGGACGGTCTCTCGGACAAATTTGGGGCCTACATCTTTCTGGCTTATCAAGGAGACCAGAAGGTTCTCTTGGTCTCGGCCCTATATCACGGGCCCGAAGACGAAGGGCGCCGGGTCATTCAGCCGCTGTTGGACGAACCCATTGGCGGCCACATGGAAAACAGCAAGACAGGGACCTACCAGCAGATCAATTCCTGGCTGTATGACGAGAAATACGACATCCCGGTGGTCCCGGATCAAGCCCGCGAAGACAAGCAGGGCGGGTACATCGCCCGCCAACTGTCGCAAGATGAATGGCAAAGGGTCGTCGATTATCTGGACAGCACGCCAAACGACTACGGGGCCGTGGCAATCGAGCCGTATGGCGGGGCGATCAACCGAATGCCGGTTGGCAAACAGGGAAACGCCTTCATTCACCGCGACGTGTCGATGAATTTCTACGTTGACGTGTTCTGGTTGTCCGAGGATGAGAAAGACGTCGTGGTCCCATGGCTGGATGGGTTCATGCAGATGATGACGGACGAGGGCTTCTTCATCGATCGCTGTTATCAGAATTATCCGCGGCGCACTCAGTTGAACTATCGTTGGCTCTATTGGGGCGAGAACTTCAACTCACTTCTGTTCGTGAAGCGGAAATTCGACCCACAGAACTTCTTTCACTACCAGCAGAGTATTTCTCCGGTTCCGGACGACGCTCCGCCGGACATCATTCGGGACAAGTCGACTCCGTTCTTCTCGGACCCGACGATTACCTATCAAAGCTATTCGTACCCCTGAAAACGGGTTGCGGACCGGCATGGCCAAACTGGAGAGCGCCCGGCATGGACACGATACAGGAAATCTTCTTTCTGCCGCCGATGGCCGTTGCCAGGCTTGGCCCGGGCGAGACCCCGCTGGAAAGCTACGAATGGCAGCAGGATCTGGACGCGCATGGCAACAACAAGACGGTCATACGCTCGAACGTGACTTTGCGGGAAAACGAGGATGGGAGTGTCTCGGCCTACCTGCCGGACCCGCGGAAGATTCGATTTCGGGATGAAGGCACCGGCGCCCTGCGCCCGGTCGCGCCGTTCTTTGAACTGTGGGCGCGAATGTTCGATGCTGAAACCGGCGAAGCCTATGAAACTCCTGTGACTCTGAACCTTCTTGAAGGGCAGGGGCTGTCGCTGAAGAACATCCGCTACACGGTCGCTGTAGGTAATCAGAAAGCCGCCCGCCGCACCGGAGATGCAGCCTGCGGGTTTCGTACACGGGTCGAGATCGCGGCCGAGGATTTTACTCCCAAACCCTTGGTGGCCTTCAGTCCGCACACGTCGGAACAGCAACCGCTGGTCTATGAACACAACCCGATCCCGCTGGGCTCGGTGCGGGTTGTCCGCCCGGTCCAAGGGACGGACGAGCCGGTGCCCGGCGAGATGGTGGACCGCAGTCTTCTACGTTTGCGGTTCACTCCGCCCAAGGGCGAGGTATACGGCCCGCCCGACGCCGCCTTCGGCCCTGCAACCCTTGCTGTTCCGGGATACAAGAATGACCCGCCCAAATCGGAATATGGCCGGATTCATGAGATCGTGCCGGCGCAGAACCGCATCCTGAACCCGGACACGCCGTGGTCGAAGTGGATCATGATGTCGGGGTTGTCTGACGATCCCGAACCGCATGACAGTTATGATGGTGCACGGGTCGGCAATGATCAGTCCTGGGGGGTGGTTGACGACACGTGTGATGGAACGATCGAGGCCACGCTGGCTGTTCGCGGTCAGCGTTTGGTCGCCCGGGCGCGCATCTTCACCGGACCGCCGGATTTCGCACCGGATTGCCGGCCTTTCTACAGCCTCGAAGACGATCTGGCGGATCGCGACATGTCGTTGATCTCGGTCACCGCCGAAAACTACGTTGATGCAAAAACCGAAGTGGTCGACATCTTCCGAAGGGCGTTCGAGACCAACAGCCTGATCAATCTGGATGACATCCGGGCACAGGGCCTCAAGGACAATGCCTCTCTTCAGGCGCAGACCAATATCGCACCTACACCGGGCCTGCCGTCCACCGATGCTGCATCGATGACGGAAAAGGACGCGGTGCCGCCCGACAAGATCGACGAGTTGATCCGCCCACAGCCGATTTCGGTCTTTTCGAACTCGGTCCCGAATGAACAGCTGCCCTATACGGTCGCCACCAAGTTTGTGCACGAGCAGTTGATCGATGAGGAAAACCTTTTGGATTTTCTGCGCCGCAGGCCTGATTTCGTTCGGCGATTGATGCGCCCACCCTTTGGCGTTCTGGCCCAGTTCGAAGAGGACCCGAACCCTGACCAGACACCCGATCCCGCCTTCCGCGACCCGCGGATCGTGCGCGACATGATGCACGACGCTCGCATGCCGCCCTACATGCGGGATTCAAACTATTTTCCGCTCTCGTTGTCACGGCGGCAGTACCATCTGGTGATGTCTTTCATCGATTACCTCGAGGCGCACCCGCCCGCGCCCGAAACCGAACCGGTAGGAGAGCCTCGGGATGTCTGACAAACCAGCGCCGATCCGCATCAAACCCCGCAACCTGACGGCCCGTGCGGCCTACAAGGTGCCCGGAAACCCTGACAACACCCGGCTGGACGGGTCGGTCGGAAATTGTTTCCCGGGGCTGGAAATGGACGTACGCGACCTTGATCGCCGGTTCTTTCCGGGATTGGTTTTCAATGCCGTACGTGTCCCGCTGAACCCGGTTCCGGAAGCACCCGAAAACGCGCAAGGGTTTCATCTGGTCTATGTCGACTATTTCTATGACCCGATGTTGCCCGATGACAGTTCGACACCTTGGGTGCAGGATTTGCTGGACGCCTATCGTGGCGAAATCGGCGCCGAGCTGTCCAGCGGCCGGTGGTTTCTGGCCTGGGTCGAACAAGGCGGTCGACGTATCTCGTTCCGCGACGACAAGGGCAAACCCTACGACGGCATGCTGGTCTGGCGGTTCATCCGCAGCCTTGAATGCGGCGACGACCATCCGGTGACCATCGCACTGGAGCGGCGCAATCACGACGGTGTCGTCGACGCACCGCCGGTCGTCCTGCATGGATACCGCCGGCAGTACCGCACCGAAGCCGGCGTGTTCGATACGGCCTACGACCCCGGAGAGCTGACCCAAAGCCTGTGCAATCCCTGGTCGCATGACTTTCGGGATTGCGGCTGCCACTACTGGCCATCAAACCACCCGGATGTGGTCACTGCCGAAGTACCGCATGACACCCGCCTGCCGACTGGTGCGCCCGACGATCCGGTTGTGGCCGAAACCTATCTGGATTGGCTGCGTTCGGACAAATCGCCCTCGGGCAATGTGGCGGCGTTGAATACCGTCGAACAGAACCGCCCGTTTCAGATCGACCATTACGAGGTCAACCAGATGTGGAGCGACCTGCCGATCGTCATCGAGGGACGCGAGACCGGCGAAGTCTACGAGGCCGACACGGACCTGCCCGGTGTCGAACCGTATGAAAGCGTTGCTGCGATGGTCAAAGACCTGCAGACCCGTCTGGCGCCGATGGAGATGACGCTCAGCCTGCAGTACCTCTATGCCTATTTCTCGCTGGCCAATCCCGAAACCGTCGATTCCGAGCGCTGGCCAACGCTGAAGGATGATCTGATCTTTGCTCGGCGCGCCCTGCTTGAGGTGGCGATCGGCGAGATGACCCACATGCGCTGGGCAAACCAGTTGCTGTGGTCGTTGCAGGGCAAGGATTACGAACCGGTGCTGACGCCCGCGCTTGCCCTGCCCATCGGACCCAAGCGGATCATCCCACGGTCGTTGCGCCCTTTGACGCCTGAGGCCATCGACGACTTCATCGAGATCGAACGCCCCGACGGGTTCATCGACCGTGCTTATGCCCAGTGCGTGGCGACACTGGAACACAAGGCGTTCACCGATCGGCGTCTGTATGCTTTGGCCGTGCGGATCGACACCGACGGCGACGAGCATTTTCTGCGGTTCCGCCAGATGAAGGACGTTCTGGCCAAATACCAAACGGGCCGCGGCACACCTGCCTATCTGCGCCCGATCCAAGTGGGCTCGGAAACGCAGGCGAAAGAGGCACTGGATCTGTTCCGCCGCATCACCGATGGGCTCGAACAGGCCTATCAAAACGAGGCTCAGAACCGATTTACCGAAGCGCAGAAGTATATCCAGCAGGTGCGCGACACGATGAAAAGCTTCCGGGTCGCCGGTGAAGCCTTGGCGGAAAAGGGTATCGGTATCCCGTTCTGGCCCGAGGTCGAGACATGACCGACCCATCTGCCGAGGTGCATTTTTTCGAAACGACATTGGGCGAGCACATGCTGGCCGTAGATGGCTCGCGCGTGTTCGATGTGCCCGAAGGAACGGCGGATCACTTCGCCCGTATAGCCGCCGAAAGTCAGCGAGAGTTTCTGACGCAGATGGGTCTTGATGGTGTGCCGTTCATTGACGACGCGCCGCCGCGCCGCATACCGGTCAGGTCTTTGTCGCTGGCGGTCGCACAGAAATGCAACTTGGCATGCACCTATTGCTATGCCTCGCAGGGCAGCTTTGGTGGTCCTGCCCGCAGTATGGAATGGGAGGTCGCGAAAGCCTCGGTCGATCGGCTGATCATGGACGCGGAACCCGGCACCCGGATCAATCTGGCCTTTCTTGGAGGCGAGCCGTTGATCAATCGCGACCTGATCCGAAAAACGACGGTTTATGCTGCCGATCAAGCGCAACGCAACAAAGTGGATCTGGGCTTTTCGATCACGACGAACGGCACGTTGCTACGCCCGGAAGACGCTGAGTTTTTCGAAGACCACGCCTTTGCCGTCACCATCAGTCTGGATGGCGTTGGCAAGGCACATGACCGGTTGCGCCCCAACCAGGGTGGGCGCGGCAGCTACGACACCATTCTGCGCAAGGTGCTGCCGTTGCTGGACAAACAGCACCGCATGCAGGTGGGCGCTCGAGTCACTGTGACACCGCGCAACATCGAGCTGCCTGAGACCCTGAGCCATTTCATAGGCTTGGGTTTCCACTCGGTCGGGTTCTCACCCATGCTGGCTTCGCCAACCGGGCGCGAAGAAATGAGCAGCAAGGACATGGCCGAAATGCTTTCGCAGATGATCCGCTGCGGACGCGTTTTCGAAGACGCAGTGCTGCAGGGCCGCCGCTTTCCCTTCTCGAACATGGCCGCCGCAATGCACGAGATCCACCGTGGCACGCACCGGCCCTACGCTTGCGGAGCCGGTGGCGGATATTTCGGGGTTTCGGCGGATGGCGATCTGTTCGCCTGCCACCGCTTCGTCGAGGATGACTTGGCCGCGATGGGCAACGTCCATGACGGCCCGGATGCGCGGCGAGAAGCCTGGCTGGCCGAGCGCCACGTGCACAACCAATCGCCGTGCAACATCTGTTGGGCACGGTACATGTGCGGTGGCGGTTGCCATCACGAGGTTATTCATCGTGGCCGCCAGGCATGTGATTATATCCGCGGTTGGCTGGATTATTGCCTGCAGGCCTATGTCCGGCTGTCGGCCGCCCGCCCGGATTTCTTCGGCGACGCTGCCCGCCGTTCGGCCTGAGGGCGCAGCGGATGGCGGCCGAGATTGAAGCCGAGATCTGCGTGATCGGCGGTGGTCCGGCCGGAGCCGTGACGGCGATGCGGCTGGCACAGCTGGGGCGACGAGTCTGTCTGCTGGAACGCGCCATCTTCCCACGCCAACACATCGGAGAGTCACTGCCTGCCTCCATCTGGCCCATTCTGCGGTTTCTGGGTGTGGGCGATGCCATGAAAGCTGCGGGATTCCTGCAATCGTCGGGTTCCGTCCTTATGTGGGGCGGGGCGTTTGAAAGGCGGGGTGAGCCAGTTGACGATCCGGGCCTTCTGGTGGATCGCAGCCGGTTCGATGCCATCCTGCTGGACGCTGCACGCCAGTCGGGTGTTCGTGTGTTGCAACCCGCACGCGCCTATCGACCACGGCGCACTGGCGCCGGTTGGGAGGTCCCGATCCTGACTGCGCAGGGAAAAGGCCGGCTGCGCCCCGACCTTTTGGTGGATGCGGCGGGTAAGCATGCGGGACTGGGTCGGAGGTTCCGCCCGGCCTCAGCGCCATTGACGGCGCTCTATGCCTATTGGCAAGCCCCACCGGGTTTTGGCACGCAGGCCCGCGTGGAGGCTGGTGATGCCCATTGGTATTGGGGCGCAGCACAGCCGGACGGTACGGTCAACGCTTGCGTTTTTGTCGACCCGTCGGATTGCACTGGTTTGTTGCCGGCAGCCCGGCGTGATCTGTATCTGAACCTTCTGGCACGATCGACTCTATTGGCCGGTTGTCTGGAGCAGGCGCGGATGGGCCCGGTGCGCCGGTGCGATGCCAGCAGCCAATGTGAATTGACCCCGCCCGCCAATGATTTGCTGCGTGTGGGCGAAGCGAGTTTCTCGGTCGATGCGCTGTCATCGCAAGGGGTGCATCTGGCTATGGCGCAGGCCATGCAGGCCGCAGTGGTTGCAAACACGATTCTGACCCGGCCCGGCGACACCAACATTGCGCTGGGATTCTATTCGGAACGACAGCGCGAACGCGTCGAAACTCACGCCGAATTGGCGGCGGCACTCTATGCACGTCACCACGAGGTCACCTCTGGGCCGTTCTGGAGCCAGCGCGCACAGCCGCTGGACTGGCTTCGCCGCCCGCCTGCGGACCTGCAGAATGCCGAGCTGTCCACCGGCGAGGTGCTTCGCCGGTCGCCGGAGGCGAAGCTGGTACAGGGCGGTGTGCAAGGCGACGCATATGTTCTGCAGTCTGAGATTCTGACCCACCCCAATTTGCCGCGCCCGGTCCACTCGCTGGCTGGGGCCGAACTGGCGCCGTTGATATCCGATCTGCGCGACCCACTCTCTGTGCCCGATATACTGCAGCGATGGTCGAGCCGCATCGGACCCACCTCGGCGGCACAGGTCCTGCGGTGGCTGTGGCACACCAAAATCCTAGTGCCGGCCGGTGAACTGGGGCGCAATCGCGGTTCCCCTTGACTGGCGAATGGCCTAATGTCCCGCCAGGATAAAACAGCCGAAAGAGGTCACATGTCGCGCTTTGATGGGTATTTCCTGCGGCAGCTATTGGTTCTTTTCGGCTTTTTCACGCTTGTTCTGGTGGGCGTGTTCTGGATCACCCGCTCGGTCAGCCTGTTCGAACACGTCATCAGTGGCGGTCAGTCGGCTATGGTATTTCTGGAGTTCACGGCGCTGACCCTGCCAACACTTGTCCGAACGGTCATGCCGATGGCGGTCTTTGCCGCCGCAGTCTATGCCACCAACCGGCTGAGCCGGGAAAGCGAGCTGACCGTGATGCTGGCCACCGGGTCCAGCCCATGGCGGCTGGGCCGGGCGGTGTTGCTGTTTGGTCTGGTGGCGGGGCTGATGATGGCGATCGTCAGCGTCATTCTGCGGCCCGCATCCGTAGAACAGCTGGAATTGCGCCAGGCCGAGGTGGCAGGTGACATCACCGCTCAGTTGCTCAACGAGGGGGAGTTCATGCACCCGGCTCGGGGCGTGACCGTCTATATCGGTCGGATTGATCTGGATGGCACATTGCACGAGGTGTTCGTGTCCGACCGTCGCGATCAGGAAAACCCCGCCACATACTCCAGCACGTCCGCCTATCTGGTGAACAACGGATCCGGCGTTCATCTGGTCATGGTGGATGGGGTTGCACTGCGGTTGAACAAGGAAGGCAAGACGCTGTCGTCGACCCTTTTCGACGATGCATCATACGACATTTCAGAGCTGTCCCGAAACACTGACAATGGACGCCGCAGTCTTGAGGCGATTCCGACGATCGAGTTGTTGGGCGATCTTGACGCTGTCGCCGCGGCGGATGGCTACCCGTTGGGGGAATTGGTGGAAGAGCTGCATCAGCGGTTTTCCTGGATCGCGATCTGCATCACCGTGGCGCTGGTTGGGTATTCGACGCTGATGCTGGGCAGTTTTTCCCGGTTCGGCCTTTGGCCTCAGATATTCGCGGCATTCACGATTCTTGTCTTGTTGGAAGGCGTGCGTGGGTTCGTATCTCCGGTGGTGATCAAGGATGCGAAGCTATGGCCGCTGCTCTATGGTCCAGCCGTTGTCGGGTTCGCAATATCGGCCGTATTCCTGGCTTTCGCCGGAAGACCGATCATCCGCCGGCGGGTGAGAACTGCCGCACCCGCGCCATCCCCGGCCTGAGGTCAGTCCCGCAGCTCTGACAGGCACTGGTGTAATTCACCCAACAGTTTTTGGTGGTCGTCCTCTGCGCGCGAGACCAAGTGGACCGGTAGAATTAGCGGTGCGGCTTCCTCGACCATGCGCAGCGCGCCATTCTCAAGGTGCGGGGCTACAACGCTGTGCGGGAAAAAACCGCGCCCGCCGCGTTGCAGGATATAGCGCAGTGCCATCATGCAATTGCCCAGAAACACGGTTTGCCCAGCAGACAGCCGGGCAAGACCGCGTACATGCTCCTGATAGCCTTCACCAAGTTCGAGATTGATGAAAACAGGATCGGTACCGGACTCAGCCAGATGGGGCGTCTCGACAAGGATCAAGTGCTCGGGCGGCAATTCCTGGCACGAAATCCCGGACCGCGATGGCCTCTCATGTGTCAAAGCCACGTCCAGAACGTGCGAAGCAACGGCCTCGGCCATGTTCAGCGTGTGGTCATAGTTGAGCGTCAACAGAAGTTTGCCAAACCTCTGCTCGAACCGGACGGCCAGATCGACCAGAAGCGGGTCCCAGATGCTGAGCTGAGCGCCCAAGCGAAGGGCCACACGACCCTGACTTTGGGCCGGCAGGTCCTGCGAGGCGAAGGACCAAAGCGACAGAATCTGTTCGGCATAGGGTTTGAACTGTGCCCCGAAGTCGGTGAGGCTGGTACCGCCGGCACCACGTGAAAACAGCGTTTTGCCCGTGGCGGCCTCAAGCTGGCGAATCCGTGCACTGACAGCCGTCTGTGTCACATTCATCCGCCGTGCCGCAGCATGAAAACCACCGGTTTCCGCCACGCACAAAAACGTTTCGAGCTCACGCATCTGCATGTGGCACTATTTTTTGATCGCTGTGATAAAATCAATTCATTTTTTCTATTGGTTGGTCGCGACTAGTCTGGCTGTGACCCGCAGACAAAGGACCCGCCATGCTGGACAAAAGCCACAAACCCACCTGGACCAGTTTCGAAGAGGCCACCAAGGCCGATTGGGACGCCGTCATGGAATATGAAGAGGCGTACAACGCGGCTTTGCCCGACCGGATTCTGGACGCGATCCGGTCCTTGGACGAGGAATGGACACCCTATCCGGTCAACCGGTATCAGCACAGCCTGCAGGCCGCGACGCGGGCCTACGAGGATGGCGCGGATGAGGAACTGGTCGTGGCTGCTCTGATCCATGACACCGGGGACATCCTGTCACCCTACAACCACGGCGAGCTGTCAGCGGCGATGATGAAGCCCTATGTCAGCGAACGCACCCATTGGATCCTGAAACACCACTGTGTGTTCCAGGGTTATTATTACAACCACCACCTGGGTGGGGACCGCAACGCGCGGGACAAATACCGCGACAGCCCTTACTGGGAGGACTGCCGCTATTTCTGCCACGAATACGATCAAAAGGCGTTCGACCCGGACTATCCGACCAGGCCACTGGAGTTCTTCGAGCCCATGCTGCGCCGCGTGTTGAACAAGGGCGACGGGCATATGGAGCTGAACGAAACCGCAGACGCCTAGCAGGAGGCCATCAGGCGATAAACGATCTGTGCCGTGGTGAATTCCCACGCAGCGTTGCCGTCCGGGGCCAGTTCGACCACGTCAAAGCCCACGCAGCGGCGGCCTTTCAGGGCGTGCTCGACCAGATGCAGCGCCTGATAGTATCCCAGCCCGCCCGGAACCGGCGTGCCGGTTGCGGGCATCAACGAGGGGTCCAGCCCGTCGACGTCAAAGCTGACATAGACCAGTTCGGGAAAGTCCTCGGGCAGGTCGACGGCATGGAAGTTGCCGGTCACCAATTCTTCGGCATCCACATGGAAGACACGGTTCCTCAGACGGCTTTTGGCTTCCTCGGTCGAGAAGGCGCGTACGCCGAATTGCGCCAGACGGACGCCTTCCTCGGCCAGCAGATGCATGACCGAGGCGTGGCTGTGTTTCTCGCCCTGATAGGCGTCGCGCAGGTCGGCATGGGCGTCGATCTGCACGATGCCGATAGGTTCACCCAATGCTCGCGCCACCCCCATCACTGCGCCATAGCTCAGCGAGTGTTCGCCGCCCAGCGTGACCGGCACCTTGCCCGCGCGAATGGCGGCCTCGGTGCGCTGGGCCAGACGCTCCATGATGTCCGGCAGCGGGCCGGTGCAATCCAGCGGAGGTTCGGTGAAGATGCCATCGACACAGGGTTCGGAATGTCCAGTGATGCGTTCGAGTTCATTGCTGGCTGCGATGATCGCGGCGGGGCCGCCTGCAGTACCCGAACCGTAGGAGACCGTCCGTTCCAACGGCACCGGGATGACACGGAACCGGGCGTCTTCGCTGCGTTCGGCCTCGGTCAGTTCGCTGTCGAGGAAAATGCTCATGAAAGCCTCTCTTTGAAGTCGTCGTAGCCGAATTCCCTGATGATCTTCAGGTCATCGGTTTCGCTGTTCCACAGGGCGATGGTGGGCAGGGGCACGCCGTTGAACGTGTTGGTCTTGACCATCGAGTAATGCGCCTGATCGAGGAAGGCAAAGCGCTGCCCGATCCGCAGCGGCTCGGCCCAAATGTAGTCGCCGATCACGTCTCCCGCCAGGCACGAGGGGCCGCCCAGGCGATAGGTGTGGCCGGTTTCGGCTTCGTCCATCAGGGCGGGGCGGTAGGGGGCCTCGATCACGTCGGGCATGTGGCAGGTGGCCGAGATGTCGGTGATCGCCAGATCCATGCCGTTGTGCGGCAGGTCGAGTATTTCACCCACCAGGATGCCCGCGTCCAGTGCCACGGCTTCGCCGGGTTCCAGATAGACCTCGACGCCGTATTTGGCGCGGATGTGTTTGATAAACTCCACCAGCCCGTCGCGGTCATAGTCGTTGCGGGTGATGTGGTGGCCGCCGCCGAAATTCAGCCATTTCAGGCTGTTCAGGAATGGCGCGAGCTTCGGTTCGATCGCCGCCCATGTGCGCGCCAGCGGCTCGAACCCCTGTTCGCAGAGCGTGTGCATGTGCAGGCCATCCACGCCCTCCAGCGCCTTGGCGTCTAGTTGGCTGACCGGGGTGCCGAGGCGCGAGCACGGAGCGCAGGGGTCGTATTTCGCAACCTCGCCTTCGGAATGTTCGGGGTTGATGCGCAGCCCGACCTGCCGCCCGGCGGCCTGTGCCTTGGCCAAAAAGCGGTCTTTCTGCGCGGGGCTGTTGAAGATGATGTGATCTGAGAGCGCAAGGATTTCGTCGATGTCGGTTTCCTTGTAGCCCGCGCAGAAGGTCGCGACCTCGCCGCCATATTCCTCGCGGCCCAGCCGGGCCTCGTAGATGCCGCTGGCGCAGGTGCCGCCGATATACTGGCGCACCAGCGGGGCCAGAGCGAACATGGAGAAGGCCTTGAGCGCGGACAGAATATGTGCGCCGGACCGCTCGCCGATATCGGCCAGAACCGCAAGGTTTCGCTCCACTGCCTTTTCGTCGACGACGAAGCAAGGCGTAGGAACGCGATTGAGGTCGAAGGTGCGGAAGGCACCGGCGTCTCCGGCCTGTGTCTGCATCAGTTGGGTCATGTCCGGCGTCTCCGATTGGTGGATAAGCCGGGGGTGCGACTTGTCGCCATTGTCGCTTGGACCAATGGCGACCCCCCGGGATATTTTGGGCCAGATGAAGCAGGGCGGTCGCGCGGACCGCCCCGAGGGTTCAGAACTCGACCGGGCCGTCGAGTTCGTGGACCTGCCAAGGCAGGCCATGCTTGTTCAGCATGTCCATGAAATCATCCGGGTCGAGCTGCTCCATGTTCCAAACGCCCGGCTCGCGCCAGTTGCCCTTCAGCACTTGCGCCGCGCCGATCATGGCGGGGACGCCGGTGGTGTAGCTGACGGCCTGGCTGCCGACCTCGCGGTAGCATTCCTCGTGGTCGCAGATGTTGTAGATGTAGTAGGTCTTTTCGCCCGAGCCGTCCCTGGCCTGGCCGGTGGCGATGTCGCCGATGCAGGCCTTGCCCTTGGTTTCGGCGCCCAGATCGCCGGGATCGGGCAGCAAGGTCTTCAGGAACTGGATCGGAATGATCTCGACCCCGTTGTGCACCACCGGGTCGATCCGGGTCATGCCGACATTCTGCAGCACCTTGGCATGGGTGATGTAGGCATCGCCGAAGGTCATCCAGAAACGGGCGCGCTCGATCTCGGGGAAGTGGGTCGAGAGTGACTCCAGTTCCTCGTGATACATGAGGTACATGTTCTTCGGCCCGATGCCGGGGAAGTCGAACTCGACCTTGTGGGTCATGGCTGGCGTCACTTTCCACTCGCCGCCTTCCCAGTGGCGGGCGTCGGCCAGTACTTCGCGCAGGTTGATCTCGGGGTTGAAGTTGGTGGCGAATTCCTGATCGTTCTGGCCGCCATTGGCGTCCAGAACGTCGATCTGGCGGATCGAGTCCAGCTTGTGTTTCTTGAGCCACTTGGCAAAGACGCTGGTCACGCCGGGATCGAAGCCCGAGCCGAGGATCGCGGTCAGGCCGGCCTGCTTGAACTTGTCCTGATAGGCCCACTGCCAGTGGTATTCGAACTTGGCCTCGTCCTCGGGCTCATAGTTGGCGGTGTCGAGATAGTGGCACCCGGCCTCGAGGCAGGCATCCATCAGCACAAGGTCCTGATAGGGCAAGGCCAGGTTCACCAGAAGCTCGGCCCCGGTGTCCTTGATCAGCTTGACGGTGTCGGCGACCTTGTAGGCGTCAAGCTCGGCAGTTTTGATGTCGACGCCGGTGCGTTCCTTGACCGATTTGGCGATGGCATCGCATTTCGCCTTGGTGCGGCTGGCCAGCGTGATCTCGGTGAAGATGTCGGAATTCATCGCCATCTTGTGCACGGCGGCGTGGCTGACGCCACCCGCGCCAACAACCAGTGTCTTGCCCATGGGAAATTCTCCTTTCGCCGGGGTTATTCGTAGTAGGTATAGCCGTTGATGCTGTCGCGATAGGCAGTCATCAGGGTTTTGCGTTCATTCGCCTTGAGCGTGCCGGTCGAGATCGCCTCGTCGACCATCTTGCGGAAGGCAGCGATGCAGTCGCTTGGGTCGAACTCGACATAGGACAGGACTTCGCTGATCGTGTCACCCTCCTGTTCATGCAGCAGGTCGAACCCGCCATCGGCGCGCAGGTCGATGGTGACCACGTTGGTGTCGCCGAACAGGTTGTGCAGGTCGCCTAGGGTTTCCTGATAGGCGCCGACGAAGAACACGCCCATGTAATAGTCGCGATCTTCGGGCAGGGAATGCACCGGCAGGCTGGGCGAGACACCGTCGGCCAGAATGAACCGGTCGATCTTGCCGTCGCTGTCGCAGGTGATGTCGGACAGTACCGCGCGGCGGTCGGGGGCCTGGTCTAGCATCTGCAGCGGCACGATCGGGTGCAGCTGGTCGATCGCCCAGACATCGGGCAGCGACTGGAACAGCGAGAAGTTGCAGTGATAGATGTCCGCCAGCTTTTCCAACTGGTCATCCACATCGGTTTCGACCTCGTCCGAGGCCGCCAGCGCCTTGATCCGCGCCATCAGCGACAGGTAGATGCGCTCGGCCCGGGCCATCTGGCGCAGGTCGACATAGCCACGGCGGAACAGGGCGCGCAACTCGTTGCGGTAGAAGGTGGCGTCGTTCCAGCATTCCTGCAGCCGATCGTGGCTGAGGTACCCGTTCACCGCCGCCAGATCGGACACCATGTGGTGGTCGTCGGGTTCCACCTCGGGGCCGTTGGGCGCGTCATAGAGCGTGCTTTCAAGCACGTTGAACACCAGCATCGACGAGGTCGCCACCACCGCGCGGCCGCTCTCGGTCACCAGCGTGGGGTGGTCCACCTCGGCCTCGTCCATGGCATAGGCCACGGTCTCCACCACATTGGCGCAGTATTCCTCGACCGTGTAGTTGATCGAGTTCTCGGTCGCCTTCTTCTCGCCCGTGTAATCGACGCCCATGCCGCCGCCCAGATCCAGGTGGGTCAGCGGCACGCCCTCGCGGGTCAGTTCGGTGTAATAACGGCAGGCTTCGCCCACGGCGCGGCGCACGTCGTTCACGTCGGGCACCTGGCTGCCCAGATGCGAATGCTGCAGCTTCAGGCAATGCAGCAGGCCCGCATCGCGCAGCTTGTCGACGACCGCGACCAGCTGATCGGTGTTCATGCCAAAGGTCGACCGATCCCCCGAGCTTTCCTGCCATTTGCCGCTGATCTGGTTGGTCAGTTTCACCCGCACGCCCAGCAGCGGCTCGATGCCCAGCCGTTTGTAGACCTCGATGACCGTGTCGGCCTCTTTCGGGCTTTCCAGAACGATGACCGTGTTGAACCCGATCTTGCGGCTGAGGATGGCCAGCTCGATGAACTCCGCGTCCTTGACGCCGTTGCACACGATCAGCGCCTCGGGGGCCAGACGGTGCGCCAGTGCGATTACCAGCTCGGGCTTCGATCCGGCCTCGAGCCCGTAATTGTATTGCTTGCCGAACTCGACGATCCGGTCGACGACCTGCGCCTGCTGGTTCACCTTGATCGGGAACACGCCGCGATAGGACCCCTTGTAGCCGGTACGCGCAATCGCATCGCGGAAGCTTTCGTTGATATGCGCGATTTCGCGTTCCAGATACGAGCTGATGCGCAGGATCATCGGCGCCTTGATCCCGCGCTGATCAAGGTCGTGCAGAATACCGGGCAGGCTGATGGCCGCCGCATCGGGTGCCATGGGATTGCGCAGACTGATCTCGCCGTCCTCCGTCACCTCGATGAGACCCTTGCCCCATTTTTCAACCCCGTAGATGGAATGCGGTGCGACGGGCGTTTGTTTCAATCAAGTCAGTCCTTGCGTTGCAGGCGTGGAAATTTCGCCCGCCAATACGGCAGCCGTTCGATTCTTCCAAGTGTAATCTGTATCGGAGGTTAGCCCAATTCAGATCGCAGGGCGAATGGGAACCAGATGGTTGTCCCAACGGACCCGAGGATGGGGCGATACCGCCGGGTTTGACCCAACCAGATGCCCCACATCGCCATGCCCGGTGGTAAAGACAAAGCCGGATGGCCCGGGGCCCAACCCACACACGTCGCCGAGCGAATGGGCGCTGTCAAAACGAGCTGCCTCGGCATCAAAGACGTGCAGCGCGTTGCCGCGTGGGCAGGTGATGGCGACCTGACGCCCCTCGGCGGAAAAGGCGACACTGCCTGCATAGCCGGCCAGCGTCGCCTGAATGTCATCCGGCGCGGACAGAAGGTGGTAACGGCCACCCCGCCGATTCAGCCCCAGCAGGGCCGGCTTGTGGGACAGGTCGCCCTGCCACTGCATCGCGAAGGCCAGCAGGCCATCCGCACGAACGGCCAGATGCCGGATCGAGTTTTTGTGCAGCGCCGCGGGCAGCTCGACCTGCTCCAGAACCGATCCGTCGAGGCTGACATAGCTCAGGTTCGGGCGCATGGTCGGCAGGTTCAACTTGCTGCGCCCGGTATCCGGGTGGGTTTCGATGCCGCCGTTGGCGATGGCAAGAGATTTGCCGTCGGGCATCAACACTACGTCATGGGGGCCGACCCCCGCCGAAGAAAACTCGCCCATTCGGGCATAGCCCTCGGCCGCGTCCCAGACGCCGATGACCCCGGTGCCAGCCTCATAGTCGTTTTCGGTGGTGAACAACCGGCGGCCGTCGGGCGAAAATGCGCCGTGGCCATAGAAATGACGCCCGGCCGGCGCCTCGAGCCGGGTCAGCTGGTCCCCGGTCGCGCAATCGATCACAAGCGCAAATCGCCCCGGACGGCGCGCGAATGCAACGGCCCGCGCCAGATGGGGATGGGCGGCGGCGGCATGCCCGCGGCCGGGCAGGGGGACCGAGAACCGAACCTCCCCTGAAATGGTCAAACCGACCAGGCGGTACGACCCATCGTCGAACAGCGCAGCTGACAGGAAATCGGGCGAACCGACCGCAGTCCAGCCCGGCAGGGGGGCAAGAGTGGCCGCTGCCAAACCGGCCAGAAATCCTCGGCGGTTGGTCATGGGTCAGTCTCCGTCCAGCGAATTGAACCCGGCATTGATGCCGAGGGTCGGGCCTAGTTGTGCGGCGGCCAGGCTGCGGATGTCGTTGATCGATTGCCGCAGGGCCTCGACCCGCAGCCGCCCCTGTGGCTCGGCCACGCCGGCCAGCGCGGGATCATCCAGCGCCTGCGCCCGGGCGATGCTGCGGGTAAAGGCATCGTCCAGTGCGGCGGCAATCTGTGGGTGATCGGCCGCCAGCCGCGCCGCCAGGTCGCGCAGCGCCACCAGCGACAGTTCGACGTGCCGCAGCGACCGCAGCGACCGGCGGGCCTCGGCCCGGTTGGGGCGGGGGCGGTCGAAACTACCCATCGGGCGGCCCAGACGCGTATCGGCTGTGAATTCGAGCCCAGTGTTCAGGGCCTTGTAGAGCTCCTGCAGGGCTTCGTCGGCGGACCGATAGGCGCTGTCCTGCCCGGGTTGGGTCATGATGCGGGCATAGTCGTGCCAGTCCCGGTCGATGGCCCGGGCGGTGCGATGGATGTCGGCGGCGATGGCGCGGATCAACCCGCAGCGATAGGCCGCATTGCCCTGATCGGCAAAGGCCGGGTCGTACAGCATCCTCTCGAGCGCGAGGAAACCGCGCCCGGCGATCGAGGTTTCGGCAAAGGCATCGGGGTCGGCAATGGCCGGATCTTCAGCTGCGATCATCGCCGACAGCGCCTTGGGCGTGAACCCTTTGCTGTCGGGCCAGAAGGCCAGGGCAAAGGCACGGTCTCCGACCTCGGTCGGGCCGAACCGCAAGTGGCTGGCGGATATCCAGGCGTCGAAGGCGACGTGATAGGCCGCGCGCAGGTCGACGGATCCGGGCGCGCAGCCCGCGCGAGCAGTGGCATCCAGCGCAGCCGTCGTTTCGACAAGGTGGTCGAAACGCGGCAGGATATGGGCTTGGGTCACGTCGGTCAGGATCGCATCGCGGCTTTGTGCCACCGCGCAGAGCGGGATCAATGCGGAAAGGATCACGGCAATCAGGCGCATGGGTCAGAGACTCTCCAGGAACCGGATCAACGCATCGCGGTCGGGTTTGGGCATGGAAACGACTGCATCGCGCGCGGCCTGGGCCTCGCCGCCGTGCCACAGGACCGCTTCGAGAAGCGAGCGCGCCCGGCCATCATGCAGGAACTGGGTATGCCCCGAGACCCGTTCGGTCAGGCCGATGCCCCACAGTGGCGCGGTACGCCATTCGCGGCCCGTGGCGCGGGCCTCGGGGCGGTTGTCGGCCAGTCCCTCGCCCATGTCGTGCAGCAGCAGGTCCGTGTATGGCCAGATCAGCTGGAAACTGTGCTCGGGCCGGTCGGGCAGGCGGTGGGTGACGAAAGCGGGCGTGTGACAGGACGCGCAGCCAATGGTGTGGAACACCTCTTTCCCGCGCAGAACCTGCGGGTCATCCACATCGCGCCGGGCGGGAACGCCCAGGTTGCGGCTGTAGAAGGCCACCAGATCCATGCCTTGCTGGTCGATCTCAAAGCCGCGTTCGTCGCCGTCACCATGCGGTGCGGTCTGGCAATCGGCCTGCGCCGGGGTGCAATCGCCAAATGGCGCGGGGTAGAGCGGGCTGGAAATGCCGATATCGCCGGCGAAGGCCGCAGCCGACTGCTCCATGATCGTCGGCATGCCCGCCTTCAGCCCGAACCGGCCCAGCATGGGTTCGCCGAATTCCGTCGACCACACGATGTTGGGCCGCCCCGAGATCCCGTCCCCATCGGCGTCGTCGGGGTCGGCCTTGGCCAGGATGTCCTCGGCCGGGATCGCCTCGAGCAGGCCCAGACCGATCATCTGCGGCGCCACGCGTGGGCTGAGCATCGCGTCCGGGTGCAACGGCCCATAGCCCAGATCGGCCGCTCTGTAGGTGGGCTTGCGCAGCGACACGGCTTCGCCGTCGGACAGTTCCACCGAGATTTCCTCGTAGGTGATGTCCAGCCGGTATTCGGCCTGGTGGCCGGGCAGGGCGAAATCCTGCATCTGGCCGCCATAGGTGGGTTCGGGCAGGGTGGCGAGATACCCCGCGATCTCTTCCGGCGCGTCCGCGGGCGTTCCGGGGATGGAAACGCGCAGGAACATCGAAATGGCGTTGTCTTCGGGTCCGGCCGGGGTGTGGCCACGCCCGTCCTTGATGTGACAGCGTTGGCACGACCGGGCGTTGAACAGCGGCCCTAGCCCATCCGAGGCCAGAGTCGAGGACGGAGACGACACCCAGACCTTCTTGAACAGCCCGTTGCCGACCTTGAAATCCAGCTCCTGCTCAAAGCTCAGGTTGGCCGAGGGTTGCGAGAATGCATCTGCGTCGGTCCGGGCGCGCACCGTCGCGGCGCCTGCCGGCAGGTCCTCATAGCGCTGGGGCTGCGTGAAATCCGACGGCGCTGCGGTGACTGTGGCGATCCGTGCCCGTTCAGCGTCGGTTCGGGGGAGGGGGTTCAAATGACTGTCCCGCAGATCCTGAGACAGGGAAGGGGTGGCCGCAAAAACGGCCACCACGAAGAGGCCCGTCTTATTCGGCCTCGTCCATTTTCGATGCATTGAGTTGCGCATAATTTGCTTCGCCGAGTCTTTCGTACAGATCGAGCTGGGTTTCGAGGAAATCGATATGGCCTTCTTCATCGGCCATCAGTTGTTCGAACAGCGCCATCGACACGAAGTCGCCGGCCTGTTGGCAGTATTCGCGCGCTTCCTTGTACAGGGCCCGGGCGTCGATCTCGGCCGCCAGGTCGCATTCCAGGGTTTCCTTGGGCGTCTGGCCGATGCGCAGCGGGTCGAGCTTTTGCAGGTTGGGGTGGCCGCCGAGGAAGATGATCCGCTCGATCAGCTTGTCCGCGTGCTGCATCTCTTCGATGCTTTCCTCGCGGCTTTTCTTGGCCATGTGGCCCAGGCCCCAGTCCTCCTGCAGGCGGTAATGCAGCCAGTACTGGCTGACTGCGGTCAATTCATGCCGCAGGGATTTGTTTAAGTATTCGATGACTTTGGGGTCGCCCTTCATCTGCACTCTCCTGTGTATCATCCACGCGCAGGGCGCGGAGTTGCATGGGTACTTCGAGGTTATCGGTTGCGCGCATCGTGTCCAGAAACAGCGGCATACACCCGCCACAATCCGCCGATTTTCCCAAAGCATGGTAAATCTTGCCCGGCGTGATGATGGTTTGAGGATCTGCCGCGCGCATCCAGTCGATTGCCGCGCGGATGTCGTGATCCGTGATGTTGGTGCAGTGGCAGACGATCATGGCGACTCGGCCTTTCGTAATTCCTAGTCAAATAGTAGGGTATTTGCTTCGGGTCCAGACACAGCTTGTCGCAGGGTCGGGCGCAAGCGGTCGCTGCGCCCGGCTGCTTTGGTTCATCAGTGGAAAACGGCGTCGGGGTTGTCGAGGCTGTCGGACCCTTCGAATGCGACATTGCCCAAGCCCAGCACGGACACGATACGTTCAATCGTCTTGGTCTGATCGATCAGACCTTCGACACCGCCCATGATCAGCGTTTCGCCACCGACGTTCCCGCGCTCGAGCATCTGATCGTAGGCTAATCCGGCCTCGGCTGCGGTTTTGATCTGGCCCAGCGCGTACATTGTGTTGGCCAGCTTTGTCTTCATCTCGGTGTCCAGAGCCGGGTCCGAGGCCGCAACCAAATCCGACAGGGACGGACCCGAAACCGGAGTGCCGTCAATCCGGACATACCGACCCAGATAGACGTTCTGAATCCCCAACCCGTCATAGTAGTGGCTGTTGTGCGTGTTGTCCGAGAAACAGTCATGCTCTTCTTCCGGGTCGTTCAGCATCAGTCCAAGGCGCATGCGCTCACCGGCCTGTTCGCCATAGGACAGGGATCCCATGCCCGTCAGAATTGCACTGATGCCCGAGTCGGCGTCGTTGGTCAGGGCCGCCCGCGCGGCACCGTCCTCCTGCCATTGCGCGGCCATCCATTCCAGGTCCGAGACCAGCAGGTCGGTCGCCGCCACCAGATACTGGGCCCGGCGATCGCAGTTGCCGCCGGTGCAGGACTCGTCCTGCGCATAGTCGGTCCACGGACGGTTGCCGGCGCCCTCGCCGTGACCGTTCAGATCCTGGCCCCACAGCAGGAACTCGATGGCGTGATAACCAGTTGCCACATTGGCCTCGATCCCGTCGGCCTCGTGCAGGGTCTCAGACAGCAGCTCGGGCGTGATCTCGGTGGCGTCGACCGGCTGGCCAGACAGCTCAAAGCTGGGCGAGGCAATCACGTTCAGAACCGCAAGCTCGTTTTCGTCCGTCGCGCCGCCATAGGCCGCATCCACATAGTCGATCAGACCCTCGTCCAGAGGCCACGCGTTCACCTTGCCTTCCCATTCGTCGACGATGGGATTGCCGAAGCGATAGACCTCGGTCTGTTGATACGGAACGCGCGCGGCAACCCAGGCCTGGCGTGCGGCGGTCAGGTTTTCAGCAGAAGGCTGGTCAACCAGCGCGGCAACGGCGGCCTGCAAGTTGCGGGCAGCACGCAGGCTGTCGTCATATTTTGCTTCGGCAATGTCAGCATAGGTGTCCAGAATGTCGACCTTGGCGGGGGCGTCGCCGGCGGCTGCAGCCGTTGCCATCAGCAAGGCTGCCAGGCTGGTCGTCGAAAATACGCGGGTCATGAAGTTCAGGCCTTCCTGTCGAAATGAATGGGCAAGAGCACCCAGTGCGGGTGCAGAGATGAATATTAACTGAGTGAAATTGTAAGTTATGTCAACCCGAGTCTTTAAGTCGGGAATTAATTTTGAAACACGCCGCTGTTTTGGCCAAATACGGTTTGGCTGGATGGGTTCTCTGGATCTGTCTAGCCATTTCCGGCGGGGTCAGACGGCGTTGCGCGCCGTTGCCTGCGGATGGCGCGAAGATACAATGATGGTGTGATTCTTGAGTTGGTGGTGGTTGCGTGATGAGATCCTTGGCGTTTGCCCTTTGCGTGTTTCCCCTTGCGTTGGACGCGCAGCAGGAAGTGGCGCCAAAACCCGCAGCACTGAAGATCGCCTTTTTGGATTCGGGGTACACGCTGTCCCTGTCTGTTCCTGCGTCAGAAATCGTTGGCTTTGAACTTCCCGCTTCGAGCGCAGAGGAAAAGGCGAAGGTCGCGGTCGCCATTTCGGACCTGTCACAGCCCATGACCCTGTTCGCGGTCACGGCCGAGGCGGGTTGTGCCACGGCCACGGCGAACGTGGCGCTGGTCGGCGGCGAAGCCGGTTCGGCCTTGGGGCCTGACGATCACCGGCCCGAATTTCAGGCCGAATACACGATCAGGTGCAGCAACCTTCAGGCGCTTGGTGAAATGAGATTTGATTACTTCGACCGGTTTTCGCAGGCTGAACGTGTGGACGTGCGGGTTCAGTCACCGGGTGGTAGTCACGCCGTCGCGGTTACACGAGAGACCCCTTTGGTTGATCTCTCCGAGTTTATGTGACCGGGGTTTCTTTCATTCCTTGTGGTGAAAGATGAAGCCGATGAAGTTCAGCAACAGCTGCGCAGCAAGGATCTGCGTGCTTTCGGTCGGGTCATAGGCCGGGGCAACTTCGACAAGGTCGATGCCAGCGACCTGCCCTTTCCGGGCAAGGCCCTGCAGGATTTCCAGAACGTCGTAGTACAAAAAACCGCCGTGGCTTGGTGTTCCGGTGCCCGGTGCAATGGATGGGCAAAACGCGTCAATGTCGATGGTCACGTAGTATCGGACGCCCGAGGGGATGCGGTCCAACACTCCTTCGGTCCCCAGCTTGCGGACCTGCCGCACCGACAAGATGTCGGAGCCGCGCGCGCGTGCATCCTCGTAACCTTCTTTCGCAGTCGACGAGACATTGCGGATGCCCAGCTGGGTCATACCCGAGACATAGTCCTTCTCGATCGCCCGCCGCATCGGGTTTCCATGGCCCGCCGTAACGCCATGACGCTCGTCCACGAAATCCAGATGCGCATCGATCTGGACCACGTGAATGGGACCGTTTCGGGCGCAGTCCTGATCAAAGGCGTTGATGCAGGGAATGTTGATGGAATGGTCACCACCGATCGTCACGGGCAGAGCGCCGGCCTCAAGGATCTTGCGTACCCCGTATTCGATATTCGCGTGGCTGGCTTCGGTTTTGGTGTGGATGATGTCGGCATCCCCCAGATCGACGATGCGCACCTCTTCGCCCAAATAGGTGGCATCGTCCTCGTGATCATAAGCACCTGCATGACCAAAGCTGAACAGAGTCGATGCCTCGCGCACCGCACGCGGGCCGAACCGGGCTCCGGACCGGTATTGGCAGCCGAAGTCGAACGGGGCGCCCAGGATGGCGACATCGGCATCGATCTGGTCCCAGTCCTGCACATATGGCTTCTTGCCGAATGTGGCGATGCCGACGAACGGCAGATTCAGGCGGCCGGATTCATATCCATGTTTTGACATTGGGGGCTCCGTTGCTTTGAACCGGCCGCGGGTCTGGCGGGTTGCTTGCACGTTGGCGTCTATCACCCGATCAATCAAGGCCGCTCTGCCCCAGCGGTGCATCAGATTGCGAAGCTGGGTAAACCCCACAATCCCAGTGATTTTTCTGCCAATCTGTACTAAGAATGCAGGTATCGCTCGTATTGCCTGCGCAAATTGAGGGGTGGAGCCAGCATTGAATGGCGCCACGCGTCGGGCGGTCTGCCGTTTGTCCGGCGGGGGAGACTACAAAGTACAAATGCTGATTTCAGGAAAGTGACCACGAAATACGAAACCATTGCGCCACTGACTTTTTGGGGGAGGAACTGGCCGTGTCCACACAGACGATTTCCAATTCAAAACCGATTGAAGCCACATCTGCCGATTGGGAGAAGATATTCGCCGTCCTGCCCGGCGAAAAGGTGCGGCAGAGCGCCGAGCGGCTCAGACAGCATTTCGATCTGTTCGAAGTTCTAGAGGACACGGTACTACCGCCGCGCGGGATGTATGTGGTTTTGGACGGCATCGTGAAGCTGCGCCAGAACGACGTTGATCTGGCGACCGCCGATACCGGGGACTATTTCTACGAAGAGCATCTGGAGATCCGCGACATACCGGTCAGCCTGCAGGCCGTGGCCTTGCCCGGCACTCGGCTGGCCTTTCTGGCCAGTAACGAGTGGCTGGATATTCCCGCGGAAATTCGACGCGAATGCTACGCCACGCTGTTCGGCGATCTGGTCAGCGTGCATCTTCAGAATTTCCAGCAGCCGATCAACTGCTGCAGCGTGACCGCGGCCGCGCTGAGCATGTCGGCGCTGGGCTTCAGCTGCGAGGTGAACGACATCTTCCGCGTCTGCGAACTGCCCACCAGCTTTGTCGTCAATGACGGCATCTCGCTGGGTGAACTGTTCGACGTGGCGTGCACCTATATCCATTCGCAGGGTCTGCGCGACCTTGTGCAGGTCCAGGCCTACTTCATGGACGAGGCGACGACCTCGGTGCCGCTGCTGCTTGAGGCGATTGACGAATCCAATCGACTGGGCGGAGACAACGATATCCTGGTGGCGAATTTTCAGGTTGGGGTCGCGCATGGCAAGCCCACCATGCCCGGCGGCCATTTCGCGGTGATCGCCAAGTGCAACCCCAGCACCGGGTTGGTGCACATGATGGATGTGCATCCCGAAAAATACGGCAAGCTGTGGGTCACCACGATCGACCGCCTGTACGCGGCCATGTCCGACCGCGACGGCACTTCGATGCGCGCGCGCGGGCTGCTGCGGTTCTCCGCGCGCGAAGCGGTCAAGACCACGCTGCAGACCTTCCGGCAGGACTGCAACTATGTGGACAGCACCAGGTATCTGGCCCGCGATCCCAAGAAGCGCCGCAACCTGTTCCGGCGGGCCAGCCCGAACATGAACAGCCTGGGCGTTCTGGCCGAAAGCCTGCAGATTTTGGGCGATGTCCAGGTCACCGAAGACAAGCTGCTGATCGCGACCCAGACCTCGTACACCGAGGCGCTGAGCCGCGTTTCGACCGCCAAGAAGATGAGCGAGATGGCCCAGCGGTATCTGGCCGGCACCTCCGAGGTGCATATCGGCAGCACCTTCCGCAGTTATGCCAAACGACCCGGCAAGGACAAAAGGTCGCCGCAAGACTGGTTCCGGGATCAGCTGCGCAGTCTGAACGAACATGAGGGGCGCCACCTGATGATCAACATCGACTTCAACCGCGTGTTGGGGTTCGAGGTGATCCGGCCGCCCGAAAACGTGTTCCGCGAGACGGCGCTGCTGGAAGAGTTCTGGTGCTTGTGCGTGGCCTATGACGAAAAGGCCGACCTTGTCACGGTCGTCGATATGAGCCCGGCGACTTCGCAGGTTTGGCAGGCGCCGCGCGGGCATATCTTTCGCGGGCTGCGCGACCTGAAAAGCCCGGCCATGCTGGTGATCGAGGAGACCCAGCCCCCGGAAGACCCCAGCGACGTGGCTCGGATCGTCCGGGAAAACCCGCTGGTTCTGTTCTACGAGGATGAGGACCCGTGGTCGAACATGCTGAAGAACATTCTGGCCAATATCGGCGCGACCGGTCTGAAATTGGTCGATGTCGCCGGACACGGGGCCAACGCCATGAAAATGCGCCGGCAACTGGTGGCGGAAAGCGGCAAGGAAAAGGTGCCTTATCTCTTCTTCCATGGGAAATGCCTGGGCAAGCGCAGCGATATCGTTGACATGATCCTGGATGGCGGCCTGCAGGAAGACATGAAGAAAGCCGGTCTGCCTGTCTTGCTGCGCCACGAGTCGCCGAGCCTCGACAAAAACATCTTCGGGTATCCCAAGGGCGGGTTGACAGCCCCGCCAAACGGTCGCCGGAACGTTCTGCTGTGCGCCTGCGGCTCGTCGGCTGCGGACAAGGTGCCTCAGTTGGTCGCCCGGATCACCGAGGCTGGTCACAACGTGAAACTGATCCCTTCGGTTTCGGCCGAAAAGTTCTTTCGCGATATCGGGACCGACAAGGCCAGCGAGGCCCGCAAGGCAAAAAAGACCGGGAAGAAAACCAAGACAGTCGACGACTACATCACCCACAATGACTACTACCGCGACGATGACGAGTGGAACTTTCGCTATACCGAGTTCGGGATGCCCTTGCGCGCGTCGCATCTTGCGCTATGCGACTGGGCGGATTGCGTGATTGTCGCGCCGGTCACCTGCAACACGATGGGCAAGATCGCCAACGGCATTGCCGACAACCTACTGACTTCGGTTTTTGTGGCCTGGCAGTACCGCAACAAGCCGGCGATCCTCTGTCCGGCTTGCAACACCAACATGTGGAACAACGTCACCACCCAGAACAATGTCGAAAAGCTGCGCGATCTGGGGATTGATCTTGTGGGTCCCCGCAAGGGGCGCCTGTCGAACGGGATGATGGGCATCGGAATGATGGCCACGCCCGACCAGATCATGGAGGTGCTGGAAGAAGCCTTCGAAGAGCTGGAAAACCACGAACACAATATCTGCAAATGGGCGCAGGATGCTGCGGCCTCGGATGACTTCGCCCAATGGGAGCCCGTGTTTCAGGCCATAGATGAGGGGGTCGCCGGTATCGACATTGTCGATGACCATAATGGCGACACGCTGCTGCACTATGCGGCCGGGGGCGAGGGCGAGCTGACCGAGAACGGGCAAGATCTGGGAAAACCGGACATCGAGGCTGCCAAAGCCCTCATCGCAAGAGGTATCAACGTGAACGCGGTCAATGATCACGGATTTACCAGCCTGCATGTCGCCGCGATGAACAACTCGGCCGAGATGGTCGAAACCCTGCTGGCGGCGGAGAGCATAGATGCAAGCCCTCTGATCCACTTCCTGCAGGATCCGGTGCGGTCCAGGGGCATCAGGGTGTCGGACGAGATCCGCGCGATGCTGGATGAATGGGCCAACACGCACGCACTGTCAGAACCAGAAGAGGTGGAAGACGAAGATGACCTGATCGATGATCGCGAAAAGACCTATCTGTATTTTACCTACGGATCGCTCAAAAAAGGATTTCCCAACCACGACGCTCATGCGGACGTTCTGGATGATTTCGTTGGACAGGCGGTCACTCGGCAGCCCATGCCCCTGATCGTTTCGAAAGAGCCGTTTTGCGACAACCCGAACTGTGCCTATCTGCACCGCATGGCCACACTGGTGGATCGCAAGGGCACTGGCCGTCCAATCAAGGGCGAGGTCTACCGGGTCACCTCGGGCGGGTTGAAGGAACTCGACAAGCTCGAGGGTTTTCACGGACCGGGCGCGGCTGACAATGTCTATGTCCGCAAGCGGATCAATGTCCTGATGGATGGCGTGAAAAAACCGGCCTACGTCTACGTCATCGCCAATCCGGAAAAATACCTTGCCGAACTGGAAAGCGGTGCGTCCGAATTGGTCGACGAATACTCGATCGACATGGCCACAGGGACGCTCAAGCCCGGGTATGAGGCGGCCGCTAGCCGTCCTGATGCGTGATGGCCTCGGGGGCATCCGTTGACGGAGGTGACTTGAGGCTGAGGTTGTAGGCCGTGATCGCGATCATGCAGCTCAGGACAAAAGGCCAGAACGCGGCCTTTGGAATCAGGTTGTCACGATAGTGGATCAGGCGCAGCGACGGCGCAGACTCGGAGACGAACAGATAGGTGTTCACCGAGACCACAAGCAGCATGAAGTACATCAGGAAAAAGAAGGACTCCATGTAGATCACCGGTGACCCGGCAAAACCCTCGCGCAATTGCACATGGGCCAGCAGGATCACGAAGAACAGGACCGAGCAGGTTCCGATCACGCTTGAGGTGCTGAAATCGTGCCGTTCGACCAGGTTCGGCTTCCGCGTCACCGTCATTACGGCGCCGAACAGAAGCATCGTGACTACGATCAATGGGATCATATGCACCACGAAGGCGTTCGCAAAGTTGCGTTTGATGACAAAGTTGTAGTGCAGTTCGGGCAGTCTGGTCTGAAACTCGTTCTGGTTGATGCCCAGCGTCGTGTCCAAATCGGACAGCTTGTAGTCAAAATAGGTGTTTTCGCGCTCCCAAGTGCCCATGACGATGCGGTTGTCGATCCCGAAAATGTCCTTTGGCCCAGTCGCGGGATAAGCGTCGAAGTCGGGAACCAAGACGACGTTCACGTCAAACCGGCCCGGCCAGAACCGCACCCAGACGGTTTTGTGGTCGAAAGGATAGCTGGTGTAGTCGAAGGACTGGCGCAGGGTCTGCTCAAAGTACCAGCCGATCACTTCGCCACCGGGTTCTGGCATCCGGTAGGCTTCTTCGATAAGGCCGCTCCCTACATCCACGGACTCGGGCAGAAGGAACCCGGCCTGACCGGGTTCGGGCTTGATCGCGTCATGGACGCCGGTTTTATAGTGTTGCCAGACATAGCCAGTGACGTGGACATCGCTTGCGTCGACGAAGCTGAAGGATTTGAGGAATATTCCCGTCCTGACCCGATAATCCGGCGCGTTCTCCAGCGACTCCAGATAGGAATCGACCGAGGCTTGATCCGGCAATTGGGTCGGGTCCTGCTCGAAATGGTTCAGCGATGCCCAAAGGTAGAACAATACGGCCGTCAGTATCAGCGACACGAGGCCTGACAGACCCCAGACCTTTTTCTCGACCGTCATTACGCGCCCTGTTTCTTCCTGTTGTTCCATCGTCATGCGGTTCATGCCGTCGGTTGACCGGCCATCCCGGCCACCGGAAAATCCAGATGCCCCATCAGCGACCGCACCACGCCCAGATCATCGAACTGTGATCGAAGTTCTGGAAACTCGGCGTGGTCAGACAGGGCGAAGCCCTGTTGCCCGGCCGCAGCAAGAAGACGGGTGTGACGGATGGACAGATCGGCCATCGGCAGCGGCTCCGAGGCGGTGAACTCGGACAAGGCGTCGGCAAAGCGGATCGCGCGGTCCCAATTCTGGCGGGCCAGCATCACGGCGCAGGCGTCTGCGTAGAAATGCAGGTGGCTATGCCCAACGCAGCCTTCGCCCAGTATCCGGACGCCCTGATCCAACAGATCATCCTGGGCATCCGGATCGTCCAGAGCCAAGGCCAATGCCGACAGCGCTTTGGGGCCGACAAAGTTGCGGCCATGTTCCAACGCGATTTCCACGGCGCGCCGCCCCACCTGTTCAGCCTCGTGCCTTTGCCCGGCATAAACCTGCGCCCGCGCCAAGTGTTCCAGCGCCTGAGCCTCGAGTCGCTTGGCACCGACACGTTGGGCGATATCGGCGGATTGGATGAAGGCCTGCAGCGCACCGTCCAAGTCATCCTGAAAGGTGCACGCGACGCCCAGGCAGGTCTGCGCGACACATTCCGGCACGAAGGCAAAGTATTTCTGCGAGATTTCGATGGCTTCCTGCGCATCGGCCCGACCTTGCGCCACGTCACCCGAGTAACTGCGGGCAACACTGAGATTGTGAAGGTTGGCGGCCAGGTCCCTGACCAGTCCTTTGTCCCGCGCTCTTTCGACGGCCTGAGTGTAGAACCCTGCGGCGGTACGCATTGCGGCATTCATGAAATTCGCATCGCCAAAGCCGCTGAGGGCGCCGACCTCCAGCCGGACGGATTCCAGTTTGCGGGCCAGCGTCAGCGCTTTTTCGTTGCTTTGCAGAGCATCCGCGACCCGTCCCAGCGGGAAATAGATGTTTCCGCGAACATAGCTGATCTGGGCCAGATCCCGTTCCGATCCATTGCGGTCAGCGGCGGCCTCGGCGATGTCGAGGCTGTGCAGCGCATCCTGGTACAGGCTGGCCTGGCGTGCGGCTTGTGCCAGACCGATATGAACGCGGCAACTCTGCGCGTCAGTCTCGGCCAAGGCAGCGGCTTCGTTGAATTCGCTCAGGGCCTCGTCCGACAGGCCCTGAAGTCGATGGGTTTCCGCGCGGGCACACATCAGGTCAAACCGGATACCCGGCGGCGCCGTAAGCTCGAGCGCGCGTTCGATCAGCGGGCTGGCCTCGTCAAACTGGAAGGCATGAATCAGGTTTTCGGCGGCCTCCAGATAAGCTTCGGCTGCGTTGGAGGCGTCGGCACGGTCCAGGTGTTGGGCGCGCAAGGTGGCGTCCTTGCCTTCGTACCAGCTTGCTGCCTGCCGGTGCAGTCGGGCGCGCTCGGACTTGACCAGCGTCGCATAGGATCCGTCGCGGATCAGAGCATGCGCAAACATCAGATCTGCCCCGGCCTCGCGGATCAGGGCCGAGCGGATCAGGTCGGACGTGTCCAGATGGCCTTCACCCAGCAGGTAGTTCAGAGCTTCGGGCGAGAACCGCTGCCCCAGAACCGATGCTGCCTGAATCGCCGTTCTGCTTCGACGATCCAACCCGTCCAGACGGGATTGCACGATGCCTTGGATGCTGCCGGGGACGGTGTCGCGGGTCAGGCCGTCGATATTGCGCAGCAGTTGCTCGAGAAACAGCGGATTGCCTCCGGCGCGTTGCACGCAGGTTTCCAACAGCTCGGGGTCGATGGCGGTGAATTCCTCGACCAGTTTCCGCGCCTGTTCGTCGCCCATCGGCGAAAGCTCAAGCTTGGACACCAGTGCACCGTCCGTTCCCATCTGCCATTCCCGATCGATCGGGTCGCCTTCGACCCGGCTGGTCATCATCAGAACGCAAGGCAGGTCCCGCGTCGCGGCAGCCATGTAGGAGCACATGGTCAGAATGTCCGGTGGCGCCCAATGTATGTCCTCGACCTGGAGCAGTAGGGGGGCCTCGCGGCTGCGGGTCTGCAGCAGTTCGTCGATGACCTGTCGCCGACCCCGCATGCGTGCGGCGTTGTCCATTGCGGCATAGACTTCGGCCAATCCGGGATCCTGTTCAAGTTCGAGCAAAGCGCTCAGATGGGCTGAACTGGCAGGGTTGATCCACCCCCGGCCGATCGCGTCATGAGCGGCCGCGGTGCTGGCATCGGAGTCGTCGGTCGGGTCGAGCCCCAGAAGGCTGCGGGCGATGGACTGGATGGCCGAATGCCCTTCGCGTGTGCCGAAATCCATCACCACGCCCCCGTGGATCGAATAGGACCGGTTTGCGGCCAGCTCGGCCACCTGTTCCGAAAAATGGGTCTTGCCGATACCCGGTTCGCCAAGAATGATGTGAACCTCACCCTTTCCATGGCGCTGGCAACGGTCGAATGTCGCCGAGAACAACGACATCTCGCGTTCCCGCCCGATGAATTTGTGGCGCCGCGTGCGGATGTTCCGGGCCAGGCGGTCCAGACGCCAGATTTCGACATCCTTATTCAGGCCTTTAATCGCTTTGGTGCCGATCGCCTCGCCCACGAACAGAGGGCCAAGCGCGCGCTGGATGTCATCCGACACCAACGTTTGACCCGGCGCAGAAATGTCGGTTAGGCGGGACGCAAGATTCACGCCGTCCCCGGTCACGGTGTATTCGGTATGGGCCTCGCTTCCGGTGGTGCTGGCGATGACCTGCCCTGAGGCGATGCCGATATGGCAGGACAGGGGCGGGTCAAGTGTGGGCAGCGCGGCGTGAATCTCCAACGCAGCCCGGGCCGCTCGTTCGGTGTCGTTGGTGTGCGAGATCGGCGCCCCGAACACCGCCATGACAGCGTCTCCGATATGCTTGTCGATCCGGCCTCCAAATTTCTCGACGGCGCGGTCGACCTTGCCAAAGAACGCATTCAGCAGCGCGTGCATGTCTTCGGCGTCGTGTTCGCTGGACAATTTGGTAAAGCCGGTCAGGTCCGCGAACAGAACCGTGACCTGCCGTTTTGCCGGCTCCAGTTCGACCTCGGGTTCAAATGCGCCGACGTTGTCCGGGACGTCCAGCTCGGATATCGCGCGCAGCAACCGGCGACGGTCGCCGACGGCGGTCACTCCGATCTCGCGCAAATCCTCGCCCGTAAGTTCCGGAAGAATTGCAAAGTCGATTTTGTTTTCCGCGAACGCTTGGGTGTAATCGGACAACCCAAGGGCGCTCAGCCATTCCCGTAGGTCGCCAGACATTGGTGCCCTCAGAAGTATCCACCCGCAGGCAGCCTAGTACAGACCACCGGGTCGAGTCTGCATTTTTTATAGTAATATTCGATTATGACTGCGCAATCCGCCGTTTCCGGGTTTTCGGATCAGCTTTGTGTCGCGCCTTTCCAGAGTTGTGTTTCAGGAAGGATTCGTTTGCTCAATCCATGAACAAATCTGATCAAGATCAAGTCAGAGTTGACTCGTATCCGCTATCCACGCAGCATGAACGGAGTACCACAAATGTTTCTAGAACAGGTGGGCGGCACATGTCTGCAGTAGCCAGCAGGCGCGCGTTCCTGACGGGACGCCTGCCTCGCGAAGACGACAGCGTGAAGCGGCCGCCAGGAGCGGCGCGCGAAAACTTCCACGATCTCTGCACTCGATGCGGCGACTGTGTCTCGGTTTGTCCCGAGGAAGTTCTGGCTATGGACGACGCGGGCTTGCCGGTGTTTCAGCCGCAGCAGGGTGGCTGCACCTTTTGCGGAGACTGCGCCGACGCGTGCAAGACCGACGCATTGAGCCTGGACCGGTTCGCCGAGTGGCCGTGGCGCGCGAAAGTGTCCGACACCTGCCTTTCGGCAAATGGTGTCAGTTGCCGGGTGTGCCAGGACAGCTGCGATCAAGGGGCCATCCGATTCCGCCTGAAAACCGGAGGCCGTGCCGAAGTGAACCTGGACCTGGCATCATGTGTCGGTTGCGGAGCCTGTTCGGCCGCATGCCCGACCGGTGCCGTTTCCCTTGAGAGATACCAGCCCGCCACAGTGGAGGTGCGTGAATGAATATCTGTGGATGCCTCGTGCATGTCGCGCCGGACCAGACCTCGGCAGCACGGTCGGCGATGACTGCGTTTGACGGGGTCGAGGTCCATGCCGAATCCGACGACAGCCGGTTCGTTGTCGTTGTCGAGGACACGCCGACACGGTTGGCGTCCGAGATCATCATGGACCTGCACCAGATCCCCGGGGTCGTCTCGCTGACCCTGACCTATCACCATTTCGAAGATCTCGCGGAGACCCGTCCGCGTCCTGAAACTCCCAGCCAAGATTCCAGCCGGAGGCCCTTGTCATGACCATTTCCGAATCTCGCCGTACGTTTCTGAAAGCAACCGCCGCCGCCGCGACCGCGTCCGCGGCCGGTATCCCGCTGGCGACGGGCCAAGCTGCCGCCCAAGTCGCCAATGCCGACATCCGATGGGACAAGGCACCTTGCCGGTTCTGCGGCACGGGCTGCTCGGTTCTGGTGGGCACCAAGAACGACCGCGTGGTTGCCACGCAAGGCGACCCGGACGCTCCGGTGAACCGGGGGCTGAACTGCATCAAGGGCTACTTCCTTTCGAAGATCATGTACGGCAAGGACCGTCTGACCACCCCGCTATTGCGCAAATCGAACGGCGTCTATGACAAGAACGGTGACTTTGAGCCCGTCAGCTGGGACGAAGCCTTCGACGTGATGGCCGAGAAGTGGAAAGAGGCGCTGGCCAAGAAAGGCCCGACCAGCGTGGGCATGTTCGGCTCGGGACAGTGGACCGTGTGGGAGGGTTATGCCGCGGCCAAGTTGATGAAGGCCGGGTTCCGCACGAACAACATCGACCCGAACGCGCGGCACTGCATGGCCTCGGCCGTGGTGGGCTTCATGCGGACCTTCGGCATTGATGAGCCGATGGGCTGCTATGACGACCTCGAGCATGCCGACACCTTCGTGCTGTGGGGCTCGAACATGGCCGAGATGCACCCGATCCTGTGGTCGCGCTTGACCGATACGCGCCTGACCAAACCGGGCGCGCAGGTGCATGTGCTGTCGACCTTCGAGCACCGCTCGTTCGAGCTGGCCGACAATGGGATCATCTTCAAGCCGCAGACCGATCTGGCGATCCTGAACTACATCGCAAACCACATCATCCAGACCGGCGCGGTGAACGAGGAGTTCGTCAAGAACCACGTCAACATCACCAAGACCGCTACCGACATCGGTTACGGCCTGCGCGAGACCAACCCGCTGCAACAGGCCGCGGCGAACCCGGACTCGGGCAAGCTGGAGCCGATCTCGTTCGAGGAATACGCCGCCTCGGTCGCCGACTACACGCTGGAATACGTCTCTGAACTGTCGGGCGTACCGGCGAACCAGCTTGAGCAGCTGGCCAAGGAATATGCCGACCCGAACCGCAAGGTCATGAGCCTGTGGACCATGGGCTTCAACCAGCACACCCGCGGGTCCTGGGTGAACTCGTTGATGTACAACGTGCACTTGCTGGTGGGCAAAATCTCCGAGCCCGGCAACTCACCGTTCTCGCTGACCGGTCAGCCTTCGGCCTGTGGCACCGCGCGCGAGGTTGGCACTTTTGCCCACCGCCTGCCCGCCGACATGGTGGTGACCAATGATGAACACCGCAAGATCACCGAGACCAAGTGGAACATTCCCGAAGGCACCATTCCGCCCAAACCGGGCTTCCACGCGGTTCTGCAGAACCGCAAGCTGAAGGATGGTGATCTGAACGTCTATTGGGTGCAGTGCAACAACAACATGCAGGCCGCCCCCAATATCAACGAAGAAGGCTATCCCGGCTATCGCAACCCCGAAAACTTCATCGTCGTATCGGATCCGTACCCAACGGTCACTGCCGTTGCGGCCGACCTGATCCTGCCGACCGCCATGTGGGTCGAGAAAGAAGGGGCCTATGGCAACGCCGAACGCCGCACCCAGTTCTGGCGTCAGCAGGTCAAGGCCCCGGGCGAGGCCAAGTCGGACCTGTGGCAGCTGATGGAGTTCTCGAAACGCTTCACCGTCGAGGAGGTCTGGGACGAAGAGTTGCTGGCCAAGATGCCCGAGCATCGTGGCAAGACCCTGTTCGACGTACTGTATGCCAACGGCAAGATCGACCAGTATCCGCTGTCGGAAACCGCCGAAGGGTTCCACAACGACGAATCCGAGCATTTCGGCTTCTACGTCCAAAAGGGCCTGTTCGAGGAATATGCCAGCTTTGGCCGCGGCCACGGGCACGATCTGGCACCGTTCGAAACCTATCACCAGGCCCGCGGTTTGCGCTGGCCGGTCGTGGACGGGAAAGAGACGCTCTATCGCTTCCGCGAGGGCTACGATTCGTATGTGCCTGAGGGTGCTGGCGTCAAATTCTATGGCCACAAGGACGGAAAGGCCAAGATCATCTTCGCGCCCTACGAACCGGCAGCAGAGGAGCCGGACGAAGAGTTCGATCTTTGGCTGTGCACCGGCCGGGTGCTGGAGCACTGGCATTCCGGGTCGATGACCCGCCGCGTGCCCGAGCTGCACCGCGCCTTCCCCGCCGCCGTGGTGTTCATGCACCCCGAGGACGCCAAGGAACGCGGCGTGCGCCGCGGGCAGGAGATCGTGCTGTCCACCCGCCGCGGCGAGGTGATCAGCCGTGTCGAGACCCGTGGTCGCAACAAGGTGCCGCGTGGCCTCGTGTTCATGCCGTGGTTCGACGAGGGCCAACTGACCAACAAGCTGACGCTGGATGCGACCTGTCCGCTGTCGAAAGAGACGGACTTCAAGAAATGCGCCTGCAAGGTCGAGCGGGCGTAAGGGCTGGGGTCGCAAAGGTCGCGTGTGATGTCTCTGGTCGGCAAACCTCTTTCGCCGCAACGGCGCCGGTTCCTGCAGGACTCGGCGCGCGCGGCGGGTGGCTGTCTGGTCGCCGGGTCGTTGCTGGCCTATCTGGCCCGCGACGCCCGCGCCCTGCCGGCCGAGGCCTTGCGCCCGCCGGGGGCATTGCCCGAAGATGGCTTTCTGGGGGCCTGCATCCGCTGCGGGCTGTGCGTCCGCGATTGCCCCTATGACACGCTGAAGCTGGCCGAGCTGGGGGTTGATGCGGTGGCGACCGGTACGCCGTATTTCATCGCCCGCGACGTGCCCTGCGAGATGTGTGAAGACATCCCCTGTGTTGCAGCCTGCCCGACCGGAGCGCTGGACAAGGGGTTGCAGGACATTGACGACGCCAAGATGGGTGTGGCGGTTCTGGTTGATCAGGAGAACTGCCTGAACTTCCTCGGTCTGCGCTGCGACGTGTGCTATCGCGTCTGCCCTGTCATCGACGAGGCGATCACGCTGGAACTGTCGCACAATGACCGGTCCGGTCACCACGCGATCTTTGCGCCGACGGTTCACGCCGACCGCTGCACCGGTTGCGGCGTCTGCGAGAAAAGCTGCGTTCTGCCCGAGGCGGCGATCAAGGTTTTGCCCGCATGGCTGGCGCGTGGCAGTTCGGCCGAGCACTATCGCAAGGGATGGGAAGAAAAGGCCGAAAAGGGCGGGCCGATTGTCGAAGGCATCATCGATCTGCCCGATCGCCTGCCCGGACCGGGCGCGGACAACCTTGCCGCGCCGGGCGGGTACGAACCGGGCTACAACCTTCCGGGGGCAGGCCAATGACGGCGCGGACACATATGCCCGTCGGGCACGAGGCCCGCGAGGTCAAGGGATGGGTCGGCGCTCATCGGTTCCTGCTGCTGCGGCGGTTCAGTCAGGTGTTCTTTCTGGCCCTGTTCCTGCTGGGACCGTGGTTCGGCATCTGGATCGTCAAGGGCACGCTGGCCGGATCGTTGACGCTGGACGTGCTGCCGCTGACCGATCCGTTCATCCTGCTGCAGGGGCTGGTGGCCGGCCACTGGCCGGAAATGACCGCGCTGATCGGCGGGCTGATCGTTCTGGTGGCCTATGCGCTGATCGGAGGGCGGGTCTATTGCTCGTGGGTGTGCCCGATCAACCCGGTCACGGATGCCGCGCATTGGCTGCACCGTCGGCTGGACCTGCCCAAAGGCTGGCAGCCCAAACGCAGCACCCGATTGTGGATATTGGCGACCGTTCTGATCGTGTCAGCCCTGACCGGCGTGATTGCGTGGGAACTGGTGAACCCTATCACCATGCTGCACCGCGGGCTGGTCTTTGGCATGGGTTTTGTCTGGGCGATGGTCGTGGCGATCTTTGTCTTTGACCTGTTCGTGGCCCGGCACGGATGGTGCGGCCATATCTGCCCGGTCGGTGCCTTCTACGGCCTGATCGGCGCCAAGAGCCTGCTGCGGGTCAGCGCGACCAATCGCGCCGCCTGTGACGATTGCATGGATTGCTATGCGGTCTGTCCGGAGAACCAGGTGATCTCGCCCGCACTGAAGGGCAAGCCGGGATCCAGCCCGCTGATCCTGTCGCCCGATTGCACCACATGCGGCCGCTGCATCGACGTGTGCTCGGTCGACGTATTCAAACTTACCCACCGGTTCGATGACGCCGTCGTCGCGCCACCCGATCCAGCCGCCGCGCCAGAACCGCGCGCCGCCAGACCTGCTTAAGGGAGTGCCAAGATGAAAAAATCAATAGCGACAGGCGCAATAGCCCTGATCCCTGTTCTTCTTGTGACCGGGCTTGCCTTTGCGCAATCCGCGTCCGTGACCACGTTGCGAGGCGTGGATATCGATGATCCGGCCATCCTAGATGATGTGCACCGCAACATCGAAGGGCGCATGCAGCGCAACTATCGCCAGCAGCCGCCGCTGATTCCGCACAAGATCGACCAGTACCAGATCGACATCCGCACCAATCAGTGCCTGTCCTGCCACGACTGGACCAAGGCCGGTGAGCGCAACGCGCCGACCCTGTCGATGACCCACTATCTGGATCGCGAAGGCAACGAGCTCGATCAGATCGCGGGCACCCGGTATTTCTGCAACCAGTGCCATGTGCCGCAGGCGGATGCGCCGGCCCTGGTCGACAACCTGTTCCAGCCCTCGGCCGGAAACTGATCCAGCTTTGGACTGAAAGGAGCACCAAATATGGCAGACTCTCCTGAAAAGCGCGGCTTGATCGGCCGCATCTGGGCGTGGATCTGGACTCCGGCCGCCGCGTTCAGCGCAGGCTTTCTGGTTCTGGCGGGCTTTCTGGCCGGCATCCTGTTCTGGGGTGGGTTCCACTGGACGCTTGAGATGACGAATACCGAAGAATTCTGCGTCTCGTGCCACACGATGGAAACCAACCTTGGCGAATACCGGGAAACGATCCACTACAACAACCATTCCGGCGTACGGGCCATCTGTTCCGATTGCCACGTGCCCAAGGAATGGAGCTTCAAGATCGAAGCCAAGATCATGGCGGTGAAAGACGTCTATCACGAGCTGGTCGGCACCATCAGCACGCCCGAGAAATACGAGGATCACCGCCTGAAGATGGCCTCGGCCGTGTGGAAAAAGATGAAGGCGTCGGACAGCCGCGAATGCCGCAACTGCCACAATTTCGAATACATGGACTTCACCATTCAGGAAACGCGCGCCGCCAACGAACATCAGCGTGCGATCGACGAGAACATGACCTGCATCGACTGCCACCAGGGCATCGCGCACAGCCTGCCGCCGGGCTATCTGGAGGAGTATCAGAAAGTGGTCGCCTCGCTGGATCCGGTGACCGGCACCGAAATTGCGCAGAGTACCGGCGCGGCCGAGATCCGATCATTCCTGAACAGCGCATCCGACTAGGAGTGGCACGACATGCTTGAGATTCTTGGAACAATCGGCGGCAACATCCTGAGCCTGCCCGGCATTCTGGGCCTTGCGGTGGGCATGATGACCCGCCAACTGTGGTTGGCCGCGACCATGGGCGCGGTGATCGGCATACTGGAAACCCTGGCTTTCGCGCATTGGACCTTTGCCAAGGTCGAGCCCATGGAGCTGATCATCGGCGTTCTGGTCGGTGTTTGCGCCAGCAGCATTGGTTGTCTGATCCGCCAGAAAGGGGCGACGGTCTAAGCGACGTTCGCCGCTTACTCTTTGCGGTTCTTCAGGTGTTTCAGAACGGCGCTTGCGATCATGGTCACCAACCCGGGGGCAAGCGTTCCCAGAGGGTCGCGTGAGACGGTTCTCAGGTCGCGGACCGTCTCGCGGGCCTCTGATATCATGTCTTGAACCTCGGCCTCTATATCGCCGATCGCCATGTCGCGCAGTTCTGCTACTGGCGCAGTGTCGGCCTCGGCGCTGACCGAGTTGGCGATAGCCGCGAGTATCAGCGCCACGATCAGGTTGATCAGGGCGATGACCAGTGCAGCCAACGGCTTGGACATCACTGACGCCAGAGCAAGATAGCCCGCGACATTCAGCATGATGATGGCCAACCCGCCCGCCAATCCGGCTGCGGCGAAAAAGCCCGCGCGTTTGGCCAAGACGGTCATGTTCCGCTGAGCGATCAGCCGTTCGGTACGCAGGATGATGGAAATGTTTCGGGAAATGCGGCTCATCTGACTGTCTCCTACCTGGACCGACCGATCACGTAGCCCAGAGCGAAAACGCCCAGGGCGAACATGATGGCTTTCTTGTGTGGCATGGCATCCAGCTCGGCCAGCGCGGTCTCGATCTCACCGGACCAGTCTTCGAACTCGGCCGACAACTTATCGGGAATGTCCTGGACGGCCTCTTTCACCTTTTCGCCCGCCTTGCGCGCGCCCGACTTTTTGTCCTCGGCCTGCTCTTCAAGCTGCCGCTTCAACTCAGCGACCTGCTGTTCAAGTTCCGCTTTGGTAACCATTGGTGTTGTCCTTTCGTCAAGCGGCCAGTCGCGCGGGCGATGGGCCGATAATCCGGTTTGGCGGCATCGAGATCAGTCTTTGGGACCCACACGGCCATCGCCCGACATCAGTATGGCGATGGGGCGCGTGGCCGGAATGTGGGTCAGAATGATCATGATGCAGACAGTGATCGGCACGCTCATCAGCGCACCGGGAATGCCCCAGATCGCGGTCCAGAATGTCAGGGCCAGTATGACCATGAGAGGGGACAGGTTCAGGCTTTTGCCCAGCAAGGTCGGCTCAAGAATATTTCCGACCGAGAATTGCACGGCCCCGCATCCCAACAGCACCATCAGGAAGGGGCTCAGTTCCTCGAACTGGACAAGAGCGACCAGAGAGGGCAGGGCGACACCGATGATCGAGCCGACCGTGGGGATGAAATTCAACAGAAAGGCCAGAACCGCCCAGGTCTCGGCGAAATCCAACCCAACCGCCCACATGACAAAAAAGCTGCCGAACCCGGTTAGCGCGCTGACGAAAGTCTTGATCCCGACATAGCGCTGGATGCTGGCGGACGTGCTGTGCAGCACGTTGCGAACTTTGTTGGCAAGCGTTGGATCCGAGATCGCGAGGTCAATCTTGGTTTGCATCGGCACGCGTTCAACCAGCATGAACGGCACATAGAGCAGTACAAGGAAGAAGGCGCTGAGAAAGGCGCCGGCGGACCCGATGATGCTGCCGGCAAAACCCGACAGGTTGATCTGGCTCAGCGCCTTCTGGGCCGCGGCATAGTTCTCGTTGCCGACGAGGGCGACAAGTTTTGCCAGAATACCGGACAGGCGCTCTTCGTATTTCGGGAAAGCCTCGGACACCAGACCGGCCTGGCTGGACAGGATCGACAGGATGATCAGCAATCCAAACAGGATCAGGCACAAGGCCCCAAGATGCGCCATCCATTTCGGTACGGAATGGCCCAGAATGACGATCCGGTGGATCCGGTCAGATGTTGCAGTAAGCAGCACAAACAACAGTGTGGCGAAGGAAAGCGGTATCAGAACCGAGGACGCCAGCACCAATGACGCGATGGTCAGAAACAGCAGAACAACCAGCTGATACCAGAAGGTCAGCCCAGGCTTGCCCACGCGCTGGTTGTCGGCCTTGGGTTGAGTTGCCATGCACGTCTCCTGCGGGCTCAGCACCATTGCGGCCCGCCACCGTTGGTCGGTTCCGCCATTAGGCACAGATATTCGGCTGTTCTCAAACAAAATTCTCGAAAGAGTTGATTTCTGGACAGGTTGCAAACGGGTCTCTACGCTCGGCCTTGGATCAAATCCAAGGACCAAAGCCCATGCGCCGCACATCGACCAACTCGCTGCTTGTCATCGCACTTGCGATCAGCGCAGGCATCGCGATTTGGGGTCTTGTCGACCCGGCGGGGCTGGGCCGGTTGGCGTCTGCCGCGGTTGCGACGCAGTTCGAAAGCCGGGGCTGGTTCATCATGCTCGAGGCCAGCGGCCTGTTGTTCGTTGCGCTGTTTCTGGCCTTTTCGCGCTTTGGGCGCATCCGGTTGGGGCCGGATGGTGCCGAGCCCGAGTTTTCGACTCCCGCATGGATCGCCATGCTGTTTGCGGCCGGGATGGGGGTTGGGCTGCTGTTTTATGGTGCAGCCGAGCCGCTGACCCATTTCGAAGAGCTCAGAAAATACGAGCTAGATCCGAGGGCCGCCGGAAACGCTCTGTTCGTAACCTACCTGAACTGGGGCTTTCATGCCTGGGCAATCTACGGGGTGGTCGGTCTGATCATTGCCTATTTCGCCTTCCGCCGTGGGGGCACTCTGCTGCTGAGCGCGCCGTTGAACGACGCTCTGGGGTCGGCCCCGTGGGTTCGGGCGATGGGCTGGGGCTTTGACCTTCTGTCAATCGTTGCCATTGCCGTGGGTTTGGCTGGCTCGCTGGCCATGGGGGTGTTTCAGGTGCAAACCGGGTTGGCCGGATTGCTTGGCGTGGCGGATTCGGCGGCTCTGACGCTTCCGGTCTTTTTCGCCATGTGTGTGGCATTTGTCATCCCTCTGCGCCGGGATCTGGGGGACGGCATGGCCAAGCTGTCCAATGCTGCGATGCTGATCGCCGTCGCAATGATGATTTATCTGTTGGTCCTTGGCCCCACCTCATACCTGATGAACGGTATCGTGAGCGGCTTCGGGAGATACGTTTTTCACGTTCTGCCCGCCGGGTTTGCCACGGCCGAGTTCTTTGGAGACGACCTCGTCAACTGGTTTCAGGACTGGACGCTGAACTACATGATCTGGTGGCTGGCCTGGTCGCCGTTCGTCGGTATCTTCATCGCCCGGATTTCCCGGGGCCGAACGATCCGGGCGTTTCTTCTGGGTGTGATCGTCGCGCCAACCTTGTTCTCGATTCTTTGGTTTGGCGTGTTTGGCGGGCTTGGGTTTTTTGACGCGCTGCGGCAGCAAGGTTCCTTGTCCGTGGTCAATCAGCAGAATATTGACGCGACCACATTCGCGTTGCTTCAGCGGTTTCCACTGTCCGGACTGACGCAGACAGCGACCATCGTCGCCGCGTTTCTGTTTGTGGTCACCAGCGTTGTCAGCGCCGGATTTACCCTCGCGATGATCGGAACCGGTGGTGATGAAAACCCGTCTCCCCGGATCCGCACGGTGTGGGGGGCAATTCTGGGTGCGCTTGGGCTTGCCATGGTCTTTGTCGGGGATATCGGGCTGGTGCGATCTGTGATCGCAATTTCGGCGATCGCCTTTGTTTTCATAGTTCCGGTTCTGGTGGTCTGTCTGTTCCGGGTGCTGGCGCGGGAGGAAGGGCCATGACAGGCGAGTTTCTGGATACCGTTCTGAACGTCACCGTCTTTCTTTACCTGGGCTTTCTGATCTGGCTGTGCCTGCGCCCGGATCCCTGAGGCCCGTTCGCCGAGAAAGGGGATGTCGCCATCTGTCAAACCTGATGGGCGCAACCCAAAGAACGCGCGCGCTTTCCTTGCAGGTTGAATTTCAGCCATGCCCCATGTTGCGGTCGTCATGCAATGAGACTCCCGCCTTGATCTCGGAGATATAGGGCAGCATGCGCAAGAGTTGGCAAACTACAGCGAACTACGTCTTCAGCGCGCAAACAGCCTATTGGCAGAGTACTGGCTGATCCGCTGCCGATCAAAGAAGCCTGGTGGGGCCGAACGTTCCGCCCTATTTGTCTCGTATGAATTTGCGCGCCGGATTCCGGTGTTGACATTTTTTGATCTCGGTTAATAATTTTACCAACTAAAATAATGTTGGTGAGGGCGCGTCTCGTGTATCTGGGTTTGGATCTGGGGACCTCTGGTCTCAGGGGAATTCTTGTGGACGAGGCCGGGCAGGTTCTGGCCGAGGCTGAGGCTGAGATCGCTACGTCGAACCCGCAATCGGGATGGTCCGAACAAGCCCCGCAGGACTGGATCGACGCCTGCGCGACCGTCATGGGCCGGCTGCGTGAGACGAACGGCGATGCACTGGCGCAACTGCGGGCGATCGGACTGAGTGGCCACATGCACGGCGCAACGCTGTTGGATCGGGACGGCACCGTCCTGCGGCCGTGCATTCTGTGGAATGACACCAGATCGGCGCTAGAGGCCAAAGAGTTGGACCAGACCCCCGGGATGCGCGAGATCACGGGCAATATCGTGTTCCCCGGGTTCACCGCGCCCAAGCTGGAATGGGTCCGTGCCCATGAACCCGACCTGTTCGCCCGTACGGCCATGGTGTTGTTGCCGAAGGATTATCTGCGGTTCTGGCTGACCGGGGAATATGTCAGTGACATGTCCGACAGCGCGGGAACGTCCTGGCTGGATGTCGGCGCGCGAGACTGGTCGGACAGGGCGCTGGAGTTGGGTCACATGAGGCCCGATCAGATGCCGCGACTGGTCGAGGGCACTGACCATGGTGGCGAACTGCGGGATGAACTGCTTCGGGAATGGGGGCTGTCCGGCCCGGTTGTGGTCGCTGGCAGTGCTGGCGACAACGCCGCGGCCGCTTGCGGTATCGGCAGCATCGACGAGGGGTCCGGGTTTCTGTCTCTTGGCACCTCGGGTGTGCTGCTGATGGCTCGGAACAGCTATGCACCGGCACCCGAGACGGCGGTTCATTGCTTTTGCCACGCGGTGCCTCGGCGATGGATTCAGATGGGTGTCATCCTGTCGGCTACCAACAGCCTGAACTGGCTTTCGCGCAACCTAGGCCAACCGGTCGAGGCGCTGGCCGGGGCGCTGCCCGACCAGCCAAACGGGCCGTCGTCGTTGACCTTTCTGCCCTACCTGTCCGGCGAGCGGACGCCGCATAATGACAGCACCATCCGAGGAGCTTTTCTGGGCCTAGACATCGCTTCGGAGCCGACGGATCTGGTGCAGGCAGTGATGGAGGGTGTCGGTTTTGCAATGCGCGATTGCCTTGAGGCCCTGAGGAGCACCGGTACCGAACCGGCGCAGTTGATTGCCGTAGGTGGCGGTGCGCGGTCCCGCTACTGGCTTCAGACCATCGCCACCACGCTGAATGTGCCGCTGGCCCTGCCCAAGGGAAGCGCGTTCGGGGCTGCGACTGGTGCCGCGCGGCTGGCCATGTGCGCAGCCGGAGACGCAACACCCGAACAGATCATGACCCCGCCAGAGATCGACGCCATCATCGAACCGCAGAGTGATTTGACCGAAGCCTATGACAGCGCCTACAGACGATACAGAGCGTATTACAAGGCGCTGGCGCCATTGGCTGGATGATGAACAAAAGTCGCACTGATTGCACTGATATCCCGGTTATCGTCCTGCAAGACGGGGACATGCGGGTGTCATTGCTGGGCTATGGAGCGATCACGCAAGGGTGGTGGTACAAGGGCCAACCGCTGATCCTTGGCTATGACGACCCGACCGAATACCTGAACGACCCGTTCTATCTGGGCGCGCTCGTCGGGCGGGTTGCCAACCGGATCGGCGGCGCAGGGTTCGATCTGGACGGCACCCATCATGCGCTGATTGCGAACGAAGGGTCGAATACGCTGCATGGGGGGGCAGAAGGGCTCTCGCGCCAGTTCTGGCAGGTCGAGCAGCTTTCGCCGTGCGAGGCGGTGCTGGTCCATGTCTCGCCCCACGGCGCGGGCGGATTTCCGGGGGCTGTGCGCTTCGAGGTCAGGGTCCGGTTGGATTTCCCTCGCCTGACATATTCGATCTCTGCCTGGCCGGACAGGCCGACCCCGATCAGCATCGCGCAACACAACTACTACACGTTGGGGTCCGCTCGAGGCATCTCCGAGCACCGATTGCAGTTGGCGTCAGATCGTCACTTGGAACTGGACGATCAGGGGATACCGTCTGGCGGGATCGTCGACTCTGCATCGGTCGGGCTGGATTTCGCGGCCCCCGAACCGATCGGACAGGCCGCCACGGACCTCGATCACTTCTTCCTGTTCGGCACCGGCGGCAAGGTGGCCCAACCGGTTGCCACCCTTGCGGCGCCGTCGGGATTGACGATGACGGTCCATTCCGATCAGCCCGGGGCGCAGGTCTACTCTGCCGCCCATTTGTCCGCGCCATTTGCGCCGCATGCCGGGCTCTGTATCGAGCCATCGGGCTATCCGAATGCGCCGAACGTCCCCGCGTTCCCCTCGATCATATGTACGTCCGAGAAACCGTATCACCAGACGCTGATGCTTGAGATATCCGAGGCAGGGGCATGAGCGTGATCCGTTCCTTATCGGCCTTGGCTGTTTTCGCCAGCTTTGCCACCGGGACAGCGGCCCAGAACCTTGGCCCGGCTCCCGAGTTCATCGAGCCCGACCTTGCGATCGTGGAACTGGGGCAAATGCTGTTCTACGACCCGATCCTGTCGGGAAACGAAAACATCAGTTGCGCCACCTGCCACCACCCAAGGTTCGGGACCTCGGACGGGATGTCGCTGGGCATCGGAGAAGGCGGGATTGGGCTGGGCAGCGCCCGCGGGCTTGGGTCTGACAACCTGCCCGAACAGCGCATCCCGCGCAATTCCCCGGCCCTCTGGAACCTTGGCGCGACCGAGTTCACGACGTTTTTTCACGACGGCAGGCTCGAGGATGATCCAGAGCAACCTTTCGGCATCAGAACACCGTTGGGGCAGCATATGCGGCCGGGGTTCCGCTCGGCACTGGCGGCTCAGGCCATGTTCCCGGTTCTGTCGCCGGATGAGATGGCCGGACACTACTCGGAAAACCCGATCAGCAAGGCGGTGCGGCTGGGCCTTCTGACGCAACAGGGTGGTGCATGGGACCTGATCGCCGCGCGGGTGGCTTCGGTTCCGGAATATCAAAGGATGTTCCGCGACGTTACCCCCGAAAAGGAGGTCTCGTTCGTAGCCATCGCCAACGCGATTGCCGACTTCATCGCCTTTGAATGGCGTGCCGACAACAGCCCCTTTGATCGCGCGATGCGCGGAGAGGAACCTCTGCCGCCCGACGCGGCGCGCGGCATGCAGCTGTTTTACGGCAAGGCCGGTTGCGGATCGTGCCATTCGGGGTGGTTTCAGACTGACCACGGGTTTCATGCGATCGCGATGCCGCAGATCGGCCCGGGAAAAGCTGCTCGTTTTGAAAACCACGTCCGGGATGATGGTCGACTGCGCGTAACCGGAGCAGCCGAAGATGCGTTTGCGTTCCGGACACCGTCGCTGCGCAATGTGACGCTGACTGCGCCCTATGGCCACGATGGCGCCTATGCTCGGCTCGAGGACGTGGTTAGGCACCACCTTGACCCCGAAGGCGCGTTGCGGCGCTACTCGATCGACATGGCAGAGCTGCCTGTCTTTCCCGGAGCCGATGATCAACGGCCGCTACAGGATCCGGCCTTGGTCGATGCCATCGCCGCGGCCAACGAACTGCGACCGATTGCTCTGTCAGATGCAGAGATTGACGACATCCTCAGTTTTCTGGCCGCGCTGGAGGATCCTGCCGAACGGCTGGGTGTACCAGAGCGGGTGCCCAGTGGGCTGCCAGTCGACAAGTGATCAGCGCCGCAGTCGGATGATCCGGTTGGTGTCGTATGTCTCCCAGTCCGAGCGGTCTCCGCCGGGCCAGACGACACGAATGTCCACGGTCTTGGCATTGCCCAGACCGAAATGATGCGGCCCTGCCATCCCGCTGGCATGGCCTCCGCCGATCGTGATCTCGCGGGTCTGAATTCCGGCAGCGGCCCGGACTTCGACGAAGGCGCCGATGGCTTGCGAATTGGCGTCGTGCTGGCCCAGATCCACCATGACCCAATTCCCTGTTGCGGGCTGGTTCTCATAGATTTCGGCGGGTGATCCGCGATTGACCACAACCAGGTCCAACCAGCCGTCATTGTTCAGATCATGCAGCGCGGCGCCGCGAGATTTTGCCATCGACGCCACACCGGCCCCAGCCGCAGATTCGAAAAACTGACCGGATTCCAGCTGCAGCAACAGGCTGTTGGGGTCGTCCTGCGCCGCATCCGGCATTTGTTCGACATTGCCCTTCGCGACGAAAATGTCGTCACGCCCATCGTTGTTCACATCCGCGAATTGCGCGTGCCATCCGGTCGATGGTCGCCCGTCCGCGCCGATGTGCGGCCGATGTGCAGTCGTGCCCTTGTCATAGGTCGCATCACGCCATGTGGGACCGCCGGCTTCGGGGTCGAAAATCTGGAATTTCTGATCTCCCATCGAGGTCAGGTAGACATCGGGATAGCCATCCCCCGTCAGATCGCGCGACGCGATGCCCATGCCCCAGATCGAGTAGGGCAACCAGCCTTCTGCCTGATCATACAGGCGCGGAGTTTCTTCCATCGCCCACATCTGTTCCTGTCCGTCACGGACATAGTAGTGCCGATCGTTGCTGATCCGCAGATCCGCGCGCCCGGTCCGGCCCCAATCCGAGAACAAAGCCGACAGTGCACAGTATCCGGGTTCCAGCCGAACGGGCGGGCCATAGGTTTCGCCAAGTGGGCGGTACAGCAGAGTGGGGCCGCAGGCCTCGAATGGGCCATTCGGATTGTCGCTGTCCACATAGGTTCCGAAGGCGAGAGTGGGCAGTGTCTGTCCGGGTTCCCATGTTGCAGAGAAGGCCGTGGTCCAGTGGTCATCGGAGTGAAACCCAAGCCCCGCGAAAGGGCTGAACTGGCAATCGGGCTCACCTTTGAGCAACAGGTCCGCCCCAACGCGCAGAACCACAAGGTCCAGGATGGTATCGCCGTCGATGTCCATCGGGTAGGCGCCGGTCACACCTGTCAGGGACAGCGGCTCTGGCGTATTTGCCTGAAAGGAGATTTGCGCCTGAGAGGTGTTTCGGAACAGCTGCGATGGGTTCGCCCCACCAGCAAGGAAGAGTTCCGGCAAGCCGTCCCCGCTGCAGTCGAAAACCGCGACGCCGCCACCCACGAAATGCTCCCAACCGCCGTCATAGACATGAGAGGGAACGTCGATCGGTTGATACCGGGGGATGGCAGGATCGGCACTGGCGGTCGTGGCGAGGGCCGCCACCAAAGCGAGTTCAGCTCGCATGGGCTGCGATCTCCTGCACCTTCAGGATCGACACTTGTTCGATCCCGTAGGCCGCCGCGCCCTTGGCCCACATGAGGTCGCCCCAATGATGCACCTTGATCTCGGGCAGGGCGGTGTCGACATTCACAACTCCGTTTCGAATGCGCGCCATCACGTCGTCCGAACATAGGTGCTCAAAGCTGACCTGGGCTCCGGACAGAATGATGCAATCGGGGGCAAACAGATTGATGAGGTTGGACAGGCCCAAGCCGAACATCTGGCCCGCGCGGGCCAGAACGGAAACGGCTCGTTGGTCTCCGGCGTGCGCGCGTTCGTGAATGTCGGAAACGGTTTCCAGCGCGCTGCTTTGCCCGGCGACGGTCATTTCTCGGATCAAGGCATAGTCGCCGACATAGGCCTCGAGGCATCCCCGTTGCCCGCATTGGCACAGCGCCCCGTCCAACTGGACCTTGGCGTGCCCGAATTCGGCCCCGCAGCCGTGGTTGCCCCGGAACAGCTTGCCGTCCAGAACGATGCCCAGTCCGACACCGTGCTCGATCGTGACGACAAGAAAGTTCGACAGGCCCTTGCCCAGCCCGAACAGCTGTTCGGCCTTGGCCACCAGGTTCGCATCGTTCTCGATGAAGGCCGGGCAAGGCAGGCCTTCGTCCAGAAACGCGGCGAAGTTCACATTGCGCTCGGTGATCGAAGATGACCAGTGCACGAAATTCCTCTCGGCATCGACCAAACCGGCGATGCCTATGGAAACACCTGAAAGCCCGTCGATCGTACGGTCGATCTTTGCGCAGGTCTCCTCAAGCGCAAGGCGCACGGTGCGGACGAAATCGCGCGGAGACATTCTGGCATCTTGCAGGGCGTACATGTGCGAGGTGACTTCGTTGCCTTCGAAATCGACCAGGATGACCGAGATGACCTGACGCGCGACCTTGAGGCCCGCCACAAGATAGGAGGGCCCGTCCAGTTGCAGAAGAACCCGCGGCCGCCCGCGTTTGGCCGATTTGGAATGCGCCTCGCCTTCGGTCTCTCGGACCAGGCCGGCGGAAATCAGGTCAGCGGTTGCGGCGGTGACGGTCGCCGGGCTGGTCTGCAGGGCCGATGCGATGTCGATCCGCGAAATCGACCCCTTGGTCCGGATATGCTCCAACACCCGCAGGCGCGTGGCATTCCGTTGGTCCAGCGAGTTTTGAGAAGCCTTGCTTTTCAGCATCTTGTCTCCGCGAATCTTCTGTTGGCCTCAATCTATTGGGATTTGGGGTTCACGAACAGAGTAAATATTTTACCCGCTGAAATAATTATGATACGCAGAAATACGAGGGCCGCGAATCATGACGCGATGGCCCCATCAACGGGAGGAAATCATGAAACGAATTCTCAGCTTTTCAGCTGCTGTTGCCATGGTTGGCTCGGCTGTCTTTGCCGAGCCGGTCGTCGGCGTAAGCTGGTCCAACTTTCAGGAAGAGCGCTGGAAGACGGACGAAGCGGCAATCAAGTCTGCGCTTGAGGCCGGTGGGGCCGAATATATCTCGGCGGACGCCCAGTCGTCCTCGGCCAAGCAGCTGTCCGACATCGAAAGCTTGATCGCACAGGGTGTGGACGCTCTGATCATTCTGGCGCAGGACGCGCAGGCCATCGGTCCGGCCGTACAGGCCGCCGCGGATGAGGGCATTCCCGTCATCGCCTACGACCGCCTGATCGAGGACGATCGCGCCTTCTACCTGACCTTCGACAATGTCGAAGTGGGACGCATGCAGGCGCGCGCCGTGTACGAGGCGATGCCCAAGGGCAACTACGTCATGATCAAGGGTTCGCCTACGGATCCGAACGCGGACTTCCTGCGCGGTGGTCAGCAGGAAATCCTTCAGGCGGCGCTGGACAGCGGTGACATCGTGATCGTCGGTGAAGCCTATACTGATGGCTGGTTGCCCGCGAATGCGCAGCGGAACATGGAACAGATCCTGACCGCCAATGAAAACAAGGTCGATGCGGTTGTCGCGTCGAATGACGGGACCGCAGGTGGTGTTGTCGCGGCGCTGACTGCGCAGGGCATGGAAGGTATCCCAGTGTCGGGTCAGGATGGCGATCACGCCGCGCTGAACCGCGTGGCCTTGGGTACGCAGACCGTTTCCGTCTGGAAGGACGCACGCGAGCTGGGCAAGGCAGCCGGCGAGATTGCCGTCGCACTCAGCAGTGGCACCGACCCGTCGGAAATCGACGGAGTAGTCAGCTGGACCTCGCCGGGTGGAACGACGATGAATTCTGTCTTCCTAGCTCCGGTTCCGATTACCAAGGACAATCTGTCGGTTGTTGTGGATGCCGGATGGATCGCGCTGGAAGATCTGTGCCAAGGCGTCGAGAACGGCCCCGCACCCTGCAACTAAACTCCAAAGTCCCCGGCCTGCATGGGCGGGCCGGGGACGAATGCTGAATTTGAAAGATCGGAAATGACCGAAACTTCGTCTCAGCCGATACCTCAGAAAACCAAGCCAAGCCTGTTCCAACAGCTGGAACTGGACATGCGGCTTTTGGGTATGATCGGCGCATTCGTGATCCTGTGCATCGGGTTCAATATCGTCACTGACGGACGGTTCCTGACGCCCCGCAACCTCTTCAACCTGTCGATCCAATCGGTTTCGGTGGCGATCATGGCCTGCGGTATGGTGTTCATCATCGTAACCCGTCACATCGACCTGTCCGTTGGCGCTTTGCTGGCGACCACCTCGGCGGTGATGGCCATGACGCAGACCGAGTTGTTGCCGCGCGTGTTGGGGATGGGTCTGGACCATCCCGCCACCTGGATCATCACCATTCTGGTCGGTCTTGCCATCGGAACGCTGATCGGAGCGTTTCATGGCTGGATGGTCGGCTACCTGACCATTCCGGCGTTCATCGTGACTTTGGGTGGCTTTCTGGTCTGGCGCAACGTCGCCTGGTATCTGACAAGCGGGCAGACAATCGGGCCGCTGGACAGCAATTTCCTGATGTTCGGGGGAACGAACGGAACCTTGGGAACAACGGCAAGCTGGCTGTTCGGGTTGTTTGCGGCGGCCATTGCGATCTGGGCGCTGTGGGGCAGCCGCCGGGCCAAGGCGGCGCATGGCTTCCCGGTCAAACCCGTCTGGGCCGAGGCAACGCTCGCCGGGATCATTGCCGCAAGCATCCTGGGATATGTGTACATCCTGAACAGCTATGCCATTCCGACGCGCCGGTTGCAGCGTATGTTCGAAGCCCGCGGCGAGACGATGCCCGAGGGCCTGATCGTCGGATACGGCATCCCGATCTCGGTCCTGATCCTGATCATTGTCGCCGTGACCCTGACGGTCGTGGCCCGCAAAACCCGTTTTGGGCGCTATATCTTCGCGACCGGCGGCAACCCGGACGCAGCCGAGCTGTCGGGTATCAATACCCGCCTGCTGACCGTCAAGATCTTTGCGCTGATGGGTTTCCTGTGCGCGGTTTCGGCAGTGGTCGCCTCGGCGCGGCTGGCCAACCATTCCAATGACATCGGAACACTGGACGAACTGCGAGTGATTGCGGCTGCGGTCATTGGCGGAACCGCCCTGTCTGGCGGCATCGGCACCATCTATGGCGCGATTCTTGGTGCGTTGATCATGCAGGCGCTGCAGTCGGGCATGGCCATGGTCGGCGTGGATGCGCCGTTCCAGAACATCGTCGTCGGCAGCGTGCTGGTTCTGGCCGTCTATATCGACATCGTCTATCGCAAGCGATTGGGTGGAAAATGACGCAAGCGCAGGAAACTCAGAAAACGCCGCCGGCATCCGGTCGCGGTTCCGGGCAACCACCTCTGGTCGAGATGCGAGACATTTCGATCTCGTTCGGCGGGATCAAGGCCGTCGACCAGGTCTCGGTCGATCTGTATCCCGGCGAGGTGGTGGGATTGCTGGGGCACAACGGGGCTGGCAAATCGACGCTGATCAAGGTCCTGTCCGGAGCCTATCAGATGGACCACGGGCAGATCCTGATCGATGGCAAGCCGGTCGAGATCAACAATCCGCGCGACGCGCGGGCCAACAATATCGAGACAATCTACCAGACCTTGGCCCTGGCCGACAATCTGGACGCCACCTCGAACCTGTTCCTGGGACGCGAAATGACTACGCCTTTCGGTCTGGTCAACGACGCGGCGATGGAGGCCGAATGCCGTAAGATCATGGCGCAGCTGAACCCCAATTTTCAAAAGTTCAACGATCCGGTTTCGGCTCTGTCCGGTGGCCAGAGACAGTCGGTGGCCATCGCGCGGGCTGTCTATTTCAACGCCCGCATCCTGATCATGGACGAACCGACGGCCGCCTTGGGCCCGCACGAGACGCAGATGGTGGCCGATCTGATTCACCAGCTAAAGGCGCAGGGGATCGGAATTTTCCTGATCGACCATGATGTCCATGCGGTCATGGATTTGTGTGATCGGGCCTCGGTCATGAAGAACGGCAAGCTGGTCGGCACGGTCGATATCGCGGACGTGACCGACGACGATCTGCTGTCGATGATCATTCTGGGCAAGCAGCCCGGGCAAAACTCGGAATAGGGGGCAGGTATGACAAGCGGTTTCTTCGAGGGTATCGAAAAGGTTGAGTACGAAGGCGTAGACAGTCGGAACCCGCTGGCGTTCCGTCACTATGACCCGGACGAAGTGGTGTTGGGCAAGCGCATGGAGGACCATCTGCGCTTTGCCGTCGCCTGGTGGCACTCTTTCGCATGGGAGGGCGGAGACCCGTTCGGTGGTCCGACCCTTGTCCGCCCGTGGCACCCGCAAGACGACATGGGACGCGCCCGGATGAAGGCCGATGTCGCCTTTGAGATGTTTGAAATACTGGGACAGCCCTATTTCTGCTGGCACGACGCGGATATTCGCCCCGAACAGGGCAGCTTTGCCGAAAACCTGCGCACGCTCGAGGAAATCACCGACTATATCGGTGAAAAGATGCAGGCGTCGGGAACCAAGCTGCTTTGGGGGACCGCCAACATGTTCAGCCATCGCCGCTGGATGGGGGGTGCCAGCACGAACCCTGATCCGGACGTCTTTGCCTTTGCCGCAGCAACCGTGAAATCCTGTATGGATGCGACCCACAAGCTGGGCGGCGAGAACTATGTGTTGTGGGGCGGGCGCGAAGGCTACGAGACGTTGCTGAACACCGATCTGGGGCTGGAACTGGACCATATGGGACGGTTCCTGAACATGGTGGTCGACTACAAGCACAAGATCGGGTTCAAGGGCACCATCCTGGTCGAGCCGAAGCCACAGGAACCCTCCAAGCACCAGTACGACTACGACGCCGCAACCTGCATCGGGTTTCTCAGGAAATACGGGCTGGAAGACGAAGTGAAGCTGAACCTGGAACAGGGCCACGCGATCCTGGCTGGCCACAGCTTTGAACATGAGATCGCCGTGGCGGCGGCCGAGGGTATGCTGGGTTCGATCGACATGAACCGGAACGATTATCAATCTGGATGGGACACCGACCAGTTTCCCAACAACGTGCCCGAAGTCGCGTTGGCCTACTACTACATCCTCAAGGCCGGAGGGTTTTCGACCGGGGGCACGAATTTCGACGCCAAGATCCGCCGCCAGTCGATCGACCCCGAGGATCTTGTCGCGGCGCATGTGGGCGGCATGGACGTCTGTGCCCGCGGGTTGAAGGCCGCCGCCGCGATGATCGAGGATGGCGGGCTTGATGCCGCGTTGACCGACAGATACTCCGGATGGGGCAGCCCGGAGGCGCAATCCATGCTTGCCTCATCGCTGGATGAAATCGCGGCTCGAGTGTTGGCCGAAGGTATCAATCCCGAGCCTCGATCCGGAAGGCAGGAGCGCTTGGAGAACTACGTCAACAGGTTTGTCTGACGGCTAAAGGTTCAACGGTTCCGCGCCCGGAAGCCTAAGACTGGTTCGGTTTAATCAGCCGGCATTCATGACTTAAGACCGACTGTGCACCACCGGGCCATATTCGAATGCGTGTTGTGGGCGCCGGTCCTCCGCGGCGGGTGCCCCCGATCGACCCGCGTGCCTTCTGGCTTCAATCAGATGCCGGGACTACCAGCCCAAGTTCTTTGTCCGATGCCGTCCCGGCATATTTGTCCCGCGGTGGCATTGGCCTCGACTTCCAATGTGGCTCGAACGCAAAGCTCGACACTTTGCGGCCGCCCACCAACGCTCCGTTTCCGGCACCCAATGCATAGTCGTAGTAGAGTTTCACGATTTCGTCTTGTGTCACCTGCCCCGTGGCCTCATGGGCCATGCAGGCGGCTTTCCAGTTTCGGACTCTGTCGTACTCGCCGTTTTGCGGGAGTTCAAAGTCTTCGTAGTATTCCAGAAACCAGAAGCGCTGGAACATCGGTGTGAATACCGCCTCGGCCAACCCGAACTGATCGAACAGAAAAACACCGTTCGGGTTGTGGGTCAGAAGAAAGTCATTGAGGTCACGATAAAGCGCGAGCAGTTTTTCGTTGTGGGCATCTTTCTGCGCGGGGTCCTGGTTCATCACATAGACGTAGCCGGTCATCGTGAAGGCGCCCTCTTTGGCAATCAGCATCGACTCGACCGCATGCTCGGCCGGGTCGCTGCGCCGCAGCTTTGGCCCTTCGAGCATTTCATCGAGATAGCGCAGGATCACGAGGCTTTCCTTGATGATCTGCCCGTCCGGAGTCTCGAGAACCGGCAGAGCGGTCGTTCCGCGCGTTTTCTTCAGCAGCTCTGGATCGCGGGGTTTGGTGATGTCCACGACGCGGAACTCCACCCGGTCCCTCATCCCCCGCAACGCCAGCAGAATTTCAAGCCGCTGTGAAAAGGGACACACAGGAATATGATAGACGATGTGCTGGGTCATGACGTTCAATCCAATGGAGGGCCAGTAAATGACAGGTTGTACTTGGCGGCTACGGCCTCGATGTCCGGCATGTCTTCCGGAATTTTGTACTGGGCCGTTGCCATGGCGTGGAAAAAGCCCTCGAAACCTCCCGGTGTGAGAATGACAAGGTGACGGCTGGGCTCATCACCGATGACCTTGAACGTGTGTTCTTTTCCGCGGGGTATGAAGATGCTTTCGCCCGGGCCGACACGCGTTTCGACACCTTCGACCCAGACTTTGCAGACACCGGTCAAAATCACGAAGACTTCGTCTTCTGCCTGATGGATGTGCCGTGGCGGACCGCTTCCGACCGGCGAAAGGCTGTCTACAATCGACATGGCGCCCCCGGTTTCAGCGGGGTCCAGAATTGTTTTGTAACGAACGCCCTGCCATTCGAGCGTGGCGTCATCAACCAGATGATCATGCATCGCTTCTGTCCTTTGATCCGACATGAAACGAAAGCGCTTTCGGTACCTTACTTGTAGGCGCAAAAAACGGTATCAATCTAACGAAAGTTCATAATACACGGTATTACCAACATGAATTTCGCAACGCTTGATCTGAACCTGCTCCGTGTTCTTGATGCGATTCTGACGGCGGGGTCCACCACCAAGGCAGGGGAAAGACTTGGGGTCTCGCAATCCGCAGTGTCGAATGCGTTGAACCGCCTGCGGCACGCCTTGGGTGACGATCTGTTTGTGCGGCGGGGAAATCAGCTTGTCCCAACGGATTTTGCGGTTTCGATCAAGGACGGGCTGCGTGAGGAACTCAATCGACTGGAAAGTTTGCTGAGCCACAATGACGATTTCGACCCCAGGCAGGCATCCGAAACTTTCAAGATCGCGGCCAGCGACTTTTTCGCCGAGCTGCTGATGCCCGGTCTTGGGGGTGTTCTGAACCGCAAGGCTCCGAAGATGGTCGCGCAATTGGTGGATCTTGTTCCCGAGAACTATGTCGAGAGTATTGAGCGCTACAATGCTGATCTCGCGTTGATCCCGGATACAGATGCACCGGATTGGATCAGCAGAGAGGTGCTGTTCCGGTCGTCCTTCATGGTCGTCGGCCGCGTTGACAACCCATTCCTTGCACAGATCGAAGACGGCACCGAACTTCCGATGGAAACGTTCTGCGCCTTGTCGCATGTGCTGTTTTCACCCGAGGGTAAACTGGCGGCGATGGGTGATGCGGCTCTGGCGAAAGTTGGTCGGAAAAGGCACGTCGCGATGACCCTTCCGGTGTTTTCAGGGGTGTGCCGAGTGGTCAGTGCAAGCGATCTTGTGGCCTTGGTGCCTTCTCAGCTGGCCAGGAAGTTGGCGCCGGAGTTCGGCCTGAAGGTACTTGCCCCGCCGTTCGAAATCGAACCCGTCAACATCATAGCTATCTGGCACAGACGATCGGATGCAAATCCGATGGCAAAATGGATGCGGCAACAAGTGTTCGATCTGTTGAAGCCGCTGGACACCAGGTAGCCGGACAAGCGCGGGTTGAGTTTCTATTTGCTGACGATTTCCACGGTATAGGCGCGCCGGGCCGAGGCCGGCGGCGGCGGGAAGGGCGCGGCGGCCCGGACCTGCGCCAGTGCGACCTGATCCAGCCGGGCCGAACCCGAGCTGCGGGCGACGCTGACCGACGCCAGCGCACCGTTGTCGGCGATACGAAGGGCCACCAGAACCGAGCCTTGGATATTCACGCTTTTGCGACGGGCGCGCAAAATCTTGCGCTTGACCAGACCGGCATAGGTGCTGGCCTCGGCGTTTCCCTGTTCCTGCGCGGCGCGGTTCGTCCGTTTCGCCGAGGCCGCCCGCGTCGCCGCCTTGCCGGTGACGCTGCCCCTTTTGCGGCTGACCGCGGCATTGCCGGTCGGGGTGGGCGGTTTTGGAGGCCGGGCCTGTTGAGGCTCGGGTTTTTGCAGGGTCGGCGCATGGGCGTTCTGCCGCTGGGCCGGGGCCTGCGCCTGCACCCTGATGGCCGTCTGCGCGCGCGCACTGTCCGCCGGGGCCTCTGGCGCGGTCCGGGCCGGGGCAACGGGTGACTGCTGCGCGGCCGCCGGGGGCGGGGCTACGCTTCCGACCGCGTAATCCCGGAACGAGGACCCCAGCGCCGCAGGGGCGACCGCGCCACCGCCTTCGATGAGAACCGCCTCGTCCGTGCCGAATTCGAATAGGGCGGCGGCGTGGGTCGCAGCGGCCAGCACGACCAGCACGGCGGCCATGATGCGGGATTGCGGGATCATGGCAGGCCCCGCTCGGTCACGACGAAGACCCGGTTGGCGCCCAAGGCCCGCAGGGCGTCGCTGATCTGTTTCAGCCGCACCGCCGGCAAGGCCCGGTCGGGCACCAGCCGCACGGCGTCCAATGGCAGGTCGATCGAGGCGCGCTCGACATAGGCCGCTACGTCCGTCAGCTCGGCCCCGCGATATTCCAGCACGCCGTCGGCGCGGATGACCAGTGCATCCGGGGGCTCGCGCCCTTCAAGATCCGCCGCCCGCACCAATTGCACCGACTTGCCCAGGGGCGGCGCCAGCGTGCCCGCGATCATGAAGAAGACCAGCATCAGAAAGACCACGTTGATCAGGGCGATCGTCGGCTCGCGGCCGGGTTTCGTTTTGGGGGTCAGGCGGATCATCCGATGACCTGCGTGCTGAGCCGGGACACGGGCGCAAGGGCGGTCAGCAAGTCGATCAACCGCTGCGAGGTCGCCCCGCCGCCCAGGCTGATCAAGGCCAGCTGGTCGGTTCGGCCGTCGAACCGGGCGGCGATCGCGTCGGGCGCGACTTCGGTGCCGTCGATCAGGATGCGGTCGCGCTCCAGCTTGATGAACCGGATGGGCCGCTGGGCCTGCGCCCCGCCCGCCGCGGCGGTGGTCAGCTCGATCTCGGCGTATTTCGAAAAGGTCGAGGTGAGCATGAAGAACAGCAGCAGCAGAAAGATGACATCGATCAGGGACGTCATCGAAAGGTGCCGGCGCCGCCTTTTGCGGGTTTCAAGCGCCATGGGCCAGCACCTCGGAGGACGGGATGGCCGGGCGTGACGCGGCGGCGTGGCCGGGGGCAAACACCGTGCGCAGGGCGCGGTTGGCAAAGACCCGTTCGCGGGTCATCCGCGCTTCGAACCAAGTCAGGACCAGCGAGGTGGGCATGGCCACGGCCAGCCCCGCGGCGGTCGTCATCAACGCAACCCAGATGCCGCCGGCCAGCAGCGCCGGATCCACCGCGTTGCCGGCCGCCTGAAGAGTGCGGAAGGCCTCGATCATGCCCAGCACGGTGCCGAACAGCCCCAGCAGCGGCGCAAGCTGCGAGACCATGTCCAGCACGTTCAGCCCGCGTTCCAGCCCGGCAAAACGCGCCTCGGCCTCGGCATCGGCGCGGTCCATCAGTTCCGGGCCGTGCCCGTCCAGCGCCATGGCGACCACCGGCGCCAGATAGCTGCGGCTTCGGTCCAGATGCGCGCGCGCGGTTGCCCGGTCGTTGCGGTCCCAGGCTTCGATGGCCTGCGACAGCTCGACATGCCGCCCGACCCCGGCGGCCTTGTACTGCCACAGCTTGTAGAGGATCAGCGCCATGGTCGCGACCGAGGTTGCGATCAGCACGGCCACGACCGGGCCGCCCAGGTCCAGAATTGCGGTCAGTCTTTGCAGAAACGCATCCATCGGGTCATCCAATCAATTCGGTCTCGAGGCGGCTGCGCAGCGTCAGGCCGGATAGGCAGGCATCGGTCAGATCGCCGGGATAGGCGCAGTCCTGCACCCCGTTGATCAGGATCCGGCTGATCTGATTGCAGGCCAGGCCGGCGAATTTGAACTGGCGTACGCGGGGCCGCCCGGCGGGCAGGTCCTGGAAATCCAGCAGCGTCAGCAGGGCCACTTCGCCTTGCGCGCCGAACAGCACCGTTTCATAGACGGCGCCGCCGATATCGGCGGGATGGGCGTTTTCGACCACGAAGCTCAGCAGGCAGCCCTGATCCTGGTCCACGGCCGAGCTGAGCTCGATCGTGACGCCGCCCGCGTCCTGCGTGTTCTCGGCACTGGCCAACCCCGCCCCCGCGATGGGGGGCAGGGCCAGCAGGACCGCCGGAACAAGATTTTGCATGGCTTTTGTCATGACGGGTCCTTTCCCTTGTGGGTTCAGAAGGTCTTGGCGAGGGTCAGCTTGAAATTCCGGCCCGGCGAATTGCGGGTCGACAGGTTCGGCTGATAGGCCTTGTCGAAGATGTTCTCGATCCCGGCGCGCAGTTCGAACCCGGCCAGCGCGCCCTCTTGCGGCAGATAGGTCGCGCGCAGGGTGTTCACCCCGTACCCGCCCACCGGATCGCCCGAGGAATCGAGCCCCGACTTGGCGCCGAAGATCTCCCAGCTGACATCCAGGGTTTCGCCGAACCGCTTGCCCAGGGTGATCCGCGCCGAATCCGTGGGTTCGTTGCGCCACGGCGATCCGATGCCCGCCGCGCTGAACTCGGTGGCGTTCACGATGTTGGCGTTGAAATCGACGTAGAAGCCCGTGGCATGGGCATAGGAGGCCTCGATCTCGACGCCCTCGGTTTCGACCTTGGACAGGGGCTGGGACGGAGTGCCCGACACGTACGAGGTGATGTCCCACAGATCGGTGCTGTAGAAATTGACCTTGGCGCGCAGGGCGTCGCCGGCGGCGAAGATGTCGCCGCGGTCATAGGAAAAGCCGGCCTCCCAGGTGCGGGATTTCTCGGGCTGGGTCATGTAGAGCGGTGTGCCCAGATCGTCGATGATCGGCAGGCTTTCGGTATAGGCCCCGCCCGCGAACACCGCGAAGCCGCTGGCGAATTCGTAACGGGCCGACAGGCCGCCCATCAGCGCGTCGTTGTCATAGCTGGCGTTGAAGGGCGCGGCCGCGTCGCCGTTGCCCTTGATGTCCTGCGTTTCATACCGCAGCGCGGGCGTGACGGTCAGCTGGTCGCCGAGCTGGATGTCGTCGACGGCAAACAGCGCGACGCGGCGGTCGGTGCCGCCCGGCGCCGATGGGGCGTCCAGCCGCTCGCGCTCGATGAATTCCAACCCGAACCGCAGATCATGCGACGCGGCCCCGGTCTGGAAATACGCGCTGTTCTTGATCGTCAGCTTGGTGGTTTCGTAATTGTGCGTGGCATCGGCCAGCGCCCGGATGCCGGGGAAGAAGGGCGTTCCCTCCAGGCTGGACGAACCGGGCACATAGCTGCTGTCGATGGACTGCTCGGAATAGCTGAGATTGACGTCCAGATCGACCAGATCGTTGCCGGCCGGCCGGTACTGATAGCGCAGAACGGCGATCCGGGTTTCGATGTCGCGGTCCACGTTGCCGAAGGCGTCCGCCGTCGTGCCGAAGGAATCATAGGGCACGTCGCGCTCTTCCGAGGAGGACTGGTTCCAGGTCGCGGTGATCGAATGCTCAAGGTTGTCGCCAAAGCTGTATTTCCCCTTGGCCAGCAGCGACGGCAGGGTAAAGGCGCTGTTGCCGATCGTGTCGCCGTTCCCGTCCTTCTGATCGCTTTGGTCGCGATAGGTGTAGTTGAACAGGAATTCGGTCTGCCGGTTGGGTTGCCACGCAAGGATCGACGACGAGGCAAAGCCGCTGCCGTTGGAATACCCCTCGAGCGTCTGGCGGAAGCGGAACCCCGGTTCGCCACCGGTAAAGTCGGACGCGTCCTTGGTTTCCAGCTGAACCACGCCGCCGACGACGCCCGAGCCGTATTCGAAGGACCCCACCGTGCCGCGGATGACCGAGACGCTTTTGTACAGCTGCGGATCGGTGAACATCTGGTTGCCGATCCGGTACAGCTCTTCCGCGCCGGTGGTCGCGCCGTCGACAAGGATCAGAACCTTCTGGTCGGTGCCGAAGGTGCCGTTGGCCCCGTATCCGCGGATATTGATGCCCGATCCTTGCGGGGTCGAGCCGTTCACCAGGGTGACGCCGGGAACCGAATCGATCAGTTCGGCCACCGTGTTGGCCTGACGGTCATCGATCTCTTCCTGGTCGATATTCGTGACCGGAACCGCGGTGGCGGTCTGGATCTCGCGTTTGCTTTCGCCCAGTTCCAGGGTCCCGAGGAACCCGTCATCCTGTTCCTGCGCCCAAACCATGGACGCCGACAAACCAAGGCAAGAGGCCGTCACAAGCAGGCCTGCAATATAAGTACGCGCGCGCATTTCTGTCCCTTCGAAACAAGTGTGAGGACCGGAGATGCTTGCAGTTCGCTGGCGCTGGTCAGTTTTTTTGCTGTTTTTTGGAATCGCCTTTTCGCGACGACTTGTGCTCGTTAATAAAGGTGACTAAAACAGTCAACATAGTTTCGTGCCTTTAATTTCGGCACTGCCAGCAGGGCCCTGTTTGCGATCGGCGCCCGGGCCAGCACCCCCTTGGAACCACGAAGAAGACGGGAAACCCGCTATGGAACAGGTGCTTATGGCTCCTCAGGATATTCGTGCTGCCTATGCGCAGAAGACAGGCCAGCGAGACCGCGATTTCGCGGAATCACTGGGGTTGAGCGAGGGCCAGCTGGTCGCGGCCTTTGCCGGGCAGGGCGTGACGCGGCTGACCCCCGGCCTTAACGGGCTGTTCGGCCAGTTGGCCGGCTTGGGCGAGGTCATGGCGCTGACGCGCAACCCATCCTGCGTGATCGAAAAGATCGGGCGATACGACAATTACTACAGCGGCCAGCATGCCGCGATGGTGCTGACCGAAGAGATCGATCTGCGCATGTTCCCCACGCAATGGCACCATGTCTTTGCCGTCGAGCGGGAAACCGAGGCCGGTCTGCGCCGCTCGATCCAGGTGTTCGATGCGGCCGGGGACGCGGTTCACAAGATCATCCTGCGCGATGGCTCGGACCTGGGCCACTGGGACAGCTTGGTCCGGACACTGGCTGCCGAGGATCAAGGCCAGACGATGGCGGTCGCGCCGCGCAAACCGGCCGAAGCGCCCAAGGCCAATGCCGACAAGGCCGACGCCCTGCGCCGCGAATGGGCAAAGATGACGGACACGCACCAGTTCCTGCGCCTGACCTCCAAGCTCAAGATGAACCGGCTGGGCGCCTATCGCATCGCGGGCGAACCGCTGGCCCGCGCGGTTGATCCCGCGGCGGTCACCAGCCTGTTCGAACAGGTGCGGGACCGGCAGATCGAAGTGATGATCTTCGTCGGCAACCGCGGCTGCATCGAGATCCACGGCGGCCCGGTGCAAAATCTTCAGCAGATGGGGCCGTGGTTCAACGTGCTGGATCCGGGCTTCAACCTGCATCTGCGCAGCGATCACATCGCCGAGGTCTGGGCCGTCGACAAGCCGACCCAGCGCGGCCCGGCGATCTCGGTCGAGGCCTTCGATGCAGACGGCGCCCTGATCCTGCAGACCTTCGGGCGCCGCACCGGCAAGGCCGATCATCGCCCCGCCTGGGATGCGCTGGTGGCGGCGCTGCCCGGCCCGGCCGCTGCCGGAGCGGCATGATGCGGGGCTTGGTGACACTCTGCGCGGCTTTGCTGGTTTCGGCGGCGGCCGCGCAGGCCGAGAGCAAACGCGTGATCGCCATCGGCGGTTCGCTGACCGAGATCGTCCATGCCTTGGGCCAGCAGCACCGGCTGGTCGGCCGTGACCGCAGCTCGACCTGGCCGCCCGAGGCGGCGGATCTGCCCGATGTCGGGTATCGCCGGGCCCTGTCGCCCGAGGGCGTGCTGTCGGTTGCCCCCGACCTGATTCTTGCGCTCGAAGGGTCGGGCCCGCCCGAGACCATCGCTGTGCTGCAAGAGGCCGGCGTGGATTACGTCACCATTGCCGACGAGTTCTCGCGCGATGGCGTCATCGACAAGATCCGCGCCGTGGGGGCCGCGTTGGGGGTCGAGGCCGAGGCCGAAGCCTTGGCGGGCGAAACCGCGCGCCGGCTGGACCGGGCGCTGGCCGAGGCGTCCGCCGCGCAGGACGCGCCGGTGAAGGTGCTGTTCCTGCTTTCGGCACGGGGCAGCGAGTTTGTCGTCGGCGGGGCCGAGACCCAGGCCGATACCATCATTCGGATGGCCGGAGGCAAAAACGCAGCCGCCGATGTGACGGGTTTCAAGTCGATGACGCCCGAAGCCATGGCCGCCACCGCGCCGGACGTGATCCTGATGATAGAGCGTCAGGGCGGGCCGATCCTCTCGGAGGAAGAGCTGTTCGCGCTGCCCGCGGTCCGGCTGACCCCGGCGGGGCGGAACCGGGCGCTGATCCGGATGCCCGGCGCCTATCTGCTAGGCTTCGGCCCGCGCACCGCCGACGCGGTCATGGATCTGTCGGCCGCATTGCGGGGCGTCGGGGGCTCATGACGCTGGCACTGGACAACGGCGCGCCCCCGACCGCCGCGGCCCGCAGGTCGCGGGCGGCATGGGTCACCCTGGCCCTGGTCGGCCTTCTGGCCGTGACCAGCATGGCCAGCATTTCGGTCGGCGCGTCCGAGGCCTCGTTGAAGATGGCCGTGTCGGATCTGCTGCATGGCCGGGGCCTGTCGGATCTGAACCGGATCGTGCTGTGGGACATCCGCCTGCCGCGGCTGGCGATGGGCATCCTGGTCGGGGCGGCGCTGGCGGTGTCGGGCGTGGTGATGCAGGGGCTATTCCGCAACCCGCTGGCGGATCCGGGCATCGTCGGCGTCAGCGCCGGGGCGGGGCTGGGCGCGATCACCGCCATCGTCTTCGGCAACCTTCTGCCCGCCGCCGTTCTGGCCTGGGTCGGCAGTGGCCTGGTCGCGGTTGCCGCCTTTCTGGGCGGCTGGGCGTCGGTTCTGATCCTCTATCGCGTTTCGACGCGCCAAGGGCAGACCTCGGTGGCCACGATGCTGCTGGCCGGCATCGCCCTGGCCGCCCTGTCGGGCGCGGTGTCGGGGGTAATGGTGTACATCGCCGACGATCAGCAGCTGCGCGATCTGACCTTCTGGGGCATGGGGTCGCTGGCCGGCGCAACCTGGACCAAGGTCGCCACCGCCGCGCCCTTGATCCTGGCGTCGATCCTGTGCGCGCAGCGTCTGGCCCGCGCCCTGAACGGCCTGGCCATGGGCGAAGCGGTGGCGCATCACATCGGCATTCCGGTGCAACGCAGCAAGAACATCGCGATCCTGACGGTGGCCGCCGCCACCGGCGCGGCCGTGGCCGTGTCGGGCGGGATCGGGTTCATCGGCATCGTCGTGCCGCATCTGCTGCGGCTGGGCACCGGCCCCGATCACCACCGGCTGCTGGTGAATGCGGCCTTGCTGGGTGCCGCCCTGCTGCTGGCCGCCGACATGATCAGCCGGGTGATCGTGGCCCCGGCCGAGCTGCCGATCGGCATCGTCACGGCCATTCTGGGCGCGCCGGTGTTCTTCTGGATCCTGCTGCGCCGCCACGGATCGATGGGAATGTGAATGATGAAAGCCGAAAATGTCAGCGTCCGCATCGGGCGCAAGCAGATCCTGCGCGACGTGGATTTCCTGGCCGAACCCGGACAGGTCACCGCGATCATCGGGCCCAACGGCTCGGGCAAATCCACCTTGCTCGGGGCGCTGTCGGGCGACATCCCGTACACCGGCCGGATCACCCTGAACGGCCTCGACATCGCGGCCCTGCAGCCCCGGGAACTGGCGGAGGTGCGGGGCGTTCTTCCGCAATCCTCGGCGGTCGCCTTTCCCTTCACCGCGCTGGAAGTCGTACGGCTGGGCCTGCCCGGTGGCCTGGCCGACGGTGACGACACACTGCCGTCGCGCGCCCTGGCGCATGTGGATCTTGCGGGGTTCGAGCCGCGCTCGTACCAGAACCTGTCCGGCGGTGAGCAGCAACGCGTGCAGCTTGCGCGCGTTCTGACCCAGGTCTGGAGCTCGGTGCGGCGCGACAGGCCGCGCTGGCTGTTGCTGGACGAACCCGTCGCCAGCCTGGACATCGCGCATCAGTTCACGGTTCTGCGCATCGCGCGCGAATTCGCCGATCAGGGCGGGGGCGTCGTGGTCGTGATGCATGACCTGAACCTGACCGCGTTGTTTGCCGACAAGGTCTGCGTTCTGTCGAACGGAGAGGTCTGGCGCACCGGGGCGGTTTCGGATGTCATGACCAACGAGGTGATGCGGCAGGTCTATGGCATCGATCTGCCGGTCAGCACGCTGCCGGCAACTGACGTTCCGTTTGTCTTGCCGCAGGCTCTGGTTTGAGGCCCAATCCCCACTGAACCAAACTGCATTGCAGCCAAATTTCATGCTGCAGGCGTACCAATCCAACGTACGGTCCCACGGGCTTCACCCCGACGCGTGGGACCGTTATTCCGAATTTAGCGAAACCATTTTGCGAGAATTTCGAAACCGTGACCCCGGTTCGAAGTTGCGCTTGATGGGTCAAACGGCAGGTGCTTCACTTTTTTCAGTGCGGGGCGTGTTCACATGCGAAACGCGCTCAATACACCCGAGACGCTGACCCGATCTCGACGATCAGGCCCGTCTGCCTGGTCGCTTTCGATCAACGAGAATCAGCGCCGAAGACGACCAACATGGAGAGATGCAACATGAACAAACTTGCTACGTTACTGGGGGGCGCATCGATGGCGGTCGCTGCCCCGGTTTTTGCTGCCGATATCGTGATCGGTGTGCCGAACTGGGCGTCGGTGAACGCCACCGCGCACATTCTTGAAGTCGTTATCGAAGAAAACCTTGGCCTTGATGTCGAATTGCAGAACGGCACCAACCCCATCGTCTTCGAAGCGATGGATTCCGGCGCGATGCACGTCCATCCGGAAGTCTGGATGCCGAACCAGCAGAACCTGCACGACACCTATGTCAAGCAGAACGGCACAGTCGTGATGAACGAGAACCCGGTTCAGGCCGAGCAGGGTATGTGCGTTCCGACCTACATTGCCGAGGAATATGACATCAAATCCATCGACGACCTGAGCGATCCGGACAAGATGGCCATCTTCGACACTGACGGAAACGGCACCCCGGAGGTCTGGATCGGCGCACCGGGCTGGGCGTCGACCGTGGTCGAGAAGATCCGCGCCAAGTCCTATGGCTATGACCAGATCTTCGAACTGACCGAGTACGAAGAAACCATCGCCTATGCCAACCTGGCAAACGCGACCAAGGCCGGCGATCCGTGGATCGGGTTCTGCTACAGCCCGCACTACATCTTCGTGACCCAGGATCTGACCGTGCTGGAAGAGCCGCCGCATGATCCGGCCACCTGGACGATCGTTCAGCCGACCGATGACCCGGACTGGCTGGACAAGTCCGAGGCCTCGACCGCGTGGAACGGGGCAACTCTGCACCTGCACTACGCCAAAGAGCTTGAGGAAAATCACCCCGAGGTCGCGGCCCTGTTCCGCAACTACCAGATGCAGGGTGATGATCTGAGCGCGATGGGCAAGGCGCTGGCCGTGGACAACATGGAAGCAGCCGATTTCGCCCGCCAGTGGGTGGCTGAAAACGAAGACACCGTTATCGGCTGGCTGACGAACTAAATCACAAACGCATGGGGCCGTCGCGACTGATCGCGGCGGCCCTTTGCCTGTTTGCCGGGATGCAACCCCGTAGATGAGGGGCAAATGGACGAACCTGTCGTAAAACTAGAAAATGTCTGGAAAATTTTCGGCGCACGGGCCGAAGAAGCCATGGCTGCGGTCCGGAATGAAGGTATTGGAAAACCTGAAGTTCTTGAAAGATTCAATTGCGTGGTCGGCGTTCAAGGCGCCACGTTCGAAGTGCCGCGCGGCGAGATTTTTTGCATCATGGGCCTGTCGGGTTCAGGCAAGTCGACCCTTGTGCGCCATGTCAATCGCCTGATCGAGCCCACGGCCGGAAAGATCGAGATCATGGGGCAGGACGTGTCCAAGATCTCCGAGTCCGAGCTGCGTCGCATTCGCGCCCAGCAGATCGGGATGGTGTTCCAGCACATGGCGCTGATGCCGCACCGCTCGGTGCGCGACAACGTGGCCTATCCGCTTGAGATCCGCAAAGTCTCGAAATCCAAGCGCTGGGCGGTGTCCGATCATGCGCTGGGCCTGGTCGACCTGACCGGTTACGAGGACCGGCTGCCCAAGGAACTGTCGGGCGGGATGCAGCAGCGCGTGGGCATTGCGCGCGCGCTGGCCTCGGACCCTGAAATCCTGTTGATGGACGAACCGTTCTCGGCACTGGACCCGCTGATCCGGCTGCAATTGCAGGACCAGTTTAAGGCTCTGGTTGCGCAACTGAAAAAGACCACGCTGTTCATCACCCATGACCTGGACGAAGCGATCCGTATCGGCCACCGCATCGCCATCATGAAGGACGGTGTGATCGTCCAGATCGGCACGCCCGAGGACATCGTGATGAACCCGGCCGACGACTACGTGCGCGAGTTCGTGCAGGGCATATCCAAGCTTAAACTGGTCAAGGCACATTCGATCATGGAGCCGTTGGACAGTTATTCCGGCCCGCTGGATGGCGCGCCGCGTGCCGATGAGGGCGCAGACCTCGACCAGCTGATCGACCTGGCCGTGAACACCGAGCTTCCGGTGGTGATCACCGATGGCGGTCAGGATGTCGGCGTCGTGACCAAACCACGCCTGTTGCGCGGAATTCAGGGGGGCAAAAATGACTGATGCAACCACGGAATTGAAAGTCACGGCCGCCTCCGACATCGAGGTGGACCGCGAGGCGCTGGATCGGTCGATCCATGAATTCGCCGGCCCCAACGGTGACTATTATGTCAACGCCTTTCACAAGATCCACGACGCGACCAGTCCGATCCCGAATACGTTCAACCTGTGGGCGGCGGTGCTGGGGCCGTTCTGGTCCGCCTCGCGGGCGATCTGGGGAATGTTCTGGACCTTCCTGATCCTTGAGATCATCGCCTGGGTGCAGATCGGTCGCGGTGCCTGGGGTAACCCGGGGGCCGATCTGGCCGAACGCGCGGCCCGTCAGCAGGAACGCGCAAATGAGCTGCTGGCCCGCGCGGCGGATGCAACCGAGAAGGCAGACATAGACCGGTTCAACAAACTGGCCGCGAATATCCAGAAAGCGGCTGACAGCAGCCTTGAGAAAGCGCAGCTGGCACAGTCCGAAGCCCTGGGGATCATGGTCACCGGGCTTCTGATGCTGCTGGTTTTCAAGCTGGTTCAGGGGTTCTACGCTGACCGGGTGTACGAAAAACAGTACTCGAACTGGCGGATCAACCCCGACAACACCGAAAGCGGCCGCTCGACTCGGAACACGGTTCTGGGGGCAGTTCTGATCGCTGCGATCGGACCGCTGATCGTTTACAAATTCACGGTGAATGCCTCGCTTCCGCTGCTGGATGCCTTCCCCGAGAAACAAGTCTCCGAGATGATACTCGGGCCTGATCAGGGAACACTGTTCTCGGTCGTGGCCAGCTGGATGGAGGCCCGGATCGACGCCGCAGCCGCCGCGGGCGGAGACATTTTCGACGGGATCGTTGCCGGTGTGCGCTCGGTTCTGGACGGGCTGACCGTGGCCCTGATCGGGTCGCCCTGGCCGGTGGTCATGCTGGTGATCTGCGTGACCGCGTGGCGCGCGGCGGGTCCGCGCGTGGCGATCTTCACCGCCGCGTCGTTGGCCTATATCGCGCTGCTGGGCTATTGGGACGTGGCGATGGAGACGGTGGCTTTGGTGGGCGCGGCCGTGCTGCTGTGCGTCACCTTCGGCATTCCGCTGGGCATCTGGTTCGGCAAATCCAAACGCGCCTATCGCGCGGCCGAGCCTGTGCTGGACCTGATGCAAACCCTGCCGGCCTTCGTCTACCTGATCCCGATCATCGCCTTCTTTGGCACCGGCAACCCGCCGGGCATCCTTGCTACGATCATCTTCGGCATGCCGCCGGTGATCCGCCTGACGGCGCTGGGCATGCGCGGGGTGCCGGAAAGCATCAAAGAGGCCGCCGTGGCCTTTGGCGCCTCGAAATGGCAGTTGCTGAAGGACGTGGAAATCCCGCTGGCGCTGCCGTCGATCATGACCGGCGTGAACCAGACCATCCTGATGTGTCTGTCGATGGTCGTGATCATCTCGCTGATCGGCGGCGGGGGTCTGGGCAAGGAAATCCTTGAGGCGCTGCAATACGCGGCCAAGGGGCCGGGCCTGCTGGGTGGCTTTGCGATCCTGTTCCTGGCCATGGTCATGGATCGCATCGTTCAGGGCGCCTTCCGACGCGAAGACGAAAAGATCTGACGCGACAGCCGCCCCCCGGGTCACCCGTGGGGGCGGTTTCATTTAAGGGCGGGGAGACATGATGGCGGACCGCTACGAACAATCCATGATGGACAACCTGTACTGGTGGGGCGTGCCGACCCTGTTCCGGTGCCCCCATGTGGGGCCGCAGGACCAGGATATCGCCCTTGTGGGCGTGCCGCATTCCGCCGGCAACGGCACCACCGAGCGCGACCAGCATCTGGGCCCGCGTGCGCTGCGTCATGTCTCCGCCGTGCAGCGCCGGGTGCATTCGCTGTTCCAGATCGATCCGTGGTCGAGCGCGCGCATTGCCGATGTTGGCGACGTGCCGTTCCCGCGCGCCAACGACAACGAGGATTGCATCGAGCGTATAACCGCCTTCTACCGTGACATCGACGCCGCCGGTGCGCGGCCCGTTTCGGTGGGCGGCGATCACTCGATCACGGGCGGGATCGTGCAGGCGCTGGGCCGAGGCGAACTGGCGGGCGGGCAACCGGTCAGCTTTCTGCATCTGGATGCGCATACGGATGTGTTCACCAAGGTCGATCATTTCCTGGGGGCCAAGAAGTCCGCCGCGCATTGGGGGGCTTACTTGGCCGATCAGGGGCAGGTGGACCCGACCCGGTCGATGCAGATCGGGTTGCGGGGGCATCCGCGCAGCCTGGACTGGCTGCAGCCTTCTTATGACTATGGCTACAACATCGTCACCATGCGCGAGTTCCGCCAGCGTGGCTTGGCCGATGTGGTGGCCCAAACGCGCGATGTTCTGGGCGACCGGCCGGTCTACATCACCTTCGATCTCGACTGCCTTGACCCGACCATCGCGCCGGGCGTGTCGAACCTGGAACCCGGCGAGAAGGGTTTTGACATCGACGAAGCCGTAGGCATTCTGCATGCCGCGCGGGGGCTCAACATCGTCGGCGGCGATGTGGTCTGCATGATGCCGACCAAGGACAGCCCCAACAACATCACCGCGCTGACGGCGGCGGCGGTGATGTTCGAGATGATCTCGATGATCGCCGAGAACGTCGCGCGGGCCTAGCGCCGCGCGTCGATCGCTTGGGCCAGCACGCACAGCAGTTCGAACATCAGCGAAATGCCCAGCCACGCGGTGCCGCCCGCCGGGTCAAAGGGCGGCGAGACCTCGACCAGATCCGCGCCCACAAGGTTCAGACCTTCCAGCTTGCGAATGACCTGCTGGGCCTGAAAGCTGTTGGGGCCGCCGATCTCGGGCGTTCCGGTGCCGGGGGCATGGGTGGGGTCCACGAAATCGATGTCATAGGTGCAATAGCAGGGCGCGTCGCCGACGATCGCGCGGACCTCGGTCATGACATCGTCGATGCCGCGATCGAACAACTCTTCGATGCGAATGATGCGGATGCCTTGCGCCTCGCCCCATGCGATATCCTCGGTGTTGTAGGCGGTGCCGCGAATGCCCACCTGCACGAAGCGTTCGGGATCGACCAATCCTTCCTCGACCGCGCGGCGGAACGGGGTGCCATGGGTGTATTTGTGCCCGCCGAAATAGCTGTCGAACAGGTCGGTATGGCTGTCGAACTGGATCAGCCCCAGCGGGCCGTCGCTGGCCAGCGCCCGCAGGACGGGCAGGGTGGTCAGGTGATCGCCGCCCGCCGTCAGGGGCACTATGCCGCGCAGCGTCAGGTCGGTGTAGAAGCGGGTGACGCGGTCCAGCGTATCCTCGATATCCACCGGGTTGGGCGGCACGTCGCCCAGGTCGGCACAGTTGACCAACTCGAACGGGGCAACCCCGGTCACCGGGTTCATGGCGCGGATCATGGTGGATTGGTCGCGCAACTGCCGCGGCCCATGCCGCGCGCCGGGCCGGTTGGTGGTGCCCCCGTCCCAGGGGATGCCGACCAGCCCAAGCTCGACCAGATCGATCCGGTCGTCGTCCGAGGTCAGGGCCGGCAGACGCATGAAGGTGGGGACACCGGCAAAGCGGGCCAGCTCCATCGCCGAGACGGGTTGAAAGAACGCATTTGCCATGAGGCCCCCTGTGTCGTCGTTTGCCCGAGCCTAGCGCCAAGCCCGCGTCAAAAACACCCGGTCCGCGACACAACGGCGTCGGATCAGGACAGAATCCGGAAATTGGCGCGGATCTCGGCCTCTTGTTCGGGGCTGAGGTATTGCGGGTGATGCGTGCGCAGGATTTTACGCGCGCGGTCGCGGGCGGTTGACCAGGCATCGCGGGCGCCGCTGTCCTGCCAGCTGCGCGGCTCGGCCCGGTCGGCAAGGGCGGGGTAGAAATAGTCGCGCTCCATCGCTGCATGGGTGTGGGCGCTGCCCAGGAAATGGCCCTCGCCCAGAACCGACTGGCAGATCGCGTCAAAGCCCAGGTTTTCTTCGGTCACCTCGATCCCGCGCAGGGCGCGATAGGTGTGCGAATGCATCTCGTCGTCCAGTACGAACCCCTCGAAGCTGACCCCCAGCAGCGATGCCGTCATGCCCGAGCTTTCGTAGATCAAATTGCCGCCGGCCAGTGCGGCGGCCAGCGAGGTGATGCCTTTCTCGGCACCGTATTGCGCGTCGATGGCCTTGGCATCGGTCATCGAACAGGCCACGCCCGAGGGCAGCCCCAACCAGTTGGTGATCTGGGCCGAGGCCGCGTTCAGCACGGCGGTTTCGCCACTGCCACCCGAAAAGGCACCGGTGCGCAGATCGATGATGAAGGGCCAGTTGGAAAACACCATGGGAAAGCCCGACCGGATCGCGTTGACCATGACCAGGCTGGCCAGGGTTTCGGCCAGCGACTGGGCCAGAAACCCGGCCATGGTGGCGGGCGCGGTCGCCCCGGCCTGCGCTGCGGTGATGCAGGACATGGGGATGTTGTGCGCGATGCATTCATAGACCACGTCCACCGCATCTTCGCCGTACCGCAAGGGCGAGATCACCGGGCTGATATGCGCCTTCAGAAACGGGCGTTCCGCAAAGGCGCCCTGGCCTCCGGCGGCGATATCCAGCATCCGCACGATGGGCGCGACATGTTCAGCCAGCGTGAACGAGGTTGCCACCGGTTTGGTGGTATTCCGGATCAGCGCATACGCTGTATTCACGTCCAGATCGAAATTGTCCGGCACGTCGGTGGCGACGCAGCATCGGGTGAACCAGCTGACATTGGCCAGCGTGTCCTGAAGGCGGGTGAAGTCATGCAGGTCAGCCAGGGTCGACGGGCGATAGAGCCCGCTGTCCAGGTCCAGCGTCTGGACCGCCGCTCCGCCGGTGCCTAAATGCACGCGGTCGCCGCCCACCTCGATCGACCGGGCCGGGTCGCGCCCGTGCAGGGTAAACCGTTTGGCGGCCTGCCGGACCGCGCCTTCGACCATCGTGCGGGGAAAGACCAGCCGTCCCGGCGGGCCGGGCCGCGCGCCGGCGGCGATCAGGTCTTGTGCCAAACGGTCGGGCACCTCGCCCATGCCCAGCCTTTCCAGCAGGCGCAGGGCGGTGTCGTGGATCGCCGCGATCTCGGGCAAGGTCAGGGGTTTGTACTGCCCACCGGTCTGGCCGGGCGGGCAGGGGTCAAAGGCCGGTTTGGCCGCCCGTTGCGCCAGCCTGGCCCGCCGCCCGCCGCGTTTGCCCTGTTCTGGCATCTTCGAAGGCTCCTGATCCGATCCTGCCCTGCAGAGTACGCGGCAACGCGGGGTGCGGCCAAAGCGGAAATGCCGTTTTGAGAAATCTCAATCCCCGTTTCGATTTTTCGGGACCGGCCACTGCGCCATTGCCCGCCCGCTGCGTCGTTCGGCAGGGTTCGGGGAATGTCAGAAGGAGCACACCCATGAAATCGCGCACCAAGGTCGTGGTGATCGGCGGCGGAATCGCTGGCTGTTCAACCCTGTATCACCTGACGCAGGAAGGCTGGAGCGACGTGGTTCTGGTGGAGCGCAACGAGCTGACATCCGGCACCACATGGCATTCGGCCGCGCAGGTGACGAACTTCGGAATGAACCAGACGATGGTGGGGCTCAAGTCGCATTCGATCCGCCTGTACAAGGAACTGGCCGAGGACCCGGACTATCCAATCAACTACCATCATGGCGACGGTGGCATCCGGTTGGCCAATACCGAAGCGCAGATGCAGGGCTATCGCCATTTCGCGTCGATGGCGCGGGGGATGGACGTGCATTTCGAGGTGATCGACGCGCAGGAATGCGCCCGCCGCCACCCGCTGATTTCCACCGAGAAGCTGCTGGGTGGCCTGTGGGATCCGCTGGACGGAGACATCGACCCCGCCCAGCTGTGTCAGGCGCTGGCGCGGCGGGCGCGCAAGGCCGGGGCCGAGGTCTATCGCAACACGCCGGTCACGGCCCTGACCCAGCACAAGGATGACACCTGGACCGTTCATACCGAGCACGGCGACATCGACTGCGACATCGTGGTGAATGCCTGCGGGTACCGCGTGAACGAGGTGGGCGCGATGATGGGCGTACACCATCCCGTGGCCTCGATGGAGCACCAGTATTTCCTGACCGAGGAAATCCCCGCGATCCGCGATGCCGGCCACCGCATGCCGCTGCTGCGCTGCCCGATCAGCGACTATTATTGCCGGCAGGAAAAGAACGGGCTGCTGTTGGGCTTCTACGAACAGGACTGCAAGACCTGGGGCATGGACGGGATCGATCCGAACTTCGTCAACGCGCTGTGCCCGGACGATCTGGACCGGGTGACCGATGTGCTGGAAGGCGCGTTTGCCCGCATGCCCGCCCTGATGGAGGCCGGGATCCACACGGTCGTCAACGGCCCTATCACCTACACGATCGATGGTGCACCCCTGGTCGGGCCGATTCCCGGCAAGCGCAACGCATTCTGCATCATCGGCCTGCGGGCCGGGCTGGGTGAGGGGGGCGGCCACGGCTGGCTTCTGGCCCAGCAGATCGTGCATGGCGAGGCCTGCTATGACACCTGGTGCCTCGACCCGCGCCGGTTCGCCGGGCATGCCAATGTCGAGCTGACCGCGCTGAAGGCGATCGAGGATTACCAGAATGAGTTCCGCTTTCACTTTCCGCACGAACACCGCCCCGCCGGGCGGCCCGCCAAGACAACGCCGCTGACCCCGGTTTTGGCCGCCGAGGGCGCGGAATTTACCGTGGTGAATGGCTGGGAGCGGGTCGAGTACATCAAGCCCGCGCCCGATTTCACGCCGACACTCAGTTTCGATTTTGACGAAACATTCGACGTGATCGCCGCCGAGGTTGCCAATGTGCAGCAGAATGCCGGGCTGGCCGAGGTGAACGGGTTCAACCGGATCGAGATCACCGGTACCGACCGGCATGCGTTCCTCGACCGGATGATCTGCGGCGCGCTGCCCCGTCGCCCGGGGCGGGTGGGGTTGGCCTATCTGCTGAACCATCAGGGCATGGTCAAGGCCGAGGCGACCATCGCAAATCTGCCCGCCAGTGACCGGGGGCCGGATCGGGTTTGGTACGGCTCGGCCGCAGCGGCCGAACTGCATGACATGGATTGGCTGTCCCGGCACATCGCCCCCGACGAGGACGTGCAGTTGCGTAGCCTGACCAACGACCAGACCATCCTGGTTCTGGCCGGGCCACGGGCGCGTGACGTGCTGTCGGCCTGTTCGCGCGGGGATTGGTCGCGGGACGCCTTCCCGTGGCTCAGCGTGCGCGAGTGCTTTGTCGGCATCGCGCCCGCCACCGTGATGGGCGTCAGTTTCTCGGGCGAGTTGGCCTATGAGATCCATGTGCCCAACGCCTCGCTCCATGCGGCCTATCTTGCTCTGCGGCAGGCCGGACAGGCCTTTGGCCTGCAACTGTTCGGCGCGCGGGCGATCGAGTCGATGCGGATGGAGAAGACCTTCCTGCATTGGAAGGCCGACCTGATCACCGAATATGACCCGTTCGAAACTGGGTTGGGCCGCTTTGTTAGGCTGGACAAGCCGGAGTTCATCGGGCGCGCGGCGCTGATCGAACGGCAAGCCAATGGACCGTCGCGCAAGCTGGTTGCCCTGCAGGTGCAGGCCGCGCACGCGCCCGCGCAACCCGGTGCGTCGCTGATGGTCGGGGATCGGGTGGTGGGAACGGTGACCTCAGGCGACTGGGGGCATCGCACCGGGCTGAACCTGGCGCATGCCTTTGTCGAGCCGCACCTGTCAGCCGAGGGCAGCGAGATGATGCTGGACCTGTGTGGTGACAGGGTTCCGGCGCGGGTGATCCCTGCCTGCCCCTACGATCCCGAGTTCACCCGCATGCGCAGCTAATGGGTGTGACCAACATTCACCATTGCCCGAAAGCAAAAACTCTGTTTCGCTAGTTTCGATGAAATCGAAATTGCGGGAGGGTTTTGCCCCGTGTCCAAAACACTGAGCCTGCGCTGGTTGGAAGTGTTCCGCCTGATCGCCAAGTCCGGTTCGATTCAGCAGGTGGCCTCGGAAACGGGTTTGTCGATCAGCACCGTTTCCAACCATCTTCGCAGCCTGGAAGACGCCCTTGGCATCGCACTGGTGGATCACGGCCGTCGTCCGATGAGCCTGACACCGGCTGGCGAGGTATTTTCGCGCTATGTACGCGATGGCCTGACCGTGTTGAAGCGGGGCGAGGCCGAGATCCGGTCTGGCAACTGGCGCCACGCCACCGATCTGCGGCTGGCCCTGGTGGATGATTTCGACAACCAGATCGCGCCCGAACTGATCCGGTTTCTGGCCCATGCGCTGCCGCGCTGCAATTTCCGGCATTTCACACGGCCCAGCCACGAGATCATCGAGAAATTGCAGGAGCACAAGCTGGACGCGGGCGTGGCGACCCGACCGCCGGGCGGCACACAGGGCCTGGTCGAATACCCTTTGATGCGGGATCCGTTCATCGTGATCGTGCCCGAAAAGTTCAAGGGCGAGGTGCAGGATCTGTTCTCGCCCCATTCCGACCTGCCGCTGCTGCGGTATTCGCGAGACTACACGATCGGCAAGCAGATTGAGATCCAGCTGACGCGCAACAAGTACAACCTGCCCAACCGGTTCGAGCTGGAATGCAACCAGTCGATCATGGGGTTGGTGGCCGAAGGCAGCGGATGGGCGATCACCACGGCCGGGTGTTTCCATCGGGCGCATCGCTATCATGACTCGGTTCGGGCAACGCCTTTTCCGGGTCGGAACTTTGTCAGGATCGTTTCTCTGTTCACGACCGAGGTCTATCCGGACACCACTTCAAAACTGATCCACAAGGCCCTAAGCAGCTTGATCCGGCAGTATTTTACCGAACCGATGTGCAAGCGGCATTTGTGGCTGAAGGGTGATTTCCGGACGATGGAAGATCGGGCCGCCTGACCTAGGCACACGGATCACCCCGAGTTGGCAGGACCCAAGGACTGTCGTTCGACGATATGCGTGAACAAGTGTTCACCGGCCGCCGGGGCCCTTTTTTCTACCATTTCGATCAATGCCTTGGCGGCTTTTCTACCCATTTCCCGATGCGGCACGTGCACGGTCGTCAGCGCCGGGCGCAGGATCCGGGCCAGTTCGATGTCATCGAACCCGGTGATCGAGACATCCTGCGGCACTTTCAGCCCCATGTCCTGAGCCCTGAGCAAAGCGCCGGCGGCCAACACATCGTTGCCGCACATGACAGCCGTCGGCGGCGCGTCCTGCGACATGAGACGCGCGAAGGCTTCTGCGCCGTTTTCGATCTCGTACGGAGTCTCGATGACCTGAAGCATCTGCGGGTCAAGCCCGTGCTGCCGAACAGCGTCGCGCACCCCGTCCAATCGAAGGCGCGCGCGGTCGTTGCCGTGGGTGATGCCCGATATCACCGCAAGCCGTCTGTGCCCGAGGTCGATGACCCTTTTCGCCAACTCGTACATGGCCGCCCGGTTGTCGAAACCGATGGAGGGCAAACGCCCGTCCGGGGAAAATGACCACGCGACCAGCGCCGGAATTTCCCGGTGTTCAAGAAATTCGTAGATGCGCGACGCCCGGTCGTGTCCGATCAGCAGCAGGCCATCGGCGCCGCGGGCAACCAAAGTACGGATCTGCTCTTCTTCGGTGGCCGGTTTGTAGGCCGAACTGGATACCAGCAGCGTATATCCATGTTGGTGCAGCTCTTCCTGAAAGGCCTGCAAGCCGCGCGCAAAGATGGCGTTCTCCATCGTCGGGATGATCGCGCCGATGGTAAACGTGCGTTTGGCCGCCATGACCCGAGCCGCGAAATTCGGTGTATAGCCCAGCGCCTCGATCGCCGACTGCACGCGTTTGCGGGTCGCTTCGACAACCCGATCCGGCGTGTTGAGGCAACGCGAAACCGTAGCCGTGGAAACGCCCGCCTTTCTGGCAACGTCATCCAGTGTCGGGGCGGGCTTCAGCTTCGACATTTCCAAACCTAATCTTTGCTCTGTCCAATTCTAACCGGATCGGATTGGCAATGAAAGTTGAAATGTAAGCGCTTGCATTTTCCATGTAAGCGCTTACAAATGGCCTCAGTGCCGATTCTAGCCGGAGTCCCGAACATGTTTCTTGCCGCATCCGCCATCGTCTTCGTCGTCTATTTCGCGAACGTGGCGCTGGGTGCGTTTGCAGGCCGCGCTTTTCTTGGGGATGTGGGCGAGATGCTGGTTCTGTTCGCGGCGTCGATCCTGTTCGTTGTCGCAATTCTGAAAAAAGAGGCCGAACGTGAGGAGAACGGCGGCTGAATTTTTCCAATGGGAGGGCAATCAATGAACAAAGATCAAATGAAACTGGCGTCAGCTGAACGCCGCAATTTCCTCAAACTCAGTGCCAGTGGCGCGTTCACGGCCGCACTGGTGGCGGGCGCAAGCGGCGTGTTGTGGTCATCCGAGGCCGCGGCGCAGACCGCTAAGGAAGAAAAGGAACGCGAACAAGCTGCCGAGCATGTGATGACGGTGGCCACGGCCTATGTGCTGGGCGCCTCGCGCAGCTATCCGATCATGCAGCTGGACCTGAAGGAGAACATACAGAACGCAACCAACGGCAAGGTCTATGTCAAGCTGGCCCCGGGCGGGCAACTGGGCGCGGGCGGCGCGTTGGTGCAGAAGGTGCAGGGTGGAACCATCCAGGCCGCGCAGCATTCGCTGTCGAACTTCGCACCCTTCGCTTCGACCGTGGACCTGATCAACATGCCGTATCTGTGCGGCTCGAACCAGCGGTTCACCAACCTGGTGCATTCCGACACCTGGAAGAACGAAGTGCACCCCAAGGTCGAGGCCGCTGGCTTCAAGGCGCTGTTCTATGTCGTGATCGACCCGCGCGTCGTGGCCGTGCGCCAAGGAGGAAATGCCATCATCACCCCCTCGGACATGAGCGGCGTGAAATTCCGCGTCCCCGGGTCCAAGATGCTGCAGCAATACTACCGCATGGTCGGTGCCAACCCGACGCCCGTTGCCTGGGGTGAGACCCCCTCGGCCATCAAGCAGGGCGTGGCGGATGCGCTCGACCCGTCGGTCGGCGCGCTCTATGTGTTTGGCTTCAAGGACATTCTGTCTCACGTCACCTTCACCCAGGCGGTGCCGGACAGCCAGGTCTATTCCTGCAACCTGGAATGGTTCAACTCGATGCCGGCCGACGTGCAAGAGGGCATCATGTGGGGCTCGGAGATGACCAGCCACCAGAACCTGGCCAAGGTACCCTCGGCCCGCGCCCATGCCATGGCCGAGTTGAACAAGGCCGGAGTCGAGTTCCACTCGTTGACCGACGACCAACTGGCCGAGTGGCAGGAGACCGGCGGTTATCAGCGCTCGGAGTGGGACCCCTTCAAGACCGAGTTGGCCGGGTCGATGGACGCCTTCGAAAAGCTGGTCGAAGCGGCCGGAACCCAAGGCAAATACTACGTCCACGACGCCTGATGCGGATCGGGCGGGCGCCGGACGTGTGCCCGCCTTTTCGCCAGACCTGCAGGGCCTGAGCTTTCAGGCCCATCCCCCCAGCCTTGCCGAGGGAAGCGATGTCCTTACTCAAAACCATAGACCGCAACGCCGAACGCTGGCTGCTGCTGGTATTTTACGTGATGCTGGTCATCACGATGGCAATCGAGGTGCTGCGGCGCGAGATCTTCGCCTATTCCTCGATCTGGGGCGAGGAGATCGTCCGCTATTCCTTCATCTATCTGGCCTGGATCGGCGCGGCGGCGGCGGTCAAGGAACGCGCCCATATCCGGATCGACGTGATCATGCATTACCTCGGGCCGCGGCCCAAGGCGGTGCTGTATATCTTTGGTGATCTGGTGATGTTCGCGGTGGCGGTCATCGCGCTCTACTGGTCCTACGAGGCGGTTCATGTCTCGGCCAAATTCGGCTCGGTCACTGACGGGCTGCGGGTGTCGAAGGTGTGGTTCCTGATGGCGGTGCCGACGGGCTTTGCCCTGATGATCTGGCGCCTGATCCAATCGTTGACGAATGACATCAAAAGCCTTCGTGACGGCACGCCCGTTTTCGAAGGCGACAAGCTGTTTGACTGAGGAGAAACCGGATGCTGTGGAGTTCTCTCAATCAAACGGTCGAACTGGGCTGGGATTTCTACCTGCCCGTGATCCTGTTCGTCGGCCTGATCGCGCTGGCTGTTCCGGTCTGGGCCGCAATCGGCTCGGCTGCGATCGTGATGCTGATCATGTCGGGCGACCTGCCGCTGAGCCTTGTCGGCGAAAGCCTGTTCACCGGCATCGACGCCTTTGCCCTGACCGCGGTGCCGCTGTTCATCCTGACCGGTGACGTACTGGTGCGAACCGGGCTGTCGCGCAAGTTTCTGGACGTGGCCGAGGCGCTGACCTGTTTCGCCAAAGGCGGGTTCGGTTCGGCCACGGTTCTGGTCTGCGGCATGTTCGCGGCCATCTCGGGGTCCGACGCGGCAGGAGCGGCGGCGGTGGGTCGGATGACGATCAACCGACTGGTCGAAAGCGGCTATCCGCGCCCCTATGCCTGTGCGCTGGTGGCGGCGGGGGCCTGTACCGGGATCTTAATCCCGCCCTCGATCGCCTATATCATCATCGGGCTCGTGCTGGGCATCTCGGCCTCGACCCTGTTTCTGGCTGCTCTGATCCCGGGGCTGGCGATCCTGATCTCGATCCTTGTGACCAATATCATCATGAACCGTCTCTACGCCTATGAGGGCGGCGGGATGATGACCATGGGCGAATGGCTGGCCAACCTGGGCAAGGCGCTGAAGTCGGGCTGGTACGCCTTCATCGTGCCGGGCATCATCTTCTATGGCATCTTTTCGGGTCGCCTGACTCCGACCGAGGCTGGCGCGACCGCCGTCGTCGTCACCATCATCATGGGGTTCATCCTGCGCACGCTGACGCTGGCGGACTTCCCGTCGATGCTGGTCAGCTCGGCCAAGGTGAACGGGGTTATCCTGCCGATCATCGCCTTCTCGGCCCCGCTGGCCGAGGCGCTGGCGATCATGGGCGTGCCGCAGGGCTTCGTGGCCTCGGTGACCTCGCTGACCGAGGATCCGTTCCTGCTGATCCTGCTGATGATCGGCATTCTGATCGCGGCCGGTTGCGTCATGGAGACGACACCGAATATCGTCATCCTAGCCCCGATCCTGAAACCGCTGGCGGACAATATCGGCATGAACGAGATCCAGTTCTGCATCATGATGATCACCGCCTTGGGGGTGGGCTTCATTACGCCGCCACTGGGGCTGAACCTGTTCGTGGTGTCGGGGATCACGGGTGAATCCATCCTCAAGATCGCGGCCCGCGCCGTGCCCTTCGTGCTGACCATGCTGATCGTCGTCATCCTGATCGCCTACGTTCCGGCGCTGTCGACCACTTTGCTTCCTGAAATCTACCAATAGGATCTTCTGAATATGTCGCGTGAATACCTCAAGAAGGCCACCCTGACCGCACAATCCCACGCGTCCGAGGTGCATGACACGGTCAAGACCATTCTGGCCGACATCGAGGCCGGCGGCGACGCCAAGGCGATGGAATACGCGGCCAAGTTCGACAAGTTCGAGGGCAACGTACTGATGACCCCCGCGGAAATCGACGCCGCCTGCGCCTGGGTGCCGGAAAAGCTCAAGGCCGACATCCGCTTTGCCCAAGACAACGTGCGCCGCTTTGCCGAGGCGCAGAAGGCCACCGTGTCGGATGTGCAGCTGGAAATCGTGCCGGGCTTCATCGCGGGGCAGAAGGCCATCCCGGTCGATGCGGCGGGCTGCTATGTGCCCGGCGGGCGGTATAGCCACATCGCCAGCGCCATCATGACCGTGACCACCGCCAAAGTGGCGGGGTGCCGTCACATCACCGCCTGTTCGCCGCCCCGCCCGGGCGAGGGCGTGGCCCCGGCGATCGTCTACGCCGCCCATATCAGCGGCGCTGACAGCATCCTGGCCATGGGGGGCGTGCAAGGCGTGGCCGCCATGACCTATGGCTTGTTCGGGCTGCCGCGCGCCAACATCCTTGTGGGGCCGGGCAACCAGTTCGTGGCCGAGGCCAAGCGCATTCTGTACGGCAAGGTCGGCATCGACATGATCGCGGGTCCGACCGATAGCCTGATCCTGGCGGATGCCACGGCCGACCCCTTCGTCGTGGCCACCGACCTGGTGAGTCAGGCCGAGCATGGCTACAACTCGCCCGTCTGGCTGGTGACCGATGACCGCGATCTGGCGACCCGTGTGATGGAGATGGTCCCGACCCTGATCGCCGATCTGCCCGAGCTGAACCGCGACAACGCCGCCGCCGCCTGGCGCGACTATGCCGAGGTGATCCTGTGCGCGGACCGCGAAGAAATGGCCGCGTGTTCCGACGACTACGCCCCCGAGCACCTAACCGTGCAGGCCGCGGATCTGGATTGGTGGCTGGATCGGCTGACCTGTTATGGATCGTTGTTCCTGGGCGAAGAAACGACCGTGTCCTATGGCGACAAGGCCACCGGAACGAACCACGTCCTGCCCACCTCGGGCGCGGCCAGCTATACCGGCGGGTTGAGCGTGCACAAATACATGAAGATCGTCACCTGGCAGCGGGCCACGCGCGAGGGTTCGAAACCCATCGCCGAGGCGACCGCGCGGATTTCGCGGCTGGAAGGGATGGAGGGCCACGCCCGCGCGGCCGATGTGCGTCTGGCCAAGTATTTCCCGGACGAAAACTTTGACCTGACCGCAGATGAATGACCCCCGCGACCTGTTCGATCTGACCGGCCGGGTGGCCTGCGTCACGGGCGCCAGTTCTGGGCTGGGCCGGCGTGTTGCGCAGGTGCTGGCGGCTGCGGGCACGCGGGTGGTGGGCGTTGCCCGCCGGGCCGAGGCACTGGCCGAGTTGCAGGCCGAGATCGGTGCAGGCTCTGCGGTGGTCGCAGGTGACGTGGCCGACCGGGACGGCCTGCCATCGCTGGTCGAACAAATCTCGGCCCCGTTCGGCGCGCCGGATATCGTGGTTCATGCCGCCGGGGTGAACTCGCGACAGGCCGCCGATGACGTCACGCCCGAAGGCTGGGATGCGACGCTGGGCCTGAACCTCGGTGCGCCGTTCTTCCTCAGCCAGGCCATGGTTCCTGCGATGAAGGCGCGTGGTTGGGGCCGGATCGTGAACTTCGCCTCGCTGCAGACGACGCGGGCCTTTCCCGGCGGGATCGCCTATGGGGCCAGCAAGGGCGGGATCGCACAGCTGACCCGCGCCATGGCCGAGGCCTGGTCGTCCCACGGGATCACCGCCAACGCCATCGGCCCGGGCTTCTTTCCGACCGAGCTGACGCAGGCGGTGTTCGATGACCCCGCCCGCGCGGGCCGCAACGCGGCGCAGACATGCATCGGTCGCAATGGCCGCATGGACGACATTGACGGGCCGATCCTTTTCCTGTGCTCGCAGGCATCCGACTATGTAACCGGGCAGATCCTGATGGTTGACGGGGGGTTCACAGCGAAATGAAAGCTCTGGTTTATGAAGGCGTCGAACAGCTGGTCTATCGCGACGTACCGGACTCTGCGCCGCAACCGGGCGAGCACCTGATCCGGGTCGAGGCCGCTGGGATCTGCGGGTCCGACATGCATGCCTACTTGGGTCATGATGCGCGCCGCCCAGCGCCCCTGATCCTGGGGCACGAGGCGGCGGGCACAGTGATCGGCGGCCCCAAAGACGGAACGCGGGTCACGATCAATCCGCTTGTAAATTGCGGGCAGTGCCCGGCCTGCCAAGCGGGACGGGAAAACCTGTGCCCCGACCGTCAGATCATCTCGATGCCCCCGCGTGAAGGCGCCTTTGCTCAATATGTTTCGATGCCCTGGGATAATCTGGTCGAGGTGCCGGATCACGTGCCCTTCGCCAAAGCCGCCTTGGCCGAGCCGCTGGCCGTCAGCTGGCATGCCGCGCGCCTTGCGCTCGAGGCGCTGCACCCGGCGATGGAGCGTCGTGCGCTGGTGATCGGGGGTGGGGCGATTGGCCTTGCGGCGGCGCTGGCGCTGCGGGCGATGGATGTCGTGGATGTGACCATCGTCGAACCCAACGACCTACGGCGTAAGTTCCTGCAAAGGCTGGATTGCGCCAAGGTCGCACCCGAAGCGCAAGGCGAATTTCCGATCGTGGTCGACGCCGTGGGTTTTGCCGCCACCCGTGCGGTTGCCTCGGAACGGGCCCAACCCGGCGGAGTGATCGCGCATGTGGGCCTGGGCGAGGACGCCGGCGGGCTGGACGTGCGACGCATGACCCTGCAAGAGATCACCTTCATCGGAACCTACACCTATACCGCGCAGGATTTCCGTCAGACCGCGCAGGCCATCTTTGACGGCGCTCTGGGCCCTCTGGACTGGATCGAAGAACGCGATCTGGCCGATGGCGCCCGGGCCTTTGCCCAGTTACGCTCGGGTGAGGTCGCGGTTCCGAAAATCGTGCTGTCCCCGTGGGCCTGACTGCCCGGAACTGGAGGTAACCATGTATAAGAAAATTCTTGTCCCCATGGCGCTTGACCACGGCATTTCGCCACAAACGCTCGAGATTGCCCGCGCCTTGGGCGGCGGATCCGCCGAGATCGTGGCGCTGCATGTCTATGAGATGCCGCAGGGCTCGGTCAGCGTCTATCTGGATAAGGATGCCGTGGCCGATGGCTTTGCCCGCGCCCGCGAAGTCCTGATGAACAAGCTGGAAGGCCTTACGGACGTAAAGCCCGAACTGGTCAAAGGCCACACCGCGCGCACGATCATCGACTATGCCAACGACCACGGGTTCGATTGCGTCGTCATCGGCTCGCACCGTCCCGGACTGACCGATTATTTCCTTGGCTCCACCGCGTCGCGCGTGGTGCGGCATGCAAAATGTGCCGTCCACGTCCACCGCAGGGCCTGACCCGTCCATCGCGCCCTCGGCGCCCCAACCCAGGAACAGAAGTTTCGACATGAACATAGACAAGAAGATCACCGAAGATCTGGTGGCCAACGACATCTCGTTCGTCACCACGGTGCCGTGCAAGCAATTGGCCGGCGTCATCGCCGAGATCGACGCCCACGACTCCATCTACCACATCCCCTCGAACAAAGAGGACGAAGGCATGGGCCTGTGCGCCGGGGCCTGGATGGGCGGCAAGCGCCCCGCTATCATCATGCAGAACACCGCGATCGGGGTCACGATCAACACGCTGGCGACGCTGATTCAGTATTACCGGATGCCGCTGCCAATGCTGATCTCGTACCGGGGCGAACTGCGCGAGCCCATCGCCTGCCAGGTCGAGATGGCCGTTCACACCAAGGCCCTGCTGGCGCAGATGCACATCCCGACCTACCATTTCCACCATCAGGAAGACGTGGCCGAACTGGACGCGATCCTGAAATACACCTTCATGTGCAACAAGCCCGTCGCGATTCTGACCGACGCCAATTTCTGGGGAGGCTATGGCGACCAATGATCCGTTCTGAAATCCTGAAGGAAATCGCCCCGATCCTGCGTGACCAACTGGTCGTGTGCAATATCGGCATCCCCAGCCAGGAACTGCATGCCATCGACGATCAGCCCACCAATTTCTACATGCTGGGCACGATGGGCCTGGCCTCGAGCATCGGTCTGGGGCTGGCGCTGTCCCAGCCGAAACCGGTGATCGTCATCGACGGCGACGGCTCGATCCTGACCAATCTGGGGACGCTGCCGACCATCGCCAACAACGTGGCCGACAACTACATCCTGCTGATCATCGACAACGGCTCGTACGGCTCGACCGGAGATCAGCCGACCTATGCGGGGCAGAAGACCTCGCTGGCCAAGATGGCCGAGGCGGCGGGCTGCGAGCGCGTGATCGAATGCCAGGCCGAAGAGACCGGCAGCGTGCTGCAAGAAGCGCTGGACGCCCGCCAGATGACCATCATCGTCAGCAAATGTGAAAGCGGCAACGCCAAGATGCCGCCGATCACGATGGACCCGGTCGTCATCCGCGACCGCTTCATGAAGGCCGTTCAGGCCTGATGGGCGCAAGCGCCATCCACAGCGCCGAAGATGCCCGCCGGTTGGCCCGGCGGCGTCTGCCGTGGATGGTGTTCGACTATATTGACGGGGCCGCCGGGTCCGAGGCTGGGAGCCGGCGCACCCGCGCGGCGCTGGACGCCATGACCCTTCAGCCCCGGATCCTGCGCGATGTCAGTAGCCGGTCACTGGCAACCCGCGTATTCGGGCAACCAGCCGACAGGCCCTTCGGCATCGCGCCAATGGGCATGTGCAACCTGTCAGCTCCGGGCGCCGACCTGATGCTGGCGCGGCTGGCGGCGCAATACGGGGTGCCGCTGGGCGTTTCCACGGTGGCCTCGACACCGATGGAGGCGCTGATCGAAGAGGCCCGGGGCCATGCCTGGTTTCAGCTGTATTTCAGCGGCGATGGCAACGGCACGTTCAAGCTGGTCGATCGGGCAAGGGCCGCGGGCTACAAGACTCTGATCCTGACGGTTGACGTGCCCGAAGTCGGCCGCCGCCCGCGCGAACTGCGCCACGGCTTCCGTATGCCGTTCCGGGTCGGGCCGTGGCAGTTTCTGGATTTCGCGCTGCACCCGCGCTGGTCGATCTCGACCTTGCTGAAGGGCAAACCGCAGATGGCGAATTTCCTGATGGAGGGGTTCGCGTTCGACCGCACCGAAAGCCGTGCAATGGCCGATTGGGACACGCTGGCAAGGTTGCGCGACCGGTGGCCGGGCAAGCTGGTGGTCAAGGGCGTGCTGCACGTCGAAGACGCGGTTGCACTGAAGGCTGCCGGAGTCGACGCCATCCAGGTCTCGAGCCACGGCGCCCGCCAGTTGGAGAGCGCGCCCGCACCGATTTCGGTCCTGCCGCAGATCCGCGCAGCGGTCGGCGACGACTATCCGCTGTTCTACGACAGCGGCCTGCGGTCCGGCGAAGATGCGCTCAAGGCGCTCATGGCTGGTGCCGATTTCCTGTTCTTCGGGCGGACCCTGCAATTCGCCGTCGCGGCGGGCGGCGAGGCCGGTTTGCACCGGTTGTGGGCGGTGCTGTCCGAAGAGATGGACATCGCCATGGCCCAGATCGGTGTCAGCACCTTGTCAGAGATTCAACGACCGGATGGGGACTAGCGCGAGTGGAACAGGTTCTGGAACTCCTGCCTCATCCGCAGGCGTTCCGGGTATTCCTGTAAAAACCGTCCGGGCGGCTTGCCCTCCCATACCTGGGCATAGACGCGCATTTTGTTGCCGCCGTAGATTTTGGCGAGGTCCTCGTTTGAATAGCCCCGCGCCCATAGATCGTCGGTTATCGCGGCAAGGATCTTGGCCAATTCACCATTCCCGGTTGCGCCTTTGTTGAACGCGTCAATCATGTAGCCACCGTCGTCATACATGCTGGCATTCGCGGTCGCGAACTGAACGACAAGTTCGGTTGAAAACATGTCGTCCGTCGCGATCCCGACATGGTCGACGCCGACAAGTTGGACATAATAGTCGATCATATCGGCGGCTTGCTTGGGTGAGATGTCTTCGGGCCATACCCCGTCCATCATCCATTCTGTGAATGTGGGCGATATGTATCCTCCGGACTTGGCTGCTCGCAGTGCCTCGTCGTCCGGGATGGCTCGGTAACAGCCCTTGGTCGTGGCGTTGGGCTCATTCGCATAGAGCCCTGCCGGAACCGAGTGGGTGTAGACATAGGGCACGCCGGGATAGTTCTCGTCCATGTAGTCCATCGCGTCGTTGGCCGTTTTCGACCCGGTGTGGCTAAGGTCCAGCAGGATGCCAAAGCGCACCATCTCATCGATCACGGATTTGCCCCATGGGGTCAGACCGATTTCCCGTCCGTTGTAAGCTGCCAACTGCCCTGAACCGGTTCGGAAAATGTCGTTGTAGGCCAGGATCATGCTTTTGATGCCCATGTCCTTGAGCAGGGCCATCTTCTTGAGGTCGCCATCCAGAACCGTTGCCGTTTGGCTGTTCCAGATCACAGCCGTCTTGCCCTGAGCATGCGCGGCCTCGATATCGCGTGTTTCATTCACGATCAGATAATTCTCGGGCTGCTGCGCCATGGCGGCGCGGAAATGATAGTGCTGTTCAAGCAACGTGTCGAACGTCATGTCAGCGGCGGCCAATGTCATTTCATGGCCGGTGATGCCGTTGTCCCGGGCGCGTTGGAAGTAGGTGTGCAGTTGTTCGTCTTCGGTCCAGCCGGTTCCGTAGGGGCTGGCCAGCATGCCCAGTACGATCGTGTCCTGCACGAACTGCCTGGCTTCGTCCGATGCGCCCCAGGTCTTGCTCTCTTCGCTGGCGTGAAGGGGTGCGGCGATTGCCAGGGCGGTTGCGGCCGCAGTCATCAGTGGCTTCATCGAGTGTCCTTCCATGGGTTGCATTGCCTCAAGTGGGCAGACCCGGCCAGCGTCAGAACACGAGCCTTGTCCGAAGGCCGAACAGGGCCACGCTGTCCTGGCCGGGGTTCAGCAGTGGGTTCGAGATGAACTGCACCGACGGCGTGATCTGCAAGCCGGGCGAAATCGAAAAACGGTAGAAAGCTTCGAGGGTGAACTGATCGCCGTCGATGCCACGGGCTTCGGCCCAGTTCAGCCCCAGCCCAGCCAGATCGGTGTTCCGGCCGTAGTACCCGATGCCGGCTGACAGGGACCGATCATACAGCGCCGCCGTTCCCTTTGCCGCGCCGGCGCGCAGGAACGGCATCCATTGGTTGCCCACGAACCACGCGGCGGAGAAGGCCGCGCCATAGTCTTCGGCCCGGCTTCCGTCATCGGCTGCATCCGCGTGCCAAAGTGTCAGATGGATGTTGTCGAAATAGATCCGATCAAAGCCCGACGTGTACCCCAGTTCGAGCGATTTGAAGAGGTTGCCGTCGCTGAAAACGTCGAAGTTCGGATCGGACGGATCGGCGTTTGCGTCAGCGACACTGGCCACAGCATAGAAATTGCTGCCCAGCCGCACGCCCCCGGCAAGACCCAGCCCGGGGTTGGGGGCGTTTATCGTCGGATTGGTGTTGAACGACAGGTTCTGGAAACCGCTATAGGGACTGACAAGGCCATAGATGTCGACGAAGTCGGTCACGTCGATCTGACCGAATTGCAGCGTCCACGACCCGTCCGCGGCGCGCTGTGACCAGAACAGGTTCGTCAGCAGCAAACCCGTGTCGTTGAAGGCTGTTCCTGTGATCGAAAGCGCGCCTCCGTCCAGGCCCAGAAACTGCGGAGCGACATCGGTATAGCTGTGCCGGTGTTCGACCTTGAAGGTCAACGTACCCTGTTCGGTTGCCTGCCAGCTGCCATAGAAACGGGCAATTCCGCTGGCGGCTTCGCCGGTGCCCAGGTCGGCATCCGTCGTTTGCCCAAGGGCGAGATAGTCAATGTTGAAACGGAACCCGTCTTCGGCCAGACGATCCTTCCAGGCAAACCATCCAGGCGCGATATTGCGTGGAAAATCCGACCGGAATTGCGGATCGGTCAAGCCGTCTCTGGGGTCGAGCTCGGCATTCACCGACGAGGGACCTGACAATCCCTGAGCGACCGCACCCGAAGCCCAGACAAGGGCCGCCAGCACCAGCGCAATCCGCCGGATCATTCCGAGGCCGCCTGACCACCGGTTTTGCGCCGCCCCGCGGCCCGAAGAAGATCTGTCGCGTCCTCGCTCCACTCCAGCCCGTCGGTGCGGTTCTGGAGCGTCTCGACCTTGTCTGCCTCCAATTGGAACGTGGCGCGCATCGGCATCAGCCCGTCGACCACGACCATCTGGTGATCGGTCGGCGAAATCGTCAGACGTCCCGTCAGGCGGACGGGTTCGTGGACATAGCTGGGAACCCAGTCGGCATCCAGCATCACACGGATCATCTGGTTCGGCGGCGGCGGCGGCATATGACTGCACATGCCCCGTTCGGGCACCAGATAGACAACGGATCGCCCGTCCGCGTCCGCAGGAGCCGGAATGGCGAAACCGGACAGCGTGACCTCTTGCCCGTCATACAAGGGGTTGCCAAGCGTGGCTGCTTTTTCCCTGCGTTCGGTCACGACCTGGCGTTGACCCAGCAACCAGTCCACGTCGACACCGCCTGCGGCTAGCGCATCCTCGGTCTCGTGCAGAAGCTCCTGCCACTTCTGGCGGTCCTCGTCCGTTCCGACATCCTGCTGCAGCCGGCCACGCAGCCGAACGACGAACAGGACGTCGTCGAACTGTTCGGGGCTGAGGTCGCGATAGGGGTCCTCAAAGGTCTGAACGGTCGGGTCAGGCAGATCGTCCCAACCAACCGAGAGGCCGGCCCAAGTGGGCGCGCCCGTACCCAAGCTGAGCGTCGCCGCAATCAGCAGAGTTCCGACGGAGTTCAGAAAAGCGGGCTTGTCATGGCGGTCCCGGCCGCGAATCTTCATCATGGCCCTAGTTGAGCGTATTTTTGTAGATCACGCCATCCTTCATGATCAGGCGGATGGTCTCGGGGCTGTCAGGCCGCGGATCCGCACCGAACCACTGATCGCCTGTACCCACGACCGAGAAATCTTCGAGCGGGTTGCCGTCGATCAGCAGAATGTCTGCATAAGCGCCTTCCTCGATCACTCCAAGCTTACCGGCGGTGTAGGGATTGGTGAAATCGCCGGACAACTGGGCGATCTCGCCTCCGATCGAGGTCAGTGTGACCATTGATTGATAGGGACCGAAGAATTCGTTGTTCAGGTGTTTTTCATACGCGATCTGGATGTTGCAGGCCTCGACTGTGCCCACGCAATCTGTCTGGAACCCGCGCTTGACCGGGCATTCCTTCATGTTCGGGATGTAGTTCTCGAACGTCGCCGAAGCCGAGATTGCCTTGGCAAGGCTCGAAGGTTGGTTCTTGACCGCCGGAATATCCAGAAGGCCGGGATCGAACGCTGTGAGATTGGTCGTGATATACGCGCCCATTTCGTTCATCTTTTCAGCGATTTCGCAGTCGAACGAAAATCCGTGTTCGATGGACATCACACCCGCGTCGAGCGCACCCAGAATTGCTTCCTTCCGATAGGAATGCGCCATGACATAGCTGCCATATTCATTCGCGACCTGCACGGCGGCCTTGATCTCCTCTGGCGATCCGGCCAGCATCTGCCAAGGGTCGAAGGCCGAAACGACACCGCCCGATTGCATGAATTTGAGCTGCGTCGCGCCCATCCGGAAGTTGTTGCGTCCGAATTTGTAAACGTCGTCAACGCCGCTGATTTCCTGTGCCATGTTCAGGCGGCTGAAATTGGTGTCCGTCCCCGGAGGTGCGGTGAAGTTGCCAAAGTCGGCGTGGCCTCCACGCGTGCTTAGAAAGGCTCCCGACGGATAATAGCGTGGCCCGGGAATCTGACCCGAGTCGATAGCCCGTCGAAGTCCACCATTGGCCCCGCCGGCATCCCTGACCGTCGTGAACCCCTGCATCAGATACATTTCGGCCATCCGCGTCGCATGGATTCCGAAATCCTCCCATGTCGAATTGGCTTCCATGGCGCTGAGACTTGGCCCCATCAACATGAGATGCGCATGGTTCTCGATGAACCCGGGTGTCAGTGTGCGCCCCTCGCCGTCGATCACCGTGGCGTCTGGGGCGTCGATCGCTTCGGTCGAAACCGTTTTGATCAGATTCCCTTCGACCAGCACACTGGCGTTTTCGATGCGTTGCTCGCTTGTGCCGTCGAAGACATGCACGTTGGTGAACAGTGTTTGAGCTGGTTTTTCATCCTAGGCCGCCGCCGGCCAAGCGAGACTGAGGGCACAGACCACTCCAAGGTATAGACGTTTCATCACTGTTCCTCCCGTTTGTGCCTGTTTGGCTGTCATTATCCTAGATTTGAATATGATGGGGCCGGCGATCAAAAGTCAAACCTTCGGGGTTGATCATTGGAGGGGGAACAGGCCGTTTGTCCGATCCGCTTGATGCAGACGGGTGGCATGAGGGCATTGGCGCCGTCGATGATAACCGCGACTGGCTCAGCGGGCGCGGCCCAAGGCCAAACTCGAGGATTTCAGGGAAGTGGTAGCGGAGGAGGGACTTGAACCCCCGACACGCGGATTATGATTCCGCTGCTCTAACCAACTGAGCTACTCCGCCACGGTGAGAGGCGATTTAAGGGAGGGGCCGAAGAGGGTCAAGAGGGAAATGCCACGAAATTGCGGGATTCTTCATCCGGCCGTGTTGGCGGGTTTCGACGGCGATTGCGAAGCGTTGGCCATGCGGCGGACGAACTCTGCGCAGGCCTCGGGCGCGGTCAGGGGGATCATGTGGCCGCGGTTCTCGAGCTGTTCAAAGCTCAGCCCGTATTCCACCATCGGTGCGCCTTGCTGGCTGGGTGACAGGATCGGATCTTCGGCCCCGTACAGGATGCCGCCCCCTACCTTCAGTTCGTGGTAGCGTTGGGATTGGGCATCGATGCTGGCGTCCACGCCCGCCAGATCCTGCGATCCGGTGATATAGGCTGACGGGCGCAGCCCCAAGGCGCCACCGGCGCGGTTCAGGAAATCACTCGGGGCCGGTTCAGGGGCGAACGCCTCGCCGATCACATGCGGCGCCGTGGTTTTCGCCAAGGGAACAGCGATCGTGTTGGCGATCAGGCTGCGCAGCCATTCGGTCCGGATCTCCAACGCCTTGAAGATGGCGGGTGTGCTGGGTACCCGATGTGTGAGCGGGGCCAGCAGGGCCAGCGCCCGAACCCGCTCAGGATTGTCCAGCGCCATGGCGAGCGACACCGCGCCCCCGAGCGAGTGTCCGACCAGAATGGCCTGCGATACGCCCTTGGCTTCGAGGAATTCGTGGACCATCCGGGCCTGTTCCGGCAGGGTGGCCAGCCGCGCGTGGTCGCGGGTCGAATACCCGCACCCGGGCCGGTCAACCGCGATGACGTGAAAGTCGTCGGCCAGAAGGTCGGTCATGGCATAGGTGAAGTGCTGCAACTGGCCGGTCAGCCCGTGGATCAGAACCACCGTCGGCTTCTCTGGATCGCCCTGTTCGACATAATGGATCGAACCGCCGTTCATCGGCAGGATCTGCCCGGGCTGAGGCACGGATTGGGCTCCCATCCGCGTCAGGCGCCGGGTCCAAAGATGCATCAGGATCAACGCGGCGCCGATGATCAGCGCAATGGTCAGCAGGGTGGTCATGTCGGCGGTCCTTTGGTCTGGGCGGGATCAACGGGATGGTAATGCTCGAGCCCGGCCTTCGCCAGACGTTTGCGGAATTCCGAAACGGTGCCGGGCCACAGCGTCGTATTGCGCCCCTGTGCGTCCTGATACCACGAAGTGCATCCGCCGGCCTGCCAGACACTGTCAGTATGACGCTCCTGCATTTCACGGGTGAAGTCGGCCTGCCGGTCAGCATTTGGAGCAATCGCGGGCAGACCCGCGCGCCGCATCTCCTCCAGCACCCGGCCGATATGGGCGACTTGTGCTTCGATCATCAGAACGACCGAGTTGTGGCCCAGCCCGGTATGCGGCCCCAGCAGGATGAAAAAGTTGGGAAACCCGGCAATGGCGGTGCCCAGATTGGCCTGCATGCCGTCGGCCCAGGCCTCCTGCAGGCTCAGCCCGTTCGCGCCGCGGATGTCCAGCCTTTGGACCGCGTCCGTCACGTGGAAACCGGTGCCCCAGATCAGAATGTCGGCCGCCGTCCGACTGCCGTCGGTCGCAATAATCTCGGTCCCCTCGATCCGCTCGACCCCATGCGGGATCACGCTGACATTGTCGCGGGCCAGCGCCGGGTACCAGTCGTTCGAGCTGAGGACGCGCTTGCATCCGATCCGGTAGTTCGGTGTCAGAATGCGGCGCATTTCGGGGTCGGATATGGCCTCCTCCAGCCCTTTTCGCCACATCTTCATGGCAAAGTCGACCGCGCGTTTTTCGCCGCGAAATACCCGGTGGCGGAATTCGAACAGCCAGTAGATGAACTGCCTGCGGATGCGCGGCAGCAGCGGAATGCGGCGATAGAGGTGCCGGACCCAGGGCGCAATCGGCCCGTCGGGGCGTGGCAGAACGTAAGGCGCGCTGCGTTGGAAGATGGTGACATGGGCGGCGGTTTTGGCGATTTCCGGCACGAACTGAACGGCGGATGCGCCGGTGCCGACAACTGCTATGCGTTTGCCCTGCAGCGGCACCGTGTGGTCCCATTTGGCCGAGTGGAATGCCGGACCCTGAAAGCCCGCTGCTCCTGGGATTTCGGGAATGCTGGGGATGTGCAGGGCGCCGATGGCCGACACCAGGAACCGTGCCGTCCATTGCGCGCCTCCGGTCGTCTCGACCTGCCAATGCGTGCCGTCCCACTGGGCCGACTTCAGTTCGGTGTGGAAATGGCACAGATCGTATAGCCCTTCGTCACGCGCAACGCGGCGCATGTAGTCCCAGATTTCGGCCCCGCCTGCATAGGCGCGGGTCCAGTCCGGGTTCGGATGGGTGGCCATCGAATACAGGTGCGAGGGCACATCGCAGGCCACGCCGGGATAAGTGTTCTCTCGCCATGTGCCGCCGATGTCGTCGGCCTTTTCAAGGATCGCGATGTTGTGGATGCCGCGTTTGCGGGCCTCGATCGCCATGATCAGTCCCGAGAACCCGGCCCCTACGATCAGCATGTCAGTGTCGTGGGTCATGTCTGCACCTCCTCCCAAAGGTACAAGGTCAGGATAGGGTCAAACTGCGTTTCAGGAAAACCTGCCGGTGGGTCAGTCTTGGTTCAGATCGTCGGGCAGGGGGCGCGGCAGTTGATCCAGCAGGCGGAACACCTGCGCACGACAGGCCGGTCCAGTCCAGTCCGGCGGGCAGAATCCGTCGGGCAGGTCGGGCAGGCGCAAAACGACGCGCCGCCACCGGTGCACGATCAACGTGCGCAGGGTGGCGATCTGACAGGGCGTGGGCTCCCAACTGGCCGGGCGGCCTTGGGACACGTGGCGCACGGCCTCGTGCAGGGACCGGCATGCCGTGCGCAATTCGGGCGGAAACAGCTTTTCATGCACCCAGCGCGGGACCGAGCGGGCGGTGACCTCAAGGATCAGCAGTTCGTCCTGGTCCACGGGCGGTGCCCCCGATCCCAACGCGGCGTTGCGGCCGATCGGCGTGTAATCGTGGCTGAGCAGGATGTCTTCCAGCAGCCGGGTGCCGGTGCCATCTTCGGCGATCAGCAGGTGCAGCGGTGTATCCGGCGCAGGGTCACGCGCATAGATGCGCGGGGTGACCCGGGCCGATTGCGTGCGGCCATATTCGGTCAGGAAGTGCATCGAAACGCGCCCGACCCGGTCGCTTTCGATCCAGCCATCCTTGCGCAGACGGTGCAGGGCCACGCGGATCGCCTCGGGCTTGATGCCCATCGGCTCGATGATGCGGCCTAGCGCCCCGCCCGATATCTTGGCGCCGCGCTCCTGCGCCATGTCGCCGAACAGCGACACGATGATCGACCAGACCCGCTGATTCTGCGGGTCGGCCAGTTCGGCCACGGCCTGGGTGAACCACGGATGCGCGTTGGTCATGCGCCCAGTCTATCCGGCCCGACGGTGCAAGAAAAACACTTTGCCGTGCGCTCAGTAGGCGTTCATGGTCAGCAGTTCGTATTCGGCGACCTTCTCGTCATCCTGATTGGTCAGGGTCACGTGCCAGCGCACCTCGCCATAGTCGTCGGTGCGGCGGGTCTTTTGCTTGACCGTCAGTCGGACCTTGATTCTGTCGCCGGCCACGACCGGCTTCATGAAGCGCAGGCCGTCCAGTCCGGTATTGGCCAGCACCGGCCCTTCGTTCGGCTCGACGAACAGGCCGGCGGCAAAACTCAGCAGCAGATAGCCATGCGCCACCCGGCCCGGAAAGAACGGGTTTCTGGCCGCCGCGTCCTCGTCCATGTGGGCATAGAATGTGTCGCCGGTGAAATGGGCGAAGTGTTCGATGTCGTCCTGCGTGATGGTTCGGGGCGCCGTGTGCAGCGTCTCGCCGATCTGCAGGTCCGTGAACTTGCGGGTGAAGGGATGCGCGGGGCCTTGGATCTCGGGCGCGCCGGGGATCCATTTCCGGCCGATCGTCGCCAGCATCCGGGGCGAGCCCTGCAGGGCCGTGCGCTGCATGTAGTGTTTCACGCCGCGCACGCCGCCCATCTCTTCACCGCCGCCGGCGCGGCCGGGGCCGCCATGGACCATGTGCGGCAGGGGCGAGCCATGGCCGGTGGATTCCTGCATCGAGTCGCGGTCGTTGATATAGATCCGCCCGTTGAAGGCGGCCGCGCCCATCACTACCTGGCGCGCGACCTCGGGGTCATGGGTGATCAGCGAGGTGACCAGCGACCCCTGGCCGCGATTGGCCAGCGCGATGGCGTGGTCCAGATCGCGATAGCCCATGATGGTCGAGACCGGGCCGAACGCCTCGGTGTCATGCACGTGCCGGGCGGCGTCGGGATCGGCGCAGTGAAACAGCATCGGAGCGACGAAGGCGCCCTTTTCGGCATCGGCGCCGACCACCTCGAAGGCATCTGGGTCGCCGAACACGCGTTCGGCCTCTTGCCCGATGAGGCGAGCCTTGGCCAGAACGTCGGCCTTCTGCCCGTTCGAGACCAGCGCGCCCATGCGCGTGGAGGCCAGCCGCGGATCGCCGATCGTGGTCTGCGCCAGCTTGGCCGAGATCGCCGCGATCAGCGGCTCGACCTGCGCCTGCGGAGCGATGATGCGGCGGATGGCGGTGCATTTCTGCCCGGCTTTCGTCGTCATCTCGCGCACGACTTCCTTGACGAACAGGTCGAACTCGGGCGCGCCGGGTGCCGCGTCGGGGCCCAGGATCGAGGCGTTGAGGCTGTCCTGCTCGGCCACGAACCGCACCGAGTTGGTTACGATCACCGGGTTCTGCCGCAGCTTCATTGCGGTGTCGGCCGATCCGGTAAAGCTGACCACGTCCTGACAGGTCAGGTGATCCAGCATGTCGCCCAGCCCGCCCGAGACCAGCTGCAGTGCGCCGTCGGGCAGGATGCCGCTGTCCAGCATGATCCGCACGGCCAATTCGGTGACATAGCAGCTGTTGGTGGCGGGTTTCACGATCGCCGGAACCCCGGCCAGCAGGGTGGGGGCCAGTTTCTCCAGCATGCCCCAGACCGGGAAATTGAAGGCGTTGATATGCACCGCGACACCCTGCAGCGGGGTGCAGACATGCTGGCCCAGGAAGGTGCCGTTCCGCGACAGCTGCTCGACATCGCCATCCAGATAGACATGGCCGTCGGGCATCTCGCGCCGCCCTTTCGAGGCAAAGACGAACATGGTTCCGATACCGCCATCGATGTCGATCAGATGATCCTTCTGCGTGGCGCCGGTTTCAAAACTCAGGTCATAGAGCGCCTGTTTGCGTTCCGACAGCGCCTGCGCCAGCGCCTTGAGCATCTTGGCGCGCTCATGGAAAGTCAGCCGGCGCAGGGCGGGCCCGCCCACGTCGCGGGCATGGGCCAGCATCGCCTGCACGTCCAGCGCATCGTTGCCGGCGGTGGCGAAGGGCTCTCCGGTGATGGCCGAGGCGATGGTGCGGGCCCCGGCGCCGGGCGCAACCCACTGGCCTGCGGCGAAGCTGGAAATCTGTTTCAGAGACATGAAATGCTCCTGTATTGGGGCCGCAATGCGCGGCGAAATGTGCTCAGTGACCCAGCGCGCCCATCTGTTGCGGCAAGTACAGAACCACGATCGGAACCAGAACGATCAGCGCCAGGCGGAAGATGTCGGCCACCCAGAACGGGGTCACGCCGCGAAAGATCGTGCCGGTCGAGACATCGCCCACCACGCCTTTCAGGATGAACACGTTCAGGCCCACCGGCGGGGTGATCAGCGAAATCTCGGTGACCACCACCACGACGATGCCGAACCAGATCGGGTCATAGCCCAGCGAGGTCACCAGCGGGAAAAAGATCGGAACCGTCAGCAGCAGCATCGACAGGGATTCGAACACGCAGCCCAGGATGATGTAGATGCCGAGGATCATGAGGATCACCACGAACGGCGCCACGTCATAAGCGGTGACCATGGCGATCAGCGCCTCGGGCAGACCGGCCAGGTTGATGAAGTTCGAAAAGATCTGCGCACCGATCAGCACCGCGAACAGCGCGGCTGCGGTAAAGCAGGTTTCCTTCAGCACCTCAAAGGTCGATCCCACGGTCAGCCCACCGCGGAACAGCGCGATCAGAAAGGCGCCGGCGGCGCCCATGCCTGCGGCCTCGGTCGGCGAAAAGGTCAGGTTCAGCGGTTCGAAATCGAACACGCCATACAGCCCGCCGATCACCAGGAAGAACAGCAGAAGCACCGCCCAGACGGACCCCAGCGCGCTGATGCGCTCGCCCCAGCTGGCGCGTTCACCGGCCGGGCCGGCCTCCGGGTTGCGCCACACGGTCCAGCGCACGGCCAACAGGTAGAACAGGATGCCCAGAATGCCGGGGATGATGCCGGCCATGAACAGCTTGCCGATCGAGGTTTCGGTCAGCAGCCCGTAGATGACCAGAATGACCGAGGGCGGGATCAGGATGCCCAGCGTGCCGCCTGCGGCGATCGAGGCGGTTGAGAGTTCGTCGGAATACCCATAACGGCGCATTTGCGGCATCGCGACTTTGGACATGGTCGCGGCGGTGGCCAGCGACGATCCGCAGATCGCCGAGAACCCGCCGCAGGCCGCGACTGTCGCCATGGCGATGCCGCCGCGCATATGGCCCAGAAAGGCATTGGAAACCGCATAAAGCTCGCGCGCCATGCCGCCCTTGTTGACGAACAGGCCCATCAGGATGAACAGCGGCACGACCGACAGGCCGTAATCCTGCGCGGTATCGGTGATCTGGCGGCCAACCATCGACATCGCGGCCTTCAGCCCGCGCTCGTCAAAGATCGAGCCGCCGCGTTCATAGGCAAAGCCCAACGTGCCGACCAGCCCCATGGCAAAGACGATGGGCAGGCGCATCAGCACCAGGATCAGGACAAGGGCAAATCCGATGAGGGCAGCGGTCATTGAGTGGATTCCGTCAGGGTCTTGGGGGCAAACAGGTGCAGCAGTCCGGTGATGATCATCACCACGGCGGTGATCGCCACCGACGCAGTGATGAACCAGCCGACGAGGTATGTCGGGATGCTGAGGTATTCGGTGACATCACCATAGTCGCGGGCGCGTTCGGCCAGAATCCACACGCGCTGGACCGGCCAATACAGCATGGCGCCGCTGAGGATGTAGATCACAGCATCACGCAGGCGGCTGAGCCGCAGGCGGTGAAAGATACCGTCGGTCAGGTCCACGGCGATATGCCCGTTGGTGACCGAGATGATGGGCAGCACCGAGAACACCAGAATCGCCATCAGGATGCGCGTCAGTTCAGTGGCGGCCTCGATCGGCGCGTTGAAGACCGACCGCAGGATCACGTCGCAGAAGGTCATCACCATCAGGATGAACAGGGCCGTGCAGGCGACGATCACCGGCAGGACGCTGGCGCGCCGTACAAGCTGGATGAGAGGGGTCATCGGGTGGCTCCGGAAGGGGCTGGGTGGGGGCGGCCAGTGCCGCCCCGCATCAGGGATCAGTTCGAGGACATTTCCGACTTGATCATGTCATAGGCGGCTTGCGCATCGACGCCGGCTTCGTTGACTTCGGCAATAACCTTGGCGCGCACGTCCTCGGCGATCGTCGAGAACTTCTCCATGTCCTCGGCAGCGGCTTCGTGGATCGCATTGCCCTCGGTGCTTTGGGTCGCTTCACGGCCGATGGCGTCGATCTCGTCCCAGATCTTGCCGATTTCGCGGCTCAGCGGTTCGCCGAACACGTTTTCTTCCAGCGCTTTCTGGATGTCCTCGGGCAGGTCGGCGAAGGTGTCCTCGTTCATGATGAAGGCAAACGACCCGCGATACAGGCCGCCCGGCATCTCATAGACGTTCGGGGCCACTTCGGTCAGCTTGAAGCCCTTGCGGGATTCGAACGGCATGACCACACCGTCGGCGGCCTTCGAGGCCAACGTCTCATAGACCTTGGGGGCCGGAACCTGGATGCCGGTCGCGCCCAGTGCGGTGCCCACATCGCCACCGACGCCACCGGGGATCCGCACTTTGAGGCCCGAGATCTGGTCCATCGAGGTCACCGGGCTGCTTGTGTGCAGCTGGGCGGGGCCGTGGGTGTGCAGGGCAATGACCTTGACGCCGCGGTGTTCGTCGGCGGCCTTCAGGTATTTGTCGTAAGCGCGCCAATAGGCGACCGAGGCGGCCTCGGCCGAGCCTTCATAGCCCGGCAGTTCGATCAGCTTGGTCGTCACGAAGCGGCCCGGCTGATAGCCGTGGAAGATGATCGACGCATCCGCCGCGCCATCCATGATCAGGTCCACCTGGGCCGGGGGCGGGGCGATGCCCAGCTTCAACTCGGCAGTCACCTTGCCGTCGGTGGCCTCTTCGACCATCTCGACAAATTTGGGCCACATCTTGGCGTTGATCCCGTGGGTGGGCGGCGCCCAGCTGGAAATCGTCAGGGTGTAATCCGCCGCAAATGCCACGCTGCCAGACACTGCCAAGGCAGCCGTCGCCAACAGCGTTTTGATCCCGTTGAGTTTCATGACTGGTTTCCTCCTCCAAAACATGAGTCACAAATGCGTTAATGGTCCTTTTTGTAACCATCAACCGGCCGAAAGCCCGGATTCGGCGCTTCGTCGGAGAAATTTATTGACCAACCGTTCGGTTAATGCAAGAAGAATATCGAAACGAATGCAAAGCGAGCGGCCCATGAGCGATACGATTCTTGCGCAGCGGCGTGGAAATTATGTGGAAATCACTCTCAACCGCCCTGATCGCCTGAACAGCTTCACCGAGGAAATGCACCATGCCCTACGCCGCGCCATCGAAGGCGCGCGCGATGAGGGCGCGCGGGCGATCCTGCTGACCGGGGCCGGGCGCGGGTTCTGCGCGGGGCAGGATCTGGCCGACCGTGACCCGTCGAAAATGGACGGCCCGCCGGATCTGGGCCACACGGTGCGCACCTTCTATGCACCGCTGGTGCGGTTGATCCGGTCGCTGAACTTTCCGGTGATCTGCGCGGTCAATGGCGTGGCCGCGGGCGCGGGCGCCAATCTTGCGCTGGCCTGCGATATCGTGCTGGCCGCCGAGTCCGCGAAATTTATCCAGTCCTTCGCCAAGGTCGGGCTGATCCCCGATACCGGCGGCAGCTGGCACCTGCCGCATCTGCTGGGCGAGGCGCGCGCCAAGGGGCTGGCGCTGACCGGCGAGCCCTTGGCGGCGAAAATGGCCGCGGACTGGGGCCTGATCTGGAAAGCCCTGCCCGATGCCGATCTGATGACCGAGGCGCGCGTGCTGGCCGAACGCCTGTCGAACGGCCCCACGCTGGGCCTGGGTCTGACCAAGCAGACCATCCAGGCCGCCGCGACCAACAGCCTGACCGATCATCTGGAGATCGAGGCCGACGCCATGAAGACCTGCGGTGAATCCGTCGACTATGCCGAAGGCGTCGCGGCCTTTCTGGAAAAGCGCAGCCCGGAGTTTCGGGGCAAATGAGCATGACGCCGAAAGAACGCGCCGAAAAGGCCGCCGCCGCGATGTGGGCGCAGGACCATGCCTCGAAATGGGCGGGGATGGAACTGGTCGAGGTCGACGAGGGCACCGCGACGCTGGCGCTGACCGTGCAGCAGCACCATTGCAACGGGCACGGGATCTGCCATGGCGGCGTGACCTTCATGCTGGCCGACAGCGCCTTTGCCTTTGCCTGCAACAGCCGCAACCAGTCGACCGTGGCCCAGCACAACGTGATCAGCTATGTCGCGCCGGGCCGGCTGGGCGACCGGCTGACCGCCCGCGCGACCGAACAGAGCCTGACCGGCCGCAGCGGCATCTATGACGTGACAGTGACCAACCAGGACGGTCAAAAGATCGCCGAGTTCCGGGGCTTTTCCCGCGCGATCAATGGCACCCTGTTTCCAGAAACTTGAGGTGAGGAGGACATCATGAAGGATCTGACCCCGAACAAAGCGGATCTTGACCCGATCGAGATCGCGTCGATCGATGAAATCCGCAGCTTGCAGTTGGACCGCCTGAAATGGTCGCTGCGTCACGCCTATGACAACGTGCCGATGTACAAGCAGCGGTTCGACGAGGCCGGGGTACATCCCGACGATCTGAAAACCCTGGCCGATCTGGCCAAGTTTCCCTTCACCTACAAGAACGACCTGCGCGACAACTACCCGTTCGGTCTGTTTGCCGTGCCGCGGGAGCAGATCATCCGCCTGCATGCCTCGTCCGGCACCACGGGCAAACCGACCGTGGTGGGGTACACCAAGGCCGATATCGACAACTGGGCCGATCTGGTGGCCCGCAGCCTGCGCGCCAGCGGTCTGCGCAAAGGCGACATGATCCACAACGCCTATGGTTACGGCCTGTTCACCGGCGGTCTGGGCGCGCATTACGGAATCGAGCGTCTCGGTGCCACGGTCGTTCCCATGTCCGGCGGTCAGACCGAGAAGCAGGTGGCCCTGATCACCGATTTCAAACCCAACGGCATCATGGTCACGCCGTCCTACATGCTCAACATCCTCGAACAGTATCACAAGGTCGGGATGGACCCGCGCGAAAGCTCTCTGTTGGTGGGCGTGTTCGGGGCCGAGCCCTGGACGGATGCGATGCGCAAAGAGGTCGAGCAGGCCTTTGACATGCATGCCGTCGACATCTACGGCCTGTCCGAGATCATGGGGCCGGGCGTCGCCAACGAATGCGTGGAAACCAAGGACGGCCCGGCCATCTGGGAGGATCACTTCTACCCCGAGATCATCGACCCGCAGACCGGCGAGGTTCTGCCCGACGGCGAAATGGGCGAGCTGGTCTTTACCACGCTGACCAAGGAAGGCCTTCCGATGATCCGCTACCGCACCCGCGACCTGACGCGGCTGCTGCCGGGCACCGCGCGCTCGATGCGGCGGATGGAGAAGATCACCGGCCGCAGCGACGACATGATCATCCTGCGCGGGGTCAACGTCTTCCCCAGCCAGATCGAGGAGCAGGTCATGGCCACCGGCGGCATCGCCGCGCATTACCAGATCGAGCTGTACAAATCCGGCCGCATGGACGCGATGCGCGTCTATGTCGAGGCGATGCCCGACGCGGCGGATGAACTCAGCAAGACCGCCGCCGCGCGGATGCTGACCAAGCGGATCAAGGACATCGTTGGCGTTTCCACCGAGATCGTTGTAGGGGACCCCGGCGATGTCGAGCGCAGCCAAGGCAAGGCCAAGCGCGTCGTCGACAACCGAGACAAGGAGTGAGGTTTGGCCCGTACGATTGCAAAAGATCACGACCAGAAACGCGCGCAGATCCTGAAATCGGCGGCGCGGGTCTTTGCCCGCGAAGGCTTCGACCGCGCCTCGATGACCCAGCTTGCGCGCGAATGCGGGATCTCGAAGGCCAACATCTATCACTACTACGATAGCAAAGACGCGATCCTGTTCGACATTCTCGAGACCTATCTGCGGGAACTGCGCGACCTGATCTGCGGGCTCGAGATGGACGGCCTCAGCCCGCCCGAAAAACTGCACCGCGTGGTGGCCGAGATCCTGCTGGCCTATCAGGGTGTGGATGACGAACACCGGGTCCAGACCAGCGGCATGTCGGCTCTGCCCGAGGATCAGCAGCGCCTGTTGCGCGGGTATCAGCGCGACATGGTGAATTTCCTCAGCGGGATCCTGTCCGAGGTCGCACCCGACGTGTTCCAGGGCGACGGGGCCAAGCTGCGGTCGGCCACGATGTCGGTCTTCGGCATGCTGAACTGGTACTACATGTGGAATTCCGGCGCCGATGCGCAGGCGCGCCGGGACTATGCCGCGCTGGTCAGCAACCTGACCCTGTCGGGCGTCAAGGCGTTGTAGCACCGGCCCTGCCGGCAATGTGATTTGGCTTTTGCGGGTGTCCCGGCGTTTACTTGCAGTCGGAGGGCGCCATGCAAAAACCGGAACGGTTCGACAAATTCTATTTCGCCAAGGTCGGGATGGGCGAGGCCTGCGGCTGCGCCGAGCGCATCATCGACGTCTATGAATTCAACCGCAAAGCAGGTACGCGTGACGCGGGCACGGGCAAGGTGGCCCGGCCACGGCGTCGCGGCCTGCGATCGCTTGCCCTGAAATACGGCTTGATCAGCCGCCCCAGCGGGCGGTGATCATGGGGTGCGCAGGCCCAGCCGCGTGACGACTTCGGCTGCCTCGGCCAGCCAGCGGTTTTTCAGTTCGCCCCCCGAGGCCCGGCGCAGGCCCATCTGGCGCAGCTTTTCCATCCGCTCGGGGTTGCCCGCGCCGAAACTTGCGGCCACCCGGGGCCACCAGTAATCGACCGAGTCCTGCATCGCCGGCGCCGCGCCCTGTTCCAACAGCTTGACGGCGCCTTCCAGGGCCAGTTCACCGTGATGTGCCTCGATCGGGGCGATGGCGCGGAACGCCTCGGCCAGCGGCTGATAGGACACCAGCGCGAACTCGGCCAGTTGCACGCCCACGGCCCGGCTCATCAGCAGGTTCATCACCACCGCATCGGTCCAGCCTTCGATCGGATAGTTGAAGACCGCAAGGCGCATGTCATGTTCGCTGCGCGTGGCCCCGATATCGGCGGAACGGTTCAGCCGTGCGGTCCACGGGTGATGCGTGGCATAGCGGTCTGTATCCGCGCCGAACTCGCCCATGATCTTCAGAACGCGGTCGGCATTGTCGGTCTTTTCCAGAACGATCTTCGCCGCCGCGATACGTTCCTTGATGCCCGGGCCCTGGTTGATGATGTCGGCGAACCCCGCCGCACCGGCCAGTTCGCTGTCGACGAAGGTCGCCATCAGCTTCATCAGCTCGGCCCGGTATCGGGGTGGCACGTTGGTCGGGTTGGTCAGAACGCCGCCTGCGGCCAGGTAGCTTTCGATGCTCATGTCTTCGGCCATGGTCCCTCTCCCTTTACTGGTCGTAATCGACGACGACATTGTCGGTCAGCGGGTAGGCCTGGCAGCTGAGCACATAGCCTTTCTCGACCTCGTAATCCTCGAGCGCGTGGTTCGCGACCATCTCGACCTCGCCTTCGATCACCTTGCAGCGGCAGGTCGAACAGACCCCGGCCTTGCAGGCATAGGGGGCGTCCATCGCGTTTTCCAGCGCCGCATCCAGAATGGTCTGGTGCTTGGGCATGGTGATGGTCTGGGTGGCGCCGTCCAGCGTGACCCGCGCCTGGGTCTGGTTGGCCTGTGCAGCTGTTGCCGCATCGCCCTGCTTGCGTTTGGCGCGGCCGGGTTGGGCGCTGGCAAACAGCTCGAACTTGATCTGGCTGTCGTCCAGCCCGTGTTCGCGCAACGCCTCGGCAATGCCCAGCATCATCGGCTCGGGGCCGCAGATGAAGGCGGTGTCGGTGTTTTCGACGTCGATCCAATGCTGGAACAGTTCGGCGCATTTTTCCTTGGTCACCAGCCCGGTGAACAGGTCGATCTCCTGCGCGTCGGTTTCCAGGATATGGATCACGTTCAGGCGGCCCATGTACTGGTTCTTCAGGTCTTCCAGCTCTTCGCGGAACATGATCGTGTTCACGCCCTTGTTGGCATAGACCAGCGTGAAGCGCGAATGCGGCTCGCGCGCCAGCGTGGTCTTGAGGATCGACAGCACCGGCGTGATGCCCGACCCGCCGGCAAAGCCCAGGTACTGCCGGTGCGCCGCCGGATCCAGCGGCGTGTGGAAGGCCCCCATCGGCGGCATCGCCTGCAGCCTGTCGCCCACTTTCAGCTCGGTATTGGCCCAGGTCGAAAAGGCGCCGCCCTCGACCCGTTTGATGCCCACCTGCAGAACGCCGTCATCCTTGCCCGCGCAGATCGAGTAGGAGCGGCGCAGCTCTTCCCCGTCAAATTCGCGGCGAAAGGTCAGGTACTGGCCCTGGACAAAGTCGAATTCCTCGGCCGCGCCGTTCACCGGCTTCAGCGTCACCACGACCGCGTCGCGGATGGTCTTGTGGATGTCGGTGACTTCAAGATCGTGAAAACGTGCCATCCGGTCCTCCTCAGATGCACTTGAAATAGTCGAAGGGTTCCAGGCAGTCGGTGCAGCGCCAATGCGCCTTGCACGGGGTCGAGCCGAACTGGCTGACCTTTTCCACTGCCGTGCTGCCGCAATGCGGGCAGCGGTCGGGTCCGCCTGCGGGCTGCGGCGGCGCGATGCCATAGTCCTTCAGCTTCGCACGCCCCTTGTCGCTGAGCCAATCGGTCGTCCAGGCCGGAGATATGCGGGTCTCCAGCTTGATCTTGTCGATGCCGTGGTCGCGCAGGGCGGTTTCGATGTCCATCGCGATGACCGAGGTCGCCGGGCAGCCCGAGTAGGTGGGCGTCACGGCAACCTTCAGCGTGTCGCCTTCCCATGTCACATCGCGCACGATGCCCAGATCGACGACCGAGATCACGGGGATCTCGGGGTCGGGCACGGCGTCGAGCCATTCCCAGACCTGCTCTACGTTGGCGCGGTTCATCTGCCTTTACCAGGTTGCGCCCGGATAGGCCCGCTGCAGCCATTGCATCTGGGTCAACAGGTGGCCCAGATGTTCGGTATGCATGCGTCCGCCGCGGCCGCCCTTGTGGGCAAAGCGGCTGTCGGGAACGGTCAGGGTGGCCTCGGTCAGTACGCGCCGAACCAGCGCGTCATATTCCTCGCGCAGGTTGGCCGGATCGGGGGCGATGCCCGCGGCGGCCATCTCGGCATCGACCTCGTCGCTGGCGAACATCTCGCCCACATAGGGCCAGAGGTAATCCAGCGCCTCCTGCATGCGTCTGTGGCTTTCCTCGGTGCCGTCGCCCAGCCCGACCACCGTGTCGCTGGACCGTTCCAGGTGATAGGCGACCTCTTTGCTGGCCTTCTCGCCAATCGCCGCGACCCGGTCGTCAGACGACTTCAGCAACCGGCCCAGCATGATCGAGTGCCAGGCATCAAACAGGAACTGGCGCATCAGGGTGCGGCCGAAATCGCCGTTGGGCACCTCGACCAGCAGCACGTTGCGGAAATCCCAAGCGTCGCGCAGAAAGGCCAGATCATCGGCAGACTTGCCTTCGCCCTGGACCTCTCCGGCCAGGCCCAGCCACATCTGCGTCTGGCCGATCAGGTCCAGCGCGGTGTTGGCCAGGGCGATGTCCTCCTCCAGCACCGGCGCGTGGCCGCACCATTCGCTGACGCGATGGCCCAGGATCAACGTGTTGTCGCCCATCCGCAGCAGGAATTGCAGGAATGCCTCGTCGCGGGTCATCACATCGCCCCCACTTCTTCGGGGATGTCGAAAAAGGTCGGATGACGATAGACCTTGCTTTCGCTGGGCTCGTACAGCGGGCCTTTGTCGCTGGGCGAACTGGCGGTGATGTTGTTGGCCTCGACCACCCAGATCGAGACGCCCTCGTTGCGGCGGGTATAGACGTCGCGGGCGTTCTTGATCGCCATTTCGGCGTCGGGCGCGTGCAGCGAGCCGACATGGCGATGGCTCATGCCGTGCTGGCCGCGAATGAAGATTTCCCACAGGGGCCATTCGTTTTTCATCAGGTGTCCTCCTATCGGGCAGGTTATTCGGCTGCGACCTTGCGGGCGCGTTTCTTGCGGGCATGTTCCAGCAGACCGTCACGCACCCATTTGCCGTCGTCCCAGGCCTTGTTGCGGGCGGCCAGGCGGTCGGTGTTGCAGGGGCCGTTGCCCTTGATCACGTCAAAGAATTCCGACCAGTCGGGCTGAGTGAAATCGTAATGCCCGCGCTCTTCGTTCCATTTCAGGTCGGGGTCGGGGATGGTCAGGCCCAGATACTCGGCCTGCGGCACGGTCTGATCGACGAATTTCTGGCGCAACTCGTCATTGGTGTTGATCTTTATCTTCCACGCCATCGACTGGGCCGAATGCACCGAGTCCTTGTCGGACGGGCCGAACATCATCAGCGCCGGGTACCAGAACCGGTTCAGCGCGTCCTGCGCCATCTTGCGCTGTTCGGGCGTGCCCTCGGCCATCTTGCGGATCGCGTCATAGCCCTGGCGCTGGTGAAAGCTTTCTTCCTTGCAGATGCGGATCATCGCCCGCGAATACGGCCCGTACGAGGCGCGCTGCAGCGGCACCTGGTTCATGATCGCCGCGCCGTCGACCAGCCAGCCCACCGCGCCGATATCGGCCCAGTTCAGCGTTGGATAGTTGAAGATCGAGCTGTATTTCATCCGCCCGTCCAGCAGCATCTCGGTCAGTTCGTCGCGGCTGACGCCCAAGGTTTCGGCGGCGCAGTACAGGTACAGGCCATGCCCGGCCTCGTCCTGCACCTTGGCCAGAAGGATCGCCTTGCGTTCCAGCGTGGGCGCGCGCGTGATCCAGTTGCCTTCGGGCAGCTGGCCGACGATCTCGGAATGGGCGTGCTGCCCGATCTGGCGGATCAGCGTCGCGCGATAGTCGTCGGGCATCCAGTCCTTGGGCTCGATCTTGATGTCGGCGTCGATCTTGTCCTGAAAGGCGCGTTCCTGCTCGGTCATTTCCTCACGGGATTTGACGCCTGTTCCTGCCGTCTTGATCATCTGAGCGTACATGTCGGGTCTCCTCCCTTACACGCGTTCGAGAATTAGCGCGGCGCCCTGGCCCACGCCCACGCACATGGTGCACAAGCCATAGCGCCCGCCGGTGCGGCGCAGCTGATAGGCCGCCGTCATGACCAGCCGCGCGCCGGACATGCCCAGCGGATGGCCGATGGCGATGGCGCCGCCATTGGGATTCACATGGGGTGCGTCATCAGCCACGCCAAGTTCACGCAGGGTGGCCAGACCCTGGGCTGCGAAGGCCTCGTTCAATTCTATCACATCCATCTGCTCGATGCTCAGCCCCGTGCGGGCCAGCACCTTGCGGGTGGCCGGGACCGGACCGATTCCCATGACCCGAGGCTCGACCCCCGCGACCGCCATACCCACGACACGGGCCATCGGGGTCAGGCCGTTCTTCTGCGCGGCGGCCTCGTTGGCCAGCAGAATGGCCGCGGCGCCGTCATTGACACCCGAGGCATTGCCCGCCGTCACCGTCTTGTCCGGCCCGTTGACGCCCTTCAGCCCCGCCAGCTTTTCGGCCGTGGTGCCGGGGCGGGGATGTTCGTCGGTGTCCACCACCAGCGGGTCGCCCTTGCGTTGGGGGATGGTGACGGGGGTGATTTCCTCGGCAAAAACGCCGGCTTGATGCGCGGCCGCCCAGCGGGCCTGGCTGCGCGCGGCAAAGGCATCCTGATCTGCGCGGCTGATGTCATAGTCCTCGGCCACGTTGTCGGCGGTCTGCGGCATCGAATCCGTGCCGTACATCTGCTGCATTTTCGGGTTCACGAAACGCCAGCCGATCGTGGTGTCATAGACCGCGTTTGCGCGGGAAAAGGCGCTGGTGGCCTTGGGCATCACGAACGGCGCGCGCGACATGCTTTCGACGCCACCGGCAATCGCCATGTCATAATCGCCCGCCTTGATGGCCCGAGCGGCCATGCCGACCGCATCCATGCCGCTGGCGCACAGGCGGTTGATCGTGGTGCCGGGCACCTGAACCGGGAAACCGGCCAGCAGGGCGGCCATGCGCGCCACGTTCCGGTTGCTTTCGCCGGCCTGGTTGGCATCGCCCAGGATCACGTCATCCAGGCTGGCCCAGTCCACCTGCGGGTTCCGCTCTTTCAGCGCAGCCAGCGGGATCGCGGCCAGATCGTCGGTGCGAACCTGGGACAGGGCCCCGCCATAGCGTCCGATCGGGGTGCGCTGTGCGTCGCAGATGAAAGCGTCCATGCGTCGGAACCTCGTGTCTTGCGTCCGGGTCAATAAGTGACCGCTTGGTCGGGTAATACGCCCGGAAGCGATTCGCGGCAAGGAAAATGTAACGCAATCGTGCACCAAATCGAAATTCGGTAACGTATTTGTGCCGACATGAGAAAACCCGCACGGGGGCGGGCGATCTCGATCTTCGGGGCAGGAACCGACTAAAGCTGACCGGCTTCGGTCAGAACCTTGCGCGCCACGCGAAAGCACTCCAGCGCCTGCGGGACGCCGCAATAGATGCCGACGACATGGATGATCGCCCGAATCTCCTCCTTGCTGACGCCGTTGTTCAGGGCTCCGCGACAGTGGATCTCCCACTCGTGCATCTTGCCCAGGGCGCCGATCATCGACAGGTTCATCATCGAGCGGGTCTTGGGGTCGATCACCTCGTCCCCCCAACCGAAGCCCCAGCACCAGGCTGTCATGGCCTCCTGAAATGGGCGGGTGAAATCATCCGCCGCGGCCAGGTTCTTTTCCACGTATTCGTCGCCCAGCGTCGCCTTGCGCTGCGCCAGTCCCTTCAGAAACAGGTCTTCGTCAAAGATGTCGGCCATCGTCCACTCCGCTTGCATCTGTATCCACCGCCTCGCGCATCCATTGCTGCAAGCGGGCGATCGAATGTTCCGACATTACGCCGCAAGCCGGGTCCAACACCAGCGGGCCGGGGCGATAGCCGCGCGATTTCAGGCCGCGATGCACGCTTTCAACCAGCCGGATGTCCTCTTCGACCGTGGTTTCCCGGTCCTGCACCGCCAGTTGGCGGATCACCGCGCTTTCGGATCCGCCCTCGGTGTACCAGCCGCGCCAGACGGTGCAGTGATCGGCATCCTGCGCGCGCCAGTGATAGGTGTTCAGCACATTGCCGGGATAGCACTGGAACGAGAACATCGGCCACAGAAACCACGACTGATAGTCACCCGCATGGGGCACAGACAGGTCGATGGGATAGGTCATCTTGTCGAGGCTCTGACACTCGGTCGTATGGCGCAGAACGTATCCGCCGCCTGCATCGGGTTGAATGTCATAGGTCTCGGGTTTGACCACGCCGGTGGCAAAGGTCGGGTGATTGGTCGGGCAGTGATAGCATTCCGAGTAGTTCTCGATACTGACCTTCCAGTTGCAGTTTTCGGGAATCTCGACCCATTCCAGCGGCTCAAGATCGTCGATCTGCGGGACAAAGGCGCGGATTTCCGCGCGCACGCCGGGGTACCAGTCGTCCATCGGGGCGGCGTCATCGTCGAGGTTGACGAAAATGAAGCCGTTGAACAGCTCGGTCCGCACCGGGGTCAGGCAGATCGCGCTGCGGTCGAAGCCCGGAACCGATTTGATGTTGGGCCCGGCGCGCAGGTGCCCGGTCAGTTCATAGGTCCATGCGTGATAGGGGCAGACGACGACGCGGGTGTTGCCGGCCCCGGTCACCATCTCATGCGCGCGGTGCTGGCAGACATTGTAGAAGGTGCGGATTTCGCCATCGCGCCCGCGGATGCAGAACAGGTTCTGGCCTGCGATTTCAAAGGCGAAGTAGTCGCCCGGCTCGCGCACCTGCGCCACATGGCCGGCAAATTGCCAGGTGCGGGCCAGAAGTCCCTGCTTCTCCTGCTCGAATATTGCCGGGTCGGTGTAATAGCGGGCCTCCAGCGATCGGGTCAGCGGTGCGGTCATTCTGGTTCCTCCGCATAGAGGCCAAGTTGGTGCCTGCGGCGGTGAAACCGCTCCACACGCTCGACGATTTCATCGCTGGACAGGGCGACCACGAAAGACAGAAGCGTCTCAAGCAGCGCGATGGTCGAAACCGATGACGGAAAGAACTGGGGCGTGTCGGCGGCGACGACAAACCCGTGTTGCGCGTTCAGGATGACTGGGCTGGCGGGGCTGTCGGAGATGCCGACCACGGTCATGCCCTGTTCGCGGGCCAGCTTCACCGCCTCGATCACCTCGGTCCGGTAGGGGTGGCAGGTCATCGCGATCAGCACGTCCTGTTCATCGGCCCAGGCCAGATCGTCCACCGGGGTCGAGCCGGGCCGGGGGATGGCGTGGAACTGCTTCATCCCGGTCGAGGCCAGATAGGTAAAGTTGCGCGCGTTCGCGTTGTTGACGCCGACGCCCAGCGTAAACACCTGCCGCGATGTCCAGATCGCCTCGGCCGCGGCCTGCAACCGGGTGGCGTCGATCCCGGCGAAGGTTTCTTCGATGTTTCGGATAGCGGCCCCGACCATGTCGGCATAGAGGCCGCCCAGCTCGCCAGATTTGCCGATCTCCTGCAACCAGCGGGCGCGGTCGGGAAACGACACGGTGCCTCGGCGGATGGCGTCGCGGAACGGCGCGCGAAAATCCTCGTACCCCTCAAACCCCACCTGCCGCGCCATGCGGACGAAGGTGTTGGGTTTCACGTTCGCGGCCTCGGCGATTTCGCGCACGGTCGAAACGCCAACATCCGCGGGGTTCTCCAACACATAGCGGGCGGCCTTCTGCGCCTCGGGCGTCAGGGCGTCCCATTCACGGGTCAGCCGGTCAAGAACGGTGTTTGATACATTTGTGTCATTCATGATTGACGATGGTACAAATGTGGCTTTAGCTTGTCGAGAAGAAATGCGACTCGGTGAGAGGAAAAATCATGTCCGGGAAGGAACTGCCGTCACAGGCCCGCGTGGTGATCGTGGGCGGAGGTGTCATGGGCGTCGGTCTGGCCTACCACCTGGCGCACGAGGGCTGGACGGATGTCGTTCTGCTGGAAAAGGCCGAGCTGACCAGCGGCAGCACCTGGCATGCGGCCGGGCAGATCACCCATTCGACCAGTTCCTTTGGTCTGGGCAAGTGCGTGGACTACAACATCGGGCTCTATTCCGGTGCGCTCGAGGCCGAGACCGGGCAGGCGGTGACATGGCATGGATGCGGCTCGTTCCGGCTGGCCTATACCGAAGACGAGATGGACTGGCTGCGCCACACCCTGTCGGTGGGCCGGTCGCTGGGCTTCAACATCGAACTGGTCGGCCCCGACCGCGTGGTCGAACTGCACCCGTTCTACAACCTCGACGGGGTTCTGGGCGCGCTGCATACGCCGGATGACGGGCATGTGGACCCGACGAACGTGACCATGGCCATGGCGGCGGGGGCGCGTCAGCTGGGCGCGCGGATCATTCGCCGCTGCAGGGCCACCAACATCACCCAGGCGGCCAATGGCGAATGGGTGGTCGAGACCGAACGGGGCACGATCCGCTGCGAACACGTGGTAAATGCGGGCGGCACCTATGCGCGGCAGATGGGCGAATGGTCTGGCCTGCAACTGCCGATGACCTCGATGACCCACCACTATTTCGTGACCGAACCGGTGCCACAGTTCCAGGACCTCGATCACGAGTTGCCTGTGATCCGCGATGACCGCAAGGTCTCGGGCTATATCCGCATGGAGCAGAAGCGCGGGCTGATCGGGATCTACGAAAAGGAGAATTCGAACTCGGTCTGGCATGACCATTGCCCGTGGGATTATGAAAACTGGTTGTTCGACGCCGATTACGACCGGGTCATGCCGTGGCTGGAAGAAAGCCTGAACCGGATGCCGATTTTCGCCGATCTGGGCATCCAGCGCGAGGTTCACGGGGCGATCTCGCACCCGCCCGACGGCAATCCGCTGATCGGCCCGGCGCCGGGGGTGCGAAACTATTGGTGCTGCTGCGGCACTCAGATCGGCATCGGCTGGGGCCCGGGCCTGACGCGCGAACTGGCGCGGTGGATGGTGCATGGGGCGGCGGACATCTCGATGCGCGACTATGATCCGCGCCGGTTCGGGGCCTATGCCACCAAAGACTGGCAGGTCACCAAGGCGCATGAGGATTACAAGCTGCGCCACGAAATTCCGTTTCCGCATTTCAACCGTCTTGCCGGGCGGCCGGTCAAGCCGTCCCCCCTGTATGGCCGGCTGAAAGCAAAGGGGGCCGTGTTCGAAGAGGTTTATGGCCATGAACGCCCCCGCTGGTTCGCAAAGGACGGCGTTGAACAGCGCGACCATTATTCCTTCCGCCGCAATGTGGTGCATGACATGGTGGCCACCGAATGCAGGGCCGTGCGCGAGGCGGTCGGCATCATGGATATCTCGGCCTTCACCAAGGTCGAAATCAGCGGCCCGGATGCCCGGGCCCTGCTGGACCGGCTGGTTGCCAACCGCCTGCCGCAAAAGGTGGGCAGCATCGCGCTGACCCACATGCTGAACCGCCGTGGTCGGATCGAGCTGGAGACCACGGTCGTGAAACTGGCCGAGGACCGGTACTACCTCGTCTGTGCCGCCTTCTTCGAGCAGCGCCTGCTGGACCACCTGACCCAGCATCGCGACGAAGAAAACGTCGAAATCATCCTGCGATCCGATGACTGGGCCGCGCTCAGCCTCAATGGCCCCCGGGCGCGCGAGGTTTTGGCCGCCTGCACGGATGCCGACCTGAGCAATGCCGGTTTCAAATGGCTGACTGCGCAGGAAATAGACGTGGCGGGTCACCGGCTCTGGGCGTTCCGCATGTCCTATGCCGGTGAATTGGGATGGGAACTGCACATGCCGCGTGACTGCGCCTTGGCCGTCTACGATACGCTCTGGGCCGCAGGCGCACCGCACGGCATCGCCGATTACGGGTCGTTCGCGATGAACGCGCTGCGGATGGAGAAGGCCTTCAAGGGCGCAGGCGAGTTGACCAACGAGGTCACCCTGGCCGAGGCCGACGTGCTGCGCTTTGCCCGCACCGACAAGGAATACCTGGGCAAGGACCGGACCCTGAACCCCGATCTGCGCTGGGTCTGCGCCTATCTGGAGATCGAACCAGATGGCCAGAACGATGGGCATGGCGGCGAGGCGGTCCTGCTGGACGGCAAGGTCGTGGGCTCCACCGCCTCGGTGGCCTACGGGCATACGGTCGGCAAGATCCTTGCCTTTGCCTATGTCAAACCGCAGGCCAATGTGCCGGGAACCGAAGTGCAGGTGGTGATTGCGGGCGTGCCGCGTCGCGGGCGGATCCTGGGCGCGCCCGCCTATGACCCGCACAGTGTTCTGCCCCGAACCGATACCGCGATGGAGGCTGCGGAATGATCCCGAAGACGATGAAGGCCATGGTCCTGACCGGGCATGGCGATCTGGACAAATACGAATGGCATGAGGACTGGCCCACCCCCACACCCGGCCCGATGGAGGTGTTGATCAAGGTGGGCGCCTGCGGGCTGAACAACACGGATGTGAACACCCGCACCGGCTGGTATTCCAAGGCGGTGGACGAGGCCACCACCGGCGGCGCCTATTCCGAGTTGGATGACGACGACAGCACCTGGGGCGGCGCGCCCCTGACCTTCCCGCGCATTCAGGGCGCGGACGCGGTCGGAACAGTCGTGGCCGTGGGAGAGGGGGCCGATCCCGCGATCATCGGCCGGCGGGTGATCGTGGCGGGCTGGCTGCGCGACTGGTCCGAGCCGATGAACCGCGACAAGGCGGGATATTTCGGCTCGGAATGTGACGGCGGCTTTGCCGAATACACCAAGGCCGACATCCACGGCGTGGCTGCGATCGACTCCGACCTGAGCGATACCGAACTGGCGACCTTCAGTTGTTCCTATGTGACGGCCGAGGGCATGTTGGACAGGGCGCAGGTCGGCGAGGGCGACACGGTTCTGATCCCCGGCGCCTCGGGCGGTGTGGGCGGGGCGCTGATCCAGTTGTCCAAGCTGCGCGGCGCACGCGTGATCGCCATGGCCAGCGAGGCCAAACACCCCGAGGTCGCCAAACTGGGCCCGGATCGCATTCTGCCGCGCAACCCCAGGAACCTGCGGGCCGAGCTGAAAGGCGAACGGATCACCGTCGTCGCCGACGTCGTGGGCGGAGAGATGTGGCCCAAACTGATCGACATGCTGGAGCGTGGCGGGCGCTATACCTGTTCGGGCGCGATTGCCGGTCCGATCGTGCAGTTCGACCTGCGCACCTTCTATCTGCGCGATCTGACCTTCACCGGATCGACCGTGAACACGCCGCAGAATTTCTTTGATGTCGTGAAATACATAGAAAATGGGCAAATCAAGCCAGCTTTGGCCGCCACTTACCCGTTGACTGAGCTGCGAGAGGCCCAGCAGGCCTTCATCGACAAGCATCATACCGGCAACATCGTGGTGATCCCATGACCCTTGAAAACGTTCTCGAAGCCGCGCGGCACCTGCATCAGACCCTGCCGGCGCTGTCCGAATTCGGCACTTGGCCCACCGACCTGACCGCGACCGGTTTGCAACCGCGGGCGATTCCCGCCACGCCGCTGGTGCAGGCGCTGGATCAACCCGGATCACCCCGGACAACGGGCTTGGTTCAGGCGATCCGGTCGGCGGCGCATCTTGCCCACTGGAAACGCACCTATACCGAGGCAGAGGTCGGTGCCGATTTCCGCAATCGGTACGGGTATTTCGAGCTGTTCGGGCCAACCGGTCATTTCCATTCGACCCAGCTGCGGGGCTATGTCGCCTATTGGGGCGCCGGGCTGGACTATGACTGGCACAGCCATCAGGCCGAGGAGCTTTACATGACGCTGGCGGGTGGCGCGGTCTTCAAGGTTGAAGGAGATCGGGCCTTTGTTGGCGCTGAGGGCACGCGGTTGCACGCCAGTTGGCAAAGCCATGCCATGTCCACGGGGGATCAGCCGATCCTGACATTCGTACTGTGGCGGGGTGAGGGATTGAACGACCTGCCCAGGATGGACGCCGCATGAAGATCACCCGCATCTCGGTCTTTCAAGTCGATCTGCCGCTTGAACACCCCTATTGGCTGTCCGGCGGACGTCTGAAATTCGAGGTGCTGGATGCCACTTTCGTCAAGATCGAAACCGATGCCGGGCTGACCGGCTGGGGCGAGGGCACGCCATGGGGCCACACCTATGTGCCCGCGCACGGGCCGGGCATCCGGGCGGGGATCGAGACCATGGCGCCCTTCGTACTGGGGCTGGACCCGCGCCGGGTTCTGGAGGTCGAGCGGGCGATGGACCACGCGCTGCCCGGGCACCTTTACGCCAAATCGCCGATCGACATGGCCTGCTGGGACATTGCCGGACAGGCGGCGGGGTTGCCGATTGCCGATCTGATGGGCGGCGGGTCGCGCAGCCCCGCGCCGGTCGCCTCCTCGGTCGGGGCCAAGACCGTCGAGGAAACCCGCGCGGTGATGGATCGCTATCGCGGCCGCGGCTATTGGGTGCATTCGGTCAAAGTGGGCGGCGACGTGGATCGCGACATAGAACGCATCCGCGATGTCGAGGCGCACCGCCCGGCGGGTGAGCGCATCCTCTATGACGTCAATCGCGCCTGGACGCGGCAGCAGGCGCTGCGGGTGATGAAGGCCACCGAGGATCTGGGCGTGATGTTCGAACAACCCGGCGAGACGCTGGACGACATTGCCGCCATCCGGGCCTTGCATTCCGCCCCGGTCAGCGTGGATGAAAGCCTGGTCACCCTGCAGGACGCCACACGCATTGCCCGCGACGGGCTGGCCGAGGTCTTTGGGATCAAGCTCAACCGTGTCGGCGGCCTGACCAAGGCTTCGCGGATGCGGGACATCGCGCTGGCGCATGGCATCGACATGTATGTGATGGCCACCGGCGGCTCGGTTCTGGCCGATACCGAGGCGCTGCATCTGGCCGCCACCATCCCCGACCACAACCGCTTGGGCGTCTGGGCCTGTCAGGACATGCTGACGCTGGACCTCGCGGGCGGGCGCGGCCCGCGCAACCGTCAGGGCCACCTTGAACTGCCCCAGGCCCCCGGCCTCGGCGTAGCCCCGGATGAAGATGCACTGGGGGAACCAAAGGCCGTGTACCAATGACCCGCATCACCCGCATTTCGCTCTGGCATGTGCCGCTGACCAGCCATCAGGCCTATTACATGGCTGACGGCAAGGCCTGCGACACGGTTGAAACGGTGGTTCTGGCGCTGGACACCGATGACGATCTGACCGGCTGGGGCGAGGTCTGCCCGATTCCGCATTACCTGCCCGCCTATGCGCGCGGCGTGGCCCCGGCGGTTCAGGACATGGCCCCGGTTCTGCTGGGCGCCGACCCGATCGGACCCGAGGCGTTGATGGCACGGCTGGACCGGCACCTGCCGGGGCATGTCTATGCCAAATCGGCGATCGACATCGCGCTGTGGGATCTGACGGGGCAGGTGGCAGGGCTGCCACTGCACGCGCTGCTGGGTGGTCGGCGGGCGCGAACGATGCCGCTCTATCACTCGATAACCTGCATCGCCCCGGCCGAGATGGCCCGCATCGCCCGCGAGGCGCAGGCGCAATGCATCACCCAGTTCCAGGTCAAGCTGGGCGCGGATGCCGATTGGCAGGCTGATGTCGAGCGCCTGCGTCTGGTGCGCGAGGCGGTGGGAGACGGGCCGCTGGTCTATGGCGATTGGAACTGCGGCGCTACGTCTCTGGATGCCAGCCGGGTGGGGCGGGCGGTCGCGGATCTGGATGTGATGCTGGAACAACCCTGTGCCACGATCGAGGATTGCGCCCGCGTGCGCGCCGCCACCGGCCTGCCAATGAAGCTGGACGAGGGCGCACACGACACCGCCAGCCTGATGGCTGCGCATGCGCTGGGCTGCATGGATGCGGTCGCGGTGAAGCTGTCGAAATTCGGTGGGCTGTCGGCTGCGCGCCGTGCGCGTGATTTGTGCCTGCATCTGGGGGCGAAGATGTGCGTCGAAGACACCTGGGGATCTGACATCACCACCGCCGCCCTGTTGCATCTGGGCGCAGCAACTGAACCGGCGCGCCTGATGAACGTGTGCGACCTGTCGGGCTATGTCGCGCCGCGGCTGGCGCCGGATGGCCCGACCCGCAAGGGCGGCCGGATCGCGCCGCCCGACGGGATCGGCCTGGGCATCGCGCCAGACCGCGAATTCCTGGGCGCGCCGGACGTGATACTGGATTAGGGAGGCGACCATGCCGCGACATCTCAGCCAATCCGATTGGGGTCAACGCGCCCGCGCGGTGCTGCCCGGCGGTGGCTTCGGCAATTTCGACCCGTCGGTCTTCATCCGCGAGGGCCGGGGCAGCCGCGTCTGGGACGAAGACGGCAAAGAATATGTCGACCTGCTGATCGGCTCGGGGCCGATGCTGCTGGGCCACGGCCACCCCGAGGTGTTGGAGGCCGTCGCCGAACAGTTGCCCAATGGCATGACGTTCTTCGCCAACAACGCGCGCGCAGTCGAACTGGCCGAGGAAATCTGCGCCGCCGTGCCCTGCGCCGATCAGATCCGCTATGTCTCGTCCGGCGGTGAGGCTGACATGTACGCGATCCGGCTGGCCCGCGCCTTTACCGGCCGCGACAAGATCGTGAAGTTCGAAGGCGGTTATCACGGCATGAGCGCCGAGGCGCAGATGAGCCTGGCCCCGTCACGGATGGTGAATTTCCCGCAGGCGGTTCCCGACAGCGCGGGCATACCGGCCAGCGTTCAGGCCGAAATGCTGATCGCGCCGTTCAACGACCCGGACTACATCCGCTCGCTGCTGGCCGAGCACGGCAACCAGGTCGCGGGCATCATCGTCGAGCCCTTGCAACGCATCATCCCGCCCGAACCCGGCTTCTTGCAGCTTCTGCGGGACGAGGCCGACAGGTACGGCATCGTGCTGATCTTCGACGAGGTGGTGACCGGGTTTCGTTTCGCCTATGGCGGCGCGCAGGAGCTGTATGGCGTGACCCCCGACATCGCCACGCTGGGCAAGATCATCGGCGGCGGCTTTCCCCTGGCGGCAATCGCCGGGCGGGCCGAGATCATGGCCCATTTCGACAAATCCGCCGTTGGGCCTGAGAAATGGCTGATGCAGTTGGGGACCCTGTCGGGTAATCCGGTGGCCGCGGTGGCCGGGCTCAAGACGATGGAAGTGCTGCGCCGCCCCGGTCAGTACGACCGGCTGCGCGCCAATGGTCAGCGTCTGATGGACATGGCCTCGGCCGCGCTGACCAAGCAGGGGGTCGCCCACCGCGTCATCGGCGATCCGACCCTGTTCGAAATCGTGTTCACGGAAGGAAAGGTGCGGGATTATCGCGATGTGGTCCGCGCGGACACGGCCGGGGCAACCCTGTTCAATACGGTTCTGATGCAGAACGGGATGTTCAAGTCGCCGGGCAAGACCTATCCGTCCCTGGCGCTGACCGAGGCGGACTTTGACCTGTGCGAAGCCGCCTATGCCAAGGCCGCGCAGGCCGTGGCCGAAATGCAGGGCGCGGGCGTGTCTTAGTAGACGCCCGCCATCACCAGGCGAACGATGTCTTCGCGCTTGAGGCCACGCGCAGCCAGTTCTTCGTCGGTCAACTCGCTGAGTTGCTTGATCTTGATGACCTTGGCATTTGCTTCGCCCATGCGGATCAAAGCATCATAGATGCCGCTGAACACATCGGCGACGGCCGAGAACAGGTTCAGGATTGCCGGGCGGTGCGTGCTTGTCTGTGCCATGAGCGGAGCCTCTCTGGTCTGTATGTGACCAAAGAGATTTAGACCTGATGCTGCAGTGCAGCTAGGCACTTGAGGGAATAGCCGCTGTGCATCTGGTGCAAGTCTGGCCCGACAGGCGCCGCCTCAGGCCTTGAACTGGTCGTCCACCGGCACCTGCAAAGCGGTGGCCAGGGCGTTGGTCTGGCTGGCCATCGCGATCACCGCCAGCAGTTCGGTCTGCATCTGATCGGTCATGCCCTTGGAGCGGGCCGCGGCCGAATGGGAGTGCACGCAGTATTCGCAATTGTTGGCGACCGAGACCGCGACATACAGCATCTCCTTCATCAACGGGTCCAGCGCGCCGGGAGCCATGACGGTCTTGAGCCGCTCCCACGTCGCTTTCAGCAGCGCCGGGTCATGGGCCAGAGCGCGCCAGAAATTGTTGATGAAATCGGTGTTGCGGGTGGCGCGGATTTCATCGAAGACGGCCAGCGCCTCGGCGCTGACCTCTTCGTCCGTCAACAGGCGAACCGTTGCCATGCTCAGACCATCGCAAAGATGCGCGCCGGGCCGCCCGACCCGCCACGATGGGCCGGCGCGCCGACCACCAGCGTCGCTCCGCTGGCGGGCACCTTGTCGAGATTGGCAAGGTTCTCGATGCCGTAGCGGTTGGTGGGCAGCCACGCGTAATGCGTCACGAAATCAGCCGATGGCCCGTGGTCCAGCGACAGCGTGTCGACGGCCAGAGCAAACGCGCCGGTTCCTTCGATCAGCATCTGCGCCGCTTCGACGTGGAAGCCAGGGAAATGCATCTTGCCGTCGCCGTCGGCGTTGCGGAATTCGGGCGTGGCGGTTTTGGCGGCCCATCCCGAATGCATGGCGACACAGGCGCCATCGGGGATGTCGCCATTTGCTGCGATCCACGCCTTCAGATCGTCGGGGGTCACCTGCGCATCCGGGTCCTCGGCCGCGCGGGCGGCAATGTCCACCACGCACAGCGGGCAGACGAGGTTCGACACCGGGATTTCGTCCACCGACTGTCCATCCGCCGAGAAATGCAGAGGGGCATCGACATGCGTGCCGGTGTGTTCGTTGACGGCCAGGTTGAACAGGTTGAAGCCATGTTCCTTGAAATTGAAGGCCTGTGTCGCCTCGATCCCCGGCTGGCCGAAATAGGTGGGGAAATCGGCATCGTAGACATGGGTCATGTCCAGCACCTCGCCATGGCCGGCCGCAAGCGCTGGTGGGGCAGCCACCGTCCCAAGCGCCGTGCCTGCCGCCATCGCTGCGCCAACCTTGAAAAAGGATCGACGCGACAGCATCCGGTCTTTCACCGCGTTCATTACGCAAACGTCACACATTTCAAAACTCCCTGTTCTGCAATCTGTTTTCATTCCTGGCCGAATTCATTGGCCGGATGGGCAAAGCCTAGCACGGTTTTCCGCGATCCGGTTCACAAGTTGTTTGGGGCCTGCTCGCCGGCAACAAATGCGGCCCGGCGGCGCAGTCGGGTATAAGGGGTTGAACCCGCGCGCGGACGGGTTCAATCTGTTGCGGAATATTGTTCCGCAATGCGGAACAAGCTGGGGTTGGCAAGAGGAGACCAAGTCTGATGTCCGAGGCGGTGGAATACGAACGGATTGGCGATATCGCGGTGCTGGCGGCGAACAACCCGCCGGTCAATGCGCTTGGCGTGGATGTGCGCCGGGGCCTGCTGGCCGGAATCGAACGGGCCGAGGCCGAGCGCGCAAAGGCGGTGCTGATCTACGGCAAGGGCCGGACCTATTTCGCGGGGGCCGATATCCGCGAGTTCGGCAAACCCCCGCAAGAGCCCTGGCTGCCGGGCCTGTGCGACCGGATCGAGGCCTCGCCCCTGCTGGTGGTTTCGGCGCTGCACGGCACAGCGCTTGGCGGCGGGCTCGAGGTTGCGCTGTCCAGCCACTACCGCATCGCGGTTCCCTCGGCCAAGGTCGGCCTGCCCGAGGTCAATCTGGGCATCCTGCCCGGTGCCGGGGGCACCCAGCGTCTGCCGCGCGTGGCCGGGGTCGAGGCCGCACTGGACATGATCACAACCGGTCGCCATGTCCGCGCCGACGAGGCGCTGAAGCTGGGCGTGATCGACAAGGTGCAGGATGGCGACCCGCGCGAGATCGGGCTGGCCTATGCGCAGGAGCTGCTTGACTCGGGTGCGCCCCGCCGCGCGGTCGGAGAGATGCCTGCGCCGGACCCCGTCGATTTCGATGCGGTCTACGAGGCCGTTCTGAAGAAGGGCCGCGGCCAGTTGTCCCCCGCCGTTGCCGTGCGTGCCGTGCAAGCCGCCTGCGAGGCGCCCAGCTTTGCCGAGGGCATGGCGCGCGAGCGGGAACTGTTCATGCAGTTGATGGAATCGGATCAGCGCAAGGGCCTGATCCACGCCTTCTTTGCCGAACGCGCCGTGGGCAAACTGCCCGAACTGAAGGGTGTCGAGCCGCGTCCGGTGCATCAGATCGGGGTCATCGGCGGCGGCACGATGGGCGCGGGGATCGCCACCGCCGCCTTGTTGGCGGGTCTGCCCGTGACTTTGCTGGAGATGACGCAGGAGGCCGCCCATGCGGCCAAGGAACGGATCGCCGGAAACCTGGCAGGGGCCCTGAAGCGCGGCAAGATCAGCCAGCAGCAGCACGACGCGATCCTGTCGGACCAATTGCAGCTTGCCACTGGGTATGACGCGCTGAGCGCCGTCGATCTGGTGATCGAGGCCGTGTTCGAGGATATGGACGTCAAGAAGCAGGTCTTTTCTCAGCTGGACGCGGTCTGCAAGCCCGGGGCGGTTCTGGCGACCAACACCTCGTATCTGGACGTCAACGAGATCGCCGCCACCACCACGCGGCCGCAGGACGTGATCGGGCTGCATTTCTTCTCGCCCGCGCATGTGATGAAGCTGCTGGAGATCGTGGTGGCCGACCAGACCGCGCCCGAGGTGGTCGCCACCGGCTTTGCGCTGGGGCATCGGCTGAAAAAGGTCTCGGTGCGCGCAGGGGTGTGCGACGGGTTCATCGGCAACCGGATCCTCAGCACCCATCGCACCTGCGCCGATCACATGGTTCTGGACGGGGCAAGCCCGTTCCAGATCGACAAGGCGCTGACCGATTTCGGCTTTGCCATGGGGCCGTTCGCGGTGTCCGATCTGGCCGGTCTGGATATCGGCTGGGCGGTGCGTAAACGCAAACGCGCCGAGGGGCAGGACCCGCGCGCCCGCGACAGCAGCTATGCCGACAAACTGTGCGAGGCCGGGCATTTCGGGCAGAAGACCGGCAAGGGCTTCTATGTCTATGAAAAAGGCAAGCGCGGCGGCACGCCGAACCCCGAGGTTCTGGACCTGATCGCGGCCGACCGCGCGGCGCAGGGCATCACCCCGCGCACATTCACGGATGACGAGATCGTGCGGCGATATATGGTGGCGATGGTCAACGAGGCCGCCAAGGTGGTGGGCGAGGGCATCGCCCGCCGCCCCTTGGACGTGGATGTGGTGCTGCTCTATGGCTATGGGTTCCCGCGCTATCGCGGCGGGCCGCTGAAATGGGCGGATCTGCAGGGCCTGCCGGGTATTCTGGACGACATCCGCGCCTGGTCGGCCGAAGATGACTATTTCTGGCAGCCCGCGCCGCTGCTGGAAAAACTGGTGGCCGAGGGCCACAGCTTTGACGATCTGAACACGGACGCCGAGTGATGAAACAAGCCGTAATCGTATCCGCCGCGCGCACCGGGCTGGCCAAGTCGTTCCGGGGCTCGTTCAACATGACCCACGGCGCCACGATGGGCGGCCACGCGGTTCAGGCCGCGGTCGCGCGCTCGGGGTTGGATGGGGCCGAGATCGAGGATTGCATCATCGGTTGCGGTTTCCCCGAAGGCGAGACCGGCGGCAACATCGCCCGCCAGATCGCCATCCGGGCCGGGCTGCCGGTCAGCGTTTCGGGGATGACCGTGAACCGGTTCTGCTCGTCGGGGCTGCAGACCGTGGCGCTTGCGGCGCAGGCCATCACCGAGGGCGGCGCGGGCCCCATCGTGGCCGGCGGGGTCGAGAGCATCTCGCTGGTCCAGCCGAAGACCCGCCCCGTGCCCGAGGCGTGGATTCAGGAGCACAAGCCGGCGATCTACATGACGATGATCGAGACCGCCGACATCGTGGCCGAGCGCTATGGCATCAGCCGAGAAGAACAGGACGCCTACGGCCTGCGGTCGCAGCAGCGTATCGCGGCGGCTCAGGCGGCGGGCAAGTTCGACGACGAGATCGTGCCGATGCAGACCACCATGGCGGTCAAGGACAAAGAGACGGGCGAGGTCTCGCACCGACAGGTCACCGTGGACCGGGATGAATGCAACCGGCCGAACACGACCCTGGAAGGGCTGGCCTCACTCGAGCCGGTGCGCGGCCCCGGAAACTACATCACTGCCGGCAATGCCAGCCAGCTGTCGGACGGCGCGGCCGCGGTGGTCGTGATGGACAGCGCCGAGGCCGAGCGGCGGGGGCTGGAGCCCATGGGCGCGTTCAAGGGGTTCTGCGTGGCGGGTTGCGAGCCCGACGAGATGGGCATCGGCCCGGTCTTTGCGGTGCCGCGCCTGCTGGAACGGCATGGTCTGAGCGTCGAGGACATCGACCTGTGGGAACTGAACGAGGCCTTCGCCTCGCAAGCGCTGTACTGCCGCAGCCGTCTGGGAATCGATGACGAGAAATGCAACGTGAACGGCGGCTCGATCGCCATCGGGCATCCGTTCGGCATGACCGGTGCGCGTATGGTCGGCCATCTGCTGCGTGAAGGGCGTCGGCGCGGGGCCAAGCTGGGTGTCGTGACCATGTGCATCGGCGGAGGTATGGGCGCGGCCGGACTGTTCGAGATCTATTGAAGAAAGAGGCGCCGGGCCAGCCCATCGAGGGCCGGCCCGGCGCTGCCCGGCCCGTAGGGCCGAGCAGGCAAGGTTCCGATCGCGTCGAGGAGGAGGGCGGCTGTGGACTTGAATTATACGGACGAGGAGAAGGCTTTTCGCGACGAGGTTCGCGGTTTTCTGGCCGAGAAACTGCCCAAGGAGATCTCGGACAAGATCCGGGCTGGCCGGAATATCGGCAAGGAAGGGTATGAGTGGTGGCACGCCACGCTGAACGAGCGCGGCTGGTTGAATTTCAACTGGCCGAAGGAGTTTGGCGGCGCCGAGTGGAACGCGGTTCAGCGCCATATCTTCGAGGAGGAATGCGCCGCCGCCTATGCGCCGCGCATCGTGCCGTTTGGCCTGTCGATGCTGGGCCCGGTGCTGCAGAAATTCGGCTCGAAGGCGCAGCAGGATTATTTCCTGCCGCGCATCCTGAATGGTGAACATTGGTGGTGCCAGGGCTATTCCGAGCCGGGTGCCGGGTCGGACCTGGCCTCGCTGAAGACCCGCGCGGTGCGGGACGGCGACCACTATGTCGTCAATGGCCAGAAGACCTGGACCACGCTGGCGCAATACGCCAACTGGATCTTCTGCCTGGTGCGCACCGACCCCGAGGCCAAGGCGCAGGAGGGGATCTCGTTCCTGCTGATCGACATGAACACGCCGGGGATCCAGGTGCGCCCCATCGTCCTGCTGGACGGAACGCCCGAGGTCAACGAAGTGTTCTTTGACGATGTGCGTGTTCCGGTCGAAAACCTGGTGGGCGAAGAGAACAAGGGCTGGACCTATGCCAAGTATCTGCTGACGCATGAACGCACCAACATCGCCGGTGTCGGCTTCAGCCAGGCGGGGCTGGACATGGTCAAACGGATTGCCCGGATCGAAACCGCGAATGGCCGCCCCCTGATCGAGAACCCGCATTTCGCCGCTCGGCTGGCGCGGGTCGAGATCGACCTGATGGCCATGGCCACCACCAACATGCGCATCATCAGCCAGGCTGCGGCCGGACAGGCACCGGGGGTCGAAAGCTCGATGCTGAAGGTCAAGGGTACGATCATCCGGCAGGAGATCAACGACCTGGCCCGCCGCGCGGTGGGGCCTTATGCGATGCCTTTCGCATCCGAGGCAGTGGCGGGCGACAACGACCCGATCGGGCCGGACTATGCCACGCCGGTCGCCGCGCAGTATTTCAACAACCGGAAACTGTCGATCTTCGGCGGGTCGAACGAGATTCAGCGCGGGATCATCGCCAAGGTCAAGATGGGGGGCTGAGATGGATTTCAACCTGACCGAAGAACGGCAGATGCTGCAGGACACGCTGCGGCGCTATCTGGCCGACCGATATACGACTCCGGTGCGCAACGACATTCTGGAAAGCGCGGCGGGGTTCAGCACCGACATCTGGCGCGAACTGGCCGATCTGGGCGTTCTGGGCGCGCTGTTCGAAGAAGCGGATGGCGGGTTCGGCGGGGCGGGCTTTGACATCGCCACCGTGTTCGAGGAACTGGGTCGGGCCGGGGTGGTCGAGCCGGTTCTGGACAGCTGCATTCTGGGCGGTCGGCTGATCGCGCAGGTGGGCAGCCCCGATCAGCGGGCGCTGCTGGATCAGGTGGTCTCGGGCAAGCTGCATCTGGCGCTGGCGCATGGTGAGCCTGCCAGCCGGTATGACCTGAGCCGGGTCGAGACCACCGTGCGGACCGACGGCACGGAACTGATCCTGAACGGGCGCAAGGCCGTGGTCGTGAATGCCGAGGCCGCGGGGCAGTTGATCGTATCCGCGCGCGAAATTGGCGGGCCGTTCGATCTGGACGGCATTTCGCTGTTTCTGGTGCCTGCTGGCACACCGGGTCTGGGCTTGCGCGGGTATCCGATGCTGGCCGGGGGCCGCGCGGCCGAGGTCACTCTGGACGATGTGCGCCTGCCGGAAACCGCGCGTCTGGGCGCGGCGGGGCAGGGGTTCGAGCCGCTGATGAACGTTGTGGCCGCAGCCAATGTCGCGCTGGTCGCCGAGGTTCTGGGCGCGATGGAAATCGCGGTGGACCTGACACGGCAATATCTGATGACGCGCAAGCAGTTCGGCCGCCCGATCGGGACCTTTCAGGCCCTGCAGCACCGGTTCGCGGATATGCTGATCGAGCTGGAGCAGGCGCGCTCGGCGGTGATCAACGCGGCCGGTCACCTTGAAGCACCCGATCGCGACCGGCAGATCGCCGCGGCCCGCAACCTGGTGTCGCGGGTGGGCCGGTTGGTGGCCGAGGAAACGATCCAGATGCATGGCGGCATCGCCATGACGCAGGAATATGAGCTGGCGCATATTGCCAAGCGGATCGTCATGTCGGATCACAGGTTCGGCGACGCGGATTATCATTTGGAGCGGTTCATTGCACTCGGCGCGGCCTGAAGGCGACCCAAAGGTCCGGCGGTCGGGCTGTCAAAACGCGATCGGGTTCGAGGTGGATCTGTCCGATCCCGACGGCCATGCCCGGTGCCATTTGACCATCCGGGCGGATCACCTGAACAGCCAGGGCATCCTGCATGGCGGCATCATCGCCATGCTGCTTGACGTGGCTTGCGGCAACACCGCCTCGGCCTGGTTCGACCGGGACGAACATCCGCTGGTTCTGACCCTGTCACTGAACACAAGCTATGTGGCGGCGGTGCGACAGGGGCGCGTGACGGCCACAGGGCGCGCAACGGGTGGCGGGCGCACGGTGGCCTATGTGACCGGAGAGTTGCACACCGACGACGGAACCCTGATCGCAACGGCGGCGGGGGTGTTCAAGCGCACCACGAAACGCTGAGCGAAAAACCGGTTCCGGCGCAGGGGAGGGCGAAGGGACATGAACAAATGGCACGACTATCCGGATGCCCAGATCCGGACCCGACCGCAGGCCCGCGCCTTTGCCGACGGGTTCGGCGCCAAATGGAGCTTTGCTGACCTCGACCGCGCGATTTCCGAGCTGTCAGGCATCCTGCTGGCCTCGGGGGTGCGCCCGTGCGATCGGGTCATGCTGGTGCTCGAGAATTGCTGTACGGCAGTGGCCGCGCTGTTTGCCTGTTCCCGGATCGGCGCTTGCGTGGTGCCGGTGAACGCCCGTCAGACCGCGGCTGAGTTGGCACGCATCGTGGATCACATCACCCCGGCGGTGATCCTGTTCACGTCGGCGGCGTCGCCGGAGGCGTGCGACCATGCGCGAATGGCCGGGGCCCAGCCTGTTTCCGGGGGCTTCGGGCAGATGCACCTGGCCGCGCCGAACCCGAGCGCGCCCGACCCCGATCTGACGGATGTCGCGGCGATGTTGTTCACCACCGGCACGACCGGAACGCCCAAGGGTGTGATGCTGACCCACGAAAACCTGCGGTTCGGCGGGCTGACCTCGGCGAATTTCCGGGGGCTGACGCAGGATGACGTGGTCTATGGCGTGCTACCGATTTCGCACATCTTCGGGCTGGCCTCGATCGTCACCGGGTCGGTGCTGGCCGGGGCCTTCGTCCAGCTGGATGCCCGGTTCGCGGCGGACCGCGCCTTTGCCGCGTTGAACGCGGGCGTCACGGTGTTTTCGGGTGTGCCGCAGATGCATGCGCTGCTGATGCAATATGCTAAGGAACAGGGGTTGGAGCGGCTGCCGTCGGACGCCCTGCGCTACACCTCGTCCGGGGCTGCCCCGCTGGATCCGGCGTGGAAACGCAAGGCCGAGGCGTTCTATGGCGTCGCACTGCAGAATGGCTATGGCATGACCGAAAGCACGGCGGGGATCTGCGCCTCGCACAACCGGATCGGGGATCCGGATATCTCGGTCGGCCCGCCCTTGCCGGGGGTCGAGCTGCACATTGACGAAAGCATACCCGGCGGCGGAGATGGCGTGGGCGAGATCCTGACGCGCGGCCCGCATGTGATGAAGGGGTACTATCGCAACGGCGAGGAAACGGGCCGGGTTCTGGTCCGGGGATGGTTGCGCACGGGTGACCTCGGCCGCCTCGACGCGCAGGGCAATCTGCACGTCGTCGGCCGCGCCAAGGAACTGATCATTCACGGCGGCTTCAACGTCTATCCGCCCGAAGTCGAGACCGCGCTGAACGACCATCCGCAGGTGATCCAGTCTGCGGTGATCGGGCATCGGGTGGGCGGCGACGAACAGGTGCTGGCCTTTGTTCAGGTGCCTGAAATCGGCGCTGTGTCCGAGGCAGAGTTGGCGAAGTTCGTGGCCGAGCGTCTTGCGGGCTACAAGCGGCCCAGCCGGATCGTGCTGGCCACGTCACTGCCCGCGGCGCCTACGGGCAAGATTCTAAAACACAGGCTGCTGACGCATTTCGCGGATCAACTGGCCTAGGAGCAGGGGCGGCAAAACGCTCCCGCGCCCGCGCGACATTGGCTGCGCCGATCCCGCTTGCGGCCTTGGGCCCGGCATCGCGCCATGCGCGATGCCGGGCCCAAAGGGGGGGAGGCGTTTTGCAAAAAACGTCGACGACGGGCGGGAGCCGCCGTCAGACCGCGTGGCCTTCGGCTGCGGCGCGAATGGCGCGGATGTTCTGGCCATAGACGTCCGGGTTCGCAACCGACCCGCCCTTGAAGACCGCGGAACCGGCAACAAGAACGTCCGCGCCGGCTGCCGCGACCAGCGGGGCGGTTGTGGTGTCGACGCCACCGTCGATTTCGATATGCACCGGGCGGTCTCCGATCATCTCGCGCAGGCGGCGGACCTTCGCGGTCATGTCGATGAATTTCTGCCCGCCAAAGCCGGGGTTCACCGTCATCACGCAGACCAGATCGGCCAGATCCAGCATGTGTTCGACCGCTTCGGCCGGGGTGCCGGGGTTCAGCGCCACGCCAGCCTTCATGCCCGCCGCGCGGATCGCCTGCAACGTGCGGTGCGTGTGCGGACCAGCCTCGACATGGGCCGTCAGATAGTCCGCGCCGGCATCGGCATAGGCCTGGATGTAGGGGTCGACCGGCGTGATCATCAGGTGCACATCCATCACCGTCTTGACATGCGGGCGGAACGCCTTGACCGCCGGCGGGCCGAAGGTGAGGTTTGGCACGAAATGCCCGTCCATCACATCAACGTGAACCCAGTCGGCGCCTTGGGCCTCGATAGCTTGGATTTCCTGTCCGAAATTGGCGAAATCGGCGGACAGGATCGACGGTGCGATCTTGATCTTGCGGTCAAAGCTCATGGCGGCCTCATGTGACAGATCTGATGGTTCAGGTGTTGAGCCCGCGTATAGACGGGACGAGCGGCATTGCCCAGCCCTTGCATAGGCCATCGGCTTTCAGCCCGTTACAAAAGCTTCACCGGATCGACACATCACCTTTGAGCACCAGCTGTAGACGACCTCCATCACGAATTGGGGGTGGCACGTGCTGCGCATCGAAAAACTGACCAAGCGCTTCGGCGACAATACTGCCGTCGACACCGCAACGCTGGACGTCGACAAGCCATGCATGATCGGGGTCATCGGGCGGTCGGGCGCGGGCAAGTCCACCCTGCTGCGTATGATCAACCGCCTGACCGATGCCAGCGCCGGGCAGATCCTGTTTCACGGGCGCGACGTGACCACGCTGAAAGGGCGCGAAAAACGTGCGTGGCAGGCCGATTGCGCGATGATCTTTCAGCAATTCAACCTTGTGCCCCGCATGGATGTGGTCTCGAATGTGTTGCACGGAACGCTGAACCGGCACTCGACGCTGGCGACCATGTTCAATCTGTTCCCGATGGAAGACATCCATCGCGCCATCGACATTCTTGACCGACTTGGCATCGCCGAACATGCCTCTAAACGGGCCGAGGCGTTGTCGGGCGGGCAGCAGCAGCGTGTCGCTATCGCGCGCGCCCTGATGCAGGATCCCAAGATCATCCTGGCCGATGAACCCATCGCCTCGCTGGATCCGATGAATGCGCAGGTCGTGATGCAGGCCCTGCGCCGCATCCACGAAGAGGACGGCCGTACCGTGATCGCCAATCTGCACACGTTGGACACCGCGCGCCGCTATTGCGACCGCGTGGTCGGCATGCGCGACGGGCGCATCGTGTTCGACGGCCTGCCCGAGCAGCTGACCACCGGCGTCGCCCGCGAGATCTACGGCGCTGATGCCAGCTTCTCCGAGGCCGCGACCTCGACCGAGATCGAAACACTGGATGCCACCCGGAAGGCTCTGATGGAAGCCGAGGCCACGATCTGAGCCCAAACCACCTCATTTATCGCCCGGCCCGATGAATGGGGTGGGCCAATCAACCTGGAGAGAGACAGATGAAGAAACTAGTTGCCGCCCTGGTCGCGACCTCCGCCCTGAGCGCGCCTGCCATGGCCGAGGAGATCAGCGAATTCCGTATCGGCATTCTGGGCGGAGAAAACGCGCAGGACCGGCTGAACAACAACGAATGTCTGCGTGAATACACCGAGGACGCGCTGGGTGTCGAAACCAAGCTGTTCGCCCCGGCCGATTACAACGGCGTGATCCAGGGCCTGCTGGGCGGCACGATCGACATGGCCTGGCTGGGCGCCTCCGCCTATGCCAAGACCTATCTGAGCGACCCCGAGGCGGTCGAACCGGTTCTGGTCAAGGTGAACGTGGATGGTGGGTATGGCTACTACTCGGTCGGGTTCGCCCGCAAGGATAGCGGCATCACCTCGCTTGATGACATGAAAGGCAAGGTGTTTGGCTTTGGTGATCCGAACTCGACCTCGGGCTACCTGATCCCCTCGATCGAAATCCCTCAGGCAACGGGTGCGACGATGGAGTCGGGTGACTACTTCGGTGAGGTGAAGTTCACCGGTGGCCACGAGCAGACGATCGTCGCCGTGAACAACGGTGACGTGGATGGTGGCGTGACTTGGGCCGACGGTCTGGGCAACTGGGAAGACGGCTACAATTCGGGTGCGCTGCGCCGCGCCGTGGATGCCGGACTGGTCGACATGAACGACATGGTGGAAATCTGGAAATCGAAGCCGATCCCCGAAGGTCCGGTGGTTCTGCGCAAGGCATTGCCGGCGGATGTCAAAGAGAAGATGACGGCTCTGATGGCCGGGCTGGCCGACAAAGACCGTGAGTGCTTCTATGGCGTGGCCGCAGGTGAAGCCAAAGCGTTCGAGCCGATCACCCACGAGGCCTACAAAATCATCATTGAAGCCCGCAAGCTGAAGTCGAACTAAGCCTGCGCAACTTCTGTTCGGGGTCCGGCCGCAAACCGGACCCCATTATCCCCATCGGAGCCTTTCATGACCGACCTGACCGCGGGATCCGCCGGCCTCGACCGGATCCGGGAGGATTACACCAGCATGACCCGTCGAAAACGGGTCTACGGTGGGATACTTCTGATCCTGTTCGTGGCACTTATGGCGACCGGATTCCGGACCGCCGACATGCGAAACGCCGGTAGTTTTGCCGATGGGTGGAACCGCATTTTCGATTACCCTGCCGAGGTTCTGACTGAGGCCTGGGAGAAGATCGGGGAATTGCCCGCGAATTTGGTCGAGTTCTTCCCCGCGCTGATCGAAACACTGAATATCGCCGCCGCGGCCACGCTGGTGGGCACTCTGGGCGGCACCTTTCTGGCGCTGATGTCCACCCGCGGCATGGCGCTGTGGCCGTCATTGATCCCCGTTTTTCGTCGGATTTCTGATATTTGCCGGGCCGTTCCGGAAATTGTCATCGCGTTGGTTCTGATCTTTGTTCTTGGCGGCGGGCCAGTGCCTGCAATGATTGCCATCGCCATTCACACTGCCGGTGCCCTGGGCAAATTGTTTTCCGAAGTGAATGAAAACGCCTCTCTGAAACCGGTCGAGGGGCTGCAGTCGGTTGGCGCCAACTGGTCGCAGCGGATGTATTTGGGCGTGATCCCGCAGGTCGGGCCAAACTATGTCAGCTACGCTCTTCTGCGGTTCGAGATCAACATCCGCGCCTCGGCCATTCTTGGTTTCGTGGGGGCAGGCGGCTTGGGGTACGAGTTGCGCAACGCCATGTCCTGGGGGCAGGGGCGTTACGACGAGGCGGCGGCCATCTTTCTGCTTCTGTTCGTCACCATCGTGGCCGTGGATCAGCTGTCCGGCGTTTTGCGTGACCGTCTGACACACGGTTCCGCCAAAGGAGCCGCAGCATGAGCACCTTTGCCACTGATCTGCCGATCAACGACTTGAAAGCCAGAACCGACCACATCTTTCGGCGCAAACGGGCGCTGAGTTTCGGGTTGCCGGGGCTGGTCATTCTATACCTGATCTATGTTTTCTTTGCCTTTGACGTGCCCGGCTTGGCCGAGCGGGCCAACTGGGAAAACGGCAAGACGCTTGTATCCGACAGCTACAGCTACAAGACACATGTGACGCGGGACAATCGAAACGGAGAAGTGTCCGTTGCGATCGAGGGAGAGCGCAAGGGCGCTTACCCGGATGGCACTGCGCCGGAATGGGTCGCTTTGGGCGAAACCACCGTGATTGACCTGCAAGATAGCCACATCGTTCGTTTTGGACCTGAAACCGTGGAATATGACATCCCGGGTTATGGAACCGTGCGCGCAACGCCCAGCCGGTCTGCCGGAGTGCGGGCCGACTTACCGACTGCCGAGGTGCCGGACTGGATCAACATGTCAAAGAATCGCCTGGCGATCACCACGCCGGCGGGTCGGCTGACCGTGACACGCAACCGGGCCGAGGTGTTCCGGTATTTCAACGGTTGGGAACTGTTCTGGTTCACATTGGACAGCCCCTATCACGGTCAGTCTTTCAGCCAGTTGATGGGGCGTGCCGCTTCGGGCGAGGCCGCAGAAATCTTTGACGATTTCTGGACCAACAAGATGTGGCGCCATCAGGATGTAGCGTGGGCGATCTTTGAAACGCTTCTGATGGCTTTTCTGGGTACATTGGGGGCAGGGATGATCGCTTTGCCCCTCGCATTTCTGGCGACACGAAATTTCAATCCGTTTAGAACGGTCCGATTTGCCACTCGTCGTATCTTTGACTTCGTGCGCGGTGTTGATGCGTTGATCTGGACGGTGGTTCTGGCACGCGCCTTCGGGCCAGGGCCGCTAACAGGGGCGCTGGCCATCCTGGTCACCGATACCGGCACCTTCGGCAAGATCTTCTCCGAGGCGCTGGAAAATGTTGATCAGAAGCAGATCGAGGGCGTGCAGTCTACCGGGGCCAATGCGCCGCAGAAATATCGTTTCGGTGTGATCCCGCAGATCACGCCGGTTCTGCTCAGTCAGCTCCTGTACTTCCTGGAATCCAACACCCGCAGCGCAACCGTGATCGGGGCGATAACCGGGGGCGGGATCGGTCTGTTGCTGACACAGGCGATTATCACCCAGAAAGACTGGGAGGAAGTCGCCTATTACATCGTGCTGATCATCCTGATGGTCATGCTGATGGACTGGTTTTCGGGCTGGCTGCGCAGGCGGCTGATCCAGGGCGGGCCGCCCAAGTCGCGCAAACAGCGCGACCCGCAGGCCAAGCCCCTGATGTTGCCTTGAACCGTATACGAGGACTTGCAGACCATGGCGCGCTTGCGACCGGACCAGCCTTTCATTCACCCGGATTGCCAGATAACCGGCAGCAGCTTTGGCGCCTTTGTCGAAATCGGTGCCGGAACGCGGGTGACGAATTCGGTGTTTGGGGACTATACCTATTGCGACCGCACCTGCGACATCGCCAATGCACGGATCGGGAAATTCGCCAATATCGCCAGTTTCACCCGGATCGGCGCCACCGACCATCCGATCGAGAAAGCGTCGCTGCATCACTTCCACTACCGCTCGGCCGACTATTGGGACGATGCCGAGGACGACGCGGACTGGTTCGCCCGGCGCGCCGGGCGGTTGGCGCATATCGGGCATGACACCTGGATCGGCCACGCGGCCATCATCAAGCCCGAGGTGACGATCGGGCACGGGGCAATCGTAGCCTCCGGGGCGATCGTGACCAAGGACGTGCCACCTTATACCATCGTCGGCGGCGTCACTGCCCACCCCATCCGACGCCGGTTCCCCGAACACGTGGCCGAGCGTATGATGGCTCTGGCCTGGTGGGATTGGGACAATGCCCGACTGCGCGCGGCGCTGCCGGATTTCCGCGCGTTGCCCGCCGAGGCGTTTTTGGAGAAATACGAGGATTGACCGGCATCACCCGTGATCGTCATCCAGCGTCAGAGTGACCCGCTCGCCCGCAAAGACGGTCTTGCCGTATTCAACCGGATGCCCCTGCGGATCGGCATTGATGCCGACCGAATGCAGAACCGGCGCACCCTCGATCAGGTGCAGGTGCCGGGCCTGAATCGCATCAGCCGCGCGGGCGGTCAGGCGCGTCGAGATGCGAGTATAATCCGCCACGCCACAGTGCCGCAGCGCCCGCGTGACCGAGCCGTTCTGGGCCAGCGCTTCGGGCAGGTCGGGCAGGCGCGCGGCGGGAAAGACGCTTTGGAACACCGCGATCGGTTGGCCATCGGCCAGCGACAACCCGTCATAGACATGCACCGGGTCGCCGGGGGCCAGGGCCAGCGCCTCGGCCTCGGTCTTGTCGGCGGCGCGGGTGATCAGAGACAGCACCCGCTTGCCCGGAATCTTGCCGCTGGCCGAGATGTTCCGGTGGTACCGGACCCGTTTGCCGATCGGGTAATCGGTTGCAGCCGCCGAAACGAACACGCCGGCCCCGCGGCGCGGATGCACCAGCCCCTGCCTGGCCAGTTCGGCCAGGGCCCGGCGCACCGTGTGGCGGTTCACGCCGTGGGTCGCGGCCAACTGCGCCTCGGTCGGCAGGCGGTCGCCGGTTGCAAAGCGCCCCTCGGCGATGTCGGCGGTCAGCGCCAGCGCGATGGTCTTCCAGATCGGTGTTTGGCTCATGTCATCAAAACTTCACAGCATATTCGTTGCGAGTCACCCTTTGCTCCGCTATTATTTATCTAGTTGTATAGTAGTTGTAGACAACTTGGCCAAGAGGCTTTGATGGCGGATCAGACAAAAATCGCGACGGGTGATCGACGGGCCTGGCTGGGCCTTCTGGCACGTGCGCCGGCCGAGGCGCTGGCTGCCTTGTGGACCGCCTATGGCGCAAGTCCCGAATTCCAGTGGTTGCGCACGCCCGAGATCGGCGGCGTCATGGTGCGGGGGCGGGCAGGCGGCTCGGGCGCGCCCTTCAATCTGGGCGAGATGACAGTCACGCGCTGCGCTCTGGTTCTGCCTGACGGAACCGAGGGCCACGGATATGTGCAGGGGCGCGACAAGACCCATGCCGAAACCGCCGCTCTGATCGACGCGCTGATGCAGACCGGGCACGCCGACGCGGTGCGGGCGAGAATCCTGGAGCCGCTGACCCGCCAGGTCCAGGCGGCCAGAACGGCCCGGGCCGCCAAGGCTGCGGCCACCAAGGTCGAGTTCTTCACGATGGTTCGGGGAGAGGATCAATGACCCCACAGACCCGTTTTTCAGGCGGTTTCACCGATGCGCCGGTTCAGGCGGCCCACGCCTTTCGTGCGGCCATGACCGTGATGGCGCGGCCGGGTGAGTTGCGGCAGCTGGTCGGCGCGACCCCGCCCGACGGCCTGTCGGTCGCCGCGGGAACGCTGCTGCTGACGCTGTGCGACCCGGACACGGGCGTTTATCTGGCGCGCGGGGCCGACAACCCGGCCATTCGCCAATGGCTGACCTTCCACACCGGTGCGCCCCTCGTGCCCGCCGCGCAGGCCGATTTCGCCGTTGGCTGCTGGCAGGACCTTGTGCCGCTGGACCAATACCTGATCGGAACGCCGGAATACCCCGACCGATCCGCCACCCTGATCGTGGAGTGTGACGCGCTAGACCTTTCCGGTGCCGTATTGCGAGGGCCGGGCATACGCGACACTGCGCGCCTGGCCGTGCCCGATGTCGCGGCGGTTCAGGCCAATTCGGACCTGTACCCCTTGGGGTGCGATTTCTTCTTCACCTGCGGGGATATGGTTGCGGCCCTGCCGCGCAGCACCCGCATCCAGCCCGAGGGTTAGGCCATGTACGTAGCCGTCAAAGGGGGCGAAAAGGCGATTGAAAACGCCCATGCCTGGCTGGCAGAGGAACGCCGGGGCGATCCCGGCGTGGCCGAATTGTCCTTGGCCCAGATCCGTGAACAGCTCAGCCTTGCGGTGAACCGCGTGATGGCCGAGGGCTCTCTGTACGATCCCGATCTGGCCGCGCTGGCGATCAAACAGGCGCGGGGTGATCTGATCGAGGGGATCTTTCTGATCCGCGCCTACCGCACCACCCTGCCGCGGTTTGGTTATTCGACCCCGGTCGATACCGGCGGCATGGCCTGCGACCGCCGGATCTCGGCCACGTTCAAGGATGCGCCGGGCGGGCAGGTTCTGGGCCCGACCTTCGACTACACGCACCGCCTGTTGGATTTCAAACTGGCCGCCGACGGCGCGGTGCCTGAGGCCCTCACCGCCGCGCCGCGCCATGAACCGACCCCGCACATCACCAAATTCCTGAAGGACGAAGGCCTGATCCAGGACGAACCCGCCAGCGATAAACCGCCCGGCGACCTAACGCGCGAACCGATGGAGTTCCCGGCGGACCGCCCCCTGCGCCTGCAAGCACTGACGCGCGGGGACGAGGGGTTCGTGCTGGGCATGGCCTATTCGACCCAGCGCGGCTATGCCCGCAACCACGCTTTCGTGGGTGAGCTGCGCATCGGCACCGTCGCGGTCGAGATGGATATCCCCGAACTGGGCTTCGCGATCGAGATCGGAGAGATCGCCCTGACCGAATGCGAAACGGTGAACCAGTTCAAGGGATCAAAGACCGAGCCGCCGCAATTTACGCGCGGCTATGGGCTGGTCTTCGGCCAGTCCGAGCGCAAAGCCATTGCCATGGCGCTGGTGGACCGCGCCTTGCGCTGGGAGGAATTGGGCGAAGACGATCTGGGCGCCCCGGCGCAGGATCAGGAATTCGTCCTCAGCCATGCTGACAACATTCAGGCGACCGGCTTTTTGGAGCATATCAAACTGCCGCATTACGTCGATTTCCAGTCCGAATTGGAACTGGTGCGCAAATTGCGCCGCGAAGCCGAAGAACGCCTGGAACCGCGCGAGGCCGCCGAATGACTTCAGTGCCCTTCCTGCATCCTGTCCGCCGGCCGAGATGCCCTGCCAGCCGCAGCCCGGCGTGGCGCGTCCGCGCTGATCGCAGACCATTCGCCTCGCGCGTCCCGCCGCATGGCCCGGCGCCGTCGCTGGGAATGTATCCTGCGCCAGAGAAAGTAGAGCATGACGACCGCGAAGGCCGAGGTAACCAGAAAACCGTCCACAACAACACCAAAAAACGAAAGTGATACATCAAATGAATGAGTATAACTTCGCATATTTGGACGAACAAACCAAGCGGATGATCCGCCGGGCCATTCTCAAGGGCTTGGCCGTTCCGGGTTATCAGGTGCCGTTTGCCAGCCGTGAGATGCCCATGCCTTATGGTTGGGGCACGGGCGGGGTTCAGGTCTCGGCCGCGACGCTGACACCGGACGATGTGTTCAAGGTGATCGATCAGGGAGCAGATGACACGACCAATGCTGTGTCGATCCGCAAGTTCTTTGAGAAGACGGCGGGCGTGGCCACGACCGAAGAGACCGGGAAGGCGACCATCATCCAAACCCGCCACCGTATCCCCGAGGCCAGGCTGCGCGACGATCAGATCCTGGTCTATCAGGTCCCGATCCCCGAACCGCTGCGGTTTCTGGAACCGCGCGAGACGGAGACGCGCAAGATGCACAGCCTGCAGGAATACGGGTTGATGCATGTGAAGCTCTACGAAGACATCAGCCAGCACGGCGCGATTTCCACGGCCTATGCCTATCCGGTCCGGGTGGCCGACCGCTATGTGATGGACCCGTCTCCGATCCCGAAATTCGACAATCCGAAACTGGAAATGGACGCGATCCAGCTGTTCGGGGCCGGGCGCGAGCAGCGCATTTATGCGGTGCCGCCGCATACGCGGGTGGTCAGCCTCGATTTCGAGGACTATCCGTTCGAGGCCAGCAAGGCCGATCACGCCTGCGATCTGTGCGGGGCCGAAGACAGTTACCTGGACGAGGTGATCACGGACGATGCAGGCAACCGGATGTTCGTGTGTTCGGACACCGATTTCTGCCGGTCCCGCCGCGAGGCCGGACACCAAGGCCGTTTGGCGCAGGAGGATGCGGCATGACCCCGCTCTTGCAGGTCAAAGGCATCGAGAAGCGCTATGGCGCGCGGATCGGCTGCAGGGATGTCAGTTTCGACCTCTACCCCGGTGAAGTAATGGGGATCGTCGGCGAAAGCGGGTCGGGCAAGTCGACCCTGCTGAACTGTCTGGCTGGGCATCTTAAGTCGGATGCCGGGCAGGTGATCTTTGATACCCGCGCCGACGGGCCGGTGGACACGGTCACGATGTCGGAACCGGCCCGCCGGATGCTGGGGCGCACCGACTGGGCCTTTGTGCATCAACATGCCCGCGACGGGCTGCGCATGTCGGTCAGCGCCGGCGGCAATATCGGCGAACGGCTGATGGCCGTGGGGAGCCGGAACTATGGCCAGATCCGCGGGCAGGCTTTGGATTGGCTGGGCCGGGTCGAGATAGCGGAAAGCCGCGTGGACGACCGCCCCAGCGCGTTTTCGGGCGGCATGCAGCAACGGTTGCAGATCGCGCGCAACCTGGTGACCGGTCCGCGGCTGGTTTTCATGGATGAACCGACCGGTGGGCTGGACGTCTCGGTGCAGGCGCGGCTGCTGGACCTGCTGCGCGGTCTGGTGCGCGAGATGGGGCTGAGCGCCATCATCGTCACCCATGATCTTGCCGTGGTGCGGCTGCTGGCGGATCGCTTGATGGTGATGAAGGATGGCGAGGTGGTCGAGGCGGGGCTGACCGATCAGGTGCTGGACGACCCGCAGCATGCCTATACGCAACTGCTTGTGTCCAGCGTCCTGCAGGTTTGAATGCTACAGAAAAGATGAAATCCGATGATTGAACTGATCGACGTGAGCAAGAGCTTTACCCTGCACAATCAGGGCGGCGCCGTGATCCCGGTGATGGCGGGCGCGTCGCTGCAGGTCGGGGCCGGAGAATGCGTGGCCCTGACCGGGGCCAGCGGGGCCGGGAAGTCCACACTGATGCGGGTGATCTACGGCAACTACCTGGCGGCCTCGGGGCAGGTGCGGGTGGGCGGCCTCGACGTCGCCCGGGCCCAACCGCGCGAGATCCTGCAACTGCGCCGGGAGACCCTGGGCTATGTCAGTCAGTTTCTGCGTGTTGTGCCGCGTGTGCCGACGCTGGAGGTCGTGGCCGAACCGCTTCTGGTTCAGGGGTGCGAGCGGCAGACCGCACTGGACAAGGCAGCGGGCCTCCTTCAGCGCCTGAATATTCCGGAACCGCTTTGGCGCCTCAGTCCCACGACATTTTCGGGCGGTGAACAGCAACGGGTGAATATCGCGCGTGGTTTTGCGCATGACTATCCGGCTCTGTTGCTGGATGAACCCACGGCCAGCCTTGACGCACGAAACCGCGAAACCGTGCTGTCCCTGATCCAAGAAGCAAAGGCCCGCGGCGCGGCGATCATTGGGATATTCCACGACCAAGAGGCCCGTGACCGGGTCTGCAGCCGCGTGGTCGACGTCACGCAGTTTGCGCCGGGGGCGGCGGCATGAAGATGGCCCCGGTCATTGCAGTTGTCGGGCCTTCGGGTGTTGGAAAAGACAGCGTGATCCAAGCACTGCTGGCGCGCGCGTCGAACTTCGAAAGGGTGCGTAGAGTCATCACCCGTCCCCATGGCGAAGGCGGTGAGGATTTTGACCGCGTGTCCGACCGGGCGTTTCAAACAATGGTCCAAGAGGGCAGCTTTGTTCTGTGCTGGGCCGCGCACGGGCTGCACTACGGCATACCCGTTGCGATCACGGACCAACGCCGAAGGGCCGATGCGGTTCTGGTCAACCTCTCAAGGGCTGTGTTGCCCGAGGCGCAGAAGGAATTTCGAGAGCTGATCGTGATATCCCTGACGGCCGAACCAAAGGTTCTGGCACAACGTCTGGCAGTGCGCGGCCGGGAAAGCGCGGCTGATCAAGCCCGGCGTTTGGGGCGCGCCACTGCAGCCCTGCCCGAAGGCCTGAACCACGTGATCGAGGTCGACAATTCCGGGTCACTGGATGCAACCGTTGAAACCATCTTGTCCGGCCTTCAACCCGAAAGGGCGTACCGTTGAAGCATATGGAACCGCCCGTCTTCAGCCTCGCCCACAAGGGCCAGGTCCCCTATGTCAAAAGGGGCTGGCAGCAATGGGACAAGCCGTTGGTTCAGAACGGTTTGCACGTTTTCCAGCATCGGCTTGCTCAGGCGACCGGACAGGGTGATGTGAAAGCGGAAAGCCTCCAGAACGTATGGGTAGCCCCAGTTCGTCAGATTGGCGTCCTGCTCCATGGTCAGCCCGGCCGCTCGGCGCCGGTTCATCTCGGTTTCCGAGGCCGGGGCACGAAAAGGGTCCAGGTCGCGGACGCAAGCCGCCGCAAGCGCGTTCAGGTCTCGTGTGTCGCCCACGGGCCGCAAAGCAAGAAACCGACCAAGGCGTGCAACTTCGAGCCCGTCCAGCGAAACGGGGGCGAATTTACCGGCCAAACGGGCGCAGGTGTCCTGCAAAGTGGACAGCGACTGATCTTCACGCAAGCGAAATGGCGGCTTCATCGTGGCATGAAGCCCGTATTTGCGCGGCACTTGTGTTACCGAGGCGACGTCCAACCCGTCAATGGCCGGATGGTCGACGGTCCGTCCCGCATCGATGTCCCACCCCAGCCACGCGGTTGCAAACCTGCTCCAGTCGGATTGGGCTGGGGGAACGAAATAGATCGCGTATCGCGCAAAATTCACAATGGCCTCCTGTTGCGTGGCCTCTCCTTACCTCAAACCACGTGAAAATCCGATGACAGATGAACTGACCCTTGCCAATGCGTTGCTTGTTCTGCCGGATGAGACCGTCCGGGGGTGTGTCCGTGTCGTTGGCCAGACGATCGCTGACATAGACACCGGCGCGGCTGTTCCGAAAGGCGCGATTGACTGTGGTGGGGACTATGTGTCGCCCGGCCTGGTCGAGTTGCACACCGACAACCTGGAACGCCACATCCAGCCGCGGCCCAAGGTGGACTGGCCCCATGCCGCAGCCATTCTGGCGCATGACGCGGAACTGGCCAGCACCGGGATCACGACGGTCTTTGACGCCATGCGGGTGGGGTCGATCCCCTCCGGTGCTGGACGGTATCTGAAATACGCGCGCGGACTGTCGCGCGAGCTGTGGGAGTTGCGAGAGCAGGACGCACTCAAGATCAGCCACTTTCTGCATCTGCGCGCCGAAGTCTGTTCTGAGACGCTGGTCGAGGAATTGCAGGAATTCGGTCCAGAAGACCGGGTTGGCATCGTTTCGTTGATGGATCACACGCCCGGCCAGCGCCAGTTTAGGGACCTGTCCAAGTTCGAAGCCTATCTCAAAGGCAAGTACGCTATGGATGACGACATGTTCGCACGGCACGTCAACCAGTTGCGGGGGCTGAGGGACCGCAATGGAGACCGCCACGAGCAAGAGGCCGTGGACGCCGCGCGCCGCTTCGGAGCGGTTCTGGCCAGCCACGACGACACGACCGAGGCGCAAGTGGCGATATCCGCCCGTCATGGCATTCGGCTGGCCGAATTCCCAACGACGGTCGACGCCGCACGGGCCTGTCACGCTCATGACATTCAGGTCATGATGGGCGCGCCAAACCTGATCCGGGGCGGGTCACATTCTGGGAATGTGGCAGCACGGGAACTGGCCGACTTGGGGTGTTTGGACATTCTGTCGTCGGACTATGTGCCGTCAGCCTTGCTGTTGTCAGCCGTTACTCTTGGGCGCATCTGGGATGACATGGCGCGTGGCATCGCCACTGTGACACGGGCTCCGGCGCGGGCGGCGGGCCTAGCGGATCGCGGCGCTCTGAAACCGGGGCTGCGGGCAGACCTGATCCGATTTCGAATGCGGGGCGACGTCCCGGCCCTGACCGCGGTCTGGTCGCGCGGGCAGCGCGTGGCCTGATCAGGCGAGGTAGAAGAGATAGCGGTCAGGCGCGATGGAGACCGGGCCGTTGATCTGCTCGAACCCTTCCAGCGGTTGGCCGGATATCAGCAACCCGCCTGGAACCATGACCGAGCCAATCAGCTTGCTGAGCCTCGCCGCTTCGGCCACGTCTTCGTGTTTGATCCCGCGACCGAAATCATAATGCGCCAATGCGATCCGCGGGCCATCTTCGGCCAGCTTCTTCAGCATCGGTTCAGCCTCGCCCTGCAGAAAATCTTCGGCCGGAGGGGTGCTGTCCGGGTGACATTGCAGAACCCGGTCCATGACCCAGATGCGCCGGTCGGGCAGGATCTCGCGCAGGTGGTCATAGGTGCGGCCGTTGCCCAAACCCATGTCCAGAACATCGCCTTTCAGCCCTTTGATCCGCGCCGCAGCCCAGTTCAGCCCGTCGCGCTGGGCGGTCAGGCGTCGCAGCATGGAATCCAGTCGGCTCATCAATGTCTCCTCGGGTAATCAGTGTGGTCCTGCGGACCAGACGCGTGTGGGGCCCGCCATGAGACAATCCAGAAGCGCCTCGGTAAAGTCCCAGATCTGTTGATCATGGACAAGATGATGGGTCAACACGCCAAAAGGTTCGGTTGGGTCGGCACGTTCCTCGCGGCGATCCTGCAGCATCGAGACGGTTTTGGCGATCAACGCATTCGGATCGGCCAACCCTCGCGTACCGCGCCAGTCGATCGGATCCAGATGGGTATTGACCTGAGTCAGGCCTGGCGCTGCTTCTACGTGCGTTCTGGGCGTGGCCGTGGACAGGAACTGATAGCCGATCTCCGCAAGCTCTGCCGTCACTTCGGGCGCGATGCGGTTCCAAGGGGGGACGAACATCGGGCACAGACGATCACCGAAGGACTCCTGCAAACGCAGGAAGCCATGGTGTGCATCAGACACAATCGAGGCGAGCGGACGATGCAGGCGGAACTCGGACTTCTTTTCGCCTTCAGGCGCGTGGTTCTGGTGCGCCCAGCCGTGAACCACCGGAACCAAGCTGGTCTGGTTGGCAACCTGGTCGACCAGATCCTGACTGGCATCGCGTGGAATGATGGCCAGATGAACCGGCAGCCCGGTTCGGGATGACAGGCCCACCAAACGGTCCAATTGCCGGCTGGGCGCGATCGCGTCATCGTCCCGCCACCACAGTGGAAGCGTAAGCCCAGCCTCTCGCCACACCTGCAATTCGGATCGCAGCGGTGTCCAATCGGTTGTCATTGCCGAGCCTCCCAGAGCGAGGTGGCAATCTCTACCGACTTGCGGGCACCGTCAAACCCGCCATCCAAGGGTTCGCGCGAGCCTTGATGCAGGACGCGGTCGACTGCTTGGGCCAATGTCCCTCCGGTCAGCTTCGCACTGGGCAGCACGTCGACCGCAGGCAGGCGCGCCAGGCTCTTTGCCCTCAGGGTCTGTTCCACTTCCTTGCCATCGTCGAATGGGATCAGAACGGCCGAAGTCGCGCATTGCAGCAAGTCCATGGCGGTGTTGTACCCGCACATGCTGACTGAGGCTGCGGCCAGCGGCAGCATTTGTCTGAAATCCGGACGTACGGGTTCCAGAAGGACATTTTCGCCATTTGTCATGTGCCTCAGTTCGGCAATCCGGTCTTGGGCATCCTGACCGCCGACCAGCAGGCGCCAGCGCCAGTTAGGCATCTTTTGAGCGGCCTCGATGGCCGCGCGAAAGATCGGTTGTCCGACCGATCCGCCGCCAGCGCTGACCAGGATTTCATTCGCTCCTTCCCCCTGTTCATGAGGACCCGGCGCAGGCGGGGCAACAAAGCCCGTATAGAACAGGCGTCCGGCCAAGTTGCCTGTAACCGGCCAGCTGGCATCCAGCGGCGTGATTTCGGGGTCGGAATGAACCAGTACGCCGTCATAGAAACGCACAATGATTTCTTCGGTCCGTACAGCTTTGGCGGGTTTCGACGGTGGCGCGAGGATGTCCCGGACCGAACTCAGAACAACCGGACAGGACGGCAGTGACCGCGCAGTGGACAGCAGGGCCAGAAATTCGTCGGCCAAGCTTCGGCGCCCGAAGGGATAGAGTTCCGTTATCAGGACATCGGGGTTTACCCGTCGAACAGCCTCGGTCAGGGCAATAGCGCGGGAGTTCAGATAGGTCGCGTCTGCAATATCTCCGTCGGCCGTCAGCAACCGCGTGAAATCGGTACCATCCGAACGCAGGGGTGGCAGTGCCAGCAGGGAAACTCCATCCGCATTCAGTTGTGGTGCAGGCATCCCACCGGATGCGACGGTCACGTCGTGTCCGGCATCCGCAAAAGCCCGACCCAAGGTCAAGGCTCGGCTGAGATGTCCGGTCCCCAGCAGATGGGTGACGACGATCATGGTCCTCATGACCCGGCCTCGCGCGGGATAAGCCGGACGGGCTCAGCCTCCGGTCGCATTTGCTCCAAATCGACCACGTAGAGACGATTGCGTTTGATGCGGAACGGCGCGGGGCCTGTGAACTCCCACCCCCAGGCAAGCGCCAGGATGACCCGCATGATTCCGATATGGCAGACAGCTACGTTGTCACCGGTCAGGCTGGACAGCCATGGCACAAGGCGGCGGCGAATGTCGGCCGGGCTTTCGCCGTTGGGGGGACGAAATTCCCAGCTCCAATCCTCGATATGCCGGTAACCAGTGTTGGCATCTGCAATCAGGTCTTCCCCGCGTTGGCCTTCCCAGTTGCCCCAATTCATCTCGACCAGGGCGGCCGAGGTTGCGGGTTCGCGTCCGGCGACCAGCCGCGCAGTTTCGCTGGCGCGGGTCAGGGGGCTGGACCATAGTTCGGCCCGGTCCCAAGGAGTTGGCAAGCGATATCGGGCCAGTTCGGCCTTTGCCTGATCATCGAGGCTGATGTCGCTGCGCCCCTGAATGCGCCCTGCGCGGTTCCAGGCGGTATGACCGTGGCGCAGAAGGGCCAGACGTGTCATGACATCTCCTCTACCAGCGAAGAAACTGCCGACCAGAACGTCCGCGTTGCGGTTGGCATCAAATGACGGCCGGCCACGTAGTCGCGCGCTTTTTGACCTTCGCTCCGACGCAGTTCGGGATCGGACAGCAGCCGGTCAATTCGCTCGGCCAGCGCGGCGGCGCCGTAATCAGGGGCAGGATGATTGGCAGGCGCCAGTACGTCGCGCACTCCCGGGCGATCCTGGGCGACAACGGGGACGCCCGCGGACTGCGCCTCGAGATAGGTCATCCCGTAGGCTTCGTTGACGCCCGGCCATACCAACAGAGCAGCATCGGAGTAGATCGTTTCAAGGTCATCGCGGCTGAGCAGGCCCAGAAACCGGACGCTTGTGCCGAAGGGGGCCATCAAAGCCTCGACATCCGGGCGGGCTGGTCCGTCGCCGGCGATGTTCAGCGTCCAATCCCCATTCAGCAATGCCAGCGTATCGGCCAGAATGCGGAAAGACTCCAACTTGTCCCCGTAACGCATCATTCCCACCGTCAGCATCGGCCCCGCGCATCTAGAGGGTCGAGGCAGGTCCGATCGGGGCAGGAAGGGTGGGAGTTCAATCAATGACTGATCACCGAACCGCTCGCGTTCCAGTGTGATCAAGTCATTTGCTGTGTGATAGAAGATCACCTGCGCGGCGTCGCAGGCATCGTGCGCAGCTTGGGCAAAGCCGGCCCAGGGCCCGGAAAGGCGCGACATGGCGCGGGTGCTCTCAAGCTGAACATAGGGTATTCCCCGCGCCCGGCAGACCGCGGGCCCCAAAAGGTCCGGAGCTTTGTAGTAGTTGTGATAGGTCACCCAGAGGCCTGTATCTGCAGGCAGTTCTGTGCTCAGTCGGGTGGCCTCGGCCGCGGCTTCGCGGTAGAGACGGTTCTGAAGGTCCGGGTCTCCGGTCTTGTCATAGATGCGCAGCCGCGAGACCAGATCAACACGATGTCCATCGGCCCCGATTGCAGCCATCAGGTTGCGAGCCATTTCGCGGTCGCCGGATGGTACCGGGCTGTCTGGGGCTTTCATCGGCGCATAGAAGGCGACCCGAACCATCAGGCACCCTCCGCGCACAAGGCTTTCAGGCGGCGGGAGAGACGTGCAATGCCGGGGTCCATGCGGAAACTGGCAAGCAAGCGGTCATAAGCCGCATCGGCCATGATTGCCGCTTTCTGCGGGTCGGCGGCCAGGGTGGAAATAGCGTCTGCAAGCGCCTTGGGTTCGTCATCGGACAAGATGCCGTGCACGTTGGTCTGGATGAATTCGGGAATGGCCGAGACCGGAGTGGACAGGATCGGTAGTTTTTGCGACGCGGCTTCCATCAGGACATTGGGCAGTCCGTCCCGGTCCCCGTCCGCGGCGATGCGGCTGGGCAGCACGAACAGATCCGCCTCGCGCATGGCCGCAATGACTTCGGGTTGATCGCAGGCGCCTTTCCAGGCGATGCGATCCTGTAGGCGCAGGTTTTCCGCCAGGCCGCGCAGGTTGTCCGACAAGGTGCCGCCGCCAATGTGGGTCCAGTGCCAGTCGATCTCTGGGGGGAGTATGGCCAAGGCGTGGATCAAGCGATCAAAGCCTTTCTTTTCTACCAGTCGTCCGACGGACACCATATGGAACCGTTCATCGACGGATCGCAGTTTTCGTACGGGCGGCTCAGGAAATCGCGTCAGGTCCAGCCCGTGATAGATCAGATCGACACGGGCGGGGTCATCGGCCAGATCGCGCAAGTGCCGCGCGCCGATCTCGGTGCAGGTTGCGCCGAACGCCGCTCCGAAGGTGTCAGCGTGAAGTTTTTCACGCTTTTCCCACTCGGGCGACGTCCAGATATCCTTGGCGTGAGCCGAAAAGCTCCACGGCAGGCCGCGCATGATTGCAGCATAGCGGGCAACCGAGGACGGGGTATGCAGGAAGTGGGCATACAGCGCGCGCGTGTCGCCGGGCAATTCCGCGGCCAGAACGCAAGCCTGTCCAAAGCGGCGGATCCGGTTGTGCGTGGGATCGCGACGCAGATCCTGTCGCCACACCCGGTAGGCCTGTGCGTAACCCGGAAGCGCCTGTGCGGTTCGTCTCGCCGCCCATACGCGTTGGGGTTCCTGGTACAGGTATTCGGGAAGATAGTGCACCCGCCCCTGAAACCGGTCGTGCAGGGGGTGGCGTTTGGTGTCGGTTGGTTGGCGCAATGACCAGATGTCGAAGGCGTGGCCGGCATCCTGCAAAGCAACCAGTTCCTGAGCGATGAACGTCTCGGACAGGCGCGGCCAACCTTTGACCAACACCGCCAGTCTCGGCTCTGCGTCGGTCATCCGGTCGCTCGTTCCTGTTCCACGCTCAGCAGGGCCTCGACCCGATCAGAGACATAGTCCAAGCCATCCAGCAAACCAGCCCGGATCGCCTGCGAGGGAAGGGGCTGCTGCGGCAGGTTGCGAATGGCCGTGATCATCGCATCGGCCGTCAACCCATCGCGGGTCTCGTCCAGCATCCGCACAAGGCCCAGTTCCTCGGCGCGCGAGGCGCGAATCCACTGTTCCAGCCGCGGGGTGGTTCGCGGGACGATCACCGCGCGTTTGTCAAAGGAGAGCACCTCGCAGAACGTGTTGTATCCGCCCATACAGACCACACCCGCCGCGCCGGCGAACAGAGTTTCGATCTGGGATTCGAACCCGACCGCCGTCACACGACCGTTCAGGGCCGCCACGCGGGCCTCGAATTCTTCGCGCAACTCACCGGACAGGAAAGGGCCATAGACAAGCAGGGCTCGGGGGGACAGATCAGGGTCTTTTTCATACGCGGACAGGACAAGGTTGACCATTGCCTTCCCGTCGCCACCGCCTCCGGGCGTGATAAGGATATAGGGCTGCTCGGGAGGTTCGCCGACAGGGCCGAGATCGCGGCGCAGATAGCCGGTCCAGTGAATCCGCGCCTGCGCCGACGGGCTGAGCGGCAATCCTTCTGTCGGGTCATAAACCGACCGCAGGCCGTAGACCCAGATTTCGTGATAGTATTTCTCGGTCGCGGCGACTGCGTCCTTTCGGGCCCATTCCGCCGCCAGAACCTCGGGCTCGTCCAGAACGTCGCGAAGGCCCAGTACCAGTTTGGCGCGCCCGGATTGATGCAGCTGTTCAAGGGTAGGAAGCAGTTCGCCCCGGAAACCGGTCGGCTCCTTGTCGACGACGACGACGTCCGGATCGAATTGGCGCACGGTGGTCTGGATCAGTCCCGAACGCAGCTCGGTGACCTCGTCAATCCCCATTCCGATCGTGCGCGCGGCATACGAACCATCGGCCCGCTTGGTCACGCCCGGCAGGCGTACATGGTCCACGCGCCGCGGAAAAGTGAAGCGCCCGGCAACGGGCGAGCCCGTCAGGATCAGGGCCGAGGCCCGCGGGTTCGCCCGCGTCATTGCCGCAGCCAGCGCTCGGGAGCGTCTGAGATGACCCAGTCCGAACGTATCGTGACTGTAGAACATTATGCGCGGAGCGCGACCGGTCTGTTTGTCGTCGATGCCTAGGCTCATGCCCTCGCTCGTATCTTTGTTACGGTGCAGTTTCCGCGCGTTTCGCACCAGTTATCTTATATTTTTTGACGCCGCCTGCCAAAGGGTCTGTGTCAAAGCCGCAAATGCGTCAATCATTGCGATTTGGCAACAGCCATTGCGCAAGCCACCAATAACGCGAAGCCTGCAACATTCCCCGAAGTTGGCAAAGCCCGGATTTGCCGGATGCTGCCTGCTCTTATAGGAATTCCAGAGGGTTGGAAACATCCTGCCTTTGGGCTTGCGCCAAAAACACGGTCCTACACGATGTCGGGAAGCAGCGAGTGGATCGTTTGATCAAGGCCGGTGCGTTCTATAGGCTGTCGTGCAGCAAGAGATCAGGATGCAAGACCTTATGAAACCGAACTTTCTTGTCCGTGTACTGTTCCTGACGTGGACAATCGCTCTGGTCTGCGCGACCGGTGCGGCGGCGCAGACCTCGCTGATCCCGGGGTATCCCGGGGCGTCCGGTGAAACAGAGGCCCCGCAGGACAACGATGTTGCGGCCGCGATCCGCGCCGCGACCGAGGCGGGCGCCAGCGTGATCGTCATCGACAGCGCCGGGCAGGTCGTATCCTCGGTTGGACAGGCCGGTGGCCAGCCCGAGGACGTCGCTCATGATCCGATGGCGGAAAGTTCGCAGTTGATGAAGGCGCAGGAGCGCTTTGCCAAGTTCAGCGAAGCCGTGCGATCCCGCCTTGAGGCGTTGCCCTATTCGATCTTCGAGGTGCGCTACATCCTCGAGCAAACCAGTCCTGATGGCCGGATTTTCACCTATGTCGAGGTGCTGGGATGGAACATACTGTTCCTGATGGTTGGCCGATGGCTGTCGATCGAGCTGTACGGCAAGCGCTTTGCCCGACGGTGGGTCGTCGCCCGGATCAAGGAAAACCCGCAGGGGTATCGGGAAAAGATGCCGTTCCTTGTGTTCCGGTTTCTGATGGGTATCGGGGCCACGGTGTTTGCAATGCTGATGGCTCTGATCGTTGGGTATCTGTTTTTTGGCGAGGCCGAAGATATCTCGATCCAGTTCACCGTCACGGCGATTTTCACTGCGTTTTTCCTGTCACGTACGGTTTCCGACCTGTGGCGGATGGTGCTGTCGCCGTATCTCAGCCAGTACAGGCTGCCGCCATTCTCGGACCGTGACGCCAAGCGGCTGTATATCTGGGCATCGGCTCTGGCGACCTATGACATTACCGCTGTTCTGTTTTCCACCTGGGTGGCGGATTTCGGGCTGAACTACAACGTCTACGCGATGGTTTATGGCGGGCTGACCCTGATCGGGATGGTCGGGAACATCCTGATGATCCTGTTCAATGCCCGGGCCATTTCGAACGCCATCCGAGGCGGCCGCCAGCCAGACCAGGTGTCCTGGTTGCTGCGGTTCGTATCATTTGGCTGGGCCCCGGCCCTGATCGTCTATCTGGTCTTCAGTTGGTTCAAGCTGGCGGTGGATCTGGTGCTCGAGACCGAGGACTCGCTGCCGATCGTCGCAAGCAGCTACATGATCTTCATGTCGGTCGTCATCGCATATGGCGCCATGAACTATCTGCTCGAGCGGTACTTCGATCGCAACCGGCAGATCGAGGCTCTGAATGCCGAGATCGATACCGATGAAGATACAATGCGGACCTCGGAGACGCCCGAGGCGGAGAAGCGCAAGCACACATTGGTGACCTACGAAGATCTAGCTCGGCGTGTCGCGGGCATCCTGGCCTTTGTCGTCGGCATCTACGCACTGGTCGTCATCTGGAATCCCGAAGCCAGCTGGAGCGAGGATTTGCCCATTGGCAGGGCGTTGGATGTGATGGTGATCCTGTTCATCGGCTACATCCTGTTCCACTTCTTCCGGATCTGGATCGACACCAAGATCGCCGAAGAAACCGATGATGGAGCCGCCGAGGCCGAGTTGGGTGACGAGGGCGGAGAGGGCGGTCAAAGCCGCCTTGCCACGCTGCTGCCTCTGTTCCGGGGCGCCATACTGGCCGTGGTGGTCGTGACCATCGTGCTGATCGTTCTGATGGAACTGGGAATAAATGTCAGCCCGCTGTTTGCAGGCGCCGGCGTTGTCGGTCTGGCCGTGGGCTTTGGCTCGCAAACCCTGGTGCGGGACATTTTCTCGGGCGCGTTTTTCCTGCTGGATGACGCGTTCCGCAAGGGTGAATACATCGACATCGGAGATGTCAAAGGTACGGTCGAAAAAATCTCGGTCCGGTCTTTCCAGCTGCGCCACCATCTGGGGGCCCTGAACACGATCCCGTTTGGTGAAATCAAGGTTCTGACCAACTACTCGCGCGACTGGGTGATCATGAAACTGCCTCTGCGCGTGACCTATGACACGGACGTCGAGAAGGTCCGTAAACTGATCAAGAAGCTGGGACAGGAGTTGCTGGAGGACCCGGTGATCGGGGACAACTTCATCCAGCCGCTCAAGTCGCAGGGCGTTATCGAGATGCAGGATTCCGCGATGATCATCCGGGTGAAGTTTATGACCAAGCCGGGCGACCAGTGGCTGGTGCGCAAAAAGGTGTACCAAGAAATCCGCGAGTTGTTCGCGCGCGAAGGCATCAAGTTTGCCCACCGCGAAGTCACGGTACGACTGGCCGATGGCAAGGAGCCCGAAGACCTGTCTCCGAAACAACGCGAGGCGGTCACCGGCGCGGTGCAAGCCGCGATTGACGAGGATTATCTGGACGATATCGGCCCCGGTGGAGACGACCGCTAGGGCGCTCCCGCCCCTTTGACCTGCGGCGCCGCTGCGTCATCGTTCCAAGCGTTGGGCAGGGCCGTGCGTTCCGCGCGGCGGTCGGGCCTTTGTTCAAGTGGTTTGCCACGTTGGATCGGACGTGCCGAGCCGGGATGCCGGGATCGGCCAGTGCATCCGTGCCTCACCGACGCTCAGCGCGGGTTTCAGCCGTTTGCCGGGGCCCCAGCCGGACTCTTCCGATCGGGATGCGTAGTCCCCGGGTTCGGCAGCGGTGATCGGGTCGCCTGTCTCGGATTTCGCGAGGCTGGCCAGCAACTCGGCGGTGCGCGCCAGCGACAGGCGCCCATCCATGATCGAATGCCCCGAAGCCGCTTCTGTCAGGGCCGAGAGGACAGCGGCGGCCATCAAATAGCCGGTGGCATGGTCAAGTGCCTGAACTGGCAGCGGGGTGGGTTTGTCGGCTCCGGCCCAAACGCGGCCGGCGTCAGCGATTCCCGCGCTCATCTGGACGAGGCTGTCAAATCCGCGACGGGTGGCCCAGGGCCCCTGCCAACCATAGGCATCCAGTGTAACCTCGACCCGGTTTGGAGCGACCGTATCGCGCACCTCTTTGGTCAGGCCAAGCGCGTCCAGCGCACCGGGGCGGTAGCCATGGACAAAGACATCCGCTTGCGCGAGCAACTCTTGCAGCTTTTCCAGGCCGGCGGGTGTCTTGAGGTCCAGATATGCGCAGCGCTTGCCGAGCGAGATATCGGGGATCACGCCCGGCTCATCCCAACCTGGTGGGTCGATGCGCAGCACTTCGGCTCCGAACCCGGCCAGCGTGCGGGTGGAAACAGGGCCTGCCAGCACGCGCGTCATGTCGAGAACCCGAAGCCCGGCCAAAGGCCGATCCGCGCGCGCCTGAGGCCTGTCGCGCAGGGTGATCCGGCGTGGGCCGTGCCAGCCGACCAACGGATCCCGCGTCACGGCGCGGCCTTGCGGGTGGTCAAGCCACTCGGCCCGGCTGCGCATGGCGGCGGCAACACCACCCTGCGCCACGATATCCGTTTCAAGGTTCGAGACCGACCAGCTCTTGATGGCCTGCGTCACCGCGGCACGATCCCCCTCGGTCGCCAAAACCCTGAGGGCCGCTTCCCTGTGGTGGGGGAGGTTGGTGTGCAACCTGATCCAGCCATCGGCCCCCCGATAGTCGCCCGCGATCGGATCCCAGAGGCTTGGCATATCCCAGCCTTCGGGCTTGAACGAGTATCCGAACCACAGCGACGCAAGGCGGTGATCGACCATTGCCTTGGGTGGGAGCGAGACAAGATTGGTGGCCTGCATGAACCGTCCAAGCTCGTGGCCCACGGCAGCAAAGCTGGCTGTTGCCAGCTCGGATACGGCAAAGGCGCTGGGAAGCGCACCGGAACCGGCGACCCGATAGGCCTCGGACGGTGGAAGCGAAGCCAGCAGGCTCATTGCTGATAGGGGTCCAGACTGTCGCGCAGCCCGTCACCCAGGAAATTGAAGGCTAGCACCACCACGATGATCGGTAGCATCGGGATGGCCGTCCACGGATAGATCTCGATCGAGGCGAGGTTTTGCGCGTCGTTCAGCATCACGCCCCAGCTGACCGCCGGTGCCCGCAGGCCGAGGCCAAGGAAGCTGAGTGCCGTTTCACCCAGAATCATGGCGGGGATCGACAGCGTGGCCGAGGCAATCAGGTGTGACATGAAGTTCGGCAACAGGTGCTTGCGGATCACCCGGCCGGAACTGGCACCCATCATCTCGGCGGCGCGCACATATTCTTCTTCGCGCAGCGACAGGAATTTGGCGCGCACGGATCGGGCCAGCCCTGGCCAGTCGAGGATGCCGAGGATGATCGAGATGATGAAGAACACCGCAACCGGCGACCAGTTCGACGGAACTGCGGCCGATAGTGCCAGCCACAGGGGGAGTTCGGGCAAAGACCGCAGGATTTCGATCACGCGGTTGATGACCCAGTCGATCCGCCCGCCGAAATAGCCGGCCAACGACCCGAACAGGATGCCAAGGAAGAACGAGACCGAAATGCCGATCAGGCCCACGGTCAGCGACAGCTGCGCGCCATAGAGGATGCGGCTGAAGATATCGCGGCCCAGCCGGTCCGAACCCCAGAGGAACAGTGTCGTGCCTTCCGGGGCGCAGAACAGATGCGTGTTTGACCGGATGAGCCCGGCCAGCTTGTACTCGGATGCCTCGCAGAAGAACCGCACGGGTCGCGGATCCTCGGTGTCAGGGACGAATTTCCATTGGAACGTCTCGAGGTCGGCCTCGGCCACGATCGGGTAGACGAACGGCCCAATGAACTCGCCCTGGTGGAACCAGTTCACCGATTGGGGCGGTGCGTAGAGATGTTCGCCATTTCGTTCGTTCGGGCCATAAGGCGCGATGAACCCTGCAAACGGGAGCATCAGATAGCACAGCAGCAGAAAAATGCCCGATATCAGACCCAGCCGGTGTGTCTTGAACTTGCGCCAGACCAGAACCCAATTCGGGGCGTCCAGATCCCTGCGCTCCAATTGCTGCAAAGATGCTTCGGGATCAAACGGGGCGTCGTCGACAAAGCGACCGTCGGGAAGTTTGCTCATGCTTCGCGCCCCTCGTACCGGATACGCGGGTCAAGCATGACCAGCAGAATGTCGGAGATCATGGTGCCGATCAGCGTCAGCAGCGCCACGAACATCAGAATGAAGGCTGACAGGAACTGGTCCTGTGTCTTAAGCGCCGTCAGCAGCGTGGGGCCGATGGTCTGCAAACCCAGCACCACCGAAACCAGAACCGATCCCGACACCATCGAGGGCAGCAGGTTGCCGATGTCGGCCACGAAGGGGTTGAAGGCGACGCGCAGCGGGTACTTGGTCAGCATCCGCGACGGCGACATGCCCTTGGCTATAGCGGTTTCAACATATGGCTTGCCCAATTCGTCCAGCATGTTGGCGCGCAGGCGCTGCATCATGGCCGAGGCGCCCGAGGTGCCGATCACGAATGTGGGCACGATCAGATGAACCAGGATGGACTTCATCTTGTCCCAGCTCATGGGTTGCCCCTCATACACCGGGTCCATCAATCCGCCGATGGGCAAATCGAGGTAACGGTGCCCGTAGTAAAACAGGATAAGCGCCAGCAGAAAGTTGGGCGTCGCCAATCCCAGATAGCCCACGAAGGCGGTCGTATAGTCGACCCAAGTCCGCGACTTGGCCGCCGCCATAACGCCCAGAGGCAAGGCCACGGCATAGACGAACAGGATCGCGGCAAGGTTCACGACCACGGTCAGCCACAGCGTGTCCCCGACGATGTCGGCAACCGGACGATCGAATTCAAAGGACCAGCCGTAGTTGCCCTGCAGCAATCCCTCAAACCCATGAGGGCCGGGAAAGAAGCCGACCCAGATCAGGTATTGTTCCCACATCGGGCGGTCCAGAGCGTATTCCTTTCGCAGGAATTCCGCCTTGGCCACACCGGCCGACTGCCCCGAAGCCTGCAGCTCGGCAATCTGATTGCTGAGATAATCTCCTGGCGGCAGGTTGATGATCACGAAGATCAGCATCGATACCACCAACAGGGTCAGCAGCATCGTGAAAAAGCGATACACCGCGTAGCGGAGCATGATCATCTATCCGCTCCTGTCAGTCGGCGAAGAAGAATTCGTCTGGGCGGTGCACTCCGAAATGCGCGCCGGGTTCCCACGCCCACATGGCCTGTTCGGGAACATTGCGCAGACGGTTTGAAACCACGATCGGCTGGGGCGCGCCGTTCAGAATTCCGATGCCATAGATCTGGTCGGCGTGTATCTTCAACATTTCCTCCCAGACCGCCCGGCGTTCATCCTCGGTTTTTGCAAGTTCCCAGATGTGGTTCAACTCCAGCAAGCGCTGGGCTTCGGGCAGGTCGGGCGGCTCGCCGGCTTCGCCGCCGGTTTGATAGTGCTGCCCCCATTTTGGCCAGGCCAGAAACACCTGGTCGGTCGGGGCCAGGTAAACCGGTGACGTATGCAGCTGCGGGATGCCATCATCCCAGCCATACCAGACCGAAGCCATCGTATTGCCGGCAAAAACACGGTTGCGCAGGATGTCGCGGTCAAGCGGACGCATGACCAGTTTCACCCCGATTTCCCGCCACGTATCAGTCACGATCTGCAGCGCGTTCTCGACCTCTTGGCGTTCCCCGGCCGTCTCGATCACCAGTTCCATGGGGCGGCCGTCCGGCAACAGGCGTATGCCGTTCTTGTCGCGCTGCGTCAGCCCGACCTCGTCCAGCAGGGCGTTGGCCTGTGCGACGTCGTATTGCGCCCAGGCCTGCGCATTCTCTTCACTGTAGAAGGGCGAGGCAGGCAGAACCGACATGGCGGCCGGATGCGCCAGTTTGAAGTACAGCGCTTGGTTGATGGTCTGACGGTCGATGGCCAGCGAAAGAGCGCGACGGACACGGACATCGCGCAGCACATTGCGCCAGACCTCGTCTTCAAAATTCAGGTTTGGGTAGATCGCGATCTGTGACGAGACACCGGTTTTCCAGAGTAGAGTTTTGTAATTTCCGTTGGCTTCGCCCTTTTTTAGGATCGAGGCATCCCGAAAATCAAGTCCACGACCCTGCAGGTCGGCCTCACCGGCATTGGCCTTGGCCGCCACCAGGCCGGGAGCAACGATCTCCATCTCGACTACGTCGATGTATGGCAGTTGCAAACCCTTCGAGTCGATGCGGTGGTAATAGGGGTTGCGGACGAAATTGTGCCGGATCTTCTTGCCCGAGCTCGCGTTCAGCCACGGCTGCAGAGTGGGCAGTTCGTGATTGTCGTACTTGTAGAGGTTGTCCAGCTTGTTGTGCAGGGCGGCCCAGCTCTTGACACGTGCGTCACTGACCTCGAAGTCCAGCTTTTCCTTGTCGGCATATTTCTCATGATAACGCTTCAGGAACGCAGCAGGGCGGTAGATGAATGGTGGTCGCGCCTGCGCCAGTGAGGCCAGAAAGTTCGGGTTCGGGTCGTCCCATTCGTAGATCACCGTCGTTTCGTCCGGGAACGTGACAGTGGGGAGTTTGCCCTCAACCCGCAGGAAATCTGGGGGGCCGGACGGGCTGAGGAGCTCGTTGTTGGCCACGTCTTCCCACCAGTATCGGAAGTCTTCCGAGGTGAAAGGTGTGCCGTCCGACCATTTGTGCCCCTTGCGCAGGTGCAGAGTGTACTTGCGGTTTTCTTCGTTGTCGTAAGACGCCAGCAGATCGGGGACCAGATTGTACTGGGCATCGAAGCCCACCAGTCGGGCGTAGCCATAGACCACCATCTGCCGGATATCCTTGGACCGGGTGACCATCGTGCGCAGGGTTCCGCCCTGTTTGCCGAATTCGCGCCCTTTCGAAGACAGGTCGACGATCAGCGGTTCCTGCGGGATGCGATCTTGCACCGGGGGCAGGTTTCCGATGTCCACCTCGGCTTTCCAGAACGTGCTTTCCTGCAGGTCGGGAAGGGTGTCGGCCCAGGCGGGCAGCGCCGCGCCCAGCGTCAGCGCGGCGGCCAGAAACTTGAATCGAGTGGTCTTAAACATGGCAACGTACCTTATGGCCGGGCTCCATTTCCACGAGTGAAGGTATCATGGTGTCAGAGAATCTAAAGGCGTCATCCCAACTGTCCGGAGACCCGGCGCCAAGGGCGACCAGCTTCAGATCGATGGGACGATTGATATCGGGTTCGGGTTGTGCGGCAATCAGAGCCTTGGTGTAGGGGTGGCGCGGGTTGTAGAACAACGTCTCGGGTGGAGCCTGTTCGACGACCAGCCCCTGGCGCATGACCGCGACCTCGTCCGCGATACGGGCGACCACGGCCAGATCGTGAGAAATGAAAAGATAGGACAGGTTCAGACTGTCCTGCAGTCTTTCCAGAAGGGTCAGGATTTGCTCTTGGACCGAAACGTCCAAAGCCGATGTCGGCTCGTCGCAGACGATCAGGGACGGATCCAGCATCATCGCACGGGCGATTGACAGGCGTTGGCGTTGACCGCCGGAGAAAGCGTGGGGGTAGCGCTTGAGCATCCCGGCGTTCAATCCCACGCGTTCGAGCATCTCAGCGGCCTTGTCGCGGCGCTCGGCCGTCGTACCGATATTGTGGATCTCCAGCGGTTCGGTCATCGCATCCTGAATGCGCATGCGCGGGCTCAGAGAACTGTAGGGATCCTGAAACACCATCTGAGCCTTGCGCTGAAACGCCGTGCGCTCCTCGCGGGTCATCTGGTGGACGCGTATCGGGTCCTCGCCCGGCGCGGCGCGAAAAAGCACTTCGCCGCCCGGGTCTGGCAACTCGGCCCCCAGCGCGATCCGGGCCGCGGTGGTCTTGCCCGATCCGCTTTCGCCGACTACGGCCAACGTCTTGCCGCGGGCCAGTTTCAGGTCGACGCCCCGGCAGGCATAAATCAGCTTGTCCGCTTTCCAACCGCGCGACGACCGCATCGTGTAGGTCTTGCACACATCCTTCATGTCGAGGATCAGATCCTCGTCCGGCATCGGAATTCCCACGGCTTCTTTGTCCGGGATCTCGGGGGCCGCATCAAACAGCTGGCGGGTATAGGGATGGGCCGGAGCATTCAGGATCAGCTCGGCTGAACCCGCCTCCATCACCCGGCCTTTGTGCATGACGACGACCTGTTCGGCCATATTGGCGACCACGCCCAGGTCATGCGTCACCAAAACCAGCGCCATACCAGTTTCTTTCTGCAGATCCTTGATCAGTCCCAGCACCTGAGCCTGGGTCGTCACATCCAGCGCAGTTGTCGGTTCGTCGGCAATCAGCAATTCCGGTTTGGACACCATCGCCATCGCAATCATCGCGCGTTGACGCATCCCGCCCGAAAGTTCGAAGGGATACGAGTCATAGGCACGCGCCGGATCGGGAAAACCCACGCGTTCGAACTGCGACAGCACTTCCTTGCGGGCCTCAGACTCGGAGGCGCCCCGATGCAGCCACAGAACTTCGCTGACCTGGTTGCCGATCTTGTGCAACGGAGACAGCGACCGCATAGGTTCTTGGAAGATCATCGAAATTCGATTGCCGCGGATGCCACGCATCTCACGTTCGGAAATTTCGGACAGCGCGACGCTGCCCTTGGAGGTGTTCAGCTGCATCACGCCGCTGCGGATCTGGGCCGTTCTGGGCAGAATGCGCAGCACCGCCCGGCAAGAGATCGTCTTGCCCGACCCGGATTCCCCGACCAATGCCAGCGTTTGCCCGGCCTCGACATCGAAATTCACATCTCTGACGACGGGCTCCCCGGCGCCGAAACCGATGCTCAGGTCTCGGACAGACAGCAAGGCCGTCATGCGGGCTTTCCACCCGTGTGGCCACCACGTGACATTGGTTTTGAACTCCCTGGTTTTTTGTCGCAGTTTCGCGCGCTTGGGGGCGACTAGTCAAATACCTTCTTGGGCTGAAATGTCGCGGAAACGTGACGAACAGTGCATTGTGCCTACACAAAGTCTTGAGTTTTTGTCATCAAAGCCGCGATTGGCCGCGATTGGTGGTCGTTAAGGTATCAGGGAGATATTTCGCAATGTCCGACGCGCAAAGCCGACTGGATCTGTTCATTGATCGCATGGTCTCGCAGCGGGCATGTCTGGATTTCGCGATTGCCGACACGGCCGATTTGGCCGGTCCGGTGTTCGAACTGGGTCTGGGAAACGGGCGCACTTATCATCACATGATGAACCGGGTCCGCAACCGACCCGTCTATGTGTTCGAACGTGCTGTGGCCTCGCACCCCGATTCCACCCCGCCCGAAGATCGTCTGATCCTGGGCGACGTGCGCGAGACGCTGCCCGCCGCGCTGGATCGGTTCGGCGCGACCGCCAGCCTGATCCATGCCGATCTGGGCGGCCACAACCGCGAAAAGAACGATGCCTTCGCCCGCTTTGTGTCACCCCTGATCGAACCGCTGCTGGCCGAGGGCGGGCTGATGGTCTCGAGCGACCGGATGTATTTCGAGACGCTCACGGAGCAGACCCTTCCCGCAGATGCGGTTCCGGATCGCTGCTTTATCTACCGGCGCTGAGCGGCGTTCCGCAGGGTCACTTTGCGCGGGGACTCGATCCCGGCACGGCGGGCGGTCTAACCTACGCGTGACGTTCACGCAAAGGACCGCCCATGCTGTTTTACGATTGCTCGACCGCCCCGAACCCGCGCCGTGCCCGGATGTTCATCGCCGAAAAGGGGCTGCAGATCGAAACCCGCGACATCTCGATCGCCAAGGGCGAGCAAATGAGCGAGGCGTTCCGAAAGGTGAACCCCCGCGCCACCATTCCGGTTCTGGTTACCGACGAGGGGACCGTTCTGACCGAAAACCTCGGCATCGCTGCCTATCTCGAGGCGCGCTTCCCTGAGCCTCCGTTGATGGGGCGGACACCGGACGAGAAAGGGCTGGTGCTGATGTGGAACGCGATCGTCGAGCAACAGGGCGGGGCGCCCATCGCAGACGCGCTGCGCAACACGCATCCGGCCTTCAAGGACCGCGCCATCCCCGGACCGCAGAACCACGCGCAGATCCCGGAACTGGCCGAACGCGGCCTCGCGCGCGTCGGAGCGTTCTTCGACTTGCTCGAAGAACGTCTGCAAGACAGCGCCTTCATCGCGGGCGAGGCGTTCTCGCTGGCCGATATCTCGACCTTCGTGTTCGTGGATTTCGCCCGTGTCATCAAGATGCGCATCCCCGAGGGCAACACGGCAACCCGGGCCTGGTTCGACAGCGTGCAGGCGCGACCCAGCGCCAGCGCCTGACAGCACTGTACAGAAATGTCTAGACAGAAGTGAACAGTGCCCCTAGCGTCCTTTGGGAATCGTCCAGGGGAGGTCGGGATGAAATCGCAGTATCGCGTTGTAGTCATCGGGGGTGGCGTCGTCGGCGCCTCGGTTCTGTATCATCTGGCCAAGTTCGGCTGGCCGGATGTGGTTATGCTGGAACGCCGGCGGCTGGCTTCGGGGTCGTCATGGCACGCGGCGGGGGGCATCCACGCGCTGAACGCCGATCCGAACATGGCGGCGCTGCAGGCCTACACGATCGACTTGCTGAGCGAGATCGAGAAGGAATCGGGCCAGAATATCGGCCTGCACATGACCGGCGGCCTGACGCTGGCCGGAACCCCCGAACGGTGGGAGTGGTTGCAGGCGAACTACCGCATCTTTCAGTCCATTGGCATCGACGACTGCGAATTGCTGAGCCCGGAAGAGGCGCAGAAACGCTGCCCGATCATGTCCACCGACGGCATTCTGGGCGCGATGTGGGCCGACCGGGAGGGCTACATCGACACCACCGGCACCGTGCAGGCCTATGCCACCGCAGCCAAAAAACGCGGGGCGGAATACTACGAGGAAACCAAGGTTGAGGAACTGATCCAGACCGCCGATGGCTGGCAGGTGGTGACCGACAGGGGAACGATCACCTGCGAGCATGTGGTCAACGCCGCCGGCCTGTGGGCCAAGCAGCTGGGGCGCATGGCAGGGGTCGAACTGCCGGTGTCGCCACTGAAGCACCATTACCTGATCACCGACACGGTGCCCGAGGTCGCAGCGGCCGATTTCGAGATGCCGATGACCGTGGATCTCGAGGGCTTCACCTACATGCGGCAGGACCAGAAGGGTGTTCTGGTCGGCATCTACGAGGTCGATCACGAACACTGGGCTATGGACGGCGCGCCATGGAATTATGGCGAGGAGCTGTTTCAGGAGCAGCTGGACCGCATCGAGAACGAACTGACGCTGGGCTTCGAACGCTATCCGGCGATCCAGAACGTGGGCATCAAGACATGGGTGAACGGTGCCTTCACCTTCTCGCCCGACGGCAACCCTCTGGTCGGTCCGGTGCCGGGCAAGCGGGGCTATTGGACCGCTTGCGCGGTGATGGCCGGGTTCCTTCAAGGCGGCGGCGTCGGCAAGACGCTGGCCGAATGGATGATCCATGGCGAGCCCGAGGCCGACGCCTGGCCGATGGACGTGGCGCGCTATGGCGACTTTGCCCAGAACAAGCGCTACATCCGCGAGACGACGGGCCAGTTCTATTCACGCCGTTTCGTGATGACCTATCCGAACGAGCAGTTGCCCGCCGGACGCCTGTTGAAAATGTCGCCGGCCCATGACGCGATGACCGAAGCGGGTTGCAAATGGGGGGTCAGCTGGGATCTCGAGGTGCCGCTCTATTTCGCGCCCAAGGGGTTCGAGGAAACGCCGACCCTGAAACGCTCGAACGCCTTCGACATCGTGGCCGAGGAATGCCGCACCATCCGCGAAGGCGTGGGCCTGATGGACATCACCGGGTTCTCACGGTTCGAGGTTTCGGGGCCCAATGCGGAAATCTGGCTCAACAAGGTGATGGCCTCGAAACTGCCGGGACCGGGCCGCGCGAAATTGGCGCCGATGCTGGGCGAGAACGGGCGGCTCAAGGGCGACCTGACGGTGCTGAACTGGGGCGACGGCACCTGGTGGATCATGGGCAGCTATTACCTGCGGGCCTGGCACATGCGCTGGTTCGACGATCACATGATCGATGGCGTACAGGTGCGCGACCTCGGCGAAGAGGTCTGCGGCTTTGCCGTGGTTGGCCCGAAATCACAGGCGGTGGTCGAGAAACTGGCCGAACAGGATATCTCAACCCTGAAATTCATGGGCTGCGGTGACTACGACATCGGCCTCGTGCGCGCCCGGGTGGCCCGCATGTCGGTCACTGGCGAAAAGGGTTATGAGATCAACTGCCGGTATGGCGACCACATCGCCCTGCGCCGCGCGCTGCTCGAGGCCGGAGCCAGCGAAGGCATCCGCGAATGCGGCTTCAACGCGATGCTGTCCACGCGGCTTGAGAAGAGCTTTGGCATCTGGTCGGCCGAATTCACCCAGGCCTACACCCCCGGCATGACTGGCATGGACCGTTGGATCGACTGGACCAAGGACTTCATCGGCAAGGACGCGGCATTGGCCCAGCGTGAGGGCAACGGCCCGGCGCAGGTTCAGGTGACGCTCGAGGTGGACGCGCTGGATGCGGATGCCAGCGGGTACGAGCCGGTCTGGGCGGGCGACCAGCGCGTGGGTTTCGTGACCTCGGGCGGGTATGGCCACTATATCGGCAAGTCGCTGGCGATGGCGCTGGTGGACCGCGACAAGGCGCGGCCGGGCACCGAACTGTCGGTGCACGTGGTCGGGGTCGAGCGGCCCGCGCGGGTGATCGCGCCGTCGCCATATGATCCCGAGGGCAAGGCGATGAGGGGCTGATCGTGGCGGCCCGGGGCAGGGATCGGCGAAGGCGGGGCCGGGGTGCGGAGTCCGCACCCGCGACCCATCGGGACGTGAATTATCGCCAGTTGCGCAACCCGTTTCCGGTGATGGAGGTCTTTCCCGCCGACCAGATCGCCGACATGCACGAAACCGCTCTGCGCACGCTTGAGGAACTGGGCGTCAAGGTCCTGCTGCCCGAGGCGCGGCGTCTCTTTGCCGCTGCAGGCGCGCGGGTGGATGAAGACAGCGAAATGGTGTTCATCGGCCGCGATCTGGTCGAGGCTGCGGTGGCCTCGGCCCCGAAATCCATCGCCTGCAGGGCCGGGGCGCGGCATCGCGACTTCACGCTGGAGCTGGGGAGCCTTGTCTTTCAGCCCGGCGCAGGGGCGCCCAATGCCACCGATCTCGAACGCGGCCGCCGCCCGGCCAGCGGGCAGGATTACCTCGAATTCCTGAAGCTCACCCATCATTTCGACGTGTTCCAGATGATCTCGCCGCAGGTCGAGCCGCAGGACGTGCCGACCCACCTGCGCCACTATTTCACCACGCAGGCGCAGATCGAGCTGACCGACAAGTTCCCGTTCTTCTTCTCGCGCGGGACGCCGCAGGTGATGGATTGTTTCCAGATGCTGGCCGTCGCGCGCGGTCTGTCCGATGACGAGTTCCGCGCCCACCCGCATTGCTACACGATCATCAACACCAACAGCCCGCGCACCCTGGACATTCCGATGGCGCAGGGGCTGATCGACTTTGCCCGCCACGGGCAGATGTCGATTATCACGCCGTTCACCTTGATGGGAGCGATGGCGCCGATCACGGTCGCGGGCGCGATCACCCTGTCCCATGCCGAGGTGCTGGCCGCCCTGACTCTGACCCAACTGGCAAAACCCGGCGCGCCGGTCTGCTATGGCACCTTCACCAGCAACGTGGACATGAAATCCGGCGCCCCGGCCTTTGGCACGCCCTCGCATTTTCAGGCCTCGCTGGCGGCGGGGCAGTTGGCGCGGCATCTGGGGCTGCCGTGGCGGTCGGCGGCCGGCTCGGCCTCGAACGCCAATGACGTGCAGGCCGCCAATGAAAACCAGTTCGGGCTGTGGGGTTGCCTGATGGCGGGGGCCACCGTGATCATCCATTCGGCCGGGTGGCTGGAAGGGGGGCTTACCGTGTCCTTCGAAAAGCTGGTCTGCGATGCCGAGGTGCTGAACATGGTAGCCGAGCTGTGCGCAGGGGCTCAGGCCGGTCAGGCTGAGATTGGCTTTGACACTGCCTTGCGCGAGGTCGAGCCCGGCAGCCATTTCTTCGCCGCCAGCCAGACGATGGAGCGCTACACTACCGAGTTCTACGAACCGCACCTGCATGACTATGCCAATTTCGGTACCTGGACCGAACGCGGATCGGTCGATGCGAACTACCGGGCCACTGCGGTTTGGCGTGACATTCTGAACAATTTCGAACCACCCGCGCAGGACCAGCCGGGGCTGGACGCCATGCGCGACTTCATTGCCCGCCGAACCGCCGAGGGCGGTGCGCCGCCGGAGAGTTGAGATGAACAGCAAACCCATCCTGCATCGTGACGACCCCAAGGCCGAGCCTCTGGTCGGGAACGTCAAGGTCACGCGCGATGACTGGTTGAACGTGGCGATGGATGTGCTGATCTCGGACGGGGTCGAGCAGGTCAAGGTTCTGAACCTGGCCGACCGCATGGCGGTGTCGCGGTCCTCGTTTTACTGGTACTTCAAGTCCCGGCAGCACCTGCTGGATGCGCTGCTGGATCGCTGGCAGGCCACCAACACCGCCGCCCTGATCGCGCAGGCCGAGGCCCCGGCCCAGACCATCACCGCCGCCGTCTGCAACGTGCATCGCTGCGTGGTCAACACCGCCCTTTTCGACACGGCGCTTGACTTTGCCGTGCGCGACTGGGCGCGGCGGTCGGGCAAGGTGCGGCGGATGCTGGACCAGTCCGATGCCCGCCGCTTGGCCGCGCTGCGCGCCATGTTCGCCCGCCATGGCTATGAGGCGGTCGAGGCCGAGACCCGCGCGCGCGTGCTTTACTACATGCAGATCGGCTATGATTTGGCGCAGTTGAACGAGCCATTGGCGACGCGCCTGTCTCTGGTGCCGCACTACCTGTACGTCTTTACCGGGGTCGAGCCGCGCCCCGAGGAAATCGAGGAATTCAGCGCCTATGCCAAGCGCTGCTGGGAGGGAGGATCAAGCCATGAGCCAGCCTGACGCAATCATCATCGGAACCGGCGTGATCGGTGCCGCCATCGCGTTCGAGATGGCCAAGGCCGGCTGGAAGACCCTGTCGCTGGACCGCAACGCGCAGGTGGGGCACGGCTCGACCGCCGGGTCCTGCGCGATCATCCGGATGCATTATTCCACCTTCGACGGCACCGCCTTTGCGTGGGAGGGCTACCATTACTGGCGCGACTGGGCCGACTATCTTGGCCTGCCCGATGGGGCCGATCTGGCGCAGTTCTGCGAGACGGGCTGCCTTGTCATGAAAACAGAGGCCAACGGCCACCTGTCAAGGCACATGAAATACAGTGCCGAGTTGGATTGCCCGTTTGAGGAATGGTCGGCCGAACAGATACTCGACCGCCTGCCGATCTATTCTCTGGACAGTTTTGCCCCGGCCAAACGGATGGACGATCCAGCCTTTGGTCAGCCCAATGGCAGCAGGATGCAGGGGGCGGTGTTCTGGCCCAAGGCCGGTTATGTCACAGACCCGGCCCTGTCCGCGCAGAACCTGATGCAAGCGGCCACGCAGCGCGGCGCGCAGGTGCGGACCGGGGCCGAGGTCGTCGAAATTCTGCAGGAAGGTGGCAGAGTCAAAGGCGTCAGGCTGGCCTCGGACGAAGAGATTTACGCGCCGGTGGTGATCAACGTGGCCGGGCCGGGATCGTCGATCATCAACCGCATGGCGGGTGTGCTGGACGACATGACCATCGAAACCCGCCCGCTGCGGCAGGAGGTGGTCCACGTTCCCGCGCCGGAAGGGTTCGATTTCGAGCGTCAGGGAACCATCGTATCGGACGGCGATATCGCCTGCTACTGCCGGCCGGAACATGGCAACCATATCCTGATCGGCTCGGAAGACCCGGACTGCGACCCGCATCAGTGGTGCGAGGACGATGTGCACTACAACCACGACTTCACCGACCAGTGGACGACGCAGGCTATGCGATACGCGCAGCGCGTTCCCAGCATGGGCATTCCGTCCAGAACGCGGGGAGTGGTCGATCTGTACGACGCCTCGACCGACTGGATCCCGATCTATGACAAGTCCAGCCTGCCAGGGTTTTACATGGCCTGCGGCACCAGCGGGAACCAGTACAAGAACGCGCCGATCGCGGGCAAGATGATGGCCGCGTTGGTCGAGTATTGCGAGGGCGGGGCGGATCACGACGCCCAGCCCCTGCAATTCGAGCTGCCCCATATCAAACGCACCATCGACGCGGGCTTTTACTCCCGCAAGCGACCCATCAACGAGGAAAGCAGTTTTTCCGTCCTTGGCTAGCCAAGCCGGACAAATGCGCTAGCTCTCTGGAAACACTGAGAAAGGGCGGGCGCGATGGCGGAGAATGACACCAAAGTTCTGATCTTGGGAAGTGCGGCCGCAGCGCTGGCGGCACGGGAATGGGCGCGTGGGCCGTTCACTCACATCGTGGTCATCAACAACGCCTGGCGCATCCGCGAAGATTGGGATTTCCTGATCCATCCCGAGGATTTTCCGGCCGAGAACCGTCCCGACTGTCTGACAGCGACACAGCGCATCGTGACGGCGCAGGATTATGTCCCGATCCAGAACGCGTATGGCGGTTTCGTCTATGCCGGAGGCACCATGGCCTTTACCGCCGGGTACTGGGCGCTGGGCGCTCTCAAACCATCGGTGATTGCCTTCTTTGGCTGCGACATGGTCTATCCGCGCTCGGGCAATACCCATTTCTACGGCCAGGGAACGGCCGATCCCTTGCGTGCCGACGTCACCCTGCGTTCGCTCGAGGCGAAATCGGCACGGCTGGCGCTGCTGGCGGCGCGTCAGGATTGCAACGTGGTGCGGTTGTCCGTTGGACCCAGCCGGCTGGTCTATCCGTCCGTCTCTCATACCGAAAAGATCCCCGAGGCCCGGCCGCGCACTGAACACGTCGATGCTCTGCTGCAGGCCGAGTACGAGGCGGGCTACATGGTGCCATCCGGCCGGTATTGGGAGGTCGAAGACCGGTTCAATCCAGCCGTTGTCGACCGGCTGGATGCGGCTTGGCTTGCGGCCTACAAAGCCTCGGCGCTGGATCAGGCGGCCTGAGCGCGCGGCGCGCGCAACAAGTCATCGACCTTTCGTCTGGCGGTCTCGGCCGCTTGTATCCGAACCGGGCCGTAACCGCGGATCTCGTCAGCGCAGGACAGGATGCTTTGCCACGTTTCGGTATCCCGATCCCCGTACTCTGCCACAAGGCGGTCCAACAGCCCCTGGTACCAATTCAGCAGATCGCGGTGCAGGCGCGCTTCGGCATGATAGCCAAACGGATTGAGAGCTGTTCCGCGCAGTGCCCGCATCTTTGACAGGCCCCGCAGAACCGGCTGCATCCAAGGTCCGAACGCCTTTTTCAGCGGTCGGCCCCGGGCATCCGTTTTGCGGCTCAGCAGGGGCGGAGCCATGTGGAAACGGACCGCAAAATCGCCCTCGAACTGGTTGGCCAGTTCCTTTGCGAAATGGTCCGAAGTCATCAGCCGCGCGACTTCGAACTCATCTTTGTAGGACATCAAGCGGAACAGGTTGCGAGCGACGCTGCGCAGCAGGGTCTCGTCAGCCTGCGGCAGCGCCGAGCGGAGGGTGGCGATACGATCGGCGTAGGCCTGCGCGTATTTCGCGTTTTGATACTCGGTCAGGTAGGCGGTGCGGCGCGCAATCATCTGATCCAGAGTTTCTTCCGAACCAACGTCGTCGGAAGGCAGCGCCAGAACGTCCGGACGAACCGCCATGTTGCGCCCGATTGCAAAAGCCAGACGGTTCTTCTCGACAGCGACGCCGTTTAGCAGAACCGCCTGACCCAGCGCGACTTGCGATACCGGGACAAGACCGTGCTGCCACGCAAAACCCAGCATGATCACATTGGCAAACACCGCATCACCCAGCAGGGTTTCCGCCACCGCGTTGGCGTCGAAACCGAACAGGTTTTCCGCCCCGACCACGTTCTGAATGGCCTGTTCACGGGCATTTACCTGCAACTGAGCGTCGCGGCGCAGAACGATATCGCCGGTCGGCATTTCCGCCCGGTTCAGGACCACGCGCGTACCTTTGCGGTAATGCGCCGAGGCTTTGGGGGCCGAACTGACGACGACGTCGCAACCAATCACCGCATCGGCCGCGCCCTGATCAATGCGGACCTGGTTCAATGCGTTTGGAGTGTCGCCCAAACGGATATAGCTGAGAACGGTTCCGAATTTCTGTGCAAAGCCTGTGAAATCCAGGACCGAGGCGCCTTTCCCCTCGAGATGGGCCGCCATCGTGATCAGCGCCCCCACCGTTACCACACCCGTGCCGCCCACGCCGGTAACCAGCAGCTCGAACGGTTTGTCCAGGCGGGGCAGGGCAGGGTCGGGCAGCCCGTCCTCGAGTGTTGCCAGTTCCAGCTTTGCCATGCGTTTGCGGCGTTCGCCGCCTTCGATGGTCACGAAGCTGGGGCAGAATCCGTTGAGGCACGAGAAATCCTTGTTGCACGAGCTCAAATTGATCTTGCGCTTGCGGCCCAGCGGGGTTTCGCGCGGCTCGACGCTCAAACAGTTGGACTCGACCGAGCAGTCGCCGCAGCCCTCGCAGACCAGATCGTTGATCCAGACGAACCGCTTGGGGTCCTCCATCGTGCCGCGCTTGCGGCGGCGGCGCTTTTCGGTGGCGCAGGTCTGTTCATAGATCAGAACGGTCACGCCCGGGATCTCGCGCAACTCGCGTTGCAAGGTGTCCAGTTCGGCGCGGTCGTGGAACGTGGTTTCCGACGGGAAATCCGCGTGGTGGAACTTCGAGATGTCGTCCGAGACGACGGCGATCCGTTCCACGCCCTCGGCGCGGCAGGTCTGGGCGATGCCGGCGACGCTGACCGGGCCGTCCACCGGCTGGCCACCGGTCATGGCCACGGCGTCATTGTAGAGGATCTTGTAGGTGATGTTGGTCCCGGCCGCGACCGCCTGCCGAATCGCCAGCGAGCCCGAGTGATACCAGGTGCCCTCGCCGAGGTTCTGGAAGATGTGCTTGCCGCCGTTGAACTTGGACGCCACCACATGCGGCACGCCTTCGCCGCCCATCTGGGCATAGCCGACGGTGTGGCGATCCATCCACGAGGCCATGACGTGGCAGCCGATGCCACTGGCCGCGATCGAGCCGTCGGGCACTTTGGTCGAGGTGTTGTGCGGGCAGCCCGAGCAGAAATAGGGCGTGCGGGTCGCGCCCGGCACATTGATCAGTTGCGGCGGCTGGTCCGTCAGCGCCTTGGCCTTGGCGGGCAGGTCCTCTTCGGGGAAAAACCGGTGCAGGCGGTCGGCCACGATGGGCACCAGCATCAGCGGGCTGAGTTCACCCGTCCAGGGGATCAGCGGCTCGCCGTGGCTGTCGTATTTGCCCACCATCTTGTGCGGCTTGTCGCCGGGCCAGTCATAGAAATATTCCTTGAACTGGCTTTCGATGATGCCGCGCTTTTCTTCGACCACCAGCACCTCGGCCTTGCCCTTCACGAAGCGCAGCGCGTTGCGCCGCGCCAGTGGCCAGACCATGCCGACCTTGTAGATGTCGATGCCCAGACGGCGGCAGGCGGCCTCGTCCAGCCCCAGCAGGCGCAACGCCTCCATCAGGTCAAGATGGGCCTTTCCGGTGGTGACAAAGCCGAACTTGGCGTTGTCGATGTCATGGATGCGCCGGTCGATCGGATTGGCCTCGGCAAAGGCGCGCACGGCGCGCAGCTTGTGCTGGATGCGGGTCTCGATCTCGGGCGAGGGCAGGTCGGCGGCGCGAACATGCAACCCGCCGGGGGGCAGCTCGATCTCGGGCAGGATGTACTGTCGGTCGGGGCGCAGCTCGACCGAGCGGGCGCTTTCGACGGTTTCCGAGATCGCCTTGAACCCGACCCAGGTGCCGGAAAACCGCGACAGTGCAAAGCCGTATTCGCCGAATTCCAGATACTCCTCGACCGAGGCGGGGTTCAGCGTGGGCATGAACCATGCCATGAAGGCAACGTCGGACTGGTGCGGCATCGAGGAGCTGACGCAGCCATGGTCGTCGCCGGCCACGACCAGCACGCCGCCCTTAGGCGCCGAGCCATAGGCATTGCCGTGCTTCAGCGCATCGCCCGAGCGGTCGACGCCCGGCCCCTTGCCATACCACATCGAGAAGATGCCTTCGAATTCGCACTGCGGGTCCAGCGTCGCCTGCTGCGCGCCCAGAACGGCGGTTGCGCCCAAATCTTCGTTCACGGCGGGCATAAACGTAATGCGGTCGGATTTCAGCCGTTCGCGCGCGCGCCACAGCTCCAGGTCCAGCCCGCCCAAGGGCGAGCCGCGATAGCCCGAGACGAACCCGCCCGTGTTCAGCCCTGCATCGCGGTCGCGCCGCGCCTGATCCATCAGGATGCGCGCCAGCGCCTGCGTGCCGGTCAGGAACACGCGACCCTCGGTCTGTTCGTACCGGTCTGTGAGTTGATAAGTGCGAAGAGTGCTGTCGTGGCGGCTCATGGCTTGGACCTGGATTGGATTTGAGATTGAACAACTGTAGTTCGGTATTTGCGAAATGTTGTGCCAATGGGTCCGCAAGCTTGATATCATTTCGAAAAAATTTGCCGATAAACGCTAAGAAGACGAAAAGGTTTACCAAATGATGCAGTTGGACGACAGAGATCGCCGGATTCTGACCCTGCTACAAAGGGACAGCCGTGTGTCGAATGCGGACCTTGCCGATGCGGTCGGTATGTCGACCTCGGCCCTTTGGAGACGGGTGCGCGCATTGGAAGAGGCCGGGATCATTGAACGCTACGGCGCAGTTGTGAACCCGGTCGCGCTGGGGTTGGGGTTCGAGGCGATCGTACATGTGCATCTGACGCGGCATGATCCCGACAAGATCGTGGAGTTCATCCGGGCAATCGAAACCTGCAAGGAAGTTCAGGAATGTTTCGCAACGACCGGTCAGGCAGACTATCACCTGCGAGTGCAGTGTCCCGATCTTGCCGCCTACAACGTCTTTTTGGAGAGGTTTCTGTTTCGTTTGCCGGCCGTCGCAAGTGCACAGACGAATGTGGTTCTGCGCGCGGTCAAACGCAATCGTTCGGTCGAGTTCTGACTAGCGCGCGACGAATTCAACCCAGGCCCAGGCCATCGCGATGTAAGTGAGGTTGTGAAGGCATTGATCCAGACCGGCGGCCCGCCAAAAGGCGGCCTGATCAGGTTGCAATTGTTTCTTGTCGGAATAGCTGGCTTTGGCGAAATCGATATTGAAATGCACGATCCACTCAAGCGCACCGATGATCAGAATGAACGAAAGCGGCGCGCCGAATATCAGGAAAACCACGACTGAGCCCACAACATGCACCGCGGCATGCTGTGCGCGCCCGACATGCAGGTACTCCCCCCGCCCAGACAGCATCTTGGGCGTTTGAAGGTAGAAATCGGCAAACATGTGTTTGATCTGCAGTGCACACAGCAGAAGCAACACAGTGCCAAGTGTAGCAGGCAATAACTACCCTCCCGATATCGTCCTGACCTTCAGACTAAGGGCTATGAGACAGGATCGCAAATGAACTAGTTCACACAAGTCGAAATAGTTTTCGCCTTGGAAACCATTTGCCTATCCAAGCGCGATTGCAGTACCGTCGTGCTGCTTTGACCGCGGCAGGATCGCTGCAAAACAGTTTCGGGTCACCAGTAGGGGCAGGGGCCATAGAACGTTCAATTTTTGGATTTATTTGGAAGTATTCCAAGCGTGATCAGCTTGTTCTGCTGGCCGTGACGGCAACTTTGTTCCCGCTGCTGTACCTGACGCTTGAATTGCCCAAACGCATCATCAACGACGCAATCGGCGCCTCCAGCGAGATCGTGGATGTCTGGGGATACAGTCTGTCGCAGACGACGTTTTTGGTAATTTTGTGCTTCGCCTTTTTGGCGGCGGTGTTGGCGCATGGTTTGATGAAGATGCGCATCAACACGATGAAAGGCGTTCTCAGCGAACGAATGCTGCGCCGGTTCAGATACCAGTTGATCAATCGCGCACTGTTGTTTCCTCAACCCTATTTCGAGCGCGTCAGTCAGGGCGAACTGGTCTCGATGATCACCGCCGAAAGCGAGCCGATGGGCGGGCTGATGGGCGATGCGATCAGCCAGCCTGTCCTTCAGGCGGGGCAGATGCTGACAATCCTGTCCTTTCTATTCCTGCAAAGCGTCTGGTTCGGATTGGCTGCTGTCGCGCTGATCCCATTGCAGGCCTGGCTGATCCCGCGATTGCAGCGCCAGATCAACCTGTTGAACAAGCGCCGGATCCAAGAGGTGCGCGTACTGGCGGCTCAGATCGGCGAGAATGCAGCAGGCGCGGCAACCCTGCGGCAGAACGGCGGCTGGCGCCACCGCCGAGCGCTGATTTCAGATCAACTGTCCCGGCTGTTCAGCATCCGGTTCGAGATCTACCAGAAAAAATTCTTCATGAAGTTCATCAACAACTTCATCTCTCAATTGACTCCGTTCCTATTCTACCTGGTCGGTGGTTTGCTGGTTCTGCAGGGGTCAGTTTCGCTCGGTGCTCTCGTGGCCGCGCTCGCTGCCTACAAGGACCTCAGCTCGCCCTGGAAGGAACTGCTGACCTATTACAACCAGACACAGGACATGTCTCTGCGCTGGGAGGTGGTCATCGAACGGTTCGCCCCGAGCGGCATGCTGGATGAAACCCTGTTCGAAGGCGAGCCCGACAGCCGACCGCACCTGAATGGCCCGATCGAGTTGGAGCAAGTCTCAGTGCGTGATCTGGATGGCAATCAGGTTCTGGATGATCTGAACCTGACCTTCCCCGCCGGTAAGACCATAGGGGTCGCCGCCCCCAGCGAAGAGGACCGCCGGGCCCTGGCGGATCTATTGACCCGGGAGATCCTGCCAAGTTCGGGCCGGGTCGAAATCGGGGGTGTTAACCTGTCCTCGCTGCACCAGGCCGTCGTGGCGGCCCGGATCGGTCATGCCACATCGCGACCGGTGATGTTCCAGGGAACCGTTGGCGGCAACGTGATGATGCCGATGCAGCTCAGGCCTCTGACCGCTCCACCGGAGGACGCGGACCACCTTGAAACGCTGCGTGCGGGCAACAGCCCCGATCCCTTCCGGGCCACTTGGCTGGACCCTTCCCTGGCCGGGTTCGAAACGGCCGAGCAGCTGCGCGATTGGTGGTTGAAGCTGATCGACGGACTGGGCTCCGGGCCCACCTTGTTCCAACGCGGGGCCGAGTTGGGTTTCGATCCTGAAAAACACCCCGACCTTGCTGCCAAGCTGATCGAGCTGCGGCCCTTAGTGCAGGACGCCGTCAAAAAGGCCGGTCTGGAGTCGCAAGCCCTGATTTTCGACCGCATGACGTACAACGCTGCGCTGCCCGTTGCCGAAAACCTGCTGTTTGCTGTGCCACGCGTGCAGGTGACTCAAGAGTTGCTGGCCCGGCAGACCGTTTTCCTGGGGCAGTTGCGCGAGTTGGGTCTGGATGAAACACTGGTCGGCCTGACACGTGACGTGATCGAAATGCTGCGTCAGATCTTTGGTCTGGACGGGACGGATCACCCGTTGTTCCGCAAGCTGGGTCTCGAGGCCGCCACCTACGAAGCCGCTGTCGACCTGGTAGAGAGGACCCGGGAAACCGGCGCATCGGGGTTGGACGATGACCAGTTGGCCAGCCTGCTGGCCGTGCCTTTCGTGATCTCGGCCGAACAGATTGGGCCGGCCTTTTCCGAAGAGCTCAAGAACCGCATCCTCGAACTGCGGCACAGCCATTCCGACAAGTTGATGGAGCGCCTGAACGACGTGTTCGAGCCGCTGGACCCGGCCACCTTTGCGCCCGGATTGACGGTTATGGAGAATGCGCTGTTCGGCAAGGTCAGCCAGATCGGGGGCGCGCGGTCGGACGAGGTTCGGAAAGTGATCGCAGACGTGCTGACCGAAAACGGAGCCCGTCCGCTGGTGGTTGAGCTGATCTACGATGTACCGGTCGCGCTGGGCGGGCAGAACCTGCCGGCCGCGCTGGCCGAGCCTTTGGCCTTTACCCGCGCGACAATCAAGAAGCCGGATATCCTTATACTGGAAAACGCGCTGGCGAGTTATGGCATGGACACGCAGGTGGCTGTGTTCAGAAACCTGCGAGAGCTGCTTCCGGACGCCACGATCATCTATCTGAACGAACAGTTCAAGAACCCCGGCGCTTTCGACATGTTCGTCGAGATCCGACAGGGGCGCGTAGTGTCCGATCAGGTTCCGTCGGATGTCGAAGGTGACAGTGCAGCCTCGGCGGACCTCACGCGAAAGCTGCGTGCCTTGGAACAGACGCCGCTGTTTTCGGGGCTGGATCGTCGTCAGCTGCGGCTGCTGGCCTTTGGTGCGCGCTGGTACGAGGCAAAGGCCGGCGAAGTCGTGTTCCTCAAGGATGACCAGCCGACCGATGGTGCCTACATGATCATCGACGGCGAAGCGGGTCTGTACCTGCCGCAGCCGCCCGAGGAGGATCGGCTGGTGACCCGCGTCGGCAGCGGCACCCTGGTGGGCGAACTGGGCCTGATCCGCAAAGAGCCCCGTGCACTCAGCATGGTGGCCGAAACCGATCTGACCTGCCTGCGTATCGGCGAGGAAGAGTTCCTGGCCGTGGTGGAAAACGATGCTGCGACCGCGTTCAAGCTGTTGCAGGTGATCGCAGGCTATGTATCACGCTGACAGGTTCAGGCCTGCGGGCTACAGAACAGGGAATGCATCAACTCGATCACCTGCTTGGCTTTGCCGTCGCGCAGCGAATAGTAGATCGTCTTGCCCTCTCGGCGGGTTGAAACCAGGCCTTCGGTTCGCAGACGCGCCAGCATCTGGCTGACCGCGGCCTGGCGCAACTTGAGCAAGGCTTCAAGCTCGCCCACCGAGCGTTCTCCGGCCGCGAGATGGCACAGGATCATCAAGCGGCCCTGATGCGCCAGCGTCTTGAGGAAAGCCGCTGCTTGCGCGGCGCTTTCCTCCATTTCCGAGGGCAATTCGGATTGTGGGGTCGTCAATTCGGCGTCAGTGAAAGTCACGTGGTACCTTGGGGATGGAAATAAGGGGTAGACGCAGTATGCACCAACTTGTCTGAAATTGTCATCCCTCGGTTGCCGGGGCCCCGCCCTGAAACGCATTGCCGTTGACATAGTCGCAGGGGGCTTCCTGCATCTGCAGGTGCAGACCGTCGCCGGAATAGGGGTGGGCACGGGCCAGTTCCTCGTCGACCTCGATGCCCAGGCCGGGGGCCGAAGGCGGCTCGACAAAGCCGTTATCGACCCGGATCGAGCCCTTGATCAGCTGGTCATGAAACGGCGTTTCGATGGTCTCGAGCAGCAAAAGGTTCGGGATCGAGGCCGCGAGATGGATGTTCGCGGCCCATTCCACCGGCCCGGCATAGAGATGCGGCGCCATCTGCGCATTGAAGACCTCGGCCATGGCGGCGACCTTCTTCATCTCCCAGATACCACCGGCCCGGCCCAAGGCGGGCTGCAGGATCTCGGCCGCGCCGGCGCGCAGAACCGCGCCGAATTCGGCCTTGGTGGTCATCCGCTCGCCCGTGGCCACGGGAATGCGGACATTGCGGGCGACGCGGGCCATGTCCTCGATCATGTCCGGGGGGGTGGGCTCTTCGAACCACAGCGGCGAGTACGGCTCGATCGCCTGCCCAAGACGGATGGCGCCGGCAGTGTTGAACTGGCCATGGGTGCCGAACAGCAGGTCGGCCTTGTCGCCCACGGCCTGGCGGATCGCCTTGCAGAAGGCCACCGACATCGAGATGTCGGACATGGCTGGCATATGCCCGCCGCGCATTGTGTAGGGGCCGGCGGGGTCGAACTTGACCGCGGTGAAGCCGCGCCGGACCGCTTCGGCGGCGCTTTCCGCGGCCTGTTCGGGAGAGGTCCAGAAATCGGTCAGATTGTGCTGCGGCAGCGGGTACAGATAGGTGTAGGCCCGGATGCGGTCGTTCATCCGGCCGCCGATCAGAGCGTATACCGGGCGGTCCCGGTCCTTGCCCAGAATGTCCCAACACGCAATTTCCAGCCCCGAGAACGCGCCCATCACGGTCAGGTCGGGGCGCTGGGTGAAGCCGCTGGAATAGGCGCGACGGAACATCAGCTCGATATTCTCGGGGTTTTCGCCGGCCATGTGGCGGTCGAAGACGTCGTAAATGACGTGTTTCATCGCCTCGGGACCGACCGAGGAGGCATAACACTCGCCCCAGCCCGTGATGCCGGTATCGGTGGTGACCTTCACCAAAATCCAATAGCGCCCGCCCCAGCCCGGCGCGGGCGGAGCGGTCACGATGACGTCGAGTTCCTGCAGTTTCATCCTGTCTCCTCCCGCTGGTTGGCCGGGGCCGTCAGCCCCGGTCGAATACGATGACGTTGCGCTTGGCCGACCCGGTCTTGGTGTCTTCGATGGCTTCGTTGATCTGTTCCAGCGTCCAGCGACCCGAGATCAGCTCGTCCAGCTTCAGCCGCCCCTGTTCGTACAGGTCGATCATCCACGGAATATCGCGCTGGATCACCACGTCGCCCATCTTCGACCCGACCATGCCCTGACCCAGAGCCGCCAGAATGACCGGCTCATAGCTGGATTGCGCGCCGGAATGCGGCATGCCGATCATCACCGCCTTGCCACCGCGACCCAGATAGCGGGGCGCCTGATCATAGGCGGGGATCGCACCGACGGTGATCAGAACCGCATCGGCCCCGCGACCGCCAAGGGCCTTGTAGGCTGCTTTCCACGGTTCTTTCAGCGTGGCCAGAACCCCATGCGTGGCGCCGAATTCTTTGGCGATTTCCAGCTTTTCCTCGGTCATGTCGACGGCCACGATCCTCCGGGCCCCGGCCAGCCGCGCGCCCTGGATGGCGTTCAGGCCCACCCCGCCGGCACCGATGACCACGACATCCTGACCCGGGCGCAACCGCGCGGCGTTGACCGCCGCCCCCACGCCGGTGATCACCCCACAGGACAGCAGGCTGGCCACGTCCTTGGGCATCGCGTCGGGAATCTTGACGATCTGGCGGTGGCTGACCACGACCTTTTCGGCAAAGGCGCCACAGGCCATCGCCTGTTCCAGCGGCCCGCCATCCGCAGTGCGCAGCGGGCCCTTGACGGTGTCATAGGGTGTTTCGCAGATCACCGGCTTGCCGCTGGCGCAGGACGGGCAGGACCCGCAGGCGCGGATCAGGGTCACCACGACCGCATCGCCAACCTTGAATCCTCCGCTGGCTTCTCCGACGGCCGAGATCACACCGGCGGCCTCGTGCCCGTAGACGGCGGGCAGAAACCCGCCCCAAGCGCCGCTGGCATAGGTGATGTCAGAATGGCAGATCGCCACCGCATCCAACGTGACTTCGACCTCGCCCATGCCGGGCGGCGCGATCTGGATGTCTTCGATGACAAGCGGTTCGTTGAAGGCGCGGCATACGGCGGCTTTGATGGTCTGCATGGATCCCTCGTTTGGTTTGGGCCACGGTGACGCGGGAATCTGCGGTCCGCAAGGCTGAAACCGTCATTCCCGTGTCGTTGTTACGTTTCGCTGGGATGTGCGCGCAGAAACAGGACGAATCCGGCCAGCATCAGCAGCAATGCCAACAGGAACGGGGCCCCTGGAAGGTAGAATGCTGCATCAACGCGCGCGAATTGGGCGAAAACGGTGGTCATCACCAACGGGGAGATCACCATCGACAGCGCGTGGAGCGCGGCCAGAACCCCCTGAAGCTCTCCCTGCTGCGAATCCGGGGTTGCACGTGACATCTGTGCCTGAAGGGCCGGCGTCACGACGGCGCCCAGTGCGGTGATCGGAATCAGCATCAACGCAATTGTGCCGTTTGTGAGAAAACCCAGGGCCAGAAAGCTGACGATCTCGAAGATCATGCCCCAAACGATCGTGGTCCGCTCTCCCAAGTGGCGGGTAGCGGGGCGGATCAAGCCGCCCTGAACTGCCGCCATGCCCAATCCGTAGACCGCGAGTGACAACCCGATCATCTGCGGTGACCAACCGAAACGCTCGGTCGTGAAGTATGACCAGATGGCGGGATAGACGTAGATCGATACCGAGTACAAAAAGTATACCCATAGCAACGGTCGGATGCCGGGCAGGGCGGCGATGGCACGTAATGCGCTGTCAGGACGCGCGCGGTGCCAGCGGAATCCGCGGCGGTTCTTGTCGGTCACCGTCTCAGGCATGACCGCGAGGCCCAGCAGGAAATTCGCAAATGACAATCCGGCAGCCGCCCAGAACGGGGCGCGGGTTCCGTATTCGCTCAGCAATCCGCCCATCAAAGGGCCGAGGACGAAACCCACACCAAAAGCTGCTCCGATGAGACCGAAATTGGCGGCCTTTTCATGAGGTTTCGAAACGTCCGCCATAAAGGCCGCTGCGGTAGAGTGGGTGGCCGCGGTGATGCCACCCACGATGCGGCCGATCAGCAGCAGCCAGATGCTGCCGGCCATGGCCATGACCACGTAGTCCAAGCTCATGACAAACAGGGAAACCAGTAAGACCGCGCGGCGTCCGTAAGCATCCGACAGGTTGCCCAGCACCGGACCGAACAGGAATTGCATCGCGGCAAAGGCCGTGCTGAGGATCCCGCCCCAGATGGCTGCCGATGCCAGAGAGCCGCCCTGAACCTCGACGATCAGCTGAGGCATGATCGGCATGACCAGTCCGATGCCCATGGCATCGATCATTACAGTGCCGAGGACGAACAGAAAAGGAAGACGCATGAAACCGCACGAATGACTTATTTTGCAGGACCTTAGTCGTCAGCCTGTCGTGTTGTAACCCGGTCTTTTGTGATCGAGGCGAAAATCTCGACTGACGGTACGTCAGCTTTGACCCGGCCGGATCTCAGACGCGGGTAGCGATTGCGTCCAATTGGCGGGCCAGATCCGCCGGATGCGAGAAGAATGGAGAATGGGAGCTGTCGATCGTCAGGCGCAATTCGGGCGGCGCGCAATGGCTCATCTCTTCCTGGTATTCAGTTGGAATCGTCCGGTCATCCATGGTGAGGATATAGGCCTTGGGAATTCCGTCAAAACGCTCGCTCAGAACCAACGGCGTGTCCTGCGGGCGGATCGCCTGCGGGCACAGGCGGGCCAGGGCATAGGTAACAACGTCGGCCGGACAGTCGTGGTAGAAGAGGGATTGCACCCGGTCCGGCAACACGCTGTAGGACAGTCCGTCTGCCGATTTCTCGACCGCATCGCCAATCAGCTGCCTTGGTGCACGCCGGCGCATTTCTATCATCGACAGCCCGGGGACCGGCACGTAGGCGCAGACATAGATCAGGGCCCGCATCCGGTCTGGGGCGAATTCGGCGGCCGCACTGATCGGGTAGCCGCCCCAGGAGTGGCCGACAAGGATCGTTTGCGGGGTCGTGGCATTCAAAACCGCATCTCGACATGTCTCGAGCGTGACCTCGGATACTGGGGTCGGGTCCGATCCATGGCTGGGCAGGTCGATCGCACGGACCGAATGCCCCAGATTCTCAAGTTCCGGTATCAGATCGCGCCAGCACCATGCGCCGTGGCAAGACCCGTGAACAAGAAGAAATTCCGCCACCGTGACCTCCTTCAGATATGTCCGGTTTCTCGCAGAAAAGCGTTCAGCAGCTCGGCGTAGACCTCGGGCCGCTCGACGCAGGGCAGGTGCCCGGCCTTGCGGATCAGCTCGAACCGGGAGCCGGGGATCAGGTCGACGGTTTCGCGCACCAGATCGGGAGGGGTCGAGCCATCTTCCGAGCCCGCAATTCCCAGCGTCGGCAGTCTGAGCCCGCAGGTTGGCGTATAGAAATCCGTGCCGGAGATGGCGGAACAGCAGCCCAGATACCCCTGCACCGGTTGGCGTACCATCATATTGCGCCATAGCTCGACATCGGGGGTATCCCGAAATGCTTTCGAAAACCAGCGCTCCATGGTTGCGTCGGCCAGCGCCTCGATCCCACCTGCACGAACGGCGGCCATCCGATCGGCCCACATGGCGGGCGTCCCGATTTTGGCGGCCGTGTTGGACAGGACCATCGCCCGGATCTGATCCATCCGCTTGACGGCCAGCCCCTGCGCGATCATTCCGCCGATCGACAGGCCGACGAAGACGCAATCCCGCACCTCGAGAAAGTCCAGAAGCCGCTCGGCATCGCGCACCAGACTTCCCATCGAATAGGGACCACCCGGTTGCGAGGACAGGCCGTGCCCCCGCTTGTCATAGCGGATGATGCGCAGACCTTTGGGAAGCAGAGGTAGCACGGGGTCCCACAAGCGCATGTCGGTGCCCAACGAATTGGCAAAGACCAGAGGTGGACCATCCGGGTCACCGTCCAAGCGATAGTGAATCTGAACATCTCCGAAATCAGCGATGTGCATCTGGTCAGCCTTTTTTGCTGCGATCATTCCGACAGTTTACGCCGCGATTTATTGCATCTGTCCTAACCCGTTGTCAGGTAAGGAATTCCAACGCGCGGGCAAAGACCTGTGGATCGACATTCCCGCCCGATGCCACGACGATAACGGCGTCGCCCTGGATCTCGTCCTTGCGGAACAACGCCGACGCCAACGAGACTGCCCCGCCCGGTTCCAGAACGACCTTGAGGCGCAGGAACGCCAAGGCCATGGCGCGGAGAGCCTCGTCTTCGGATACCGCCAATCCCGGTCCGCAGAGGCGACGAAGGATCGGAAAGGTAATATCACCGGGCCGCGGTGTCAGGATCGCGTCGCAGATATTGCCTGCGGCTGCGTTGTTGGTCTGAACGGACCCCGAGGCCAGGGATCTTTTGACATCGTCGAATCCTTCGGGTTCGCAGGGGCGCGCCCTGAGACCCGGCGCATGTTTTTCCAGGGCAAGTGCCACGCCTGAGGTCAGTCCACCGCCACCACAGCATACCAGAACATCGGCGTCGGTCACACCGAGATCGCGCGCCTGCCGCGCCACCTCGAGGCCGACGGTGCCCTGACCGGCGATCACCTGCGGTTCGTCATACGGGCGGATCAACGTAAGACCGCGCTCCCGGGACAACGCCTCGCCGATCTCTTCGCGGCTTTCATTGGCGCGATCATATAGGATGACCTCGGCGCCCAACGCGCGAGTGTTTTTGATTTTCAGAGCCGGTGCGTCGGATGGCATGATGATGACGGACTGAACACCATGAAGCGTAGCGGCATGCGCCACGCCCTGCGCATGGTTGCCTGATGAATACGCGATCACCCCGCGTTTGCGAGCCTCGGAATCCAGGGCGGAAATCGCAGACCACGCGCCGCGAAACTTGAAGCTTCCAGTGTGTTGAAGACACTCGGGCTTGACCAGAACGCTCCGCCCGGCAAGGTCGTCCAGAAACGGCGATGTGAGGATCGGGGTTTCGCGCGCGTGCCCTTGCAGGCGCACGGCAGCGGCTTCGATCAGGTCAATTGTGCTCATATCAAATCCAGTACTTTGCGAATGACGGTAATGGACTGCGGTTCGTCCAGAAATGGAACATGGCCCCGGTCGGGCACTTCAGCCGAAATCAGCCCCGCGTGACGCCGGTGCATCTCTGCAAGGGTCTCGGCGCTCAGCAAGTCCGAGTTCGCTCCACGGATCACTCCGGTGGGAAGCGGGTTCAGGGCTTCGAACAATGGCCACAAATCAGCGCGCGGGCCCGCTGCAATCTGTTCTTTCAACGCGGTTCTCAATGCGGGGTCATAGCGCAACCGTAGGCCGGTGCCGGTTTCTTCGTATTGGAATTCGGCCTGCTTTCTCCAGGTTTCAATCGATACGCCCGGAAACTGCGGGTCCATTGCCTGTTTCAGCGCAAAAGCGGTCTGTTCCAGCGTTGTTGCGGCAGGAGCCTTGCCGACATAATCCATAATGCGCCCGATGGCCGACGGTTCGATTTCGGGGCCCACATCATTCAGAATGACGGCACTCAGACGTTCGGGGCGAATTGCGGCGAGGGTCATGGCAATCAACCCGCCACGCGAGGTGCCAAGGATGCTGACCCGATCTAGCTTGAGGTGATCCAGCAACTCGATCACGTCCTGTGCCTCGCGCGGAACGGAATAGTTGCGATAATCCGGATCAAAATCCGAGTCGCCGCGCCCCCGATAGTCCATCGTAATGACACGCAGTCCGTTGGCGTGCGGCGCGAAGAAGGAAAAATCCCGGCTGTTTCTGGTCAGGCCGGCAAGGCACAGCAGTGGCTTGCCGCTGCCTGTTTCTTCGTAGGTCAGGCGCAGACCGTCAGACGTCGTGAATTGCGGCATCAAACGCCCGCCAGTTCCGGGATCGAGGTCAGGTCGGACAGGACATGCGCCGGGGTCCACGGCAATCGGTCCATTGGTTCGCCGGCGCGGTTGACCCAGGCTGTAACGAACCCGTACCCGCTGGCTCCGGCGGCGTCCCAACCGTTCGAGCTGACGAACAGAACGTTCGATCGTTCGCACCCGAAACGGTCGCACACAAGATCATAGACCCGTGCATGCGGTTTGAAGACGCCGACGCTTTCGACTGACAGAATGTCGTCCAATACGCCGCCGATACCCGCAGATCTGACCGCGCCTTCCAGCATGGGCGGCGATCCGTTGGACAAGATCGCGGTCTGCATCCCGCCATCCTTGAGCGCCTTCAGCATGGCGGGAACCTCGGGATAGGCCTGCAGTTCCCAATACAGGTCCAGCAGTCTCTGCCGCAGCGCTGGGTCCCTCTGCAAGCCCGTCGCCTCGAGCGCCCAGTCCAGGCCATCCTGCGTTACGTCCCAGAAATCGGCATGTGCGTCCGCCACAGCACGCAGCCACGTGTATTGCAGCTGCTTCAACCGCCAGTGGTTGGCCAGTTCAGGCCACTTGTCACGCAGCGCATCCTGGCCCGGTTCGGCGGCCGCCTGACGTGCGGCTGCGGCCACGTCGAAAAGGGTTCCGTACGCATCGAAAACGCAGGTTGTGATCGCCATCTGCCTCTCCCCATCTTCCGGGGCAGGTTGGCACAGGCCATGCGCGGGTTAAAGCGTAAAAGGGTTTACATTGCCGGGTCAGTCTCTAGGTTGGACCGCTCATTCCAAACTCAGGTCGGAGACAGTCATGACCGCAATCAAACAAGGCGACACGGTTCGCATTCACTACACTGGAACTTTGCGGGACGGCAACGTTTTCGACAGCTCGGAAGGACGCGATCCGCTTGAGTTCGCCGTGGGGTCCGGCCAGATCATTCCCGGTCTGGACGCCGCTCTGCCGGGTATGGAAATCGGCGAGAAGAAGCGGGTCGAAGTGGATTGTCAGGACGCCTATGGGCCGATCAATCCCGCTATGCGCCAGGACGTCCCGCGCGACGGCATCCCGGACGACATCCCGCTGGACCCCGGCACCCAGCTACAGATGCAGACCCCCGATGGTCAGGCGCTGCCTGTGACGGTGGTGGACGCCAACGAAGAAACCGTGACCCTGGACGCAAACCACCCGCTGGCGGGCCAGGATCTGATCTTCGACATCGAGGTCGTTTCGATCAACTGATCAGCGCGCGTTCAGCCGCCCAACAATGACCCAACCGCCTCACGAAGCTGCGGTTGGGTATAGAAGATCCACAATACCAACAATGTCGTCAGGGTCAGCAGCAGCGTACGCGCGCGGCTGCTGAGCACTCCGGTCTTGCGACGAGAGTGAGATGCACGCGAATTGGTCGCGATTATCCGGTCTAGTTTGCTCATGTGATATCCCTGCCGCGGAAGTTTGGTAAAATCTTGGCAACGACAGGGAAAGATCGCGTCACATGAAGTCGGGCTGAGGCATTCCCAAGATGTGGAAACCGCCGTCTACGCGAATGATTTCACCGGTGGTGCAGGCCCCTGCATCCGACGCAAGGTAAACGGCCGTTCCGCCAACCGCTTCGAGCGTAGCATTCGATCGCAGCGGGGCGTTCTGGTCGCAGAACTTGTAGGTCTTGCGAGCCCCCCCGATGGCCGCGCCGGCCAGGGTTTTCATAGGTCCGGGCGAGATGGCGTTGACCCGGATCCCGTCGGGGCCCAGATCATTCGCAAGATAGCGCGTCGCCGATTCCAGAGCAGCCTTTGCAACACCCATGACATTGTAGTTCGGCACGACCTTGTTCGAACCCTGATAGGTCAGCGTGAGCAGAGTCCCGCCGTTTTCCTTCATCATCGGATAGGCGCGACGGGCCACTTCGATGAATGAATAGGCTGAGACATCCAGCGAGTGCTTGAAATTCGCCCGCGTGGTGTTCAGAAACCGCCCGGTCAGCTCGGTCTTGTCCGAGTAGGCGATGGCGTGGACGAGGAAATCAATCGTTGGCCAACGGGCGGCCAGTTCGTCGAAGGCCCGGTCCAGCGATGCGTCATCGGTCACGTCCGCATCGACCATGAAGTCGCTGCCCAAGCTCTGTGCAAGCGGTTCCAGCCGTTTTCCGAAAGCCTCGCCCTGATAGGTGAATGCCAGTTCAGCGCCTGCCTCGTGCATGGCCTTGGCAATGCCCCAGGCGATCGACCGATCATTGGCGACGCCCATGATCAGACCGCGCTTACCCTTCATAGAATCCGACATCATAATCACCCGTTATACTTGGACAGAATCATGGAACCGTTGGTGCCACCAAAGCCGAAGCTGTTGGTCATGACACTGTCCAAACCTGCGTTTTCAACAACCTCAGTTGCAATTTCGCCGGGCTGGATGCCTTCGGCCAGCGTGTCGACATTGATCGACGGCGCAATGAAATCATGCTGCAGCATCAAGAGGCAGAAAATCGCCTCGAGCGCGCCGGCAGCACCTTGAGCGTGGCCGGTCATCGACTTGGTCGAGGAGATCGGCGGCACATTGCCCTCGCCGAAAATCCGGCGGACGGCTTCGACTTCGCCCACATCTCCGACCGGTGTCGAGGTCCCGTGGGCGTTGATGTAGCCGACCTTGCGGCCTTCCGGCAGGGTGGACAAGGCGAGGCGCATCGCGCGCTCTCCACCTTCTCCCGAGGGCGCGACCATGTCGTGCCCGTCCGAGGTTGCGGCATATCCCGTCACCTCGGCATAGATCTTCGCGCCCCGGGCCAGAGCATGTTCCAGCTCTTCCAGAACGACGATGCCACCGCCGCCCGAGATCACGAATCCGTCGCGGTTCTGATCGAACGCGCGCGAGGCTTTTTCGGGCGTGTCGTTGTATTTCGAGGACATCGCGCCCATCGCATCGAACAGGCAGGACAGGGTCCAGTCCAGTTCTTCGCCGCCACCGGCGAACATCACGTCCTGTTTGCCCAGCATGATCTGCTCGGCCGCGTTTCCGATGCAATGCAGCGACGTCGAACAGGCCGAGGTGATCGAGTAGTTGATGCCCTTGATCTTGAAGGCGGTGGCCAGGTTGGCCGAGATCGTCGAGCACATGCATTTCGGAACGGCAAACGGTCCGATGCGCTTGGTTGCGCCGGTTTTCAGAACGGTCTGGTGCGCCGTCAGCATGGCGCTGGTGGACGGTCCGCCGGACCCGGCAACAAGGCCGGTACGCGGATTGACGACCTGATCTTCGCTCAGACCCGCGTCAGCGATTGCCTGGCTCATTGCGATATGGGCATACGCGGCACCTGGCCCCATGAACCGCAAAGTGCGCTTGTCGACCTGTTCCGACACATCGATCTTGAGCGTCCCTGCAACCTGACTGCGGAAGCCGTGCTCGACCATCTGCTCGCTGGCCTCGATGCCGGACTTACCCGCCTTGAGCGAGGCCAGAACCTCTTCGGCATTGTTCCCGATGGAAGAGACAACCCCCAAACCGGTGACGACGACGCGACGCATTTGCGTTCTCCTGTGTTCCATTCCCTGTTGACTGTCAATCAGCTGGGGTCAGCTTTCGGACAATGCAACCTTCATGTCCTTGACCTGATAGATGACTTCGCCATCCGCTTCGACCCGGCCATCCGCCACACCCATGGTCAGGCGGCGGGTCTGGACTGCCTTGGTGAAGTCCACGTAGTAGGTCAACATCTTGCGGTCAGGGCGCACCATGCCTGTCAGTTTCACTTCGCCCACACCCAGCGCATAGCCGCGACCCTGCCAGCCACGCCAGCCGAGGTTGAAACCGGTCAGCTGCCACAGTCCGTCAAGACCCAGACAACCCGGCATGATCGGGTTTCCGGGAAAGTGGCAATCGAAGAACCAAAGGTCCGGTGTGATGTCGAATTCCGCCACGACATGCCCCTTGCCGTGCGCGCCGCCGTCGCCTGAAATGTCGGTGATGCGGTCCATCATCAGCATCGGGGGAGCCGGAAGCTGAGCATTTCCGGGGCCGAAGAGTTCGCCGCGGGCGCATTTCAGCAGGTCGTCCTTGTCAAAGCTGCTTGGGAATTGGGCCATTCTGCCGCGTCTCCTGCCAGGGGTCTGTTTATTCAATCTGGCCTCGTCTATCACCCGTTTGCAAGGTCCTGCAAGACCACCCGAACACATCCGGCCCGCCGGAGCCGCTGGTTGCGAATGAATTTCATTTGAAATTGGTGGTGGTCGGCACTTATATATTGGGGCAGGGGAAATTGGGTAATGGTTTCATGACAGCTCAAAGCCGGGACATCGCTACGAACTGGTTGGTTGACGCCGGGCTGCGCCCGACGCGCCAGCGTGTTGCCTTGGCCGAATTGCTGGTGGGCGATGGCCGCCACCGACATGTCACCGCCGAAAGCCTGTTCGAGTCGGCCAAGAACAAGGGCGATGCCGTTTCCCTTGCAACGGTCTACAATACCCTGCGCGCCTTCTGCGATGCCGGCGTTCTGCAGGAAATCACCGTGGACGGCTCAAAAAGCTATTTCGACACCAACACCCATGACCACCCGCATTTCTTCTGGGAGGACGAGGGCCGCCTGAGCGATGCGCCGTCCGACCAACTGGTTATCCAGCGTCTGCCCGAAGCACCGGCCGGGGTCGAGATCGCGTCGGTGGACGTTGTCATCCGGCTGCGCAAAAAGCGCTGATCACAGTTTCCCAAGCGACCTAACTAGAGCCTGTTCAGCAGCGGCGACTGTCGTGTCCGCAGGGCCGGTGCCGTGACGAGCCAGAATCACGGCCTCGGTTGCATCGGGGTCGCTGATCGGCAGGCTCAGCAGCGGCATCCGATCATAGCTGAGGCCGTTTTGCGGACTGGCATAGCTGATGCCCACCCCTTCACCATGGGCCGCAAGACTGCGTTGGATCTCGAGCGATTCCGCGCGGTAGGACACGCTGGGGTGCAGCCCATGACGCCGGAACAAGCCCAGGACATGCTGCGCTGACAGACCTTCTTTGGACAGGATGAGCGGGTATTGCTCAAGCTCGGCAAGTGAAACGCTGCCTTGCCCGGCCAAAGGGTGCGCAGGATTGACCAGCGCGTTTGGCGTACTGTCCAGCAGCTTGTGGCGTGAGAAACCGGCATCGAGGCCCAGATCATAGGTGAGCGCCAGATCGAAACGGCCGTCGGTCAATCCGCTGATCAAGCCTTCGAAAGTGTCTACCCCGTGGGTCAGAACGATATCGGGAAGGGCGTCCCTGATCGTCTGCATTGCCCGCGCCAGCAGGAACGGCGCAAGATCCACAAAGCAACCCAACTTCAAACGGCTTGTTCCGGCAACCAGGGCTTCCGCCTTTTCGATCTGGGCGGCGCTCGTTAGCAAGGCTTCGGCCTTGTCGATGAACTTGCGCCCCTGAGGCGTCAGCGACATTGCCGCGCCGCGTCGGCGCGAGAACAGTGGGTGGCCCAAGTGTTCTTCGACCCGGGTCAGCGCGTTTGAAAGCGCAGGTTGCGAAACGTTCAGGTGCTGTGCCGCGGCGGACAGGCTTCCGTGTCGCCCAATGGCGCAAACATATTCGTACTGGCGCAAGGTGATATATAACATGGAGTTAATGCTTATTTTGAAAGATATGATTTGAACAGGGGTGCCGGACATGTGCAAATCGGTCTCAGCAAATGACGGAGACCGACATGCCACACCCTCTTGTTTCACCGGAGACGATCGAGACCTATCGCAATGACGGGGTTGTTCTGGTCAAGGGCCTGTTCGCCGATCACGTCGATGCCTTGCGGGAAGGGGTGGCACGCAACATGGCTGATCCCGGGCCATATGCGTCGGAAAACAAGAAAGAAGGCGAAACCGGCCGTTTCTTTGACGACTACTGCAACTGGTCGCGCATCCCCGAGTTTCGGCAGGTCATTCAAGCCTCGCCGGTTGCCGAGGTCGCTGCCGACCTGATGGAGTCCCGTTCGGTCCAGATGTTCCACGACCACGTTCTGGTAAAGGAGCCCGGCACCTCGATGGCCACGCCCTGGCATCAGGATGGGCCCTATTATTTTGTGGAAGGGCGTCAGACGATAAGCTTCTGGTCGCCGCTCGACCCGGTGACGCAGGCGACTCTGCGTTGCGTGGCGGGGTCTCACCTGTGGGAAAAGGAAGTGTTGCCGACGCGCTGGGTTTCGGAGGAGGGTTTCTTTCCTGACGAGGGCCAGTACATCGCGGTACCAGACCCCGTGGCCGAAGGGATGCGGATCGTTGAGTTCGACATGGAACCCGGCGATGCGGTCGCCTTCAACTTTCGAACCCTGCATGGTGCCCGAGGAAACCAGTCGAACAGCCGGCGCCGCGCCTTCTCGCTGCGGCTGGTCGGGGATGACGCCCGGTATGTCGAGCGTCCGGGCCGGACGTCGCCGCCGTTTCCGGGGCATGACATGCGGGCTGGACAACGATTGCGCGAGGACTGGTTCCCGGTTCTGCTCAATCGCTGAGCCGTTCCGGCCCGCTCAGAACCACTGGCCAGGTTCCATCAGGCCAAGGTCCAGCAACTGGTGCGAGTTCCATTGGAAAGGAACCGAGGACGGGCAGCGGAAACTGGGAATATCAAAGGTCGATCCCGCGTTGCTTTTCAGCGCTTTGGCGGCGCGGAACGAACAGATTGCGGCCGTCAGGTTGTGATGCCAGGGACAGGCATAGGTGTTGTACTCGGGCTCGTTAAAGGTGTGATCGGGTTGGAGGGTCAGACCCTTGCAGCTTTTGAACAGCGCGATCCGGTCGATCCGGCGCCGTTCATACGGGATGTGATCCTCGAACCGCCAACGCAGGCCACCCGACATATCCAATTGACGCTCCAGCGGTTGTCCCGATCGGTCGTGCCGGGAATGAGCATAATATCCAGTGCTGTCCAGCATCGCATGATCCGGGGCCACGCCGTTGGGATAGGCGGACAGGTCGTCGGCGTAGATGTCGATCACGTGGCAGAGCATCGCGTCGCGCCGCTCCTCGGCGTGAAAGGCCAGCATCTCTGCGACCGTGCGCGTTTCACAGAACGGAAAGAACAGGTATTCCGAGTTGTAGCAGTAGTACAGCCAGATGTTTGGCGCCGCCTGAATGACGCGATTTATGGTGTCGAACACCACGTTTCTGGGCGAGCAGCGCATCGTGACCCGGTGCACCCGGTCCAAGATTTCAGGCAGGATCGAAAACTGGGCCGGTGCAAATACGATCACGGATTTGAACCCCAAGTCCAAGTGATGGCGCAAGGTCCCATCAAGCTCGACATCGTCTTCGGCAAAAACCAATGCGACCGGCCCCTTGGTCAACGCTGCCCGGCCCGATTTCAGAAAGTGGTCGAGGGATTCGTATTTCATTGCCCGCTTGTAGCCTGCCTTGCTGGAAATACCCGTCAAATTCGGGTAATTGCGCCAGCATTGCAAGCGGCGTTCGATGCGTATAGACGACGCCGATCCAGCGAACGCAAAAGGCCCAGCCCATGTCCGAACCGAAAAAGCTGTATATCAAGACCTATGGCTGTCAGATGAACGTCTATGACAGCGAACGCATGTCCGAGGCGTTGGGCGGGCAGGGCTATGTGGAAACGCAGTCGCCCGAAGATGCGGACATGATCCTGCTGAACACCTGCCACATCCGCGAAAAGGCGGCCGAGAAGGTGTATTCCGAACTGGGCCGGTTCAAGGGGTTGAAGGCCGAAAAGCCCGATCTGAAGATCGGCGTGGCCGGTTGTGTGGCGCAGGCCGAGGGCGAAGAGATCATGCGTCGGCAGCCGCTGGTCGATCTGGTCGTCGGCCCGCAAAGCTACCACCGCCTGCCCGAGTTGGAGGCCAAGGCGCGTGCGGGCGAAAAGGCGTTGGATACCGATTTCCCCGAAGAGGACAAGTTCGAGAAACTCAAGAACCGTCCCAAGGCCAAACGCGGCCCGACGGCGTTTCTGACTGTGCAGGAAGGCTGTGACAAGTTCTGCGCCTTCTGCGTCGTGCCCTATACCCGGGGGGCCGAGGTCAGCCGCCCCGCCGACCGCATCCTGCGCGAGGCGCAGGACCTGGTCGAGCGCGGCGTGCGCGAGATCACGCTACTGGGCCAGAACGTCAACGCCTATCACGGGGCCGGCCCCGATGGCGACATGACTTTGGCCGGGCTGATCTGGGAATTGAACAAGATCGACGGGCTGGAGCGCATCCGGTTCACCACCTCGCATCCCAACGACATGACCGACGACCTGATCGAGGCGCACGGCACCTGCGAAAAGCTGATGCCCTATCTGCACCTGCCGGTGCAGTCGGGGTCGGACAAGATCCTCAAGCGGATGAACCGCAGCCACACGGCCGAAAGCTATCTGCGTCTGATCGAGCGGATCCGCGAAGCGCGCCCCGATATCCTGATGTCGGGAGATTTCATCGTAGGCTTCCCCGAAGAAACCGAAGAGGATTTCCAGGCCACGTTGGATCTGGTCGAGCAGGTCCGCTATGGCTATGCGTATTCCTTCAAGTATTCGACCCGGCCGGGCACGCCTGCGGCCGAGCGTCCGCAGGTCGATCCGCAGGAAGCTGACGACCGACTGCAACGCTTGCAGGCTCTGATCACCCGGCACCAGCGCGAGATCCAGGATGCGATGGTTGATCGGACAGTCCGGGTTCTGTTTGAGAAACCCGGGCGTCTGGCCGGACAGATGGTGGGCAAGTCCGAGTATCTGCATGCTGTCCACGTTTCCGGAGCCGATCTTTCGGCGGGAGATTTTCGCAACGTCCGGATCACGGCCTCGGGCGCCAATTCACTGGCCGGCGAGGTGCTGTGACAGCGCTGCGGTTCACCGCTCACGCAATACTCGTGGCGGTTGTTTCCAAAATTTACCCTTGATTTATCGCTTGGAACTATGGTCGGAGAATAGCCAGAATTCTCGGGGCCGTGTTTCCAGTGGCCTTCGGGCTTTACATCGGTGGGGCTTCGGGTCGCCCGGGCGCCGCAATGGAGGGTACGAGTGACACGTCAGGCAGGTATTCGACAAACAGGGGTGGGCCGTGTTCTGGCCGGCCTATTGCTGGCCGCCAGCGCAGGTATTCCCACTCATGCGGGGGATTTGGACGGCGCCGTTTCCGATCCGGTCGTGTTGGGGCCGGAGCGCTATTCCAAAGACGTCAGCGCCTTCTATCTGGGGTTCAGCGCCGGGTATGGATCAGGCGGAACAGACCAGTTCGGGCTGGCCACCAATGCGGGCACCTTTCCTATCGGCAAACTTGACCTGAGCGGTGCCTATGGCGGAATACGGGGCGGTTGGCGCGGTGTTCTGCCTGCGCGTGGCGGGCGCGATTACGTCTACGGGTTCGAGATCGGGTACGATTTCGCTTCGCTGGATGACAGTGTCACCACGCAGATAGGCACCACGACCGTTCAGGGCGGTTCTGAGATATCGGATGTGCTATCGTTGCGGTTCAAGAACGGGCTGACCAACCCCAGCGGTTCGGTTCTGTATTTCGTTACCGTCGGGTTCGTTCAGGGTGAAATTGAAACGACCAACAGCCTGTCCAGCGGCGGCACCACTCAGCCTTTCGCAAGCGATGACCGACGCAACGGATTCCTTGCAAGCATCGGGGCCGAGCATCAATTGAACGACAATTGGTCCGTCACCGGCGAATTCGAATATGTGCAGTTCCAGTCGAGGGTCGTCGATTTTGGCTCGGGGTTCTCGACCAAATCCACGCCCAGCTACCAGGGGATTCGCGTCGGGTTGAACTACAAGTTCTGATCCCAAGGGCGGATTCCGGCCTGAGATTTCATTGCGCCGGGCCGTGAATTCCTTTCCGCCTGACCGATTTGCGATCAGTTGCTCAGATTTTTGAATCTGTGGCTTGCGCCGACCGACTCTTGTTGTCTACGCTTGGGGTGACAACGCCAAGACAGGAGAACGGATTGGCCATCGGTGCCCTTACCCCACCGCAAGATGAAATGCCCGCGAACGAGGCGTTTGTTGAATTCCCTGACAACCGATTGTTGATTGATCTTTGCGGCGAATACGACCGCAATCTGGCCGAGATCGAGCGGAAACTGTCCGTTCAGATCGTGCGCCGCGGCAACCAACTGGTCGTCATGGGCGAAGACGAGCTTCAGAAGCAGGCGATCGAGGTTTTGCAGGCTCTCTACACCCGGCTGGAAGGCGGGCGCGACGTCGAAGCTGCTGACGTTGATCGCGAATTGCGGATGGGCAATTCCGAGGCCGGAACCGGCTCGCGTGATGGCGACCAGCTTGAAATGTTCAAGGGGGGAACTGTCGAAATCAAGACCCGCAAAAAGCTGGTCGAACCCCGTACTGACGCGCAAAAGGCTTATGTGCAGTCGCTGTTCAACAACGAACTCGCCTTTGGCATCGGCCCGGCGGGAACGGGCAAGACCTACCTTGCCGTGGCCGTGGGTGTGTCGATGTTCATCGGCGGACACGTGGATCGAATCATCCTCAGCCGCCCAGCCGTCGAAGCCGGCGAAAAGCTGGGTTACCTGCCTGGTGACATGAAGGACAAGGTCGATCCGTATATGCAGCCGCTATACGACGCGTTGAATGACTTTCTGCCAGGCAAGCAATTGGCCAAGCTGATCGAGGAGAAGCGGATCGAAATCGCCCCGCTGGCGTTCATGCGCGGGCGGACACTGGCCAACGCCTTCGTTGTATTGGACGAGGCCCAGAACGCCACGACGATGCAGATGAAGATGTTCCTGACGCGCTTGGGCGAGGGTAGCCGGATGGTGATCACCGGCGACCGATCGCAGGTGGATCTGCCGCGCGGCGTGGCTTCGGGGCTTGCGGATGCCGAGCGGCTGCTGAAGACGATCCCGAATATCAGCTTCAACTACTTCACATCCAAGGACGTGGTGCGCCATCCGCTTGTCGCAGCGATCATCGAGGCGTATGAGGCCGACTCGGGCCGGGAAACGGGTTGAACCGTCGGACCTGGGCAAATCGGCCTCGGAGCGTCACGAGATGAACTTGGAAATCACGATCGAAGACCCGCGTTGGCAGGGTATTGAGCCGTTGGCGCGCAAGGCCGTGGCCGCGACGCTGGCGCATTGCGGTGTGGATGCCGATTTGTGCGAAGTCAGCGTTCTGGGCTGCGACGACGCCCGGATTGCCGAGTTGAACGCTGAATTTCGTGAAAAGCCTGCGCCGACGAATGTGCTGAGCTGGCCCGCCGAGGACCTTGCTGCGGATCAGCCCGGCGGCACTCCGCTGGTGCCCCAGCCGGATTTCACGGGTGACATCGCGCTTGGTGACATCGCGATTTCGTATGACACTTGCTGGCGCGAGGCTCAGGAGGCCGGGAAATCCATGGATGACCACGTGACCCATTTGCTGGTTCACGGAGTGTTGCATTTACTGGGGTATGATCACATTCGTGACCTTGACGCCACTTTGATGGAACGTGCCGAGGTCGAGATACTTGGCAAATTGGGTATTGATGACCCATATAATGGGTAATGTGGGCCTTGGTGCCCGATCTATTGGAACAGGAAAATGGGCGATATTGACGGCAGTTCTGGAGCGGCGCAGAGCGCGCACTCGCAGAGCAGCGATGAAACCAAAGAGAAAAGCGGGCTTTTCTCTCGTATTCTTGATGCTTTTTCTTCCGCCGAGGATGACGCCGAAGTCGTCGTGAACGGGAATGAGGCCGTGACCCCTCAGCCACGCGGCATGATCAATCTGCGGCGCATGCGGATCGAGGATGTGGCAATTCCTTCCGCCGACATCGTGTCCGTGCCTTCGACCATCACCAAAGAGGAACTGGCCCAGGTCTTCCGGGATAGCGGTCTGTCCCGAATACCGGTCTACGAGGGGACGCTGGACACGCCGCTGGGCTTTGTTCACCTCAAGGATTTTGCCCTGACGCATGGGTTCAACGGTGGATCGGCGGAATTCGATCTGATCTCGATGCTCCGCCCGTTGCTGTTTGTCCCGCCTTCGATGCCGATCGGTGTTTTGCTGACCAAGATGCAGACCGAGCGTCGCCACATGGCGTTGGTGATCGATGAATATGGTGGCGTCGACGGGCTTGTCACGATTGAAGATCTGATCGAACAGGTCGTCGGAGAAATCGCCGATGAGCATGACGCCGACGAAAATCAGCTGTGGGTGCAAGAAAAGCCCGGGTGCTATATCGTTCAGGCCAAGGCGCCGCTTGAGGACTTCGAGGCCGAAATCGGCCGGTCGCTGACCAGCCACGAGGATGTGGACGAGGAAGAGATCGAGACCCTGGGCGGGCTGGTCTTCATGCTTTCTGGGCGGGTTCCAGCTCGCGGTGAGGTGGTTTTGCACCCCGAAGGCCCCGAGTTCGAGGTTATCGACGCGGATCCGCGGCGCATCAAGCGCCTGCGGGTGATGCTGCCGGATATGGCTGCATGAATCCTGCCTTGCGGTGGCCGCATTGGCTGCGCGTGGTACTGGCCGCGATACTCGGCGCGTTGGCGGCCTTTGGCTTGGCGCCGTATGGCTATTGGATAATCACCTGCATTGCGCTTGCATCCGTCGCGCCGTTGTTTCTGGCCAGTGCCACGCGCGCTCGCGCGGCATGGGTGGGCTGGGCTTTCGCAACCGGTTACTTCGCCAATGCCCTGAGCTGGATCATCGAGCCCTTTCAGATCGACGCTGAGCGTTATGCCTGGATGGCCCCTTTTGCGCTTGTGTTCATGGCTGCTGGCTTGGCCTTGTTCTGGGCGTTTGCTTTTTGGCTCGCGCGCGGAACCCGAGAGGTGGGGCCGCGGAAGGTCATCGTTCTGGCCCTGACCCTGTCGCTGGTTGAAATGGCGCGCGGCTACGTTCTGACCGGGTTTCCTTGGGCGGGAATGGCACAGATTTGGGTGGATGCCCCGGCCGGGATACTGTTGGCATGGGTTGGTCCATATGGCCTTGGGGCCGCGACCTTTTTGCTTGCCCTGCCGTTGGGCGCTGCCGTCGCCGGTCCTCGCAACGGCAAGGCGTTTCTTTGGCCCGTCGTGGCAGTTGGCATCTTTGCCGGTTTGGCGCTGGTTCAAGCCAGCAACCGCCCGAGGGTTGCAGAGACCGGTCATATTGTTCGTCTGGTCCAGCCCAACGCGCCGCAAGAGCAGAAATGGGACCCTTCTTTTGCCCCGCTGTTTTTTGCTCGACAGATTGAATTCACTGCCGCCGATCCGCGCCCCGACCTGATCGTATGGCCCGAGACATCGGTTCCGGCGTGGCTGGGCAGCGCGGGTCCCTATCTGGAAGCGATTGCCGAGGCCGCTCCGGGAACGCCCGTCATCCTCGGTATCCAACGCGGAGACGGGCCGCGCATCTACAACTCGATGATCTACCTCGACGAGCAGGGGCGTCAGACCGGCCTGTACGACAAGCATCATCTGGTGCCCTTCGGCGAGTATGTTCCCCTTGGCGATCTGATGGACAGGTTCGGAATACACGGTATGGCCGCGACCACCGGAAGCGGATTCAGTGCCGGGCCCGGAGCGGCGATGCTGAACGCCGGCAAGCTGGGTCTGGCGCTGCCGCTGATCTGCTACGAGGCGATCTTTCCGCAGGATGTCTCGGCGGCACCGCAGCGTCCGGATTTCCTTCTGCAGATAACCAATGATGCCTGGTTCGGGACCCGCACAGGACCATTCCAGCATCTGGCGCAGGCAAGGATGCGGGCCATCGAACAGGGTCTGCCGCTGGCGCGGTCGGCAAATACCGGTGTTTCGGCGATGGTCGATCCCTATGGCAACGTAATCGCCTCCCTGCCTTTGGGACAGGCGGGTTTCGTGGATGCTCATCTTCCGGCGCCGTTGCCTCCGACACTGTATGCGCGAACCGGCGACGGGCTGACGCTTGGGCTATTGTTGGTGCTTCTGCTGCTGTTTGGGCGCAACGTTCGGTTTGGCAGGGCATAATTACCGATTGACCCCCTGTTTCTTCGGGCGTATCCCGTCGAATGCCTGTCACAACGGCTTCCTGGCGTGACGGGGAAATCTTAATGGAGCGCTTTCATGTCCCGACAGAACTACATTTTCACTTCGGAATCCGTTTCCGAAGGGCATCCCGACAAGGTGTGCGACCGAATTTCAGATGCGGTCCTGGATGCCTTTCTGAACGAAGAGCCCGAAGCGCGCGTCGCGTGCGAAACCTTTGCCACCACCGATCGGGTGGTCATCGGCGGCGAGGTCGGTCTGTCGGATCAGGAAAAACTGCACGACTATATGGGCAAGATCGAAGAGATCGCCCGCGCTTGCATAAAAGACATCGGATACGAGCAGGACAAGTTCCACCACGAAACGGTCGAGGTGACGAACCTGCTGCACGAGCAGTCCGCGCACATCGCCCAAGGGGTCGATGCGTCTGCTGACAAGGATGAAGGCGCCGGTGACCAGGGCATCATGTTTGGATATGCCACTACCGAAACCCCAGCCCTGATGCCGGCTCCGATCCAATATGCACACGCCATCCTGCGCCGTCTGGCTGAGGTGCGCAAGAGCGGGTCTGAGCCCGCTCTGGGTCCCGATGCCAAATCGCAGCTGTCGGTGATCTATCGTGACGGGCGGCCAGTCGGTGTCAGTTCGGTCGTGCTGTCTACCCAGCATCTGGATGAGGCGCTGACCTCGGACGATATTCGCCAGATCGTCGAGCCCTACATCCGCGAATCTCTGCCCGATGGCTGGCTGAGCGACCAGACGGAATGGCATGTGAACCCTACCGGCAAGTTCGTCATCGGCGGCCCGGACGGGGATGCTGGTCTGACCGGACGCAAGATCATCGTCGACACATATGGCGGTGCGGCCCCGCACGGCGGCGGGGCGTTCTCGGGCAAGGACCCGACCAAGGTCGACCGGTCGGCGGCCTATGCCGCGCGGTATCTGGCGAAGAACGTCGTGGCCGCCGGCATGGCCGAGCGTTGCACGATCCAGCTGAGCTATGCGATCGGCGTTTCCAAGCCGCTTTCGATCTACGCTGACACCCACGGCACCGGACAGGTTGCCGACGCCGAGATCGAGAAGGCGGTCGGACAGGTGATGGACCTGACCCCGCGCGGCATCCGCGAACACCTGCAGCTGAACAAGCCGATCTACCAGCGCACGGCGGCCTATGGGCACTTCGGGCGCGAGCCGGATGCGGACGGCGGCTTCAGCTGGGAACGGACCGATCTGGTTGAGGCCTTGAAAAAGGCTGTCTGAGCCAGCACCGGGAAATCAAACACGGCAAGGCGCGTCCGATGTGGCGCGCCTTTTTCGTTTCGAAGGTCGCCCCTCCGGCACGGCCCTCCCCTTGCAACGCAAACCCCACCGCAGTAAGGGCACCGGCATGAGCACCCAGTCACCCGAACGCCCCCGCAGAAACTTCTATGGCCGCTTCAAGGGCAAGACCCTGAAGCCCAGCCAAAAGACCTATCTGTCCGAGGACCTGGCCGCCCTGTCGCCGGGCGCGGTGGATTGGGACAGCAACCCCGACCGCACCCCGATCGACCTGGACCCGCTGTTCGGCGGCAAGCCGGTATGGCTTGAGGTCGGGTTCGGCGGTGGTGAGCATCTGGTGCATCAGGCGCAGCAGAACCCCGATATCGGCATCATAGGGGCCGAGCCGTTCATCAACGGCGTGGCCATGCTATTGGGCAAGATCCGCCGGGCCGAAGTGACCAACCTGGCGGTACATCCCGGCGATGTGCGCGACCTGTTCGACGTGCTGCCCGATGCCAGTATCTCGCGCGCGTTTCTGCTCTATCCCGATCCGTGGCCCAAAAAGCGGCACCACCGCCGCCGCTTCGTGACGCCCGAGCATCTGGACCCGCTGGCGCGTGTGCTGAAACCCGGCGCGATTTTCCGCGTGGCGACCGACATCCCGGACTATGTCCGCCAGACGCTCGAGGAGGTGCCCCGCGCCGGTTTCGAATGGCTGGCCGAGGGCCCCGAGGATTGGCGCAAGCCGTGGGACGACTGGATTTCTACCCGCTACGAGCAGAAGGCCCTGCGTGAAGGCCGCACGCCGCACTACCTGACCTTCCGCCGCAACGGGTGATTGCGGCTGGACGCTGCGGCGCCAATTCGCTAATCGGCAGGGGCACTGATAGCGCAAAAGGAGCCCTCATGTCCGGACACGGCACGCCCATCCCGATGACCTCGCATCCCTGCGGCCCGCTGACCGGCACAGCCGAAGTGCCGGGCGACAAGTCGATTTCGCACCGCTCTCTGATCCTTGGGGCGATGGCCGTGGGCGAGACCCGGATCTCGGGCCTGCTGGAAGGCGAAGACGTTCTGGACACCGCCAAGGCGATGCGCGCCTTCGGGGCCGAGGTGATCTCGCACGGGAATGGCGAATGGACGGTGCATGGCGTCGGCGTGGGCGGCTTTGCCGAGCCGGATCAGGTGATCGACTGCGGCAACTCGGGCACGGGCGTGCGCCTGATCATGGGCGCGATGGCGACCAGCCCGATCAGCGCGACCTTCACCGGCGATGCCAGCCTGAACAAACGCCCGATGGCGCGGGTGACCGATCCGTTGGCGTTGTTCGGGGCGCAGGCCGTGGGCCGCTCGGGCGGACGCCTGCCCATGACCATCGTCGGCGCGGCCGATCCGGTGCCGATCTGGTACGAAGTGCCGGTGCCCTCGGCTCAGGTAAAATCCGCCGTTCTGCTGGCCGGCCTGAACGCGCCCGGCAAGACCGTGGTGATCGAGAAGGAAGCCACCCGAGACCATTCCGAACGGATGCTGGCAGGGTTCGGCGCCGAAATCACCGTCGAGGACACCGACGAAGGCCGGGTCATCACCCTGACCGGCCGGCCTGAGTTGAAACCACAGGTGATCGCCGTACCGCGCGATCCCTCCAGCGCGGCCTTCCCGGTCTGCGCGGCGCTGATCTCGCCGGGATCGGACGTTCTGGTGCCGGGCATCGGCCTGAACCCCACGCGCGCCGGCCTGTTCACGACGCTGCGCGAGATGGGCGCCGATCTGACCTATGAGAATATGCGCGAGGAAGGCGGCGAGCCGGTCGCCGACCTGCGCGCGCGTTACTCGCCCGACATGAAGGGCATCGACGTCCCGCCCGAACGCGCGGCTTCGATGATCGACGAATATCCGGTGCTGTCGGTGGTTGCGGCCAACGCCACCGGTAAGACGATGATGGGCGGCGTCAAGGAACTGCGCGTCAAGGAAAGCGACCGCATCGACGCCATGGCGCGTGGCTTGCGGGCCAACGGCGTCACGGTTGACGAGGGCGATGACTGGTGGTCGGTCGACGGGCTGGGCATCGGCGGCGTTCCCGGCGGCGGCACCTGCGAAAGCTTTCTGGACCATCGCATCGCCATGTCGTTCATGGTGATGGGCATGGGCGCGCAACAGGCGGTCTCGGTCGATGACGGCAGCCCCATCGCGACCTCGTTCCCGATCTTCGAGCCGTTGATGAAGGGCCTGGGTGCCAAGGTCGAGCGCACATGAGCTTTACCGTCGCCATCGACGGCCCGGCCGCTGCGGGCAAGGGCACGATCTCCAAGGCCGTGGCTGCGCATTTTGGGCTGGCGCATCTGGATACGGGGCTGCTCTATCGCGCGGTCGGCCGACGCACGTTGGGCGGCACCGACCCGGTCGAGGCGGCGCGGTCCCTGACGGCCGAGGAGTTGGAGCAGGGCGACCTGCGCACCGCCGAAATCGCGCAGGCGGCGTCGAAAGTGGCGGTGATCCCCGAGGTGCGCGCAGCTCTGGTCGATTTCCAGCGCAGCTTTGCCCGGCGGGCCGGCGGCGCGGTGCTGGACGGGCGCGATATCGGCACGGTGATCTGCCCCGAGGCCGAAGTGAAGCTGTTCGTCACAGCCAGCCCTGAAGTGCGCGCCGAGCGACGCTATCTGGAACTGGCAGACAAAAGCGAGGATGTAACCCGCGCGCAGGTTCTGGCCGATGTCCGCGAGCGCGACGCGCGGGACGCCGAGCGCAGCACGGCCCCGATGAAACCGGCCGACGATGCCGTAATTCTGGACACTTCGAACCTGAGCATCGAGGCCGCGCTGGAAAAGGCGGTCGCGGTTGTTCAAGGAAAGCTGCCCGCGGCAAGGTGAGACCGCGGACAGCGCTTGGCGACAGTCCGATTACAGTTCGCCGACCGCAATCGACTTGATATTCGCCCACTGGTCATCCGCGGTCTTGGCGGTGCCGGACACGTCTTCGAGGAACTTGGCGCGAGTTGCCGCGTTCAGAAACAGGTACAGCTTGCCATCGGCCAGCAGGTACTGATCCGGATCGCCATCGAACTTCTTGCCCACGGAAACACCATACGAGCAGAAGCCGCCGTGCTGCGGCAGGTATGCTTCGGGGTTGGCCTCGAAAGCTTCGCGGTTCTCGGCCGAGGTGAAGTAGTATGACGCGCCGTCATAGGTGGCCGAATGCGTGGCGAACCCTTCGACCGGGTTGCCGTCGGTGACCAGCGCAACCAGATCGACCCCGTGAGCAGCCAGCGGCGCACCGCCGGCCGAGATCCCGTTCGAAACATTGATCTCATCCGCCGCAAAAGCCGGTGCGGCGATCATCGGCAGGACGGCGACAAGGGCGCTGAGTACAACAGATTTCATTGTGTGTTCCTTTCGTGTTCAGTTGTGGCCGGCACTCGCGCCGACCCGTGTTGAACAGATAAATGCGGGCGTGCGGACGCGTAATCGCAGGGCGAACGGAAAACCTTGCAGATCGTTCGCACTTGCCGAGAGTCTGCCAAACCGGCTCACCAAGCTGTGTTTGGCCAGTTGATCAGTCCCCGCTTAGGCTGAACGCGTCTATGGTGGAGAGAACGGATGATCCGATTTGCCTTGATTTGGGTTTTGTTGGCCGGCCATGCGTTGGCACAGGAAGCCGAGCCACCGATGACCTACGAGAGACTGGGCAAGATCATCTTTGCTCTCGACCCCGATGCCGAGCCGCAGGGTCCGGGCTTTACCATGACGATTTCCGATGTGCCGGTGCTGGTTGTTACTGATGTGCATGCAGACCGGATGCGGGCGATGGTTGCGATCAGCGGCACCTCAGAGCTTTCGGCCGAAGACTTGCAGCGCATGATGCAGGCCAATTTCGACAGCACGCTGGACGCGCGCTATGCGATCGCCAACGGAACCTTGTGGGCCGTGTTCATCCACCCGCTGTCACGGCTGAACAAGGATCAACTGATCTCGGGCCTGGCGCAGACCGTCAATATCGCTCGGACCTATGGCACTCTCTATTCCGGGGGTGCGGCCGAGTTCGGCGGTGGCGACAGCCATGATCTGCAACGCGAACTGATCGACGATCTTCTGAAGAAAGGCGAGGACATCTGAGGTTGCCTCGAAAGGCTCATCCATCATCGCTGGCCGTTCAGTACAAGGGAAGCAGGTCGTGACCATGCGTTGCTTTGGCAAAGGCGCCCGTTTGGGCCCACTTGATGCCGCCATTGGCCCTAGCTGGATGCCTGAAAGCTGCTATAGTTTCCCTCAGCGATAAGGGGAGGTCGCCACCGAGGCCCGGCAAAACGGGCAGGCGGCCGCATAATCCTCACAGCCAACAGGGACAGAACAACATGAATAATCGTTTGCAAAAAATCACCATCGTGGGTGGCGGTACGGCCGGCTGGATGACGGCGCTGCTACTCGAGATGGTGTTTTCGCGCACGTCAGCACCCAAGGACCGTCCGCGGATCTGCCTGATCGAAAGCCCGAACATCGCCACGGTCGGCGTTGGTGAAGCGACCGTGCCACGTATGCCAGTCACGCTCCGTCAGGCTGGAATTTCCGAGCGAGACTTTTTCCGCGAAACCAATGCTTCGTTCAAGCTGGGCGTCAAATTCTGCAACTGGAACAAGGACGCAAAGGGAAAGCGCATCGACTACGTGAACCCATTTGCCCATGGCCAGATGCTGGAGGGCCTCGAGGCTGCCGAATACTTCCTTCGGTTTGGCAACGGGGACCGGGATTTCACTCAGTCCATCTCGCCGCATGATGATCTGGCCCGGCTGTGCAAGGGCGCGCGGCTTCTGGGGCAACCCGAATTCGAGCAGCGGTTTGGCTATGCCTATCACCTGGACGCCGTAAAATTCGCAGGCATGCTGACCAGGGTCTGTACGCAGCGTGGCGTCGAACATATCCGCGATGAGGTGCAGTCGGTCGAGTTGAATGAACAGGGTAATGTCAGCCATCTGATGCTTGAGCGTGCAGGCCGCCACGATATTGAAATGGTCGTGGACTGCACCGGTTTCCGCGGCCTGATCATCAATCAGGCACTGGGCGAGCCGTTCATGGATTATTCGGACTATCTGCCGAACGACCGTGCCATGGCGTTGCAGATCGAGCACCCCAATCCGCGGAAGATCGAAAGCGTCACGCGATCGACTGCACTTGGCGCTGGTTGGACATGGCGCGTGCCTCTCTACAACCGTGTGGGTACGGGATACGTGTATTCATCCGCGCACCGGACGGATGATCAAGCGGCGGACGAATATCTGGAGTGGCTGGGTGACAGCGGCAAAGGCGCGACGCCGCGGGTGATCCCCATGCGGATCGGGCGCGTTCGCAATGCGTGGGTGAAGAACTGCGTTGCAATCGGGCTGGCCGGTGGGTTCATCGAGCCGCTTGAAAGCACTGCGATCCATATGGTCGACCATGCTGTGCGCTGGTTCGCCGAGCATTTGCCGACCCGCGATATCGAACCCTCATTGAGGGACAGGTACAATCGTCAGATGAACAAGCTCTATGACGAAGTGCTGGATTTCATTTGCCTGCATTACAAGCTGAACAATCGCACCGATGATCAATACTGGATCGACGCGCGGACCGAGATGAAGGTGCCGGACAGGCTTGCTGAAAACCTCGAGCTTTGGAAAAACCGCCTTCCGATGCAGCACGATGTCGAGTTTGCAACGCTGTTTGACCATCGCGTCTATCAGACGGTTCTGCTGGGCAAGCAGGTCTATGACACGGGGTATGGCACTGGAATTCGTGATCGCATTCGACCATTGCGGAAGGACATCTGGTTCCAATGGTGGAAGGGCGCGAAAGTGGACCTTGCGCAGATCCTGAAAGCGATGCCGGATCACAAAACCCTTCTGCGCGACATTCGCGGAGAGCTCAAGCAACCCACCTTTGCGATGGCCAAGGCGGCACAGCCGACCGTTCCGATGCCGGGTGCCGCGCCCGAACAGGTGGTCATCCAGAACATGCCGAACCTGGCCGAGATTCAAAGCGGCAAGAAAGACCTGCAACTGTTCTAGGTCTCCCGGCTTCGGCTAATATTGAGAGCTTCGAAATGGTTGAGGGCAGGGTTGCAGAACCCTGCCTTTTTTGACCTCAATCCGGGGTTGCGCAACAAAAGAATGTTACGTAATAACATAACATACCAGTTGGGACGTTTCCCCAACCCACTCCGTCCGGTCCAGTTCCCGCTCTGAAAATTCGAATTGGTACAGTCGATGCCTATGACCAATCAAAGACGCAATCTGCGCAGCCGCCTGAACCGCCGGAGACGACAACGTCCCGCGATGCAGGCCTATGACACCCTTCCGCCTCAGTTGCGTCAGTGGCTTGCGAATGCCTGCTTGCCGTGGAGTCCGAACTCGGCCCTCAAGATTTGGAAGGCAGCCGGTGGGGCAAAGGCCCCGGCCGACGCACTGGCGCGTTTGAATGCGATCGAGCAGGCCATGCTGCTGAGGGATGCTCGGATTTGGGAGGAGTAGCTGGCCCGGAAAACGCAAGCGGAATTCTGCGTCGGCTTGCAATATGGGCCTTTCTGCTTGCGCTGCGCCTAGAATCCGCCTATACGCGCGCTGTCTGAACAAGGGCGGTCAACGCCCGGGTGACGTATCTGAGCAGGGCCGGGTTTCCTCGGCCCTTTGTGTTTGTTTAGCCAGATGCGCACCGGGTCACGCCAGAGGACATCATGAAACAAGACCGGCGGAGACAACCGCTCGGCCAGCAAAAACGTTATGTAAAGGAAAACAACGCCACATGGCTAACGCATCCATGGAGGAATTCGAAGCCCTCCTGAACGAAAGCTTCGAAATGGACACCCCCGAAGAGGGTTCGGTTGTCAAAGGCAAGGTCATCGCGATCGAAGCGGGCCAGGCCATCATCGACGTAGGCTACAAGATGGAAGGCCGTGTCGATCTGAAAGAATTCGCAAATCCCGGCGAAGCTCCTGAAATCGCTGTTGGCGACGAGGTCGAAGTCTACCTGCGCGCCGCAGAAAACGCCCGTGGCGAAGCCGTCATCTCGCGCGAGATGGCCCGCCGTGAAGAGGCATGGGACCGTCTGGAAAAAGCATATGCCGACGACCAGCGCGTCGAAGGTGCTATCTTTGGTCGCGTCAAAGGTGGCTTCACCGTGGATCTCGGTGGCGCAGTTGCGTTCCTGCCCGGCAGCCAGGTTGACGTTCGCCCCGTGCGCGACGCTGGCCCGCTGATGGGTCTGAAGCAGCCGTTCCAGATCCTGAAAATGGACCGCCGCCGTGGCAACATCGTTGTCTCGCGTCGTGCAATCCTTGAAGAATCGCGTGCCGAACAGCGTGCCGAAGTCATCGGCAACCTGTCCGAAGGTCAGACCGTCGAGGGTGTCGTCAAGAACATCACCGAATACGGTGCATTCGTTGACCTGGGCGGCGTTGACGGCCTGCTGCACGTCACGGACATGGCATGGCGCCGCGTGAACCACCCGTCCGAGATCCTGACGATCGGCGAGACCATCAAGGTTCAGGTCATCAAGATCAACAAGGAAACCCACCGCATCAGCCTGGGCATGAAGCAGCTGCAGGAAGATCCGTGGGATCTGGTTGGCGCCAAGTACCCGCTGGGTTCGGTGCACAAGGGTCGCGTCACCAACATCACCGACTACGGCGCGTTCGTCGAGCTGGAGCCCGGTGTCGAAGGTCTGGTGCACGTGTCCGAGATGTCTTGGACCAAGAAAAACGTCCACCCCGGCAAGATCGTTTCGACCAGCCAGGAAGTCGACGTCATGGTTCTGGAAATCGACGGCGCCAAGCGTCGCGTGTCTCTGGGCCTCAAGCAGACCCAGCGCAACCCGTGGGAAGTGTTTGCAGAAACGCACCCCGAGGGCACGCAGGTCGAAGGCGAAGTCAAGAACATCACCGAATTCGGTCTGTTCATCGGCCTGGAAGGCGACATCGACGGCATGGTTCACCTGTCCGACCTGTCGTGGGACGAGCGTGGCGAAGATGCCATCCAGAACTACCGCAAGGGCGACGTCGTTCAGGCGGTTGTCTCGGAAGTTGACGTCGAAAAAGAGCGGATCTCGCTGTCGATCAAAGCCCTGGGCGGTGACAAGTTCGCCGAAGCCGTGGGCGGCGTGAAGCGTGGCTCGGTCATCACCGTCGAAGTGACCGCGATCGAAGATGGCGGTATCGAGGTGGAGTACGAAGGCATGAAGTCCTTCATCCGCCGTTCGGACCTGAGCCGAGACCGTGCCGAACAGCGCCCCGAGCGTTTCTCGGTCGGTGACAAGGTCGACGTCCGCGTCACCAACGTGGACAGCAAGACCCGCCGTCTGGGCCTGTCGATCAAGGCGCGCGAAATCGCCGAAGAGAAAGAGGCCGTGGAACAGTACGGTTCCTCCGACTCGGGTGCATCGCTGGGCGATATCCTTGGCGCAGCGCTGAAGTCCGGCGACTAAGCCAGACTTGCAGTTTTGAACACTCAGACGGCCCCGCTCATCCCGAGCGGGGCCGTTTCTTTTGCGAATCAATGTGTTCCGGTTTTGCGAGTTATTCGGTGATAGGTGCAGGCATGAACCGCCGGATTCGCGTCTCTACAGGCGAATTTCCGGTGCTTTCTTGGAAAATGCACCCCGGACACACAGAGTTTACATTCCACCCGGCACCGTTTTTTCCTATACTGACCAAACCAGTAGACGAGATGACACGGTGACCTGGGAGGGTAGCACGCATGATCCGTTCAGAACTGATTCAGAAAATCGCCGACGAAAATCCACATCTGTACCAACGTGATGTCGAGCGGATCGTGAATACCGTATTCGAGGAAGTCACAGACGCGATGGCGCGCGGTGACCGTGTCGAACTGCGGGGCTTCGGAGCTTTTTCGGTCAAGAAACGGGATGCGCGGGTCGGCCGGAACCCACGCACTGGCGAGACGGTTCAAGTCGAGGAAAAGTGCGTGCCGTTTTTCAAGACCGGCAAGTTGCTAAGGGATCGTTTGAACGGTAAAGCGTGATCTCATGATGCGCTACATTCGATACGGTTTTCTTGCGGTCCTGGGGATCGTCCTTGTCTCGGTCTCGTTGGCCAATCGCCAGATGGTTCAGTTGCAGTTGATGCCGGACGCCTTGTCTGACTTGCTTGGCTTCAATCTGGCCACTTCGCTGCCGTTGTTTCTTGTAGTTCTTGGCGGGATTGTGGCCGGCCTTGTCATCGGTTTTCTGTGGGAATGGCTGCGTGAGCACAAGCACCGAAAGGACGCCACCGTCAAAAAGACCGAGGTCAAGAAGCTCGAGCGCGAGGTCAAGAAGCTCAAGAAGAAGCAGAACGAAGGCCAGGACGATGTGCTTGCCCTTCTGGACGAGGCCAGCTGAGAGCCGATGTCTTCCGAGATCAGCGTAAAAATATGCGGCTTGACCGCACCCGAGCATGTGCGTGCCGCCGTTGAAGCAGGTGCGCGTTACATTGGGTTCAATTTCTTTCCCAAGTCTCCACGCTATGCACCGATTGCCCAGGCAGCGGCGCTGGCCAGTGACGTGCCGGTCGGCGTAGCCAAGGTGGCCTTGGCGGTGAACTTCAGCGACGCGCAGTTGGATGAAATCGTCGCGGGGGTTCCACTGGACATGCTGCAGCTGCATGGCGCCGAAAGCCCCGAGCGCGTGGCCGAGGTCAAATCACGCTACGGCTTGCCGGTGATCAAGGCGATTGGAGTGGCGGAAGCCGAGGATTTGGCCGCAATAGACCTGTATTCGGACGTGGCCGATCAGTTGTTGGTTGACGCCAAACCGCCGAAGAACTCTGAGCTACCCGGCGGCAACGGTTTGCCTTTTGACTGGCGTCTGCTCGCCGGTCGCAAATACTGGCGGACGCCGTGGATGCTGTCGGGGGGGCTCAACCCGGACAACGTAGCCGAGGCGATCCGTATGACCGGTGCAAAGCAGGTGGACGTGGCATCGGGCGTGGAAAGCGCCCCGGGTGTCAAGGATCCGGGCCTGATCCGCTCATTTATTGAAGCGGCACGGTGATCTGACCGGAACGCGCCTGCGTATTCTTCTCAAAGGGGAGGATGCGGGATGCTGGCTGCAATCGGCGCGGTTTCACTGAAGCGATGGTACCATGGGCCCGAGTTTTTCTGGCGCGCGGGCAAGGCCTTGCGCCAGGCCAAGGGCGATCCCTTGTGCCTCCATGCCGAGGTGTTTTCGCATGAGGGCGCGTATTTCTCGCTCAGCGTTTGGCACGACGTCGAAGCCATGCTGACCTTTGCCCAGTCGAACCCGCACCGAGGGGTGATGCAAGCTGCCCCACGTTTGACCAATACCTACCATTTCCGTCACTTTGCCTGCATCGCCATTCCGACCCGGGAACAGGCGCTGACTATCTGGATGAACGGCAGTACCGCGGCGGAATAGTGCGATTTTCGATGGCAAATCCCGCCGGCACCTCCTAATAACAACAGGCACGACGATGGAGACCACCATGGCCAATGATCTGTTCAATTCCTTCATGTCCGGCCCGGATGAAAACGGCCGCTTCGGCATTTTCGGCGGACGCTTCGTCAGCGAGACTCTGATGCCGTTGATCCTGTCGCTGGAGGAGGAATACGAGAAGGCCAAGACCGACCCGAGTTTCTGGGCCGAGATGGACGATCTGTGGGCCAACTACGTGGGCCGTCCGTCGCCCCTGTATCACGCCGAGCGCCTGACCGAACATCTGGGTGGCGCCAAGATCTATATGAAGCGCGACGAGTTGAACCACACCGGCGCGCACAAGATCAACAACGTGCTGGGCCAGATCATCTTGGCGCGCCGCATGGGAAAGACCCGGATCATCGCCGAGACCGGGGCAGGGCAGCACGGTGTCGCCACCGCGACGGTCTGCGCCAAGTTCGGTCTGAAATGCGTGGTCTACATGGGCGCACATGATGTCCAGCGGCAGGCGCCCAACGTGTTCCGCATGCGCTTGCTGGGGGCAGAGGTGATTCCGGTGACCTCGGGCCGCGGCACCCTGAAGGACGCGATGAACGACGCGCTGCGCGACTGGGTAACAAATGTGCGCGACACGTTCTATTGCATCGGTACGGTGGCCGGACCGCATCCGTACCCGGCGATGGTGCGCGACTTCCAATCGATCATCGGCAAGGAAGCCAAGGAACAGATGATGAAGGCCGAGGGTCGCTTGCCGGACACGATCATCGCGGCAATCGGTGGCGGCTCGAACGCCATGGGGCTGTTCTATCCCTTCCTCGACGACAAATCGGTCAACATCATCGGCGTCGAAGCGGGCGGCAAGGGCGTCAACGAAAAGATGGAGCATTGCGCCTCTCTCACCGGCGGCCGGCCGGGTGTTCTGCACGGCAACCGTACCTATCTGCTGCAGGACGACGACGGCCAGATCCTCGAGGGGTACTCGATTTCGGCCGGGCTCGACTATCCGGGCATTGGCCCCGAACACTCCTGGCTGCACGATATCGGGCGCGCGCAGTATGTCTCGGTCACCGACAAAGAGGCGCTTGAGGCGTTCCAGCTGTGCTGCGCGACCGAGGGGATCATCCCTGCGCTCGAACCCAGCCACGCGCTGGCGCATGTCATGAAGATCGCGCCGGAGCTGCCAAAGGATCACATCATCTGCATGAACATGTGCGGACGTGGCGACAAGGATGTGCAAACAGTCGCCAAGTATCTGAACTTCGACATGTCTGATACCGAGGGTCGCGACGCAACCTGAGGGCTGCGCAAAGAACAAGACCCGGCACGCTTCAACCATGCCGGGTTTTTTTATTCCCGGTTCACTGTTCGGAGTCTGCGCGGTGGCTGGTCAGAACGTGCAGCGGCACGATTTCCAGTGCGCGCTGATGAGTCGCCTCAAGATGAACCTTTGGCGCACAGCCCTCATCATGGGCCTGCATGAACCGCGCGGCACATAGGCACCAGCTGTCGCCAGGTTTCAGGCCCGGGAAATCGAATTCGGGCCGTGGCGTGCTCAGGTCGTTGCCGACATATTTTGAATAGGCCAGAAACTCGGCCGTCATCACAGCGCAGACCGTGTGGCTGCCGCGATCCTCAGGGCAGGTGTTGCAGGCCCCGTCGCGGAAAAAACCGGTCAGGGGCTTTCGTGAACACGGAGCCAGCACGCCGCCCAGAACATTTATGCTGTCCTGCTTTTGCATGCAGCCACCTTACAGGCTTTGCGCGATCTTGCGGAACATTTCGATGTTCTGCTCATTAACACCGGGCTCGCGGAACTTCCGATCAGCGCCCGTGGCTACGATCAGCACGCCGCGCGACTGGTCGAAATACATGTACTGGCCATAAACACCGCGTGCCAGAAACTCACCGTCATGGGCGCCAACGGGGATCCACCACTGATATCCGTAGCCGATCTTTCCGGGTTCGGTCGGCGCGCTTGGCAAGGTGGATTCCTTGATCCAGTCGGCCGGAACGATCTGGCGTCCATCGCGCATGCCGTTCTGCAGGATCATTTGGCCAAAACGGGCGTAATCCCGCGTCGTGAAATTCAAGCCACCCAGAACAAAGGCGACGCCGGCGCCGTCGGTGATATAGTATCCGTCCCGCTCAAGACCGAGGTGCTGCAGAATCTTTTCGTCCAGCAACGCGGCGACGCTTTGACCCGTCGCCCCTCGGATCACCATTCCAATGACATGGGTATCGATGGAAACATACTGCCAGGTCTCGCCAGGTGCCGCGAAACTGTCCTTCAACGAGGCCGCAAAGTCATCCAACTCGCCCCCCAGGGCGACGACCCGACCCATACGGTTGATGTCGGATTTCGGGTCCAGATAGTCTTCGTCAAAGGTTACACCGCTGGCCATGTTCAGCACGTTGCGGATCGTGGCTGTTTCATAGGCGCTGCCCTGCAGCTTGGGGGCATATTTGATGACCGGATCATCCAGCGAGGCTATGGCGCCCTCCTCAAGAAGGATGCCGAACAGAGCGGACAAATAGCTTTTGGCCATCGACCACGAGATCCGGCGGTCCTCCGGCGATGTGTCGAGGAAATACTCCTCGAACCGGATCTGCCCATCTTGCACCACCAGCAGGGATGTGACGGCTCGCTCTTCGATCCAGTTCTGCGTCTCGGCGGGCAGGTCGAATTCAGCTCCATAGGGCAGGTCCCAAGTGGGACCATTCCCGCGGGGGAGGTCCACAGTCAGAAACGCCGCGTCCATGTGAGAGAAATTCTGAACGATCTTTTCTTCGGAAAACAGAGAGTTCACCGCCAGAAGGCGCTGGATTTCCTCGCGCTTCCAGAAACCGACAACTGCAGCGGCCAAGACCAGCGTCAGGACGATTCGCAGCAGCCACTTCAGACCTGTTTTCATGATATTCCTCCCGTTTGGCGGCATTGGATCGTGATGACGTCAATTCTGCAATTGCTACGTTGCGGAAGGTCTTTGCCGCTATCGGAACTTGTCCAACAGCTTCTGCATCGCCGTGCGGTCATCGGGCGTTGGTGTCTCGGCTTTCGGGGCAGGAGAGGTCTTGGTTTCGGATTTGGGCGTCGTGGTGGAACTGCGCGGTGGCGCTGTTCGCAGCGCTACGGCGTTCATGAACTTGGCCGCATCGCCCGCAGCCAGATGAACCGCCCCGTCTGCAACGCCTTGCAGAACATCGTCCATCCAGTCAGCGTCGGCCTTGGCGAAATCGCCCAGAACATAGGGCGAAACCAGCTCTTTGCGTCCGGGATGGCCGATCCCCAGCCGGACACGGTCATACGCGGCACCGATATGGTCGTGGATCGACCGAAGGCCGTTATGCCCGGCATGGCCGCCACCGGCCTTGGCGCGAACCTTCCCGGGTGCAAGGTCCAGTTCGTCATGGAAAACGGTCACATCGGTCGAGTCGAGCTTGAAGAACCGCATGGCCTCGCCCACCGATTGGCCCGAGCGGTTCATGAAGGTCATGGGTTTCAGCAGCAGGACCTTCTCTCGGCCCAGCATTCCTTCGGATATTTCACCCTGAAATTTCGAACGCCATGGCCCAAAGCCATGATCCCTGGCGATGGCATCCACCGCCATGAAACCGATATTGTGCCGGTTGCGGGCATACTTTGCGCCCGGATTGCCCAATCCGACAAACAGCTTCATCGCGAATTCCTTGTGCGTTTCGGTCCGGCGCAGAATTGCACGAGATGCCTTTCCAGTGCCAGCCGGTCGTTCAAAGAAAAACGGGGCCCTGGACGAGGCCCCGCTTCAAATTCCAATCCGAAGGATCCGGATTTATTCTTCGTCTTTGCCTACGACTTCAACTTCGTCGGCTGCGACTTCCTCTGCACCTTCGCCTTCTTCATCGTCGCTGGACGCCAGGCCGGTCGGTGCCGAGATGTTCGCAATCACGAAATCACGGTCGATGGTCGGTTTGGTGCCGTTGGGCAGGTCAACCGACGAGATGGTGACAACGTCGTTGATTTCCAGACCGGTCAGATCGACGGTGATCTTTTCGGGGATGTCGCCGGCGGTGCAGACCAGCTCGACCTCGGGACGGACAACGGTCAGAACGCCGCCCTTCTTGATGCCGGGGGCCTCTTCCTCGTTGATGAACTCGACGGGGATGTACAGGGCGATCTTGGTGGTGCGACGCAGACGCATCAGGTCCAGGTGGGTCGGCAGGTCCTTGACGACATCACGCTGAACGTCGCGGCAGATGACGCGGACGTCTTCGTGGCCTTCGACCTTCAGGTTCCACAGGGTCGACTTGAAGCGGCCTGCCTTCAGGCGCTTGAACAGTTCGTTGAACGGAATCTGGATCGGCAGCGGGTCTTTCTCGCCACCAAATACGATGCCCGGAACCATGCCGTCGCGGCGTGCCTGACGAGCGGCGCCCTTGCCTGTCCCCGTCCGTTCCAGAGCTACGAGATCAGGAATCTCACCAGCCATGATAAATCTCCAATGTTAGGGCAGGGTGCCTCCAAGGCTGTCACCCCGCGTGAAGCGGCGTCCTTAGACCGAATCCGGCCATTTGGAAAGGGGTAAAAACGATTTCCGCGTCATTCCTGCCAGCGGCCGCAGAAGTCCTGCGGGACAAGCAGGTTGTGCGGCCCCAGATCGGCCACGTTGCGTTCGCCGCACAGGGCCATGGTGGTGTCCAGTTCCTTCTGGATCACCTCCAGCGCGGTGGTCACGCCCTTTTGGCCCATCGCGCCCAGCCCGTAGACGAATGCGCGCCCGATATAGGTGCCCTTGGCCCCCAGCGCCAGCGCCTTGAGCACGTCCTGCCCCGAGCGGATGCCGCTGTCGAGATGCACTTCGACGTCGCCGCCCACCGCATCCATGATCTGTGGCAGCATCCGGATCGAGCTGAGCGCGCCATCCAACTGCCGCCCGCCGTGGTTCGACACCACGATGGCGTCGGCGCCCAACTTGGCCGCCATCTTGGCGTCTTCGGGGTCCAGGATGCCCTTCAGGATCACCTTGCCGCCCCATTGCTCCATCAGTTTCTCGATCTTCTTCCAGTCGAGGCTGGGATCGAACTGCTCGGCGGTCCACGCGCCCAGCGATGAGGCGTCCGAGATGCCCTCGACATGGCCCACGATATTGCCAAACTCGCGCCGTTTCGCGCCCAGCATCTCGATGCCCCAGGCCCATTTCGTCATCAGGTTGGCGATGGTTTTGGCCGTCAGTTTCGGCGGGGCCGACAGGCCGTTCTTCAGGTCCTTGTGCCGTTGGCCGAGGATCTGCAGATCCAGGGTGATGACCAGGGCCGAGCATTTGGCATCCTTGGCGCGCTGGATCAGGCGGCGGACGTAATCTTCGTCCTTCATGGTGTACAGCTGGAACCAGAACGGTGCGCCGGTATGCTCGGCCACATCCTCGATCGAGTTGATCGACATGGTCGACAGCGTGAAGGGCACGCCGAAATCCAGCGCGGCCTTGGCGGCCTTCATTTCACCATCCGCATGCTGCATCCCGGTCAGGCCCACGGGTGCAAGGGCCACCGGCATGGCAACGTCCTGTCCAATCATCTGCGACGCGGTCGAGCGGCCGGACATGTCCACCGCAACCTTCTGGCGCAGGCGGATGTCGTGGAAGTCCGAGCTGTTGTCGCGGAAGGTCTGCTCGGTCCAGCTGCCGCTTTCGGCATAGTCATAGAACATCCGGGGCACCCGGCGTTCATAGATGCGTTTCAGGTCGTCGATATTGGTAATGACAGGCATGGCCGCACCCTTCTGTAGATTGGTTAGGTTTCTTTACCAATTCTTCCGCCGCGGCGCAACGGCCAGTTGCGCATGTGGTCAGGTGGGTCAAAGGCGCAAAGAAAAACCGCCGCAGGCGTGCGGCCTGCAGCGGTTGCAATCCGTTTGGGATTTGGCCTCAGGCGCTGTGGGCGCCGTCTGCCAGCGATTTCACGAAGTCCAGAACCTCGGCCACGGGTTTGCCGGCGGCGATCTGACTGACGATGGCCGAGCCGACCACCGCTCCGTCGGCAACGCTGGCGATGGCACGTGATTTCTCGGGCGTATTGATGCCGAACCCCACGATCACCGGAAGATCGGTCGCCGCCTTGATGCGCGCGACCTCGGGGCCGACATCGGTTGCCTCGGCTTCGGCCGCGCCGGTGATGCCGGTGATCGAGACGTAATAGACGAAGCCCGAGGTGTTCTGCAGCACCCGCGGCAGGCGCTTGTCATCCGTGGTTGGCGTGGCCAGCCGGATGAAGTTCAGACCGGCCGCCTGCGCGGGCAGGCACAGTTCTTCATCTTCTTCGGGTGGCAGGTCGACGACGATCAGGCCGTCGATGCCGGCCTCTTTGGCGTCGGCAAGGAACTTGTCCACGCCGCGGCTGTAGATCGGGTTGTAATAGCCCATCAGTACGATCGGGGTGGTGTCATCGGTTTCCCGGAATGCCTTGGCCAGATCCAGCGTGCGCTGCAGCGTCATGCCACCGTCCAGCGCCCTTTGACCAGCCGCCTGAATGGTGGGGCCGTCCGCCATCGGATCGGTGAAGGGCAGGCCCAGTTCGATCACGTCCACGCCGGCCGCCGGCAGGCCCCGAACAATCTCAAGCGAGGTGTCATAGTCGGGATCCCCGGCCATGATATAGGCGACAAAGGCCTTCTTCCCCTCGGCTTTAAGGGCGGCGAACTTGGCGTCGATACGGGTCATGGACGATCCTTGCATACAGGTTTGGACCTGATGTGCAGAAACTTTGGCCGAAAATCAATCCCGTCCTGAGCGGTGGGGTCAGAAGTTCAGGTGATACCGCAGCAAGAGCGCGTTCACGCCGGGGTTTTCGTCTTGCGTGCTGGCATTCGATTTGTGGGTCACGGCCAACGATATGTCATTGCCGTTGTTCAACGTATAGCCCAGCCCAAGAAGGCTTCGGATTTCGAAGCTCCCGCCCAGATCGTTCAATTCGTTGGCTTCGCTGTAGAATCCCGGCATCACGCTGCCTTCCACGAACCATCTGTCGGCAAAGGAATAGACCCCGATCACCCCGGCGCCGATATGTGTGTTTCCATCCTCGTCCACCGACAGCGCGGCCCCCAGCGCAGCGCTGAAGCGGGTGGCCTCGTGAAATGGCCGGTGCTGGTATTCGAGGGAAAAGATCGCCTGGTCAATCGAGCTGCTGTCGGAATAGTCGGCGTAGCCGGCGCTGAAAATCACCGACTGCGCCTGCGCGGCTGTTGAAAAAGCCAGAAAAGCGGTGCTTGAAAGGAGGTTTTTCATGGGGATATTCGCTGTTGATATTCGTTACAAAGTTAAAGTTTGACACTATTCTCTCGTATTCAATGTCAACAAGCACACGTTTTCCCTACATTTTCGTGATGTTGCGGATTGGACTCAGGGCCAGCAGCCGCAGGTGCCTTGCGCATTGCACCGGACCCGCATAGAAGCAGCCCGCGAATGGCATCAGGAGGCCGTCATGGGCTTTAAAATGGGTATCGTGGGTCTGCCGAATGTCGGCAAGTCGACCCTGTTCAACGCGCTGACCAAGACCGCGGCCGCGCAGGCGGCGAATTTCCCGTTCTGCACGATCGAACCCAATGTGGGTGACGTGGCCGTTCCCGATGCGCGTCTGGACAAGTTAGCTGCGATCGCCAAGTCGAAGCAGATCATCCCGACCCGGATGACCTTCGTGGATATTGCAGGCCTGGTCAAAGGCGCTTCAAAAGGTGAGGGGCTGGGGAACCAGTTTCTGGCCAACATTCGCGAAACCGATGCCATCGCTCATGTGCTGCGCTGTTTCGAAGATGGCGACGTGACCCATGTCGAAGGCAAGGTCGATCCGGTGGCCGATGCCGAGACCATCGAGACCGAACTGATGCTGGCCGATCTGGAAAGCATCGAAAAGCGTCGCGCCAACCTCGTGCGCAAGCTCAAGGGCAACGACAAGGAGGCGCAGCAGCAGGATCGGTTGCTGGCCACCGCGCAAGAGATGCTGGAAAGCGGCAAACCCGCCCGTTTGGTCGAGGTGTCTGACGAGGATGCAAAAGCCTGGAAGATGCTGCAGTTGCTGACCACCAAGCCGGTCCTGTATGTCTGCAATGTCTCGGAAGAAGACGCTGCCGAAGGCAATGAATACTCCGCGCGTGTGGCCGAGATGGCCGCGGCGCAGGGCAATGCCCATGTCATCATCAGCGCCAAGATCGAAGAAGAGATCAGTCTGCTGGAGCCTGAAGAGGCGCAGATGTTCCTCGAAGAGATGGGGCTCGAAGAACCGGGCCTCGATCGGCTGATCCGTGCGGGGTACGACCTGCTCAAACTGGAAACCTATTTCACGGTCGGCCCGAAAGAGGCCCGCGCCTGGACCATTCGCAGGGGTACTGCAGCGCCTCAGGCGGCCGGTGTCATCCACGGGGACTTTGAAAAGGGTTTCATCCGCGCCGAGACCATTGCCTATGATGACTTCGTAGCGTGCAATGGCGAACAGGGTGCCAAAGAGGCCGGCAAGATGCGTGCAGAAGGCAAAAGCTATGTCGTCAAGGACGGCGACGTGATGCACTTCCTGTTCAACACCTGATCACGAAACAGCTTTTCTGGGCGGGCATTGGCGGTATCTTACGGTATCGCTCCAATCCGCCCGAGGCCCGCACGTGTTCGAAATCCGCGATCTGCAACTGCTCAGCGCCTTGGCGCGCCACCGCCATTTTGCCAAGGCGGCCGAGGAGTGCGGTATTTCGCAGCCCGCGTTCTCGATGCGTATCCGCAACCTCGAGGATCGGCTTGGCGTGTCCATCGTCCGCCGTGCGAACCGCTTTCAGGGCCTGACCGAAGAGGGCGAGATGATCGTCCGCCGCGCTCGCCGCATACTGGATGACGCCAAAGCGCTCGAGCAGGAGGTGCAGGCGATCAAGGGCGAGATCACCGGTACACTGATCCTGGGCGTGATCCCGACCGCCATCGCGTTTACTGGCCGCTTGGTCAAGCGGCTGCAGCAGGCGCATCCGCGTATCCTGTCGCGGATCGAGACGATGTCGGCCACGGCAATCCAGCACCGTCTGGACGAAGGCAGCCTGGATGCCGGGATCACCTATGGCGACAGCATCGGCACTGATCTGCGCTATGTGCAGCCTTTGTACGAGGAAACCTATGTTTTGCTCGTACCCGAGCATATGACGCAGGGCACGGGCCCGATCCCCTGGGCACGGGTGGCCGAGTTCCCGCTCAGCCTGCTGGAGCCCCAGATGCAGAACAGGCGCATCCTCGACAGGATATTTGCCGAACAGGGGTTGCATCCGCGTGTGGTGGCCGAAACCAGCGGGTTTACTGCCTCGATGGTCATGGCGCGCGAAGGGCTGGCGGCGACGGTCGTGCCACGGGTTCTGGTGCGGGCGCTCGGCGATTTGAAAGGCACGCGTGTCCTGCCTCTGGTTGATCCTGTGGTCAGCAAGCCGATCTGTCTGGCGACGCTGGCGCGGGATCCGGAATTGCCCACCGTTGGCGCATTGCGGCAGGTCGTGACGTCTTTGCGGTGATAAACTGTCGTTATCGTGCCATTGGTTTTTGCGATTTGACGATATGCTACTCTGATGAGAGACGAGGCTCGATCGGAGGGCATCATGGCACCATTGGATACCAAGCCATCAGGCGCGCCAAAGGGCGTCTGGAAGTCAGGTAAAGGCAAGGGGCGACACACGCCCAAGGGACGGCAATTCACCGACGAGGCGCAGGCCGAGATTCAGCGCCTGCTGGGCGACCGCCCGCGCCGCCGCGATCTGCTGATCGAGTTTCTGCATCTGATCCAGGACACGCACGGCCATATCAGTTCCGACCACATCGCCGCGTTGGCCGTCGAGATGCGGATCGGTCAGGCCGAGATCTACGAGACCGCGACTTTCTATGCGCATTTCGACGTAGTCAAAGAGGGCGAAACTCCGCCCCCCGCGCTGACCATCCGCGTCTGCGATTCCCTGTCCTGTGAAATGGCAGGCGCGCAACAGCTGAAGAAGGCGCTGGAGGATGGGCTGGATCCGTCCGAAGTGCGCATTCTGCGCGCGCCCTGCATGGGTCGTTGCGACACTGCGCCGGTGCTGGAAATCGGGCACAACCATATCGACCACGCGACCCCTGAAAAGGTGCAGGCCGCCATCGCGGCCGGGGACACCCACGCCCATCTGCCCGAGTATGAGACCTTCGCGACCTATGTCGAAAACGGCGGGTATGCCAAACTGAAAGAGCTGCGCGAAGGCGGCGACTGGGAATCCGTTCAGGAACAGGTTCTGGCCTCGGGCCTGCGCGGTTTGGGCGGTGCCGGTTTCCCGTCGGGCAAGAAATGGGGTTTTGTCCGCATGAATGACGGCCCGCGTTACCTGGCCGTGAACGGCGACGAGGGCGAGCCGGGAACGTTCAAGGACCGCTACTACCTGGAACGCACGCCGCATGTTTTCCTCGAAGGCATGCTGATCGCCGCCTGGGCGGTCGAGGCACAGGCCTGCTTCATCTACATGCGTGACGAATACCCGGCGGTGCTGGAAATCCTGCGGCGCGAGATCGCGGCGCTGGAACAGGCCGGGATCGTCGAGAAAGGATATATCGACCTGCGGCGCGGCGCGGGCGCCTATATCTGCGGTGAAGAATCCGCAATGATCGAGTCGATCGAGGGCAAGAAGGGCCTGCCGCGTCACCGCCCGCCTTTCGTGGCGCAGGTCGGTGTATTCGGCCGCCCGACGCTGGTGCACAATGTCGAGACGCTCTACTGGGTGTCCAAGATCTGCCGGGAAGGCCCGGAAATCCTCAATTCCGTTGAAAAGAATGGCCGCAAGGGCCTGCGCAGCTACTCGGTCTCGGGCCGGGTGGCGAAACCCGGCGTCTACCTGCTGCCTGCGGGCTCGACCATTCTTGACGTGATTGAGGCCGCCGGGGGCATGACCGAGGGCCATGCGTTCAAGGCGTATCAACCGGGCGGGCCGTCTTCGGGCCTGCTGCCCGCGCCGATGGACGACATCCCGTTGGACTTCGACACTCTGCAACCGCACGGCACCTTCATCGGGTCCGCCGCAGTGGTGGTCCTGTCCGATCAGGACACCGCGCGGGATGCTGCGCTGAACATGCTGCGATTCTTCGAGGACGAAAGCTGTGGCCAGTGCACGCCCTGCCGGGCGGGCTGCGAAAAGGCGGTCAAGCTGATGCAAGCCGACAAGTGGGACACCGACCTGCTGGAAGATCTGTGTCAGGTGATGGGCGATGCCTCGATCTGCGGCCTGGGGCAGGCGGCCCCGAACCCGATCCGCCTGGTCATGAAACACTTCGCCGAAGAAATCTGAGGGAGACAGCCATGCTTGACGCAAGCGAAACCAAGACCGTCACCTTCAACCTGAACGGCGAAGACGTGACGGTGCCCGAGGGCACCACGATCTGGGAAGCGGCCAACGGCAAGGGCCTGGTCATCCCGCATCTGTGCCACAAGCCCGCGCCGGGCTATCGTCCCGACGGCAACTGCCGCGCCTGCATGGTCGAGGTCGAGGGCGAGCGCACGCTGGTCGCCTCGTGCATCCGCCCGGCGGCCGCGGGGTTGGTGGTGAAAACCGACACCGACCGCGCCGAGAAATCCCGCGCGCTGGTGATGGAGCTGCTGGTGGCCGACCAGCCTGAGAAGCCGCACGATGCCTCCAGCCATTTCTGGGACATGGCCAAGCTGAACGATGTCAGCGACAGCCGCTTTCCGGCGAAAGAGCCCGAGAAGATCCCGTTGCTGGATGACAGCCATGTGGCGATGCGGGTCAATCTGGATGCCTGCATCAACTGCAACCTCTGCGTACGCGCTTGCCGCGACGTGCAGGTGAATGACGTGATCGGCATGGCCGGCCGCGGGCATACCGCGCAGGTGGTGTTCGATCAGAACGACCCGATGGGCGAGTCGACCTGCGTCGCCTGCGGCGAATGCGTTCAGGCCTGCCCCACCGGCGCGCTGATGCCGGCCACCGTGCTGGACGACCAGCAGCGCGGTGACAGCAAGGATTACGACAGCGAGACCGAAAGCGTCTGCCCCTTCTGCGGGGTGGGCTGCAAGGTCAGCCTCAAGGTCAAGGACGGCAAGGTCAAATATGTCGAGGGCATCAACGGCCCCGCCAACGAGGGCCGACTGTGCGTCAAGGGCCGGTTCGGGTTCGACTACATCCACCACCCGCACCGCCTGACCAAGCCGCTGATCCGGCGCGAGAATGCGCCACCCAAGGGGTTGAACGTCGATCCCGCCGACTGGAGCACCCATTTCCGTGAGGCAACCTGGGACGAGGCGCTGGATCTGGCCGCCAAGGGGCTGATGAAGCTGCGGGATGAGGATCCGCACAGCGTGGCGGGCTTTGGCTCGGCCAAATGCACCAACGAAGAGGCCTATCTGTTCCAGAAGTTCATCCGCCAGGGCTTTGGCCACAACAACGTGGACCACTGCACGCGGCTGTGCCACGCCTCGTCGGTTGCCGCGCTGATCGAGAATGTGGGCTCGGGCGCGGTGACCGCGACATTCAACGAGATCGAGAACGCCGATGTGGCGATCATCATCGGTGCCAACCCGATCGAGAACCATCCCGTCGCAGCGACCTATTTCAAGCAGTTCGCCAAGCGCGGCGGCAAGCTGATCGTGATGGACCCGCGCGGCGTGGGCATGCGCAAATTCGCGACCGAGATGCTGCAGTTCCGGCCCGGTGCCGATGTCTCCATGCTGAACGCGATCATGAACGTGATCGTCGAGGAAGAACTGTATGACAGCCAGTACATCCACCGCTGGACCGAGAACTGGGAGGCGGAGAAGGAGCACTTGCGCCAGTTCACCCCCGAGAAGATGGCGCCGATCTGCGGTATCGAGCCCGATCAACTGCGCCGCGTGGCCCGGATTTTCGCCAGTGCAAATGCGGGTCTGATCTTTTGGGGCATGGGCGTCAGCCAGCATATCCACGGCACCGACAATTCGCGCTGCCTGATCTCGCTGGCCCTGATGACGGGCAATGTGGGCAAGCCGGGCGCGGGTCTGCACCCGCTGCGCGGGCAGAACAACGTGCAGGGGGCCTCGGATGCCGGCCTGATCCCGATGTTCCTGCCCGATTATCAGTCGGTCACCGACGACGCCGTGCGGGCCAAGTTCAGCCAGGTCTGGAACTCGGGCGACTTCTCGAACGAGAAGGGCCTGACCGTGACCGAGATCATCGACCACGCCTATGCGGGCAAGATCAAGGGCATGTACATCCTTGGCGAAAACCCGGCCATGTCCGACCCCGACGTGAACCACGCCCGCGAGGCATTGGCCAAGCTGGACCTGATGATCGTGCAGGACATCTTCCTGACCGAAACGGCGAACTATGCCGACATCATCCTGCCGGCCTCGGCGCTGTATGAAAAGAACGGCACGGTGTCGAACACCAACCGTCAGGTGCAGCGCGTGCGCCCCGCGGTGCCGCCGCCGGGCGAGGCGCGCGAGGATTGGGCGATCACCGTCGATCTGGCGCAGCGCATCGGGCTGAACTGGGATTACAAGGATGTCTCGCAGGTGTTCAACGAGATGAAGCTGACGATGGCTTCGCTGGACAACATCACCTGGGAGCGGCTCGAGACCGAGAGCATCACCTATCCGTCGCTGTCCGAGACCGATCCGGGCCAGTCCATCGTGTTCGGCGACGGCTTCCCGCGCCCGGATGGCCGTGCGAAGTTCACTCCGGCCAGCATCATCCCCCCGGATGAGGCCCCGGACGAGGAATTCCCCATGATCGCCACTACAGGGCGGCAGCTGGAACACTGGCACACCGGGTCCATGACCCGTCGTGCCAAGGTTCTGGACGCGGTCGAACCCGAGGCGAACTGTTCGATGAACCCGCGCACGCTCAAGCTGATGGGGATCGAGCCAGGCGAGATGGTGCGTCTGACCACCCGGCGCGGCTCGATCGAGATCATGGTGCGTGCCGACCGGGCGATCGCCGAGGACATGGTGTTCATCCCCTTCGCCTATGTCGAGGCGGCGGCGAACATCCTGACCAACTCGGCCATCGACCCCTATGGCAAGATCCCCGAGTTCAAGTTCTCGGCCATCCGCGTGGACAAGATCGAGGACGCCATCGCGGCCGAGTAACGACTGCCACCACTCACCAAAACCCTGAAAAGGCGGGCCTGCGTGCCCGCCTTTTTCTTGGCTTGACAGATGCTTGCAGCCAGCCAACCCTTGGGCCGCGCAATCCCGGAGGAGTTCATGGCCCGCCGTTTCGTCGATCTGTCCGTCCCGCTGGAATCCGGCATCGTGTCGGACCCGCCGATCATGCTGCCTCAGATCGAATACATGAGCCACGACCAGACGGCCGAGCAGGTGATGGCCTTTTTCCCCGGTCTGAAGAAAGAGGACCTGCCCGGCGGCGAGGGCTGGGCCATCGAACGTTTGCAGATCGCCACCCACAACGGCACCCACCTGGACGCGCCGTACCATCACCACTCGACCATGAACCGGGGCGAGCGGGCGATCACCATCGACGAGGTGCCGCTGGAATGGTGCATGAACCCGGGCGTGAAACTGGATTTCCGGCATTTCGAGGATGGTTACGTCGTCACCGCCGCCGATGTCGCGGCCGAGCTGAAGCGGATCGGGCATGACCTGCGACCGCTGGATATCGTCGTGGTCAACACCTCGGCCGGCACCTGCTATGGCCAGCCGGATTACCTGATGAAAGGCTGCGGAATGGGGCGCGAGGCCACGCTGTACCTGACCGAGCGCGGCGTGCGCGTGACTGGCACCGACGCCTGGAGCTGGGACGCGCCCTTTCCGCTGACCGCGCAGGAATACGCGGAAACACATGACCCCTCGATCATCTGGGAGGGGCATCGCGCGTCGATGGAGATCGGCTATTGCCACATGGAGAAGCTGACCAATCTGGAAAGCCTGCCGCCCACGGGGTTCGAGATCTCGTGCTTTCCGTTCAAGATCAAGGGCGCCTCGGCCGGGTTCATCCGCGCGGTGGCGATCTTCGAGGAGGAAGACGACGAATGACCCGGGAAAACGAGCCTTTGGGAGGCCATGACGGCCCGTACCCCGCACCGGTCGAAATCACCGGTTTCACGGTCCGGCCCGACTGGATCGACTATAACGGTCACATGAATGTGGGGTATTATGGCGTGGTGTTCGATCTGGCCTTTGAGCGGCTGCTGGTCGATCATCTGGGCTTGGGCGAACCGCAGGTCGCGGCGCTGGAGCAGGGGCCGTACATCCTGCAGTCGCACCTGCATTTCCTGCGCGAGGTTCGCGAGGGCGAGGCGCTGGTGTTCCGGTTTCGGATGCTGGACGCCGATCACAAGCGTGGTCACTATTTTGCGCAGATGGTGTCGGCCGAGGATGGCGTGGTCTGTGCCACCCAAGAGGCCCTGGTCATGAATGTCAGCCACACAACAGGCCGGTCGGTACCCTATCCGGACTGGGCCGCGGCGCGGCTGGCGCGAATGGTGTCCGACCATGCCACATTGCCCCCCGAGCCGCAGATCGGCAGACCAATCGGCATTCGGCGCAAATAGCCTGGGGATGGCCTTAGTTGCCAGAATTCCAGGAGCGGGCTACGCTGACCATCCGGTTCGGGCTTGGTCACGGGAGGGCAACCAAATGTGGATCTTGAGGAAATGCGCGCAGGCGCCAGCCTGTATATTGGCGGCATCGCTGATCGTCTTGCCTGCGTCAGCTGCTTTGGCGGACAAGAAAAAGGAAGAAGATGCGCTGAAGGGCGCCCTGATTGGCGCCGGCGTCGGAGCGTTGATCGGAGATGGCAAAGGCGCGGCCGCAGGTGCGGTTGTCGGTGCCATCATTGGGGCAAACCGCAAGTGACGGGGGTGTCCAAGATTGACCGCCTTCAGAAAGGAGCCCTGATGCGACTGCTTGATTTCAAACCTGTTCTGGCTGGCTTGATCCTTATCCCGTCCATTGGCATGGCGGACGAGGCCGCCGACCAGATGGCGCAAGACGCACTTCCGCTAATGTACCATACCTGCGCGTCGGTCATCGAAGAGGCTGATGGGAATGATGAATACGTTTTCGACGTCGTCAGAAAGATGACCGCTCTTTCACTGTACAACCGTCAGGTTAATATCGAAGATTTTGCATCCTCGGACGAAGAAAAGGCCAAGCTGCGTGAGGCTTTTCTTTCAGCGTTGACCGAAGGTTGCGCAGGCGATGAGGATGCCCTGTTGGGTGGTGTCGTCGACGATGCCGTTAGATCAACGCTTGGGCTGTAGGGGCTGGGCTCAATAGTGCGGTGGGCGCTCGTCGCCCAGAATGACTCCGCCGGATCCTTCCTGCGCACGTTCGGCTTCGCGCTGCATCAACATCGCCACGCGGCGGGTCAGGCGGTCGATTTCGTCCTGCTGCTTGGCGACCACCATGCTCAGGTCATCCACGGTGCGGGTCAGATGGGCAATTTTTTCTTCCAGATGCTGCATCGCTGGGGCTCCTGTGATCTGGTGCGGTCATACCGCTGTGGCGCGCGCAATGCCAGCGCTGGCTTGCCCCGACCCAGACCATGGGATAGACCGCGCGCGCAAGTGATGAAATCCCAAGGACGCCCCACATGGCCAAGCCCAAGAAACAGCCCCGCCCCAAGGCCGTCACGCCGAAAGGGTTCCGCGACTATTTCGGCCAGGAAGTCACGCAGCGCACCGAGATGCTGCGGACGATTGCGGACGTCTATCATCGCTATGGGTTTGACGCGCTGGAAAGCAGCGCCGTGGAAACGGTCGAGGCGCTGGGCAAATTTCTGCCCGACGTCGATCGCCCGAACGAAGGCGTGTTCGCCTGGCAGGAGTTTGACGAGGGCGGCAACGGCGACTGGATGGCGTTGCGCTATGATCTGACAGCACCTTTGGCCCGGGTCTATGCCCAGCACCGCAACGACCTGCCCACGCCCTATCGCCGCTATGCGATGGGGCCGGTCTGGCGCAACGAAAAGCCGGGGCCGGGGCGGTATCGCCAGTTCTATCAGTGTGATGCGGATACTGTGGGTACGGCTAGTATGGCCGCCGATGCCGAAATCTGCGCCATGCTTTCCGACACGCTGGAGACCGTGGGCATCCCGCGCGGCGACTATGTGGTGCGGGTCAACAACCGCAAGGTCCTGAACGGCGTGCTCGAGGCCATGGGCCTCAGCACGGACGCGGCGGCGCGCGATGACGTTCTGCGCACCATCGACAAGTTCGACAAGGTGGGCGAGCAGGGCGTGCGCGAGTTGCTGACCAAGGGCCGGCTGGACGCCTCGGGCGCGTTCATCGATGGTGTGGGCCTGTCCGACGATCAGGCCGAGCCGGTGATCGCCTTCCTGACATCCAAGGCTGATGACGCCGCCGGAACGCTGGCTAACCTGCGCGCGGCCGTGGGCGACAGCAAGATCGGCGCCGAAGGCATCTCGGAACTGGAACAGATCGGCGAATTGCTAGCCGCGGGCGGTTATGGCGCCGATCGCATCCAGATCGACCCCTCGGTCGTGCGAGGGCTGGGATACTACACCGGTCCAGTCTACGAGGCCGAGCTGACCTTCGAGATCTTCGACGAAAGGGGCCGCAAGAGGCAGTTCGGGTCGGTCTCGGGCGGCGGGCGCTATGATGATCTGGTGAAGCGTTTCACCGGACAGGAAGTGCCCGCGACGGGTATCTCGATCGGGGTCGACCGGTTGTTGGCCGCGCTGCGCGAAAAAGGTCGGATCAAGTCACATGACACCGGGCCGGTCGTCGTGACCGTGATGGACCGGGACCGCATGGCCGACTATCAGGCGATGGTGGCCGAACTGCGCAATGCCGGCATCCGCGCCGAGGTTTACTTGGGCAACCCCAAGAATTTCGGCAATCAGTTGAAATACGCGGACAAGCGGAACTCGCCCGTCGCGGTGATCGAGGGCGGGGACGAGAAGGACCGTGGCGTGGTTCAGATCAAGGACCTGATCCTGGGCGCCAAGATCGCCGAGAGCGCCACGCTCGAGGAATGGAAGGAACGCCCCAGCCAGTTCGAGGTGCCGCGCGGTGATCTGGTCGCCAAGGTGCGCGAGATTCTGGACAGTCAGGACTGAGCCATGCCCAATCGATCCCAGATCCAGGCCCGGGCCGCGATGATGCGCGTGCGCTTCGAAGCCGCCGGGGCACAGGTCGTCGACACGCCGCTGCTGCAATCGGCCGAAACGCTGCTGGACCTTTATGGCGAGGACATCCGCGCGCGCGCCTATGTCACCTCGGACGCGCTGCGCGGCGAACAGATGCTGCGCCCGGATTTCACCCTGCCGGTGGTGCAGATGCACATGCGCGACGGGGCCGAACCGGCGCGCTATACCTATTTGGGCGAGGTGTTCCGCCGTCAGGAACATGACCCCGACCGCGCCAATGAATACATCCAGGTGGGCTACGAGGTCTTTGACCGCGACGACCCGGCAGGGGCCGATGCCGAGGTGTTCTCGCTGTTTGCCCTGCAATTGCGGGGCCTGCCGCTGCGCGCGGCGACCGGCGACATCGGCATTCTGACCGCGGCCGTACAAGGCCTGCGCACCTCCGACCAACGCAAGGCCGCGCTGATGCGCCATCTGTGGCGTCCGCGCCGGTTCCGGTCTCTGCTGGACCGGTTCGCGGGCCGCAAGCCCGAGCCGGACCACCGCGCCGCTTTGCTCGGGGCGGCAGACCCGATGGCCTGCGACGCGCCGATGATCGGCAAGCGCCGACCGGCCGAGATCGTCGCTCGCATCGACGCCCTGCGCGCCGACCGCGACACACCGCCGATTTCCGACACGGAAATGGCCGGGCTGGACTCGCTGCTGGGTGTGCGCGAGACCATGCCCTATGCGCTGGAGCATCTGCGCGACATCGCCGTCGATCTGCCCCAGATCACCCCCGCGCTGGACCGGCTCGAGGCGCGGATTGCCGCCCTGCAGGCGCGTGGCGTTGATGTCAGCAAGCTGGATTTCGAGGCCTCGTATGGGCGCACCTCGATGGAGTATTACGACGGGTTCGTCTTCGGCTTCTACGCCGAGCGCCGCCCCGACCTGCCGCCCATCGCCACCGGCGGGCGCTATGACGCGCTGACGCGGCGGCTGGGCAACGGGGCCGAGATCCCGGCGGTGGGTGGCGTGCTGCGCCCCGACCTGATGCTGGAAATCGAGGAGGCGGGCCAATGACCCTGAAGCTGGGCGTGCCGTCCAAGGGGCGGCTGATGGAGAAAACCTTTGCCTGGTTCGCCCGCCACGGGATCGAGCTGTCGCGCGCCGGGTCCGACCGGGAATATGCCGGCAAGGTTGATGGGATCGAGGATGTCTCGCTGATCCTGCTGTCGGCTGGAGAGATCCCGCGCGAGCTGGCTGCCGGGCGGATTCACCTGGGCGTGACCGGCACTGACCTGGTGCACGAGAAACTTCCGCGCTGGGAACAGCAGGTCGAAGAAATCGCGCCGCTGGGCTTTGGCCAGGCCGATCTGGTGATCGCGGTTCCGGCCTGCTGGGTCGATGTCGAGACGCTGGATGATCTGGACGCCGCCGCCGCCGCCTTCCGCGCCGCGCACGGACACCGCCTGCGGATCGCCACCAAGTACCACCGTCTGGTGCGCGAGTTCCTGACCGATTCCGGGGTTGCCGACTATACGCTGGTCGACAGCCAGGGGGCGACCGAGGGCACGGTGATGAACGAAACCGCCGAGGCGATTGCCGACATCACCTCGACCGGTGAGACCCTGCGTGCCAACCACCTCAAGATCCTCTCGGATGGATTGATTCTGCAATCGCAGGCCACTTTGTGGCGCAGCCGGGTTGCGGAGTACGGGGCCACTGAAAAGGCTGCTCTGGCAGAAGTGATGCGCCGGCTGGGCTGAGGTCAGAGCACGCCGATCTCGGCCAGCGCGCGGTTCAGATCCTCGGGCAGGGCGTCGTCCTGCGCGCGGCTTTCGGGCAGGTCTGCGGGGCTGTCCTCGGGTTTCAGATAGCGCCAGCCCTGAAACGGCCGTTTCTGCGCGCCCTGGGTGCGGTGGACCTGCGGGTCCAATACGATGGCGCAGCGGCGGATGCCATCCTCACCCGTCACCTCGTCCAAACGCAAGATGCGCTGGCGGCACTGGATGACACCCTTGATGACCCAGAAGATCGATCCGCCGTTCAGAATCTCGGGCTCGCGCTTGGGCCACATGCGGGTGATGTGGCGGGGCAGGCCGTCCGCGAACCGCCGGCGATAACTGTCCTGCCAGGCGATCAGGCTGTCAACGCTCTCGGACCCGACCGAGAGTTTCACGAGGTTGATGTACTTATCCACAGCTTTCCCACAGAGTCGTCCCACGGACCATCTTTATATTGTAGCTTACCGTTGCGCGCTATCAAGCTGTTGTGGTTCGGCGCTGGTTTGGTCTAATCTGGATGCCTCTTTCAAGACAGGGAATCACCAATGAGCCGCTTTGCCGCCCCCATCGCCGAGCAGATCTGGGACATGAAATACCGCTTCAAGAAGGCGGATGGCACGCCGATCGACAAGTCGGTCGAGGATACGTGGCGGCGGATTGCGCGCGATCTGGCACGGGTGGAAAAGGACCCCGCACACTGGGAACAGAAGTTCTACGAGGCTCTTGAGGACTTCAAATACCTGCCCGCCGGGCGGATCACGGCCGGAGCAGGCACCGCGCGGCAAGTGACCCTGTTCAACTGTTTCGTCATGGGCACGATCCCCGACAGCATGGGCGGTATCTTCGACATGCTGAAAGAGGCCGCGCTGACCATGCAGCAGGGCGGGGGGATCGGCTATGATTTCTCGACCATCCGGCCGCGCGGCGCGGACGTACATGGGGTGGCCGCCGATGCTTCGGGGCCGCTGTCGTTCATGGATGTGTGGGACGCCATGTGCCGCACGATCATGTCGGCGGGCTCGCGCCGGGGCGCGATGATGGCGACGATGCGTTGCGACCATCCGGATATCGAACAGTTCATCACCGCCAAATCCGACCCGGCCCGCCTGCGCATGTTCAACATGTCGGTGCTAGTGACCGATGCTTTCATGGAGGCGGTCAAGGCCGATGCTTCGTGGGATCTGGTCTTTGGCGGCAAGGTCTATCACACGGTGCAGGCCCGCGATCTGTGGAACAAGATCATGCAGGCCACCTATGACTATGCCGAGCCGGGCGTGATCTTCATCGACCGGATCAACCAGGCCAACAACCTGAGCTATGCCGAGACCATTGCCGCCACCAACCCGTGCGGGGAGCAGCCCCTGCCGCCCTACGGCGCCTGCCTGCTGGGCTCGATCAACTTGGCGCGGCTGGTGTCGGCGCCGTTCGAAGGCGCGGCCCATCTGGACGAGGCGGCATTGCAGGAGCTTGTCGCCACGGCCGTTCGCATGATGGACAACGTGGTGGATGCCTCGAAATTCCCGCTGCCGCAGCAGGCCGCCGAGGCGCAGGCCAAGCGTCGTATCGGTCTGGGCGTGACCGGGCTGGCGGATGCGCTGTTGATGCTGGGCCTGCGCTATGGCTCGGACGAGGCGGCGCGTCAGACCGAGCGCTGGCTGCACGCGATCGCCTGCGCCGCGTATCTGGCGTCGGTGGACTTGGCCAAGGAAAAAGGGGCGTTTCCCCTGTTTGATGCCGAGAAATACCTGGCCAGCGGCACCATGCAGCAGATGGATGACGATGTGCGCGAGGCCATCCGCGAGCATGGGATCCGCAATGCTCTGCTGACCTCGATCGCACCCACCGGGACGATCTCGCTGTATGCGGGTAACGTGTCGTCGGGGATCGAGCCGGTCTTTGCCTATGCCTACACCCGCAAGGTGCTGCAGAAGGACGGATCGCGCACCGAGGAAGAGGTGGTGGACTATGCCGTTCAGATGTGGCGCGACAAGTTCGGCGACGTCGAACTGCCCGACTTTTTTGTGAACGCTCAGACCCTGACCCCGGCCGAGCATGTCAAGATGCAGGCGGCCGCCCAGAAATGGATCGACAGTTCGATCTCGAAGACGATCAACTGCCCCGAGGACATCTCGTTCGATGCCTTCAAGGACGTGTACATGCAGGCCTGGGATCAGGGCTGCAAGGGCTGCACCACCTATCGCCCGAACGACGTGACCGGCTCGGTTCTGACCGTCTCGGAAAGCGACGACAAGGTGCCGGGCGAAAGCGCCGATGCCCCGCACGAGGTGGACGGCGGCGACGTGATCTACATGTCCGAACCGCTGGACCGGCCGCAATCGCTTGAGGGTTCGACCTACAAGCTGAAATGGCCCGACAGCGAACACGCGATCTATTTGACGATCAACGACATCGTCATCGGTGGCCGGCGGCGTCCGTTCGAGGTGTTCATCAACTCGAAGAACATGGAGCATTACGCTTGGACGCTGGCGTTGACGCGGATGATCTCGGCCGTGTTCCGGCGCGGGGGCGACGTGTCTTTCGTGGTCGAGGAACTGAAGGCCGTGTTCGACCCGCGCGGCGGGGCCTGGGTGCAGGGCAAGTACATCCCCTCGATCCTGGCGGCCATCGGCGGCGTGATCGAGCAGCACATGATCGCGATCGGGTTCCTTGAGGGGGAAGGGATGGGGTTGAAGTCAGACCCGCAGGCGCAGGTGGTCAACATGGATGCCCCACGCGGCAAGGCCTGCCCGTCCTGCGGCCAGTATGACATGGTGATGATCGAGGGCTGCATGACCTGCCGCAGCTGCGGACACTCGAAATGCGGTTGACGAGTGCCACATAACTGTCGTTAAAGTTGTATTGTGTTTCGCCGGAGTCTCAATTTGATTTGACTCTCCGGCAACATTCTCGTGAAAGCTGCAATTCCGTCTCTTTTCCGCCGGATTCATCGTTGATACACCGCTAGTGTACGGGGTGATGAGTTTGAAAGGTCGGGCGGGCAGATGACAGCCGGGTATAACGGTCGCGTAGCAGTATTTTGGTCCCAGACGGAAATTGACGGGCTTGAAGCAGCGCCTGTGGCAGATTTGGCCATTGGAGCGTCTTGGTCGTGGCATGGGTGCATGACACGCTTGCCGGACTGTAACGCGGAATATTCCGTTCAGACTGGACATGATCAGGCGTTGATGGCGCTGGCCGGGCATGGCCCTGAAGCTGCAACGCTGAAGCCGATCGCCACGCTTGCAGTTATCTCATTGACGAATGGGGCGCAGACCTACGAGGCCGAGTTGACGTTGGTCGAGGGTCAGAAAGACGCGGTTTTTCTGTTCCAAAATGGCTGCCCCGCGCGGGGTCAGGACTTCTGGGTGTGCGCCGTCGAAGAATATGCCGAAGCAAGCCAATCGGATGCAGGCAATGTCGTTTCCTTCCCAACGCATCGCAGGTCGACGGAGCAAACGTTGGTTCTTGCGCCGCATTTGGCTGCGACCGCCGCTGAATAGACGGCCCATTCCTTAGGAACTATTTTTTCGTCCGCGCATCGCCGCGTGTTGACTCTGGTCTGTTCGCAGATATAAACGCGGCTTCATTGGTGTTGGTGGCCCCCGCAAGGGGATGCCTGTCATGGGGGAAACCTCAAGAGGACAACGCCCTTCATAGTGGCCCCGCGGGGCCTCGACCTAACGAAGGAGATCAGCCGTGACCAAACGCACGTCTGCCAAGTACAAAATCGACCGCCGGATGGGCGAAAACATCTGGGGTCGTCCGAAATCCCCGGTCAACCGCCGTGAATACGGCCCCGGCCAGCATGGCCAGCGCCGCAAGGGCAAACTGTCGGACTTCGGTCTGCAGCTGCGCGCCAAGCAGAAGCTGAAAGGCTACTACGGCGACCTGACCGAGAAGCAATTCCGCCGCATCTACGCCGAAGCCGAGCGTGTGAAGGGCGACACTGGTGAAAATCTGATCGGCCTGCTCGAGCGCCGTCTGGACGCTGTCGTCTACCGCGCCAAGTTCGTGCCGACCGTGTTCGCCGCACGTCAGTTCGTGAACCACGGCCACGTCAAGGTGAACGGCAAGCGGGTCAACATCCCCAGCTACCGCGTCAAGGAAGGCGACGTGATCGAGGTCCGCGACAAGTCCAAGCAACTGGCCGTCGTTCTGGAAGCCGTTGGCCTGGCCGAACGTGATGTTCCGGATTACCTGGAAGTCGACCACTCGAAGATGACCGCGACCTTCGTGCGCACCCCGTCGCTGGGCGACGTGCCGTACCCGGTCATGATGGAACCGAACCTGGTCGTCGAATTCTACGCGAAGAACTGATCTTCGCAGACAGTTTTAGAAAACGGGCCGTACCTGCGAAGGTGCGGCCCTTTTTCATGGCAAGCACTCAGATCGGCAAAGGGCGGTCTTCTGCGATCGCCTCCATCGCGAAATACGAGGTCACGCTGTCCAGTTCGACCTTCTCGATCAGGCGCTGATAGACTTTGTCATAGGTAGCCATATCCTGTGTCACGACCCGTAGCTGATAGTCGTAGTCGCCGCCGATACGGTGGAAATCCACGACTTCCGGAATGGTCAGGACATGGCTGCGAAAGGCCTGCAGCCACTCGGCCGAGTGGTGACGCGTGCGCAGCATCACGAAGACCACCAGGTTCAGCCCCAGTTTTTCGCGCATGATCCGAGCTGTCGACCCTGTCAGGACGCCTGCATCGTTCAGCGCCTTCAACCGCCGCCAGCAGGCGTTTTGCGACAGGCCGACTCGCTCGGCCAGTTCGCGCTGGGAAAGGGTTGCGTCCTTTTGCAGTTCGCGCAGGAGGCGCTTGTCAATTTGATCTATCTTTTCATTCATTTCAGATCATATGACCTAAAATTCTTATAATTCAAGCAAAGATAGGTGAAGTTTACTCAGCTCAAGTAGATCATATTGGAAGTGCAATATGGAGCCAATGACATGACCCTGTCCCATTTTCGTGCAGAAATCCAAGCCGCCACTCACAATTCGACCCTGCGCGACGGGCTGATCGGAGAGAACGTTCTGATCCCGGGTCTGCATGGGGACGTGCCGCTTGTGTACGCGGACTACGTTGCCTCGGGCCGCGCATTGCGGCAGGTCGAGGATTTTGTGGCCCAGCATGTGTTGCCTTTCTATGCGAACAGCCACACCGAGGCCTCCTATTGCGGTTCCTACATGACGCGACTGCGCCGCGAGGCGCGCGCGGAAATAGCCCGCATCGTTGGCGCGAGGGGAGATGACGCGGTGATCTTCACCGGGTCCGGTGCCACTGCGGGGCTCAACCGGCTGGTCAGTTTGATGGGAGTGCAAGAGGCTGACCGGCCGGTTGTCTTGATTGGTCCGTACGAGCACCATTCGAACATCCTGCCCTGGCGCGAGAGCAAGGCGCAGGTCATCGAGATCCCCGAAGGCCCCGAGGGCGGGCCGGACATGGCGGTGCTGGAACAGACGCTGATCGAGCATTCGGATTCGGATCTGGTGATCGGGTCATTCTCGGCGGCGTCGAATGTCACGGGCGTGATCACCGACCCTGATCCGGTGACGCGGCTGCTGAAACGGCACGGGGCGCGCGCGGTCTGGGATTATGCCGGGGGCGGGCCCTACCTGCCGATGGATATGGGGCCGGACGATGCGCGCAAGGATGCCATCGTCGTGTCTCCGCACAAGTTTCCGGGCGGGCCGGGGGCTTCGGGCGTTCTGATCGTGAACCGGGGCGCCGTGCGCCGCACCTGTCCTAGTTGGCCGGGCGGGGGCACGGTCAGCTTCGTTTCGCCCTGGCGCCACGACTACAGCACCGATCTGGCCACCCGCGAAGAGGCCGGAACCCCGAACGTGATCGGAGATATCCGCGCGGCGCTGGCCTTTATCGTCAAGGATGCCGTGGGTACCGACGAGATCGCCCGGCGCGAGGCGCTGTACAACCGCATGGCGCTGGATGGGTGGCGTGACAACCCGAACCTGACCCTGCTGGGGGTGGACCATCCTCACCGCCTGCCGATCTTTTCCTTTCTGGTGCGCGACACCACCGGGCAGCCGGTGCACCAACAGCTGTTCACCCGGATGCTCAGCGACATCTACGGCATTCAGGCGCGCGGCGGGTGTGCCTGCGCCGGCCCCTATGCGCATCGGCTGCTGGGCATCGACAAGGCGGCCTCAGAGGCGCTGCACGCGGCGTTGTCGGCCGGGGAAGAGATGAAGAAACCGGGTTGGGTACGGCTGAACTTCTCGTACATGATGACCGAGGACACGGTTCAGTTCATCATCGACAGCGTCAATGACCTGTCGCGCCGTACGCAGGAATACGCCCCGTTCTACGCCGCCGATCCGGCAACCGCCCGCTTCAAGGCGGCGTGACGGAATTGCCGCTTTTCCCAAGGCCTTGAGACCTGTATGAGGGGCGCAACCAACGGAGCCCCTCATGAACAAGATCACCCCGCAACCCGGCATCATGGATATCGCGCTGTATCAGGGCGGTCAGTCGCATGTCGAGGGCGTGGAAAACGTCATCAAGCTGAGTTCCAACGAAAACCCCTTTGGCCCCAGCCCCAAGGCGATCGAAGCCGTGCGCGACAGCGCCACGATGCTGCATCGCTATCCGGTGACCGATCACAACAACCTGCGCGCCGCGATTGGCGAGCGGCACGGGCTGGACCCCGACCGGATCATCTGTGGGGTGGGCAGCGACGAAGTGCTGCAATTCGTGGCCCAGGCCTATGCCGGGCCGAGGGACGAGGTGATCCATACCGAGCATGGATTCTCGATGTATCCGATCATCGCCCGCATGGCCGGCGCGACCCCGGTCGAGGTGCCCGAGTGTGACCGCAAGGTCGATGTCGATGCGATCCTGGCCGCGGTGACCGACCGCACCCGGATCGTGTTCGTGACCAACCCGGGCAATCCGACCTCGACCATGATCTCGGACGCCGAACTGACGCGCCTGGCCGAGGGTCTGCCGCAGACCTGCCTGATGGTGCTGGATGGCGCCTATGCGGAATTCGTGCCGGGCTTTGACGGTGGCGCCGGTCTGGTGGACCGGTTCGGCAACGTGATCATGACCCGGACCTTCTCGAAGATTTACGGGCTGGGCGGGATGCGGGTCGGCTGGGGCTATGCGCATCGCGAAATCATCGACGTGCTGAACCGCGTGCGCCAGCCCTTCAATCTGTCGCTGACGGCCATCGCGGCGGCCGAGGCCGCCGTGGCCGATGTGGAATATGTCGAGTTCTGCCGGGCCGAAAACGCCCGCCTGCGCGAATGGCTGTCGGCCGAGCTGGCCAAGATCGGCGTTCCGTCCGATCCGTCCTGCACCAATTTCATCCTTGCGCGTTTCGCGGATCAGGCCGAGGCCGAGGCCTGCGACGCCTATCTGCAATCGAAAGGTTTGATCGTGCGCCGGGTTGCGGGCTACAAGCTGCCCAACGCGCTGCGGATCACCGTGGGCGACGAAAAGGCCTGTCGCCGCGTGGTTGCGGCCATCACCGCGTTCAAAGGGGGCGCCGCATGAGCCAGATCTATGACCGCGTGGCGCTGATCGGGTTGGGTCTGATCGCCTCGTCGATGTACTGGGCGATCAAGCGCGCCGGGCTGGCGGGCGAGGTGACCGGCTATGCCCGGTCCGAGGCCACCCGGGACACCGCGCGGCGCATCGGTCTGTGCGACCGGGTCTGCGACACCGCGCAAGAGGCGGTCGAGGGTGCCGATCTGGTCGTGCTCTGCGTGCCGGTGGGCGCAATGGGCGCCGTCGCCAAGGACATCGCGCCGGTGCTCAAGCCCGGCGCAACCGTGTCGGATGTCGGTTCGGTCAAGCGGCACGTCATTGAAGAGGTCGGCCCGCATATTCCTGAAGGCGTTCATTTCGTGCCCGCCCACCCGCTGGCCGGGACCGAGCATTCCGGCCCCGAATCCGGCTTTGCCGAGCTGTTCGACAACCGCTGGTGCCTGCTGGTTCCGGTCGAAGGGTCTGACCCCGAGGCCATCGCCCGCTTGCGCGCCTTGTGGGAAGGGATGGGATCCAATGTCGACGAGATGGATGCCGATCACCATGATCTGGTTCTGGCCGTCACCAGCCACGCGCCGCACCTGATCGCCTATACGATGGTGGGCGTCGCCGACGACCTGCGGCGCGTCACCGACTCCGAGGTCATCAAGTACTCGGCTGCCGGTTTCCGCGATTTCACCCGGATCGCGGCCTCGGACCCGACCATGTGGCGCGACGTGTTCCTGACCAACAAGGATGCGACGCTGGAAATCCTCGGCCGTTTCACCGAAGAGCTGTTTGCCCTGCAGCGCGCGATCCGCACGGGCGACGGTCAGCACCTGTTCGACTATTTTACCCACACCCGCGCAATCCGGCGCGGCATCATCGACGCGGGTCAGGACACCGACGCTCCTGATTTCGGGCGCGTAAAGGCCAAGTCATGAAACTGATCAAAGGCAAAGCTCTGACGGTTATAGCGATGGTATGGGCCGGCGCAGCCACTGCATCGGCCCCCGACACATCACCGGTTCCGGTTGCGCGGCCATCCCCGGTGTCAGAGCTGGTGCAGGCCGCTTATGTCCCGGCAAGTCCGGCGACGCCGATCGCTGTACCAGCGAAGATGCGACCCGTGGTGCGGCCCGTATCCCCTCAGGTGCTGGCCGTGGCAGCGCGCCCGGCCGACCTTCCGCTGCTTGGACCGGATACCTCGCTCAAACCCTATCTGCGGCCCGAGGCGTTGGAACAGCAAGTCCTGTTCAAAAAGCGAAAACTGCGCAAAGGATCGGTGTGCGGTGACATCGCCATTCAGGGCAAGGCCGTGGGCTCGGTTCCCGGCAAGATCAAAGCCTGCGGGATCAAGGATGCCGTCCAGATCACATCGGTGTCAGGCGTGGTTCTCAGCCGCCCATCGACGATGGATTGCGGCACGGCGATCGCATTGAACAAATGGGTCGACAAGACCGTCAAACCGACGTTCAAACGGCGCGGTCCAGTTGTCGAATTGCAGGTTGCTGCGCACTACGCTTGCCGTACCCGGAACAACCGGAAAGGTGCCAGGATCTCGGAGCATGGCAAGGGTCGGGCCATTGATATCTCGGGGTTCAAAATGGCCGATGGCGAGGTGGTGACGGTTCTGGACGGTTGGCGCAAGAACCCCTCGAAGAAACAACTGACCAAGATCTGGCGCGGAGCGTGCGGGCCCTTCGGCACGGTTCTTGGCCCGAATTCAGACCGCTATCACCAGAACCATTTCCACCTTGATACCGCCCGTTACCGCAGCGGACCCTACTGCCGCTAACGCAGGATCAGACGCGGGGCCGGGCCCAACGGCAACGGTCCCAAAGCCACGAACCCGTCGCGGAAATTCAGCTGCAGGTCCAGCGCGTTGGGGTTGCCCCCCAGACCTGCCAGCAGGTTCAACGCCCGCGTGACCGGATCAACGGCCTGATCGGGCAGGGCACCTGCAGCATTGGCCATGGCAATCATGTCACGCCAGTTCTCGGCTTTAACCGCAATCTCTCCGACCGGAATGCCCTGTTCATCGACCTCCAGTTCGCCGGTTGCAAACAGACGCAATTCGCCCCATTGCACCTCGGCAAGATGCAGGTCGATCAAACGAGGTTGAGGGCGACGTTCTTCCAGCGCGGAACGGTCCCAGGTTTTGTCGAAGGTGACATTCATATCCAGTTCGAGTGTATCGAAGGCTTGGGGCAGAGAAGCAGCCGTTCGCATCAGCGCGCGCAGGTCTTCACCGGGCGTGAAGGCATCCGAACTGACCCCGATCGCATAGCTCTCGGGCTGGGTGCCTTGTTCCATGACCAGGGCAAGTGACTGGCCGGCAGCCATGTCGGTTCCGTCCTGGGTCACCGACCAGTTGCCCGATGTCAGGGCCATCTTCTCCAGCTCCAGCGCGACGCCCGGACGCAGATTCAGTTCTGCCTGAAGGCTGTCGGCCAGGATGATTGCGGTCTGGTCGAAATAGGATAGCCGCTGCGGCGTATCCGCAAAGCGCAAGATTTGTCGTCCGGGCCAGATGGCGGGGCTTTCGAATTCGATCCAATCCGCGCTCCAGGCTGTGCCGTTCACCGGATCGGCCAGCGCTACACTGTTCAGGCGGGTCACGTGGTGCAGCGGAAATCCGGCGATTTCCACGTCGGAATAGTCGGCCTGCCATCCAAGATCCTGCTGATGCGCGAACCAACCGGTGATGGCGCTGCGCAGCCCATACCCGGCTATGGCCCAATACCCGCCCCAGAGGATGGCCAGAAATATGAACACTCGTACCAGTCGGCGCATCGCAAATGGCCCTTTTTCCTGCCTTGGAATTGATGTTTATAGGCCTAAACGGGCAAGGACCAGAACTATGACGATGTGGGTATTCGGATACGGGTCGCTGTTGTGGAATCCGGGCTTTCCGGTGGCCCGGCGCGAGCAGGCTACACTTCACGGCTATGCGCGGTCATTCTGCATGCGGTCGATCCATCACCGCGGAACCGAGGAGAACCCCGGACTTGTCTTGGCTTTGGACGAACACCCGGATGCCCGTTGCAAGGGCTTGGCGCTGGCGGTCGAACCAGGCCATGAGGACCGCACCCTCGAGGAACTGCGCGAGCGTGAACTGATCTCGTCCGCCTACGTGGAGAAGATGCTGGATGTGCATCTGGACAGCGGCCAGACGGTGACGGCAGTGACCTATGTGATCGATCCCGACCACGTGCAGTATTGCGGGGGTCTGCCGCTGGAGGAGCAGGCGCAAATCATCGCGCAGGCCGTGGGCGGCCGCGGCCCCAACCCCGAGTATCTTTACAATACCGCTGAACACCTGTCCGAGATCGGGTTGCACGACCCGGATCTTGAGTGGTTGGCGCAACGGGTGCGCAGCCTGACCGCATAAACCCTTGGCCTTGCCACCAGATTTTCGATAGATTCGCCTCAGAGCAGGCAAAACCGGGAAAGACGCGCATGGCGCATGTACAGCAGGGCGCGAGACCGCATTTCTCGCAACCGATCCGTCAAATCGTGATGATGCTGATCGCCATCGGGCTGTCGGGCCTGGGCGTGTTCATGGCTCTGCCCTACGTGCTGCCGGTTTTTTATGCCAACCCCTATCTGAACGGATTCATCCTGCTGGTCTTTGTCATCGGCGTCGTGGCCTGTTTCTATCAGGTGACCCAGTTGATCGGTTCGGTTCGCTGGATCGAAGCGTTCGTGGGCGGCGTCGTGCGCGAAGACGCTCGTACACCGCAGCTGTTGGCCCCTCTGGCGTCGCTGCTTCGCGCACGCGGGGCGAAATCGCAGATCAGCTCGACATCGACCCGGTCGATCCTGGATTCGGTCGCGGAACGGGTCGAGGAAGAGCGGGAATTCACCCGCTACATCACCAACGTACTGATCTATCTGGGTCTTCTGGGTACGTTCTTCGGCTTGGCAACAACGGTTCCTGCAATTGTCGACACCATTCGCAGCCTGAACCCGCAAGAGGGCGAAGAAGGCCTGGCCGTATTCAATCGTCTGATGAGTGGCCTCGAATCCCAGCTGCAAGGCATGGGCGTGGCGTTCGGGTCCTCCCTGTTGGGGCTTGCCGGATCGCTTATCGTGGGTTTGCTCGAACTGTTCGCCGGCCACGGGCAGAACCGGTTCTACCGTGAGCTTGAGGAATGGCTGTCGTCGATCACGCGCGTCGGATTTGCCGCCGGAGATGAAGGCGGTGCGGAACTTGCGGTGCTGACCCCGGTCCTTGATTCCATGTCCGAGCAGATGGACGCGCTGCAGGACCTGTTCGCGGCCCAGGAGGCGGATCGCGCCGAGGTATCGGCCAAGCTGGGTGCATTGGTCGATGTCATCGCGGACATGAACCAACGACAGGCGGAAACCGAAGGGGTCACCGCCGCGCTCGAGCGGATCGCGTTGGGGCAGGACGCGCTGCTGGATCACATGCGTGAACATGGTGCGGGCGAGGGGATCGACGCCGAAAGCCGAATGCGGCTGCGGTCGATGGACGTGCAGCTTCTGCGCATTCTCGAAGAAATCTCGGCCGGTCGCCAGGACAGCATGAACGAACTGCGCAAGGATTTCGAGCTGCTGGTCAAGGCGCTGACGCTTCCGCGCGGGGCGGCGCGCCACACACCGGGCGGAGAATAACACATGGCCCTGTCTCGTCGAACCGGTCAGCGTTTCCAAGGCTCGGTTTGGCCCGGCTTCGTTGATGCAATCACGGGGCTGCTGATGGTCATGACCTTTGTGCTGACCATTTTCATGGTCGTGCAGTTCGTGCTGCGCGAAACCATCTCCGGACAGGAAGACGAGCTGACGGCCCTGTCGGACGAAGTGGCCGCCCTTGCGGATGCCTTGGGCCTGGAAGAGCGCGAGAACAGCCGTCTGCAGGCCCGGTTGGGGGCGCTGAACACGACGCTGTCGCAGGCCGAAGAGGATCTGAGCCAGGCGCAGGCCTTGATCTCGTCACTCACCTCGGAGCGAGACCAGCGCGCGGCCGAGTTGGAAGAGGCTCAGACTCGTATCACGGGGTTCGAAGCGCAGGTTGCCGCGCTTTTAGCTGATCAGGCGCGCGCGCAGGGCGATATTGCCGAATTGGAATCCCAGCGCGAGCAACTGCTTTCCGAGCAGGAGGCATTGAACCTTGCCTTGGCACAAAGCCGTGCGGAGGTGGATGCCCAGGCCGAGGCCGCACGGCTGGCGGCTGCACGCCGCGAAGCGCTGGAGGCCTTGGTAGCCGACCTTGAGCAAGCGGACAGTGCGCGCGCGGCCCAGATCGCGGAATTGCAAAGCCAACTGACTGAAGAGGAAGCCGCCCGCGTCGCCGAGGCTGCTGCCGCTGAGGCACTGCGCAACAGATTGCAGAATGCGGATGCCGAATTGACGGCCATGACCCTGGCACTGGAAGAGCAGCGTAAACAGGCCGAGGAAACACTGACACTGTTGGCCGCCGCTCAGACGGCCAAAGCCGAGCTTGAGCGGCAATTCGGTGAGTTGAATGACGAAGAGCTCAAGGCTCAGCTTGAAGCAGCCCTTGCGGCGCGAACCGAAGCTGAGGCCGAGGCCGAAAGTCAGCGGACGCTGGCCGAGCAGCGTGACGCCTTGCTTGCCGTTGCCCGGGAAACGATCGCCACCGAAAAGGCTCTTTCCGCCAAGGCGCAACGCCAGACGGCCTTGTTGAACCAGCAGATCGCCGCATTGCGCGGCCAATTGGGGTCGTTGCAGGCGCTGCTGGATGACTACAAGGACAGGAATGCCGAGGCCGAGGTGCAAATTCAGACCCTTGGTCAGGACCTGAACGCGGCCCTTGCCCGGGCCGCTTCCGAAGAACGGCGCCGCCGCTTGTTGGAAGAGGCCGAACGCGTCCGCCTGGAGGCCGAGGCCGAGAAACTGGCCGGCCAGAATCAGGAACTTACGGCACAGGCCGAAGACCTGCAGCGGTACCGCTCCGAGTTCTTTGGTCGCCTGCGCGACGTACTGGGCAACCAGGAAGGCGTTCGGATCGAGGGCGACCGCTTCGTATTCTCGTCCGAGGTGCTGTTCCCACCCGGTTCGGCGGTTCTGTCCGAGGATGGCCGGCGCGAGGTCGCGAAAGTGGCGGGCATTCTGAGTGGGATTGCGGCGGACATTCCGCCCGAATTGAACTGGGTCATCCGGGTCGACGGTCACACGGACAATATCCCGCTGAACGGAACAGGACGGTATCGAGACAATTGGGAGCTCAGCCAAGGGCGGGCGCTGTCGGTCGTGCGCTACATGGTCGAACAGTTGGGCATTCCGCCGGAACGTCTGTCAGCAAACGGATTTGGAGAGTTTCAACCTGTCGATACGGCGGACACTCCGGAAGCGCGGGCAAAGAACCGTCGCATCGAATTGAAGCTGACCGAACGCTAAGCCAGTGTCAGCGCGGCCCGAAGCGGAAGCTGGGATCGGGTGTGCCCGCAAAACAGCGTGGAACAACCGGGTAGTCATCGGTCAGAAAATACGCGTAGGTGCCGGAAGGAAACTCGGTCGAGACGGTCATGGCGCCATTGCATTCACCGAGCGTTCCAAGCCCCGCCACGAACTCGTAGTCTTCGTTGAACGTTCCATCATGTCGTCCGTCAGGGGCGGCGCCGCCCGGGCGCTGTCCGGCCTTCAGCCGGTAGGAAGAGGTCATTTGCGTGACCTTGCCGCCCACCAAACCGGTTCGGGCGTAAATCGGAAACCCGTCCGCTGCATATCCGATCAACGGAGAGTGTTCTTTCGGTGACCAGCCCTGCATTTCGATCAGGCCGGTCGGAACCCCGTGGTAGTGATATTTTCCGTTTGGTTGGACATGCGCGAAATTGGCATCGAGTCCAAGGGCGATCGCGCCGCCCAAGGCATTGTAGGACCAGCCCGACCGGGGATCGCCGTGCCAGAATTCAGCGGCCAGTGGGTCAAAGACGATCCCAGTCAGGGACACGCCAAAATTCCACCCCATGCGCAGAGGCGTCGGGGTTGCATTCGCCCTCGGAACGGCCGGCACGTTCAACTTGACCGACTGCTCGGCGATTTGATGGGGGTTGCCTTTGTTCGGAAAGCGACCGACCAGATGATTGGGGATGCCATTGCCGGTAATCGACAAGGCACGGCCTTGTTCGGTGATCTCTGATCTGTTGACGCCTGGGTTGACGGTCGCCGGTTCCAGTTTCAACGGTTGCGCACGGGTTTCGTCATGAAAGCGAAACCGATGCTGGGCAGAGGCGATAACGCCGACGACCGAGGCCGCGAAGGCGATGCTCCATATGACGGCGATTCTTCTGGACACTGCGCTGCTCCACTCCAAAGGCTTTGGTCTGAAACGTGGCGCGCAAGGATTCCCGTCGCTGGGAACTGTCTTTTTGGCGAATTCTTTCGGGAGGGGGCGGCCTCTCAAGAAATCGCCCGGCAGAACTGACTGCCGGGCGACGAGACTTTTTTGATTGAACCGAGGTCTAGTCCGCGGTCAGCAGCGGCGGCTTGTCGCCCGAGATCCGCGGATTGTCGGGGCCGATAATCTCGAGATCCAGATCGCCTCTCTTGACCGAGACCCGCACAACACCGCCCTTGGCCAGCTTTCCGAACAGCAGTTCTTCGGCCAACGGTTTCTTGATGTGCTCCTGGATGACCCGGCCCAGAGGCCGTGCGCCCATCTTGTCGTCATAACCCTTGTCGGCCAGCCACTCGGCAGCTTTCGGGGTCAGGTCGATGGTGACGCCACGATCCAGCAGTTGCGCCTCAAGCTGCAGGACGAATTTTTCGACCACCTGCAGGATGACCTCTTTGGGCAGCGGCGCGAACGAGATTACCGCGTCCAGACGGTTGCGGAATTCAGGGGTGAACATCCGTTCGATTGCGGCGGTATCTTCACCCTCACGCCGGTCGCGGGCAAAGCCTATAGCGGCCTTGGCCTGTTCCTGCGCGCCCGCGTTCGAGGTCATGATCAACACCACGTTGCGGAAGTTCACCGTCCGGCCGTTGTGATCGGTCAGCTCGCCGTGGTCCATCACCTGCAGCAGGATGTTGAACACATCCGGGTGCGCCTTCTCGATCTCGTCCAGCAGCAGCACGCAATGCGGGTGCTGGTCAACGCCGTCAGTCAGCAGTCCGCCCTGATCGAAGCCGACATAGCCCGGAGGCGCACCGATCAGACGGCTGACCGCGTGTTTCTCCATGTATTCCGACATGTCGAAGCGCAGCAGTTCCACGCCGAGTGTATCGGCCAGTTGCTTGGCGACCTCGGTTTTGCCCACACCGGTCGGGCCGGCGAACAGGTAGTTTCCGATCGGTTTTTCCGGCTCGCGCAGACCGGCCCGTGCCAGCTTGATTGCGCTGGACAGAGCCTCGATTGCCTGGTCCTGCCCGAACACCACCCGTTTCAACGAGTTCTCAAGGTCCTTCAGAACCTCGGCATCGTCCTTGGTGACATTCTTCGGCGGAATGCGCGCGATCTTGGCCACCACGGCCTCGATCTCCTTGACGCCGATGGTCTTGCGCCGCTTGCTTTCGGCCACAAGATGCTGGGCCGCACCGGCCTCGTCGATCACGTCGATCGCCTTATCAGGCAGTTTGCGGTCGTTGATGTAACGCGCAGACAGCTCGACCGCGGTCTTGATCGCGTCGGCGGTGTATTTGATGTCGTGATGCTCTTCGAAATAGGGCTTGAGACCGCGCAGGATCTTCACGCTGTCCTCGACCGAAGGCTCGTTCACGTCGATCTTCTGGAACCGACGCGACAGCGCGCGGTCCTTCTCGAAGTGCTGGCGGAACTCCTTGTAGGTGGTCGAACCCATGGTGCGCAGCTTGCCGCCCTGCAACGCAGGCTTCAGCAGGTTCGAGGCATCCATGGCGCCGCCCGAAGTTGCACCCGCACCGATCACGGTGTGAATCTCATCAATGAACAGCACGGCGTCTGGGTGATCCTCAAGCTCGGTCACCACGGCCTTGAGCCGCTCTTCGAAGTCGCCGCGATAGCGCGTGCCGGCCAGCAATGCGCCCATGTCCAGCGAATAGATGGTGGTGTTGGCCAGAACGTCTGGCGCGTCGCCTTGGACGATCTTATAGGCCAAGCCTTCGGCAATCGCCGTCTTGCCCACGCCCGGATCACCCACCAGCAGCGGGTTGTTCTTACGGCGGCGGCACAGAACCTGGATGCAGCGCTCGACCTCGTCGGCGCGACCGATCAGCGGATCGACGTCGCCGGCGCGGGATTTGGCGTTCAGGTCCACGCAATACTTGCCCAACGCGCTTTCCTTCTGGTCGGCGTCACCGGAGGCGTTCTGCGCTTCCTCTTCACCCTGATCGGCGCCGGTCACCGGACGATTTTCACCAAACGCCGGGTCTTTGGCGACGCCGTGGGCGATGAAATTCACCGCGTCATACCGCGTCATGTCCTGCTCTTGCAGGAAATATGCAGCGTTGCTTTCCCGTTCGGCAAAGATGGCCACCAGAACATTTGCCCCGGTCACCTCGGTCCGGCCCGAGCTTTGCACATGGATCGCAGCGCGCTGGATAACACGCTGGAACGCAGCTGTCGGTACGGCTTCGGACCCGTCGATGTCTGTCACCAGATTGGACAGATCCTCGTCGATGAACTCGACCAGAGAGCTGCGCAATTCGTCCAGATCCACGCTGCACGCCTTCATGACGCGCACCGCATCGGGTTCTTCCAGCAGCGCCAGCAGCAGATGCTCCAGCGTTGCGAATTCATGACGCCGTTCGTTTGCAGCCGCCAGGGCCGCGTGAATGGCTTGTTCCAGTGTGCTCGAGAATGAAGGCACGCGGGTGCTCCTCTGTATTGGGCCGGAAGGGGTTCGAGTATTGGCCGGATCCCCATCCCAACCATGACCTCATACTATTAGAGTTTGGTTGATCATGGCGCGGCTTCAAGGGTTTTCTTTCACTTGACAGTCACATTTAACGTGACCGTGGCCGTGAAGAAGTCCAATTAGGCATCAGAAGCGGTCTTTTCTACCCCGGATCTCGGCAAAAACGGCGACCGGGTCAGCCCCCACCATTCCAAGCTGTGCCTGAATCTTGGGATCAGTCGCGCGCAGGAACGGATTGGTCGCCTTTTCCACGCCCAGATTTGACGGCACGGTCGCGCGACCCTTTGCCCGTGCCTGATCGATCTCATGCACCCGTTGCTGCAGCGCTGTGTTGTAAGGATCGATGGTTACCGCAAATCGTGCGTTTGACTGGGTGTATTCGTGACCCGAGCAGACCGACGTCTCGTCGGGCAAAGCAGCGATTTTCGAAAGCGAGGTCCACATTTGCGCTGCGTCTCCTTCGAACAAGCGCCCGCATCCCAGCGCCATCAGGCTGTCGGCCGTGAACACCACCGCGCTTTTGGGCATGTAATATGCCACATGTCCCACCGTATGCCCCGAGACATCCAGAACCTCGACGGGTTCGCCCCCAATCTCGAACCGGTCACCGTCAGCCACCTGTTGGTCGAGGGGAGGAAGTCGGTGTGCGTCGGCCGCCGCACCAATCACCTGTGCTGGGTGCTGCTCGAGGATGCCCGGCAAGCCGTCGACGTGATCCCAGTGGTGATGGGTCAGAAGGACATGGCTCAGGCGCCAGCCGCGTGCGGTCAATTCGGCCAGAATGGGTCCGGCCTCCGGAGCGTCGACCAGGGCTGTCTGTCCGCTTGCATGGTCATGTGCCAGAAAAGCATAGTTGTCGCTGAGACAGGGGATGGTGACGATCTCAAGAGGCATGGCCTTTTGCCCTTTCGTTGCTAGACTGCGCTCAGCTAAGCCGATCGATCGGGTATCTGCAATGCATCTTGATGTGCAGGATCTTAGGAACTTCTACTACCGCAGCACGCTGGGGCGTGCGGCGCAGGCTGCCATTCGTGGCCGGCTGATCGAACTGTGGCCCGAGGCCAAGGGCCAGACGGTGGCCGGATTCGGCTTTGCGGTGCCTCTGTTGCGCCCTTATCTTGCGGACGCGCGGCGTGTCATCGGCCTGATGCCCGGACCGCAAGGGGTGATGCCTTGGCCCGCCGGTATGCAGAACGTGTCGGTGCTGACCGAGGAAACCCGGTGGCCGATCGAAACCGGTCATGTGGACAAGCTGGTGGTCATGCACGGGCTCGAGACCTCGGAACGACCCAGTCAACTGCTTGAAGAATGCTGGCGTGTTCTGGGGCCGGGAGGTCGAGCGGTGTTCGTCGTTCCCAATCGGGCCGGGCTTTGGTCCCGAACCGACCGAACGCCCTTTGGTTACGGACATCCGTATTCGGCAACCCAGTTGGAGAACCAGTTGCGCGCACATCATTTCGTGCCCGAGATGCACTGTTCCGCGCTTTACCTGCCGCCCTCGTTCCGGCGGTTCTGGCTGCGCTCGGGTGGGTTGATCGAAAAGACAGGGCAACGGATCCCGACCATCATGGCCGGTGGTGTTCTGATGGTCGAAGCCAGCAAGCTCGTGCGGCCACCAAGCGGCAGCGTGACCAAGGATGCTGAAAAACGCCCCATCAAAGCGTTGGACGGATTGCTGAAGCCGGCGTGAACTGGCGCGCATCCACAAGCGCGGGATTCCCGGAAACATGAGGGAAAAAGGCCACAGGAATCGCTAAAACAGGCAACTTGGTAACATTTTTCGCGCCGGCGAATGGGTTCAAACCGTCGCAGTTTCCGTAACTAATTGAAAAGAAAGATTTTGTGGATAAAGCTGAGCCCGGCATAACATATTGCTAGGTGGCTTAGGCTCTGCTACATCCCCGGTGATTTTGATCCCCGCCCTTTCAGGACGGGGTTTCCTCACGCCCCCGGTTCAGCTGCCACACGCGAAATCGGGGCCTAAAATATCGGAAGGGTGGACGTGTCCGAACCAGCTTCGATTTCCACGGGCATAGCCAAACGCTATGCAACGGCGATCTTCGAGATCGCAAAAGAGAACAAGGACCTTGCAGGTCTGGAAACCGGCATCAATGACCTTTCGGCTGCATTGAGTGAAAGCGCGGACCTGCGCGAGGTGATCTCTTCGCCGCTGATCTCTCGGGCCGACCAGCAGGCGGCCATCACCGCCGTGGCCGACAAGATGGGGCTGCACCCGATCCTGCGCAACACGCTGGCTCTGATGGCGCAGAAGCGCCGTCTGTTCGTGCTGCCGCAGCTGATCAAGGTTCTGCGCGAAATGCTGGCTGACGAGCGCGGCGAAGTGACTGCCGAAGTTGCCTCGGCCAAGGCGCTGACCAAGACCCAGCTGGAGAAACTGTCCAAGACACTGTCCGAGCGCGTAGGCAAGGACGTGACCATCAATGCGACCGTCGATGAAAGCCTCATCGGTGGTCTTGTCGTCAAAGTGGGCTCGCAGATGATCGACAGTTCGATCCGCTCCAAGCTCAACTCCCTACAGAATGCAATGAAAGAGGTCGGATAAATGGGTATCCAAGCCGCAGAGATTTCTGCAATCCTGAAAGACCAGATCAAGAATTTTGGTCAAGAAGCAGAGGTGGCCGAAATCGGCCGCGTGCTGAGCGTCGGTGACGGTATTGCCCGTGTTTACGGCCTGGACAATGTGCAGGCGGGTGAGATGGTCGAGTTCCCCGGCGGCATCATGGGCATGGCGCTGAACCTCGAAGCCGACAACGTCGGTGTCGTGATTTTCGGCTCGGACCGTGACATCAAGGAAGGTGACACCGTCAAGCGCACCAACTCGATCGTGGACGTTCCGGTTGGTGACGAACTGTTGGGCCGCGTTGTTGACGGTCTGGGCAACCCGCTGGACGGCAAAGGCCCGATCAATGCCAAGCAGCGCGGCGTCGCAGACGTCAAGGCGCCGGGCATCATCCCGCGTAAGTCGGTGCATGAGCCGATGGCGACCGGCCTGAAGTCGGTTGACGCGATGATCCCGATCGGCCGTGGCCAGCGTGAACTGATCATCGGCGACCGTCAGACCGGCAAGACCGCCGTGGCTCTGGACACCATCCTGAACCAGAAGGTCTACAACGAAGCCGCTGGCGACGATGAATCGAAGAAGCTGTACTGCGTCTACGTGGCCATCGGTCAGAAGCGTTCGACCGTTGCTCAGCTGGTGAAGAAACTGGAAGAATCCGGCGCCATCGAATACTCGATCGTCGTGGCCGCAACCGCGTCCGACCCGGCGCCGATGCAGTTCCTGGCACCCTATGCCGCAACCGCGATGGCCGAATACTTCCGCGACAACGGCCGCCACGCTCTGATCATCTATGATGACCTGTCCAAGCAGGCCGTCGCCTATCGTCAGATGTCGCTGCTGCTGCGCCGTCCGCCGGGCCGCGAAGCCTATCCGGGTGACGTTTTCTACCTGCACTCGCGCCTGCTGGAGCGTTCGGCCAAGCTGAACGAAGACTTCGGCGCCGGTTCGCTGACCGCTCTGCCGGTCATTGAAACCCAGGGCGGCGACGTGTCGGCCTTTATTCCGACCAACGTGATCTCGATCACCGACGGCCAGATCTTCCTGGAAACCGAGCTGTTCTATCAGGGCATCCGCCCCGCCGTGAACACCGGTCTGTCGGTTTCGCGCGTGGGTTCGTCGGCTCAGACCAACGCGATGAAGTCGGTTGCTGGTCCGGTGAAACTGGAACTGGCCCAGTACCGCGAAATGGCTGCATTTGCGCAGTTCGGTTCGGACCTCGACGCCGCGACCCAGCAGCTGCTGAACCGTGGTGCGCGTCTGACCGAGCTGATGAAGCAGCCGCAGTACTCGCCGCTGACCAATGCGGAAATCGTCTGCGTGATCTTCGCCGGTACCAACGGCTATCTCGACAAGATCGACGTTTCGGACGTTGGCCGCTACGAAGCGGGTCTGCTGGCGCATCTGCGCGGCAAGCATGCCGATCTGCTGCAGTGGATTACCGACGAAGATCCGAAGATCAAGGGCGAGGCTGCCGACAAGATCAAGGCTGCGCTGGACGAATACGCCGCAACCTTCGCTTAAGGAGACGCGGCGATGCCAAGTCTTAAGGACCTTAAAAACAGGATCGAGTCGGTCAAATCGACCCGCAAGATCACCAAGGCCATGCAGATGGTCGCGGCTGCAAAACTGCGCCGCGCCCAGGAATCTGCCGAAGCCTCGCGCCCCTATGCCGAACGGTTCAATGCCGTGATGGCGGGGCTGGCAGCATCGGTCGGGGGCAGCGACAGCGCCCCCAAGCTGCTGCGCGGCACCGGCAGCGACGATGTCCACCTTCTGGTCGTCATGACGGCCGAGCGCGGGCTCTGCGGCGGCTTCAACTCGAACATCTCCAAGCTGGCTCGCGCCAAGGCGGATGAGCTGCGCGGCAAGGGCAAGACGGTCAAGATTCTGACCGTCGGCAAGAAAGGCCGCGACGCACTCAAGCGTGATTATGGCGATCTGTTCGTGGGCCACATCGACCTGAGCGAGGTCAAGCGTATCGGCTATGCCAATGCGCAGGACATCGCAAAGGACATCCTGTCGCGTTTCGACGCGGGCGAGTTCGACGTTGCAACGATCTTCTACGCGAAGTTCCAGAACGTCGTGACCCAGATCCCGACGGCCCAGCAGATCATCCCCGCCTCGTTCGAGGAGACCGAAGGGGACGACAGCGGCGCCGTGTTCGATTACGAGCCCAGCGAAGAGGCCATTCTGGCCGAATTGCTGCCCAAGGGGGTCGCCACGGCGATCTTCTCGGCTCTGCTTGAAAACGGGGCCTCGGAACAGGGTGCACGGATGTCCGCGATGGACAACGCGACGCGCAACGCGGGCGAGATGATCGACAAGCTGACGATCCAGTTCAACCGCTCGCGTCAGGCCGTGATCACCAACGAGCTGATTGAAATTATTTCCGGCGCCGAAGCGCTGTAGAGACAAACCGGAGACGAAACATGGCGAATGCAAAAGGCAAAGTCACACAGATCATCGGGGCCGTCGTCGACGTGCACTTCGAAGATCAGTTGCCTGAAATTCTGAACGCACTTGAAACTGAAAACAACGGCAAGCGCCTGGTGCTGGAAGTTGCCCAGCACCTGGGTGAAAACACCGTCCGTACCATCGCGATGGATGCGACCGAAGGTCTGGTCCGTGGCGCGGATGTTGTCGACACCGGCGCACCGATCTCGGTTCCGGTTGGCAACGCCACCCTGGGCCGCATCCTGAACGTCGTCGGCGAGCCGATCGACGAAAAGGGCCCGGTCGAAGCGACTGAAACCCGTGCCATCCACCAGCCCGCGCCCGAGTTCGACGAACAGTCGACCGAGTCGGAAATCCTGGTCACCGGCATCAAGGTGGTTGACCTGCTGGCGCCCTACGCCAAAGGCGGCAAGATCGGCCTGTTCGGCGGTGCCGGCGTGGGCAAGACCGTTCTGATCATGGAACTGATCAACAACATCGCAAAAGTGCACTCGGGCTTCTCGGTGTTCGCAGGTGTTGGTGAACGGACCCGTGAAGGCAACGACCTGTACCACGAGATGATCGAATCGAACGTCATCAAGCCCGACAACCTGTCGGAAAGCCAGGTGGCCCTGGTCTACGGCCAGATGAACGAGCCTCCGGGGGCGCGTGCCCGTGTTGCTCTGACCGGTCTGACCCTGGCCGAGCAGTTCCGCGACCAGTCCGGTACCGACGTTCTGTTCTTCGTCGACAACATCTTCCGCTTCACGCAGGCGGGTTCCGAGGTGTCGGCTCTGCTGGGTCGTATTCCTTCGGCGGTGGGCTACCAGCCGACGCTGGCCACCGACATGGGCGCCCTGCAGGAACGCATCACCTCGACCAAGAAGGGCTCGATCACCTCGGTGCAGGCGATCTACGTGCCTGCGGACGACCTGACCGACCCTGCGCCGGCAACCTCGTTCGCCCACCTGGACGCAACCACCGTTCTGAACCGAGCGATTTCGGAAAAGGGTATCTACCCGGCCGTGGACCCGCTCGACTCAACCTCGCGCCTGCTTGACCCGGCCATCGTTGGCGAGCGTCACTACAAGGTTGCGACCGACGTTCAGCAGATTCTCCAGCGCTACAAGTCGCTGCAGGACATCATCGCCATCCTCGGCATGGACGAACTGTCGGAAGAGGACAAGTTGACCGTGGCCCGCGCCCGCAAGATCGAGCGCTTCCTGTCGCAGCCGTTCGACGTGGCCGAAGTCTTCACCGGTTCGCCGGGTGTGCAGGTTCCGCTGGAAGTCACCATCGACTCGTTCGAGCGTGTCGTGGCCGGCGAATTCGACCACCTGCCCGAAGCGGCCTTCCTGATGGTTGGTGGCATCGACGAAGTGATCGCCAAAGCCGAGAAGATGGCCGCAGCTGCTGCCTAAGGAGTATCCCCGATGGCAAACACGATGCAATTCGACCTCGTCAGCCCGGAGCGGAGCCTTGCTTCGCTTCAGGCCAGCGCGGTCCAGATTCCCGGTGCGGACGGGGACATGACGGCGATGCCCGATCATGCCCCCACCATTACCACGCTGCGTCCGGGCATCCTGAAGGTCGAAGCGCCCGAAGGGACCAGCGAATACCTGGTCACCGGCGGGTTTGCCCAGATCAACGGCGATGCTCTGTCGGTGCTGGCCGAAAAGGCCATCCCGGTTGACGAAGTGACCCGCACGCATCTGGACGAGCTGATTGCCGAGGCTCGCGCCTCGCACGAGGCGGCGAAGGAAAACGGCGAACAGACCATTGTCGACGAGGCAGCCAAGCTGCTGGCCGACATGGAAGCGCTGGGAACGCATATGAGCCTGTAACGGCTGATGCACCGTCAGAATTGGAAACGGCCCTGCTGCTGCGGGGCCGTTTTTTTGTCGTGATTTCGCCGAAAGGTCAGGATAAGTTGCGGAAATTCATAGGAATTGATGCGCAATGAAGAAATTCTTGACCCACCCCATCGGAATTGACCGAGGTGAAGAGGTTCTGTTCTCGGAATTCGCAGATGGCGGAGACATGTGGACGGGCGAGGGGCCGCGGGAACGACGCCGGCCCGTCACCTTCAGCCAACCCTTCCGCACCCCGCCCGTCGTGCAGATTGGAGTGTCCTTGTGGGATGTCGATACCTCATCGGCCTTGCGCGCCGAGCTGCTGTCCGAAAATGTTACAACCACGGGCTTTGATGCGGTGTTCCGGACGTGGTCGGACACCCGTATCGCCCGGATCCGCGTGGCATGGACCGCGATCGGGGAAGTTGCCCACGAGGACGACTGGGACATCTCCTGACCCGCCGTTCCCAGCGGGCCATCCGTAATGACTTAGGATTCGATCATTGCCACGCGTTTCGCGTGCCGGCCGCCTTCGAATTCGGTGCTCAGAAAGGCATCGACAATATCCAGCGCCAATCCAGTGCCAACAACACGCGCGCCGATCGACAGCATGTTGGCGTCATTGTGCTGGCGGATCATGCGAGCAGAGAACGTATCCGAACAGACGCCGCAGCGGATGCCGGGAACCTTGTTTGCAGCCATCATGATACCTTGCCCCGTGCCGCACAGGACAATGCCCAATTGGCACTCGCCCGAGACGACGGCCTCGGCGGCGGCTTTGCCGTGCTTGGGGTAATCGGTGCTTTCGGGGCTGTCAGGGCCGAGATCCAGAACGTCCCAGCCTTGTGCCGCTGTAAAAGCGGCAACTTCCTTGCGCAGGTCGATGGCAGCGTGATCGCTGGAAAGAACCAGACGTTTGTTGGCGGTCATGGGAATGGCTTTCCGGTTTCTTCAGTCTGTGTGGTACAGGGATTCGTAGATCGGGATCAGGGTCTTGTCTTCGAACAGCGACGACACTGATGTGCCCTGCCAGATGTTCAGAATGGCCTGTGTGAAGATCGGGGCCGTCGGCACCGTGCGGATATTCTTGGCCTTCTTGATGTCTTCGGTCGGCATGATCGTGTCGGTCAAAACAAGCGATTTCATCACCGAGTTCGAGACGCGTTCAACAGCCGGGCCGCTCATGACGCCATGGGTGATGTACGAGTGAACCTCGCGTGCGCCGTTGTCTATCAGCACCTGCGCCGCCTTGCACAGCGTACCGGCCGTGTCGCATATGTCGTCGACGATCAGGCAGATCTTGTCCTTCACGTCGCCGATCACGGTCATCTCGGCCACTTCCCCGGCTTTTTCACGCCGTTTGTCGACGATCGACAGAGGAGCGCTGATCCGCTTGGCCAGCTCGCGGGCACGAGCCACACCGCCGACGTCCGGCGAAACCACCATCAGATCGTCCATCTGGTCGCGGAACTGGTCCTTGACGTCCAGCGCAAAGATCGGAGAGGCATACAGGTTGTCGACCGGCATGTCGAAAAACCCTTGGATCTGTGCCGCATGCAGGTCCATCGTCAGGATGCGTTCGATCCCGGCACCGGTCAGCATGTTGGCCACAAGCTTGGCGCTGATCGGGGTGCGCGCCTTGGTGCGGCGATCCTGGCGGGCATATCCGAAATAGGGGATAACCGCGGTGATCCGCGCCGCCGACGATCGGCGCAGCGCATCGGCGATGATCAGTAGCTCCATCAGGTTGTCATTGGCCGGGTTCGAGGTGGGCTGGATGATGAACATGTCCTCGCCCCGGACGTTCTCGAAAACCTCGACAAAGATCTCGCCATCGTTGAACCGTTCGACCCGCGCATCGACCAGACGCTGGTTGACGCCGCGGTGCAGGCTCATGCGGCGCGCGATGGTTTCGGCAAGCGGAAGGTTTGCGTTCCCAGCAATAAGCTTGGGTTCGTGATGTGTCGGCATCGGCTGAGGTCCCCGGGCAGCAGTGGCAATGTGACAGATTCGTGATGTTGACACCGCTTAGCATGGCCTTACGGTTCCGCAAAGGTAACTGGGTGGAGAAAGTGCACATGGCCGACATTGACTACTTTTTTGCGACACTGTCGCCCTATTCCTATCTCGCCGGGCTACGGCTGGAGGAGATCGCGGCCAAGCACGGCGCCACCATCGACTACAAGCCGGTCGACATCATTGCGCTGTTCGGGCGCACCGGCGGCGTGCCCCCCAAAGACCGCCACCCGTCGCGCATCGAATACCGGGCGCAGGAACTGGTGCGTCAGGCCAAGAAGACGGGCCTGCCGTTCAACCTGCAACCTGCACATTGGCCGACCAACGCAGCGCCGTCCTCATACGCCATCATCGCGGCCATTCAGGATGGGTCGGGCGACGTGGGCAAACTGTGCCATTCGATCCTGCGCGCCTGCTGGGCCGAGGACAAGGACATCGCGCAGGATGACGTGATCCGCGATTGTCTGGCCGGGGCGGGCTTTGATCCGGCGCTGGCCGACAGCGGCCTGCTGGTCGGGGCCGAGACCTATGCCGCCAACCTCGAAGAGGCGGTGGACCGCGGCGTGTTCGGCGCGCCTTTCTACATCACGCAGGACGATCAGCGGTTCTGGGGGCAAGACCGGCTAGAGGATCTGGACGCGCATCTGGCGACGCTCAAGGCATGACCAAGGCCAAGGCCGTTCTGCCGCCCGTTCATGTCCGCACTCTAGGGGCGGGCGCCCGAAAGGTGCTGGCGCTGCATTGCACGATCGCGCATTCCGGTGCGTGGTCGGGGCTGGCCGCCGCCTTGGGAGACCTGGCGACACTGACCGCACCCGACATGCTGTCGCACGGACGCAGCCCGGATTGGGACGGGCAGGGGGATTTTTTTGACCTGACCACGGCGCTGTCCCGTGCGCAGCTGAGCGAACCGATGGACGTGATCGGGCATAGTTTCGGTGCGATGGTCGCCTTGCGGCTGGCCATCGAATACCCGGACCTGGTGCGCAGCGCCGTTCTGATCGAGCCGGTGTTTTTTGCCGTCGCCCACCAGGACGCGCCAGCCCTTGCGGCGCAGCACGCGGCCGAGTCTCAGCCCTACAAGGACGCCCTTGCCGAAGGCGACGCCCCCCGGGCCGCCCGTCTGTTCAACCGCATGTGGGGCACGACCGACCGCAGCCCGCGCTGGCCGGACCTGCCCGAGCGAGCCCGAAATGCGATGATCCGGGGCGTCGGAGTGGTCGGCGCGGTCGAGGGGCCGCTGTTCCGCGACACCACCGGCCTGCTGGCCCCGCAGGCCATGGCGCGGGCCGAAATGCCGATCCTGCTGCTGCATGGATCGGCCTCGCACCCGATCATGGCCGTGGTCAATGCCGGGCTGCGCGCCCGCTTGGCCGACGCGCGGCAGGGCGTTGTCGAGGGGGCAGGGCACATGCTGCCCGTCTCGCACCCCGGCGAAACCGCCACGCAGATCGACGCGTTCTGGCGCGCCTAGAGCAGCGCCAGAAACCGGTCGATTTCCTCGGTCGGTGTCGACCAGTCGCAGACGAACCGGCAGGCCAGCATCTCGTCCTCGTCCGGGCCGTCCAGTGGGTCGCCCCACAGGTGATAGACGGCACCGGCCGCGTGCAGGCGCTTGTGCAGGCTGCGGGGAAAGCTGGCAAAGATGATGTTGGCTTGGGGTTCATGCAGGAACTGCGCACCCGCAGCCCGCAGCCCATCGGCCAGACGCGCGCAATTGGCGTTGGCCTTACGGGCCGAGCGCAGCCACAGATCATCGCGCAGATAGGCCGCCATCTGGGCCGACAGATACCGGTGCTTGGAAAACAGATGCGCCCCGCGCTTGCGGCGCAACTCGAACTCCCAGGCCTTGCTTTCGTCGAAGAAGATCACCGCTTCGACCCCCATCAGCCCGTTCTTGGTGCCGCCAAAGCTTACCGCATCCACGCCCGCCTTCCACGTCATCTCGGCCGGGGAACAATTCAGCGCCACCAGCGCATTGGTGAACCGCGCGCCATCCATGTGGACGGGCAGGCCGAACTCCTTGGCGACCCCGCACAGGGCCCGCAGTTCGGTCAGCGAATAGACCGAGCCCCGCTCGGTCACCTGCGTGATCGACACCGGACCGCGTTGGGGCCCATGCACGCCGCGTGTCTCTTCGGCGGCGATGGTGCGGCGCAGTGCATCCGGCTGCATCTTGTCGCCGCCCGGAACCAGCGTCAGCTTGGCGCCGGTGTAGAATTCGGGCGCGTTGCACTCGTCCTCATGAATATGCGCGACGGGCGAGCAGAATACGGTCTCCCACGGCTGCGACAGGGTCGCCAGAGCCAGCGAGTTTGCCGCCGTTCCGGTCGCCACCAGATAGACAGCCGCCCCGGGCGCCTCGAATATGCCCCGGATCCGGTCGCGTACCTCGTTCATCAGGTCATCGGCGCCGTAAGCCATCTGATAGCCCTGATTGGCCTCGGCCAGCGCGGTCAGAACCTCGGGGTGGACGGGCCCGGAATTGTCAGAGGCGAAATGCATCAGGTTGGCTCCTCGATAATGTAGTCTTCCCACTCTTCCTCGGGCGTCTCGAATTCGGACACGGTAAGCCCTTGAACCGAAACGCCGGCGGCGTGGACGCTGTCGGGCGACCCTGACAGCAACGGGTGCCAATCGTAAAGGGGCTTGCCCTCCCACAACAGGCGGTAGGCGCAGGTCTGAGGCAACCAGTAGGCGTGTTCGTGAATGTTGTCCGGGCGCATGACGATGCATTCCAGTACGAACTGGTGGCGGATGTCATACTGGGTGCATCGGCACGTCGCGTCATCCAGCAGCCGGCAGGCGACACGGGTCAGGGCAACCTCGCCACTGTCCTCGTCTTCAAGCTTGTTCAGACAGCATTTGCCGCAGCCGTCGCACAGGGCTTCCCATTCGCGCGGGTTCATCTTCTGCAGGGGTTTGCGCTCCCAGAAACGCGGGGCCAGCCCGGCGCGGTCGATCGGATCCTTGCTCATGTCGCGGCCAGGATCTTGCGCGCGCGATCGCAGTCTTCGGTCATCTGGGCGATCAGAGCATCGAGGCCGTCAAAGGTCATCTCGGGGCGCAGGAATTCGACCAGACCCACCGAGAGGGTCGCCCCATAAAGATCGCCGGAGAAGTCGAACAGGAAGGTTTCGATATTCGGCACCTCGCCATGGAACATCGGCCGCACCCCGACCGAGGCCGCACCGTGATAGCTGCCGGCATGTGGGCCATCCAGCACGTCGACCAGAACCGCGTAGACGCCGAATTTTGGGGGGTGGATTCCTTCGATCGACATATTGGCCGTGGGAAAGCCCAATTCGCGGCCGCGCTGTTCGCCGCCGATAACCTCGCCTTCGATCCGGTGCCAGTGGCCCAGCATGGCCGCCGCGTCCCGCGGGCGGCCGTCGCTCAGGGCTTGCCGGATCGCGGTGGACGAGACCACGTGATCGGACTGCTGCATCAATGGGGCGATGGTGACACCGAACCCCATCTGCTGGCCGAACTGAACCATGTCCTGCGCCGTGCCGCTGCGGCCTTTGCCGAAACAGAAATCGGCCCCGATCACCACATGGGCCAGACCCAAGCCTTGGCAGATCACGTTGCGGGCGAATTCCTCGGGCGTCAGCCCGGCAAGCGCGGCGTTGAACGGCAGTTCGTACAGTTTCTGCACGCCCAGCTTCTCCAACCGGTGCGCGCGCGCATTGCCCCGCATCAGACGAAAGGGCGGCGCGTCCGGGGCGAAATATTCGCGCGGGTGCGGCTCGAAGGTCAGAACGCCCAAGGGCGCATCGGGGCATGCCTTCCGGGCTAGATCTATCACCGACTGGTGGCCAATATGAACGCCGTCGAAATTCCCGATCGCAACGCTGGCGCCGCGGTCTTCTGGGTCTACAAACTGGAAATCCCGGATGATCTGCATGGGGCTTGCCTAGCGGGACTGTCCGCCGGGTTCAAGCGGCAGTTCCAGACCAGCGCCCAGCAGGGCGTCAAAACCTGCCGTCAGTCGAATTTCCGTGATGGAGCCAAAACCATCGCCTCGCCAACCAGAACCTTCTTGCCGTCTACTGCGCAATGGCAATCCAGCTTGACCCGGCGCTTGGCGAAGTCGATGTCGATCACCTTGACTTCGGCATAGACCATGTCGCCGGGGCGGACCGGTGCAAGGAATTTGAGCGACTGGCCCATGTAGACGGTACCATGGCCCGGAAGCTGTTCACCGATCACGGCCGAGATCAGACCAGCTGTCAGCATCCCGTGGGCGATGCGCCCCTCGAAAATCGTATCGCGGGCATAGTCGTCATCCAGATGCACCGGGTTCCGGTCGGTCGAGACCTGGGCGAACATCTCGATGTCTTCGTCCGTGACCACTTTGCGCAGGTAGCGGGTCATGCCCATTTCGATGTCTTCGATACAGATCGTTCCGCGTGGAAGATTGTCCAACATGTTGCCCTCACTATGCATCGGCCCGGCAACAAAAAATCACCAAAGACCCAAGATTGGCAACTTTATTACTTCGCAACTGCAGAAAATCAAGCGTTTTCTGCCTAGCGCAGACGACCGATCGTGTAGGTTGGGTTGATATTTTCCTTGGAAATATAATCGCTTAAAGCATTCGGATCCGGCTGGTGCGACGTTTTTGTTTCCGATGCGGCCAGACCGCCGCTGATGAACAGGGAATCAATTCCCTCTCCCATGCCGCCGGCTATGTCGGTATGCGGACCGTCGCCGATGGCCAGAATCTCGTCATCCGGCACGTCCGTTCCCAGCGCATGCAGGCGACGCCGGGCCAGATCATAAATGGGCGGGTGTGGTTTGCCGAAATACAGGCTCTCGCCGCCCATTTCGGAATAAAGCTTGGCCAGCGCACCGGCGCACCATTCCCGAACTTCGCCCCGATCGACCACGATATCGGGATTGGCGCACAACAGCTTCAGGCCTTTCTGCTTGGCATACAGGAAGTCCGGGCGGTTCACGGCCGGGTCGGCCATCGGGTCGAACGGGCCACAGCAGACGATCCCCTCGGCCTGGTCCAGCGGCACGCGTTCGATGTGGATCGGATGTTCCAGGATTTTCAGCGGCTCGAAGAAGCCGGCGTCGCGCTCCCACTCACCCATGAAATAGACTTTCTCGCCCACGGCCCCGCGGAACATGGCGGACCGGGCCGAGTCACCACTGGTCGCGATGGTGTCGTAGCAGTCCGCGGGGACGTTGAACTGTTTTAACTGCTCTGCAACCCCGGCACGCGGCTTCGGAGAGTTCGTCACCAACACCACTTTGCCGCCCCGGTCGCGATAGGCCTTCAACGCGGCAACAGCTTCGGGGTAGGCGGTGATGCCGTTGTGGACGCAGCCCCAAAGATCCACGAACAGCGCCTTGTAACGGTCGGAAATCTGGTCAAGCGCGGAGATGATCTGGGTCATGCGGGCCTCGGGCTGTTGAAACGGCGTTGCGCCACCTATGGCAAAGCTGGCCCCGCTTGACCAGAGGTAGCCGGGTGCTGGCCATCATTCCTCGTCGCTCAACTTTTCGACATCCGGGGCCTGTTGCACGGTTTCGGTGCCAAGAATGACCTGCGCGCCGATGCGGGTCTGGTACCGGATGACGGCGAGATAGCCGGGGCCAAGTTCATCCTGCAGAACGTCCACCAGTGACGTTTCCCGTAGGCTCTCGGGCAACAGCCCGGCAACGGACGAGACCTTGAATTGCGCCTCGGGCGGCAGATCTACGATCACCCAGACCTCGGCCCGTTTGCGCTTGGCATTCACGTCGATGCGGATGATCTCGACCGATACCGGGTCCGCCCAGTCGCGGATCGCCTGCGCAACCTCGGCCTCGGTACGGGTTTCCAGGTAACGGTTGTAGGTCGATTTTCCCAACTGGACCACGACGAGGGCCAGGAACGCCATGGTTATGACCACACCGGCAGTAAAGTTGAGCTTGCGCCGGCCCTTGCCGAATGCAACCGACCTTGCGGCATAGACGATATAGACCGCGCAGGCCGACAGAACGATCGCGCCAAGGTTGGTCGCGAACAAAAGACCCGCCTCGTAGGCGTCGGCGGGTTCCCCGAAATACAGCAGGATCCCGGACGCGGATAATGGCGGAACCAGAGACACGCCGATGGCGGCGCCGGGCAGCAGGCTCAGTTCGGCCTTGTTGATCTGAACGTATGCGCCGGCCACGCCGGCCGCGAGCGCCACGATCAGATCTTCGGTGCCCGGGTCGGTGCGGGCCAAGACCTGATCGGGGATCAGGATGCCGCGCGGGACATCGGCAAGATAAACCAGGATCCAGGCCATCATAACGCACAGAACCGCCGCAATGCAGACCGTCAGGGTCAGAACGAAAGCGCGTTTCAGCCAGCCCATGACCATCGCGGCCGCAATGCCCAGAATGGGTGTCATCAGCGGCGCGACCAGCATCGCGGCAATGACCACGGCGCCAGAGTTGCGCAGCAGTCCCATGGTTGCGATCATCACCGAAAGGGTCAGCAGCATGGCAAAGCGCCGCCAATAGGCAAGCCTGTCGCCGCCTTCGAACAGCAGAATGCTGCGTGTCGTGCTGTATTTCCGTGTGACCACCGTGTCCTGATCCACCCTGTCCCTGCGTCTAGCCTAGCAACGATTTGCCATCCGGCAAACCTTTCGACGCGCAAACAAAAAAGGCGCCCGGTGAGGGCGCCTTTCGCTGAACTGTGGGCGGGATCAGACCTTGAGGTTCGGAATGATCTGCTTCTTGCGGCTCATGATGCCCGGCAGAACAACCGTGTCGCCGGACACCGAAGCGCCAAAGCTTTTCTCGGCAACCGATTTGACCAGGTCGTTCGGCACCAACAGGGTGGCCTCTTCGTTTAGGATGTCGACGACGAACAGCAGCACCTGGTCCACACTGTCTTCCTTGGCCACCTCGACCATCGACTGGGCCAAGCTATCCTTGCGGTCAAGCACCACGCCCGGCGCGGTGGTTTCCAGAACGGACACGCGGAACTTGGTACCGTCGACCTCGTATTCCTTGCTGTCCATGCGGATCAGTTCGGCGTCCGAGAAAGACGATACGTCCGATTTCGCGGCGAACATGTCGGCAGCATAGGCCGAAACATCCAGCCCCAGCTCGGCGGCCAGCTTCTCGGCTACTTCGCGGTCATGCGCGGTGGTCGTGGGCGAGCGGAACTCCAGCGTGTCCGACAGGATGCAGGTCAGGGCCGCGCCCTTGACAGCCTCGGGCATCTTGGCGGCGTCGTCGCCCATCAGGTCGATCATGATGGTCGCCGTGCAGGCCAGCGGGCGCACGGTGATGTCGATCGGGCCTTTGGTCTCCAGCCCGCCGACCAGCTTGTGGTGGTCGATGATGGCGCGGATGTCGGCGTTGTTGATATTGGCCGGCAATTCGGCCGGGTTGTTTGTGTCAACGATGACGACGGGCGCATCGGTCTCGACATCCTCGATGATGCGCGGCTTGGGCAGGTCCCAGCGCTGCAGCATGAAGGCAGCTTCGGTGTTGGGTTCGCCCAGCAGGACGGCCTCGGCCTTTTCGCCTTTGACTTCGTTCAGATACCAGGCCCACAGGATCGGCGATCCGGTCGAGTCGGTGTCGGGAGATTTGTGGCCAAATACTTGGGTGGTCATGTCTGTTTCCTGCACATAAGGAGTTTGCGCGCCTTATAGGGTGGTCCATTGGCGTTGTCACCCGGCAGAAACAAGGCTGCGACGGTTGGTCTGACAGAAGCGCTGACCGCTCAGAACTGTGCGCGGCTCAGTTGATATCCGGCGCGTTCCAGCTGTTGCAGAAGTCCATGGTCTCCACCCAGATGACCGGCACCAACCGCGATCACCGCCGCCTGGTTTTCGATGGTCAGGATCGTTTCCATCCAGTTGTCGTTGCGTTGAACCAGAAGCTGGTCCTCGAATGCGGCCCATTCCTGTGCAAACACGTCAGGCGCCAGGCCCGAAGTCTCGCGCCCATATATCTTTGCGAATTGCAGGATTTCTGCGTGCTTCTCCTCGAAATATGCGGTGGCCATCGTCACCATGTGGTCATCGCCGGCGTCAAAGGCATCGACCATGCGCACCAAAGACTGCACCTGCTCTTCAAGCGTGTGGCTGTCGAAGATCGCGATCAGGTCGTCGATCTGTTCCAGAGAGTATTGCGGTTTGCCTTCAGCTTCGGCCAGTTCGGTCAGGCGAGCATCCATTCCCCGGTCTGCGTCTGGCACCTGGAGCATGCAGGGTGGCATACCCAGCATCATCGACAGGAACCAAGGGCGCAGTTTCGCGGCCATCCAACCGGGAATGCCGCGTGCCGAAAGCGCGTTGGAAATCACGGCCCAGTCCTCTTCGCTCATCAGATCGATCAGAGTTGGTCCCGAGTTGATCAGAACCGGGCTGAAATCCTTGGACAGGTCTTGTTCGAAAGCGGACATGTCGGATTGGGTGATCTCGAAGTAAAACGCGTCGGCCTCGCTCAATGTCGGCGCCAACCGCTCGACCACCGGGTCCATTCGCGGATCGTTGACGTGCAATGTGCCAATCAGATGCAAAACAGTGTTGTCCTTCTGTGCAATCCAGTGATTGCCTTCGGGATATGCCATCTGACTGGTGGCCGCGTTCAACTCGGCCCGGGCCTCAGGCGTCATGTCTTGCCGCAAATCGCGCCCGTCACAGGCGGCATTGGCCACAATTGGATGCAGAGCAGCAAGCAGGGCAAAAAGAAACACGCGCATCGAGACCATTCCGATTGTGGCTGAAAGAACTTGGGAACAGATAGCCACGCCCGCCTACCGCGCGCAAGCCGTGTATCCGTATGGCGTTTTTCGGAAAAAACCATAGCATGGCGTCATGAACCGCGAACAGGATCTCTATCCTCCGATCAAGGCGCTATTGCAGCGGCAAGGGTACTCCGTGAAAGGAGAGGTGGGCGCCGCCGACATCGTGGCCGTCAAGCCCGGTTGTGATCCAGTGATCGTTGAATTGAAGCTGAGATTTTCGCTGGCCTTGTTCCATCAGGCCGTGACCCGGTTGAAGGTATCGGATCAGGTCTATGTGGCCGTCTGCAAGCCCACTGGCCGGTCGGCGCGCCGGGCGTTGCGGGACAACCTGTCCCTGTGTCGTCGGTTGGGGCTGGGTTTGATCACCGTTCGTGCGGATGGGCGGGTCGAAGTCCATTGTGACCCTGGACACTATGCGCCGCGAAAGAACAAGGCCAAAGCTGCGCGACTGTTGCGCGAGTTCGAGCGGCTGGAAGGGGACCCGAACTCAGGTGGGGCAACCCGGCACGGAATCGTAACTGCCTATCGGCAGGATGCCCTGAAATGTGCCGCGCATCTGGCCGAACACGGGGCGACCAAAGGTGCTGAGGTCGCCAGTGCCACCGGCGTTGCGGCCGCGACGCGCCTCATGCGCGAAAACCATTATGGCTGGTTCGAAAAGGTGGCAAAGGGCGTCTATGAACTGTCGCCTTCCGGGTCCGAAGGTCTGAAGCATTGGGCTTACAGCTGGGAAGACCCGACCTGACCAGGCCGGCCTCAGGCTGCGCGCGAAAAAAATTCATCACCGATTGTTGACTCGCCGGAAATCACCCCCTAGCTATGCGTCGTTAGCACTCGACCAAGCTGAGTGCTAACGCCCCGCAAGACCGCGGGGGGAGGAAAACAACCTTTGAGCCCAAGGAGCTGCAAAGATGGCATTGAAACCGCTTCATGACCGCGTGCTGGTTCGCCGTACCGAAAGCGAAGAGAAAACCGCAGGCGGCCTGATCATTCCCGACAGCGCAAAAGAAAAGCCCAGCGAAGGCGAAGTCGTTGCAACCGGCGAAGGCGCGCGGAAAGACAGCGGCGAACTGATCGCGATGGCTGTGAAGCCCGGCGACAAGATCCTGTTCGGCAAATGGTCCGGCACCGAGGTCCACGTCGACGGCGAAGAGCTGCTGATGATGAAAGAAAGCGACATCATGGGGATCATCGAGTAACGCGCACGCGCTTGCTCTGATCGTCATTTCAAACACATTTCTCGAGGAGAAAAAGACATGTCTGCAAAGGACGTCAAGTTCGACACCGATGCCCGCAACCGCATGCTGAAGGGTGTGAACATCCTGGCGGATGCTGTGAAGGTGACCCTCGGCCCCAAAGGCCGCAACGTGGTTCTGGACAAATCCTTCGGCGCGCCGCGCATCACCAAAGACGGTGTTTCGGTCGCCAAGGAAATCGAACTGGAAGACAAGTTCGAGAACATGGGCGCGCAAATGGTGAAAGAAGTCGCCAGCCGCACCAATGACGAAGCCGGTGACGGCACCACCACCGCGACCGTTCTGGCTCAGGCCATCGTCAAGGAAGGCCTCAAGCAGGTTGCTGCCGGCCTGAACCCGATGGACCTGAAGCGCGGCATCGACATGGCAACCGCCAAAGTCGTCGAAGAAATCAAGAACGCTGCCCGCGAAGTCAAAGACAGCGACGAAGTCGCGCAGGTTGGTACCATCTCGGCTAACGGCGAAGCTGAAATCGGCCGCCAGATCGCAGACGCGATGCAGAAGGTTGGCAACGAAGGCGTCATCACCGTCGAAGAGAACAAAGGTCTGGAAACCGAGACCGACGTCGTCGAAGGTATGCAGTTCGACCGTGGCTACCTGTCGCCCTACTTCGTCACCAACGCTGACAAGATGGTCGCCGAGCTGGAAGACTGCATGATCCTGCTGCACGAGAAGAAACTCTCGTCGCTGCAGCCGATGGTTCCGCTGCTCGAGCAGGTGATCCAGTCGCAGAAGCCGCTGCTGATCATCGCCGAGGACGTTGAAGGCGAAGCGCTGGCAACTCTGGTTGTCAACAAGCTGCGCGGTGGTCTGAAGATCGCTGCCGTCAAGGCTCCGGGCTTCGGCGATCGCCGCAAGGCAATGCTGCAGGATATCGCAATCCTGACCGGCGGTCAGGTCATCAGCGAAGACCTGGGCATGAAGCTGGAAAACGTCACCATGGACATGCTTGGCACCGCCAAGAAAGTGTCGATCACCAAGGACGAAACCACCATCGTCGACGGTGCTGGCGAGAAGGCCGAGATCGAAGCACGCGTTGCCCAGATCCGTACCCAGATCGAAGAAACCACCAGCGACTACGACCGTGAGAAGCTGCAAGAGCGCGTTGCCAAACTGGCAGGCGGTGTTGCCGTTATCCGCGTCGGTGGCATGACCGAAGTTGAAGTGAAAGAGCGCAAGGACCGTGTGGACGACGCTCTGAACGCAACGCGCGCCGCCGTTCAGGAAGGTGTCGTCGTGGGTGGCGGTGTTGCCCTGGTTCAGGCCGGCAAGGCTCTGGCCGATCTGAAAGGTGTCAACGCCGATCAGGACGCCGGTATCAACATCGTTCGCAAGGCCATCGAAGCGCCGCTGCGTCAGATTGCTGAAAACGCAGGTGTCGACGGTGCCGTCGTTGCCGGCAAGGTGCGCGAGTCCTCGGACACCGCCTTCGGCTTCAACGCTCAGACCGAAGAATATGGCGACATGTTCAAGTTCGGCGTGATCGACCCGGCCAAAGTGGTGCGTACCGCTCTGGAAGACGCAGCCTCGGTTGCAGGTCTGCTGATCACCACCGAAGCCATGGTTGCCGACAAGCCCGCCAAAGAAGGTGCAGGCGCCGGTGCTGGTATGCCCGACATGGGCGGCATGGGCGGCATGATGTAAGACTGTCCGGGTTCGCGTCAGCGAATTCAGGCAACCCGCAAGGGAAAGTCTTACCGAGAATTTCAGCGGGGTCGCCTTCGGGCGGCCCCGTTTTGATTTTTTCAGTGATCCGCGGTGTTTCGGCCGGCGCTGCATGCAATTCTGGGGATCGCCGCAGCCGGTCACACTGAAGCGCAGGAAAGCGGGTGTCCATTGCATGCGGACACGGTATTGGTGAGGCATGCAGCTTTTTCTTCTGACCGCCCTGACAATGTGTGCCTTTGCGGCCAATTCCATCCTGAACCGGTTGGCCGTTGAGAGCGGAGCCAGCGACCCGGCGAGTTTTGCCGTTGTTCGTGTGCTCTGTGGTGCGCTGGTCCTTTGCGCATTGGTCGTGTCGCGGGGTGGCGCTCTGCGGGTGTTCGACAGTCGCCGAGTGATCGGAGCAGGGTCCTTGTCGTTGTACATGGTCGGGTTCTCGGTGGCCTATCTCTCACTTGATGCGGGATTGGGCGCCTTGATCCTGTTTGCGGTGGTCCAGATCACGATGTTTCTGGCCGGCACCCTGACCGGGGCGATCCCGACTTTTCGACAAGTGGCGGGGGCAGCAATTGCAACGGCCGGATTGGCGTGGGTGCTGTGGCCAGGCGCTGAGGCACGTGTGGACCCGGCAGGGGCAGCCTTGATGGCCGCCGCAGGGGTCGGGTGGGCTGCGTATTCGATTGCCGGTCGGTCCGAGCCCGATGCGCTGGCGGGAACGGCCTCGAACTTTGTGGTGGCCCTGCCGGTAACCGCTGGCATTTTGATCGTGGGCGCTCCGGCGTGGAACTTGACCTGGGCGGGTTTGGGTCTGGCGGCCGTATCCGGCGGCGTAACCTCGGGGTTGGGGTACGCCCTGTGGTATCGCCTGCTGCCCCAGTTGGCGCCTGCGGTTGCAGCCGTAGTGCAGCTGAGCGTCCCGGTGATTGCGATCATTGCAGGTGTGGCGCTGCTCGGCGAACAACTGAGCCTGCGGCTGATGGCAGGGGCAGGGTTGGTTGTGGGCGGTATTGCATTGGCAGTTATGCGCGTGAGGCGGCGCTAGGTCTTTCCTCTCTGAAGAATAGCCATTATCTGGCAGCCATGCGGATACTGTTTTTCATATTGCTTTTCCTGATGCCGATCGCCGCGCAGGCAAAATGCGTTGTCCTGCTGCATGGGCTTGCCCGGACCGAAGCATCGTTTTCGGTCATGGAGCAGTTGTTCAAGGTGCACGGGTACACCGTTGTGCGGCCGGGTTATCGCTCGACGGATCTTCCGATTCCGGAACTGGCCGACCGGACCATACCAGAGGCGTTTGCGGCGTGTGGAGATGACACCGTCAACGTTGTCGCGCATTCGATGGGGGGTATCCTGTTGCGCTACTGGCTGCAGGATCACCATCCGCAAAATCTGGGCCGCGTCGTCATGCTTGGTCCGCCCAACCAAGGCAGCCAATTGGTCGATGAACTGGGCGATTGGGAAGTGTTCGGTCTGTTGAACGGCCCCGCCGGCCTGCAGCTGGGTACGGGTCCCGAAGGTATTCCGCGTCGCCTGCCACCGGTCGACTTCGAGCTGGGGGTGATTGCAGGCGAGAACTCCTTGAATCCGGTCTTTTCGTCGCTGGTTGATGGACCGGATGACGGCAAGGTCGCTGTCGAAGAAACCAAAGTCCAGGGCATGACCGACCACATCGTGCTGCCGGTGACGCATACTTTCATGATGAACAACCCGCAGGTCATGGCGCAGGCTTTGCACTTCATCGAGTTCGGTGAGTTCGATCCCAACATAACCTGGCTGGACGGTGTGATGGACATCATTGATGAGATCTGCATCGGAGAGGACTGCGCCGAACCCGCCTCGGAACCCACGCGATGACCGCATTGGAACTGACCTTTTCCGGGGCGCAGGTTCTGCACCCTGATCGCGGACTTGTCGGTAACGATCTCTCAATCGCGGACGGCTTGATCCAGGAGGGCAGCGGTGCGCCGGTCGTTGATCTGAGCGGCTATCTGATCCTGCCGGGCATCATCGACCTGCACGGGGACGGGTTCGAGCGTCACATCGCCCCGCGCCGGGGGGCCATGAAGCAGATGGACGAGGGCATCCGCGCCGCCGAGGCCGAACTGGCAGCCAATGGCATCACCACCGCCGTGCTGGCGCAGTTCTACAGCTGGGAGGGCGGCGTACGCGGCCCAGAGTTCGCCGCCGACGTGTTCCGCGCGATCGCGGCGGTGAAGGGCAGCGTGGTCACCGACCTGATCCCGCAGTTGCGGTTCGAAACCCACCTGCTGGATGACTATGCCGACCTGCCGGGGCGCATCGCCGACTGGCAGGTGCCCTATGTCGTGTTCAACGATCATCTGCCCCATGACCGTCTGGCGCAGGGGCGTACCCCGCCGCGTTTGACCGGGCAGGCGCTCAAGGCTGGTCGCAGCCCCGAGGCGCATCTGAAGATGCTGCAGGACATGCACGCCCGCACCTCCGAGGTGCCAACTGCGCTTGATGCGCTGTGCGCGGCGTTGGCCCAACAAGGCGTGCGTCTGGGCAGCCATGATGACGCCACGGCAGAGGCCCGTTGCCACTGCCGCGCGCGCGGCGTGCATATCGCCGAATTTCCCGAAACGCTCGAAGCGGCCGAGGCGGCCAAGGCCGCGGGCGATCACGTCATTCTGGGCTCGCCCAACGTGGTGCGGGGCGGATCGCACAAGGGCAACGTCAGCGCGCTGGACCTGATCGCCATGGGGCTGTGCGATGCGCTGGCGTCGGATTACCACTATCCCAGCCCGCGCAGGGCGGCGCTGATGTTGATGAAATCGGGGCTGATGGATCTGGCGGGCGCGTGGGCGCTGGTGTCGTCGGGGCCCGCGCGGGTGCTTGGCCTCGGGGACCGCGGGTCGCTGCAACCCGGCAAACGCGCCGATCTGGTCGTTCTGGATGCGGAAACGCAGCGCGTGGCGGCCACCATCGCCGGCGGCCGGGTCAGTTTCCTGTCGGGGGATGTCGCCGGGCGGTTCGTCGCCGCGGCGCGCTAGCGTTTGATCCGGTTGAAATGGCCCATTTTGCGGCCCGGCTTGACCTCGGCCTTGCCATACAGGTGCAGGGCCACGTCGCGCTGTTGCGAAAGCTCGGGCACGCGGTCCATGTCGTCGCCGATCAGGTTCTCCATCACAACATCCGCGTGACGCTGCCCGTCGCCCAGAGGCCAGCCGGCCACGGCGCGGATATGCTGTTCGAACTGATCGACCGCACAGCCGTTTTGCGTCCAGTGGCCCGAGTTGTGAACGCGCGGCGCGATCTCGTTCACGATCAGGCCCTGCGGCGTCACGAACAGTTCGACCCCCATGACGCCGACATAGTCCAGCGCGTTCAGGATATTCGCGGCCAGCAGCACCGCGTCGGTCCGCAGGGCAGGGGACAGGCGCGCGGGCACCGTGGTCGTGTGCAGGATGCCGTCGCGGTGCACGTTTTCGCCGGGGTCGAAGCAGGCCACCTGGCCGTCCAACCCGCGGGCGGCGATGATCGACACCTCGTGGCTGAAATTGACGAAGCCTTCCAGGATCGCGGGTGCGCCCTGCATGTCGGCCAGCGCGGCCTGTGCGTCCTCGGGCGACTTCAGCCGCGCCTGCCCTTTGCCGTCATAGCCGAAGCGGCGGGTCTTGAGGATGGCCGGCGTGCCGATCCGTTCGATGGCGGCCTGCAGACTGTCCAGGTCGGTCACATCGGCAAAGGGTGCGGTGTTCAGGCCCAGGCCTTGCAGGAATGTCTTTTCTGTCAGCCGGTCCTGACTGACCCGCAGCGCCTCGCGTCCCGGGCGGATGGGGCGGTGCGATTCCAGAACGTCCAGCGCCTCGGTCGGGATGTTTTCGAACTCGTAGGTGATGACATCGACCGATTGCGCAAAAGCGGCCAGCGCCTCGGCATCCTCATAAGGTGCGGTGGTTACGCGATGCGCCACCTGGCCCGCCGGCGGGTTGGCGCCCGGCTCGAAGATATGGGTCACAAAGCCCAGCCGCGCCGCGGCCATCGACAGCATCCGCCCCAGCTGGCCGCCGCCCAGAATTCCGATCACCGCGCCGGGCTGCAAGGGGTTACTCATCGCGGGGCTCCTCGGGGATCGAGTCCGACAGCGCCGCGCGCCAGGCGTCCAGCCGGTCGGCCAAGGCTGCGTCCTGCAGGGCCAGAATACCGGCGGCCATCAGGCCGGCATTGGCGCCGCCGGCCGAACCGATGGCCATGGTCGCAACCGGGAAACCCTTGGGCATCTGCACGATGGAATAGAGCGAGTCGACACCGGACAAGGCCCGCGTCTGTACCGGAACGCCGATCACCGGTACCCGCGTCTTGGACGCCATCATCCCCGGCAGATGTGCGGCACCGCCAGCGCCGGCGATGATCACCTGCAGCCCGCGCTGCACGGCGGTCTTGCCGTACTCCCACAAACGATCCGGCGTGCGGTGGGCCGAGACGATCTTGGTCTCGTAGGCCACGCCCAGTTCGTCCAGTATCTCTGCAGCGCCTTTCATGGTGGGCCAGTCCGACTGGCTACCCATGATGATTCCGACTTTGATCTCGCTCATCCGCCCTGTTCCCCGCCTGCTTTAGGAAGCGCGCACTATAGTGAAATCCGCTTGCGTGGCAATGCGGTTGACCGCGCCGGATCAGGCGATGATGTCAGGGGTCAGGCGATCCTCGATCAGCCGGATGATATCCTTCAGGCGCAGCTTCTGTTTCTTGAGCCGCTTCACCGTCAGCTGGTCGGCAGTGCCGGTCGCCTCGAGCGCCTTGATCGCCTCGTCCAGGTCGCGGTGCTGCTGGCGAAACACCTCCAGTTCGACGCGCAGAACCTCGTCGGTTTTCATCGAAATGTCGGTGGGCGCGTTCATGGGCGACTCATGTGTGGCTGGTGGTGCGTGTTACACAAGATAGTGCGTTCAAGTGAATCCGCCTAGACCTTGTGGAGACACACGTTTCATCCCATATTGTCTTGTGCGCAGCTGCCGTTACGGGGCCGCGCATCACGTCGCTTTGACAAAGAAGGACGAGAAAACGTGTCAAAACTTACTCTTGGCTCATACCCGCATCTTCTGGGGTTCGAGCAGCTGGAACGCCTTCTGGAACGGTCTGCAAAGGCCGGAAACGAAGGGTATCCGCCCTACAACATCGAACAGACGTCGGATCATTCCTACCGCATTACCTTGGCCGTAGCCGGGTTTGCCGAGGACGACCTGTCGATCACCATCGAAGATCGGCAACTGGTGATCCGGGGCCGTCAGCGCGACGACAGCGAGGGGCGCGTGTTCCTGCACCGCGGAATCGCGGCCCGTCAGTTCCAGCGCATGTTCGTGCTGGCCGACGGTGTCGAGGTCGGCGAGGCCATCATGGAAAATGGCCTTCTGCATATCGACTTGACCCGCGCCGTGCCGGAAACCGTTGTGCAGACGATCAACATAAGGAAGGGGTAAGCCATGAATACACCGTATGAAATCAACACCGAAGGCAATCGGATCGTCTACGTGAAGGCCGTGAACGTGGCCAACCTGCCGCACGAGGTGCGCACGCAGGTGGGTGATCTGGATCATCTTTATGCCGTTCACGATTCAGATGGGCAGCAACTGGCGCTTGTCGCCGATCGAAAGCTGGCCTTCGTACTGGCGCGTCAGCATGACCTGTCTCCGGTGGCCGTGCACTGACACGGCCACAGACCGATTCAGCGTGACAAGCGGCGCGTGAGGCGTCAAACATGCCACCCGCGGGTTTGCATTCCCGGCACTTTCTGACTGCAGGCACGAGAGGGCGCATGAGTTGGTTCGATTTCGATTGGGTGGATGCCTTCAGCGATACAGCATTCGGCGGAAATGGCTGTGCAGTCGTGCATGGTGGCGCGCATTTGCCGGAAACGGTCTGCACGGCGTTTGTCCGCGAGACGTCTTTGGTCGAATGCACGTTTACCGGCCCATCGGATGTGGCGGAGATTCGAGCGCGGTATTTCCTGGCCAGCCGTGAAATTCCCTTTGCCGGACACCCGACCATTGCGACCGTGGCTGCCATGCGCTCCCGTGGAATGATATCTGGTGACGCACTGACGCTGGAAACCGGAGCAGGGATCGTGTCGATCCAGCTGCATGGCGACCAGATCGAGATGACCCAGATCGCGCCCGAATTCGGCACGCGGGTGCCGGAAGACCTTGTTGCAGCTGCGATCGGCCTACCTGCAAGTGCGATCATTTCGCCGCCGCAGATGGTTTCGACCGGGCTGCCGTTCTGCATTACAGTTCTGCGGGATCACGCAGCCTTGCGCGCGGCACAACTGAATGTGGATGCGCTGCAACGGGTGGCGGGAACTGCCGGATATGCCGGCTCGGACATGGCCGAACCCTTTCTGGTGACCCTGCAGGGGGCCACGGCTCAAGGGGATACGTTCTCGCGTCTGTTGCTGGCGCCGCCCAGCCCACCCGAAGATCCGTTCACCGGCTCCGCCACCGGCGCAATGGCGGCTTACCTGTGGAAATACGGGCTGATGCCGAAAGACAGCTTTGTCGCCGAACAGGGCCACGACATGGGCCGCCCCGGCCAGGCGACCGTAACGCGGGTCGGGCCAGCGGATGCGATGACGGGTATCAAGGTTGCCGGGCGCGGGTTTGTGCTGATGCGCGGACAGGCTGATCTGCCGGATGTGCTGCCATGACAGAACCCGCCATCGCGATCCTGCCCTATGGGCACCGCTTGGGGCCGAAACTGGCCTCGGTTCCGCTAGCAGATCTGAATTGGCCGCTGGGTTGCCCCGAGCGCCTGTCAGGAAAGACCGTTGGTGACCTCGCGCCCTCCGACCACCTGATCATGTATCCCAATTCGACCGTGCATCTGCGCCTGCGACGCGGCACGCGGGCTCGGATATCGCTGATGATGGGCGAGCCATCGGCCATACATGGCAAGCACGATCGGATGCTGCGCTGGACCTGGCGCCGGTTTTTCCGGGTTTTCACCTTTCACGACGTATTGCTGAACAGCCTGCCCAACGCGGTTTTCCTGCCCTACGGCGTGACCCAAGTTCCCGAGTGGCAGGATCTGAGCGTCGTCAAGACGCGGTCATGTTCGCTGATCGCGTCGGCGAAGCGCGATCTGGAGGGGCACCAGCTGAGGCACAGGCTGATCGATTGGGCCCGCGACACAGGCGCTGACATCGACATCATGGGCCGCGGCTATCAGCCGTTCGAGAACAAGTCAGACGGGTTGGCACTTTATCGTTATTCGGTCGTCATCGAAAACGTGCGCGAGAGGAACTACTTCTCGGAGAAGCTGATCGACGCCGTTCTGTGTTCGACAGTCCCGATCTATTGGGGGTGCCCCAATATCGGAGACTTCCTCGATACCAAGGGGATGATCCTGTGCGAAACCGAGGCGGACATCCAGCAGGCCGTGCAAAAGCTGTCGGTGGAAGACTATGAAAAACGCCTGCCGTATCTGCGGGCGATGCAGCCGCAGGCCGCCATCTATGGAGAGTTCGAACTGAGGGCTGCCGAGGCCCTGCGGGATCAGCTTTCAGCAGGCTGACTGTGCCGCACGCGCGCTTTGGCTGTGCCGGCGTGGGTCAGTGCCGCGAGACACGTTCCAGGTAATCGATCGCGTCCTGCAATTCCTCAAGAATGTCGTACCAGCCATCCACGTCATTCAGCCGGCGGAACTCGGCTTTGACCGAGTCGTGGTGCATCATGTCCTTGGCCTCTTTGAGGCTGTCGCGCGCCGAGTCTGGCTCCATGTTGCCGGCTGCGGTCTTGGCCGCATCGATGACCTCAAGGATCTGACGAAGACGGGTCGTGCCGGGCGTCGGCGGAACCGGTGGTACTACAAGCCCCAAAGGGTGATCCTGGGGCGGCGGCTGCAGTGTATCCAGCGCCTTTTGAATCTTGGCTTTGATCTTGTCGCATTCCTTCACCCAATCCGCGTAGGTGCGGATCGATTTCAGAAGGTCCAGCAGCCAGTCTATGGGGATAAATGGTGTCAGGCCCCCTGCCATAGCCGGCGAAGCCATCAACGCCGGAAGTTGCAACCGGGAAAACTGGGCGATCTTGTAGTCGGCAATTACCGCTGCGCGGTTGTCTCCCGCAAACATGGCTCCGCCATCGTCGGTATTTTTCTGAGTTGCCATATGTTCACCCTCCCAAAGGATGCAGACAAATTATGTCTGCTCAAAATATGCGAAATAGTAGCATTTTTTGGATGAAACGTCGAACGACCGCCAATCTTCGCGGATGGAAGGGGGGTGTTCAAAGCAGTGTTCTGGAAATGAAAGACCCCCGGAGATGTCTCCGGGGGTCAGTGTTTACAGCAACTAGCTGTGGCTCAGGATCCGGCAATCAATCCCATGCTTTCCAGCTTCAGCAGAACCTGATGGGCACAGTTGTCCACGTCCACATTCTCGGTCTCGACGCGCAGTTCCGGGTTTTCCGGCACGTCGTAAGGGTCCGAAATACCAGTGAACTCTTTGATCTTGCCTTCACGCGCCAGCTTGTACAGGCCCTTGCGGTCGCGGCGCTCGCATTCCTCGATGCTGGTGGCCACGTGTACCTCGCAGAAGGCGCCGAATTGCTCAATCTCCTCGCGTACGGCGCGGCGGGTGGTGGCGTAGGGCGCGATCGGGGCACAGATGGCGATACCACCATTCTTGGTGATCTCGGAGGCCACATATCCGATGCGGCGGATGTTCAGGTCCCGGTGTTCCTTCGAGAAGCCCAGTTCCGAGCTGAGGTTCTTGCGGACAATGTCACCGTCCAGCAACGTGACGGGACGGCCGCCCATCTCCATCAGCTTGACCATCAGAGCGTTGGCGATGGTCGATTTGCCCGAGCCCGAGAATCCGGTGAAGAAGACGGTAAAGCCCTGCTGGCTGCGCGGCGGATAGCGGCGGCGCAGTTGCTCGACCACCTCGGGGAACGAGAACCACTCGGGGATCTCAAGCCCCTCGCGCAGACGGCGGCGCAGTTCGGTGCCCGAGATGTTCAGGATCGTGACGTTGTCGCGGTCCTCGATCTCGTCCGCGGGTTCGTACTGGGCGCGTTCCTGCACATAGACCATGTGTTTGAAATCGACCATCTCGATGCCGATCTCGTCCTGGAATTTGCGGAACAGGTCCTGGGCGTCATAGGGGCCGTAGAAATCTTCGCCCTGGCTGTTCTTGCCGGGGCCGGCATGGTCGCGGCCGACGATGAAGTGGGTGCAGCCGTGGTTTTTGCGGATCAGGCCGTGCCAGACCGCTTCGCGCGGGCCGGCCATGCGCATCGCCAGGTTCAGCAGGCTCATGGTGGTGGTCGAGGCCGGGTATTTGTCCAGCACCGCCTCATAGCAGCGCACGCGGGTGAAGTGATCGACATCACCGGGCTTGGTCATGCCCACAACCGGGTGGATCAGCAGGTTGGCCTGCGCCTCACGCGCGGCGCGGAAAGTCAGTTCCTGGTGCGCGCGGTGCAGCGGGTTGCGGGTCTGGAAAGCCACGATGCGGCGCCAACCGACCTTGCGGAAATAAGCGCGCAACTCGTTCGGGGTGTCGCGGCGCGCCTTGAAATCATAATGCACCGGCGGCTGGATGCCGGTCACGGGGCCGCCCAGATAAACCTTGCCTGCCACGTTGTGCAGGTAGTTCACGGCCGGATGCGCATCATCATCGGCACCGAACACCTTCTCGGCCTCACGCGATTTGTCCGGGGTCCAGCGGTCGGTAACGGTCATGGTCGCCAGGATCACGCCTTCCTGGTCGCGCAGCGCAATGTCCTGACCCAGTTCGATCTGATCGGCGAAATCTTCGTTCACATCCAGTGTGATCGGCATCGGCCAAAGGCTTCCGTCGGCCAAGCGCATGTTTTCGACGACGCTGTCATAGTCTTCCTGACTCAGAAAGCCCTTTAGCGGGTTGAACCCGCCATTCATCAGCAATTCCAGATCACAGATCTGGCGCGGGGTCAGGTCCCAGCTGGTCAGGTCGGCGGCTTCGACTTTCAGCTTTTGGGCGGACTCATAGGAAACATACAGTTCTGGGATCGGAGCCAGGTTACTCAACATCGTCATCGCAATACTCTTGAGGCAGTGTGGTCAGTCAGTGATTCAGGTGCATTTCCGGGCCATGTGCCCCGGTCGTCAGTCGAAGTCCATATACATTCATGAAACAAAGGAGGATATGCGCGGTTTTTCCCCGGAATGGAAGGTTTTTCCGGGCCGGAACCGAAAAAGCGACGAAAATCCCACCGGATGGGGACAATATCGTCAACCGGCGGCGATCTGTTCTGGTGAGGTCAGAAGTTGGTCCAGATCCAGAGCACGCTCGACCGGCAGGGCAGGGACGGGCTCGGTTACGCCCCGGAGCTGGAACAGACGCAGGTCAAGGCCATCGGTCTCAAACCCGGCCGCGCGCAGCACGGCTTCCGAGACCAAAAGCTCGGCCCCGAGCGCCTTGGTTTCTCCTTCCAGCCGACTGGCGACGTTCACGGCGTCACCGATGATGGTCCGCGCGGCGTGGCCGGCAGCGCCGATCTCTCCCAACACAAGGTCGCCCAGGTGCAGGCCCATGCCGATGCGGATCTCGGGGCTGTTTTCCTGGGACAGCTGCTGGTTGAACTGCGCAAGCGCATGACTGATTTCGATCGCAGCTTTCAGGGCAGAACGGGCCGAGCTGGACGTGTCGGGTGTTTCGAACACGGCCAAAAGGCCATCGCCCATGTATTTGTCGACGACCCCGCCGTCTGCGGTAATGGCTGGAACAATGGCGTCAAAGAACCGGTTCAGCAGGAACACGATGTCATAGGGCAGTTGCCCCGTTGTGCGCGCGGTAAACCCGCGCATGTCCAGAAAAAGCACGGCCAGTTTTCGCTCTTGCCCCTGGCTGGCATGCGCCCTCTGGCGTCCACCATCCGGCCGGAAAACACGGAAAACCGTCAAGGGGCTAGAGGGGCGGACCTGGCAGGCAAGGCGCGTGCGCTGTGTGGCCCCCACGGCTTTCAGGCTGCGGGCTTCGACCTCGCTGGGCGGTGGCAGTGACTCGGCGCCATCCTCGACGATGACGCGGCAGGTCGTGCAGCGCCCCCGGCCGCCGCACAGTGCAGTATGCGGAATACCGTTGGCTTGTGACATCTCAAGCAGCGTCATGCCTTTCTCTGAGGTCACTTCTGGCCCATCGACATATCTGACGCGCACCGAGTGTCGTCTGCGCCAAAGCTTGCCTCCGAAATGGAACGCAAGAGCTGCACCAAGCGCGATCCAGAAGGCCATCAAGGCGTTGTCCTTGACGCTGAACAAAACCTGGAACTCTTCGGGGCCGGGCCAGTTGTAATGCTCGATATACTGTTCGCGTAGATCCGGATCCGCAAAATCCATCCAGATGCGCCGCCCTTCGGTCAGCAAACCGGCCAGGGCAAAGCTTGGGATGAAGACGGCAACTCCGATCAGATAGGGTACGGTTTGGCGCCACCACGAAGTCAGTCGCAGCCAGATATGCAGTCCGATGCACCCGTGTATCCAGACGATCAGCATCAGCAGACTTTGCATCCAGATGGCCGAATTTGGCCACATCAGAATGATGATGTAGCCCATCTCGTCATTCACGTCGAAAACCTGATGCGCATAGCGTGTCTGTACGATGTGCGAAATCAGTTGCAGCGGAATGAGAAGGCCAAGAACGATCTGCAGGCCCGTATGAAAGGGCATTCGCAGGGTTCGGCGCTGGGCGATCGACACCAATGCCAGACCCGCATGTACGATCAGGGCAAGATACAGGACAGCGCTGCCAATCGAATGGCGCGTGACCGTTTTCCGAGAGTCCTGCATGTCATGCAGGTAGTCGGTGTGAAACAGCCCCAACCCGATATTGATGAAGTGGAAGAAAGCAAAGACAAACAGCACAAGACCACTGATGATCCTGAGACGGGTCGCCCAACTGCCCTGCCAAAGGGGGGTGTTCAAAAGATCACCTGAAATCTGCCGCGCTCGGGGCAAGTCTGCGTTGCCGCGCAGTGCGGGTCAAGGTGCCAGAGGAGGGCGGTACGCAGCGCCGAAGGCGCTGCGCGTCGCGGTCATTCCTGTTCGGCAAGGAACCGTTCGGCATCCAGCGCCGCCATGCAGCCCATTCCGGCCGAGGTCACCGCCTGCCGGTACACATGGTCGGTCAGGTCACCGGCCGCGAACACGCCGGGGATCGAGGTCTGCGTGGTGCCGGGTTTGGTTTTGACATAGCCGCCCATGTGGGTTTCCAGCACGTCCTTGACCAGTTCGTTGGCAGGTGCGTGGCCGATGGCGACGAACACGCCCTTGCAGGGGATCTCGGTGATTTCGCCCGTCTTCACGTTCTTCACCCGCACGCCTTCGACGCCCAGCGGGTTATCGGTGCCAATCACTTCCTCCAGCTGGTGGAACCAAAGCGGCTCGATCTTGTCGTTCTTGAATAGGCGCTCCTGCAGGATCTTCTCGGCGCGCAGCTCGTCCCGGCGGTGGATCAGCGTGACCTTGCTGGCGAAATTGGTCAGGAACAGCGCTTCTTCCACGGCGGTGTTGCCGCCGCCGATCACCACGATCTCCTGTCCGCGATAGAAGAACCCGTCACAGGTGGCGCAGGCCGAAACGCCGAAGCCCTTGAATTTCTCTTCCGACGGCAGCCCCAGCCATTTGGCGCGTGCGCCGGTCGCCAGGATGACCGCGTCCGCAGTGTAGACGGAGCCGCTGTCGCCTTTGGCGGTGAAAGGACGCTTGGACAGGTCAAGGTCGTTGATGATGTCGCCGATCACCTCGCAACCCATGGCCTTGGCGTGGTCCTGCATGCGCACCATCAGGTCGGGGCCTTGAACTTCGGTGTCGCCAGGCCAGTTTTCGACCTCGGTGGTGGTGGTCAGCTGGCCGCCCGGTTCGATGCCCTGCACCAGAATCGGGTTCAACATCGCGCGGCTGGCATAGACGCCCGCGGTGTATCCGGCAGGCCCCGATCCGATGATCAGAACCTTGGTGTGTCGTGTCTCGGCCATGGAACCCCCACTCGATTATTGCCTGAGCGCCGTCGTGGGCGCCGGGCTTCGATATAGCGACAGCATCGATCGGCTTAAAGCCCCTTCGTCTCACGCGTCCGTCATGTGGTTCCAAGGTGCCGGCTTGCCTGATAGACAGACAAAGATTATTGCGCTGGTGCGAAAGAATATTGCGCATGGCACCTGCGCTGATATAAGAACCGAAAATTTCAGGAGCACCGCATGGTCACGACACGGCTGGACGAGATCGACCGAAAGATCCTTGCAGAACTGCAGGCAGACGGACGAATGACCAATGTCGAGCTCGCAAAACGTGTCGGAATCTCGGCCCCACCCTGCCTGCGGCGCGTGCGCACGTTGGAGGAGGCTGGCTTTATCCGAGGATACCACGCCGAGGTCAACGCCCGGGAACTGGGGTTCGAAGTTCAGGTCTTTGCGATGGTAGGCCTTGAAAGCCAGGCCGAAGCGGAACTGCGGGCGTTCGAAGACCGCTGCCGAGACTGGCCCTTGGTCCGGGAATGCCACATGCTGAACGGCGAGGTCGACTTCATCCTGAAATGCGTCGCCCCCGACCTCAGCAGTTTTCAACAGTTCCTGACGGGTGAGTTGCTGACCACGCCGAACGTGGCCAGCGTCAAGACTTCGCTTGTCATCCGCGGTGCAAAAGACGAACCCGGCGTGCCGTTCGACGTATTGGAAGAACGGATGAACCGGACGGCGTAACGCCGGCGCGTCTGGTTTGCGATGCGCATGGCGGCAGCACCGCCACGATGGCCAGAGAAATGGCCCAACTCAATAAAATCTGCATGTTGCCCCCCAAAATGCAGTGGTGATGGTTAAAGCTGTCACGCCGTGATGGCGTCGATCTCGCCCTCCCCGGCACGCGCCATGAGCAGCGGACCGAAATCGTGCAACGAATGGATATGCGCGAACAGGTTCAGGTAGATCGAGCGCAGCGAGTGGCTCATCATCCGGACCGCGTTCACGCCGGGATGATAGGTTTCGAACTGCAGCCCATCGACATTGATAACCGCGTGGCGCTCCAGGCAGATATGGAACAGCTCGACCGGAGTGGGCGGCTGCGTTTCAATCACGGACATGCCGTCCTGAAATTCGGCAACGGGTGTCAGCATCGGCTGGCCACCTCCAAGATGCCGCAGATGCGCCGGCGTCGCCAGCAAGCGGGCTGCGGGGCCGGCAATGACGCCGGACAATGGTTTTTGCATGCCGAACGTGTCTGCCATAATGCGGGTCAATGGGCGTGTCCGCCCGCGCGAGTCCTCGCGGCCAGGTACCAGAGTGACCGAGCCTTTCCACAAAACCTTTTCGGATGCGCCGGTCTGGGTCAGGACCGTGTCGCCCGGCATCAGGTCCTCGATGGCGACCGGGCCGTGTTCCGTCTCGACCAGAGACCCACGTGTAAAGGCGCAGAACGCGTCTTCGAAAACGGGCAGCGCCGGTGCGATGTGGCGTGTCTGCGAAACTTCCCCGTTTTTCAGCAGCGCACTCACCTCGTATCGACGCAGTTGCGCCTTCTGTTTGGTGCCTGGACGCGGTGCTTCGCGCAGCAATGCCGAAGTGTCGAGGGCATTCTGCGCGGCACGTGCCAGTGAATTTGGAATAGTCATATTATTCCGTTCCTTCCAATACGCCGAACAGGCGGGAAACATCCCCGTGGAGGCCCGCCTGACAGCTTGATTCTTTGTCTTGAAAAAAGTGCGCCACCTCCACGCGGGTACCGACATGGCCGCGCATGGCGAATGGATTTCGCATTCGTTTGGTCAACACAATGACCCCCCAGACAAACTCGTACACTGCGAACGTAATTGTCCGCACACAAACGCCCTGAAAAACGTCGGCTGCGAATACCAGCCTCGGTTCACGCACCGGCCCAGAGCAGCTTCCGGTGCGCGTCTTGCCCTGTTGAGGCCGGCAGCTGGCCCCAGAGGGATTTCGTATCAGCGTCGCGCGGCCAACCGGCGCACGACCCTTGCAGAGTGACTGGAAACCCGCTTCCAGGGCATTTCCGGTTGTTGGTCCCTAGTGGCCGCGACAACGGCGCGAAGAAAGCGAGATTTCAACTTCATATTCATGTCCTGCTCGAAGTTCGGGCCTAAGCCCTTTTCCCTTTGTAAAGCCAATGTGACGCGTCTTTGCGGCAGCGATGTGGCTGTTCCGGGATCAATTGAGGACAATGATGAAGTCTTGCGGCACCCCCTGAGTTCGGATGCCAGAAATCAGACGTTCGGAGAACGGATAACCATCTGAGCACTGGCAAAAATTAACAACGATTCTGATGACAGATAGACACAATAAATGTGGCGGAAAAGTGGCGCTTTCGCCTTAATTCGGTCGATCTTTACAATCGTATGGCGGAAATCAGGCGGCCGTAATCCGCCTCGCCGGCGTGGGTCGCGCGCCGGTAGGAATAGAACTTGTCGGGATCCGAATAGGTGCAATGCCGCGTCCATTCTGCCTGCCCGACGCCGGCCTGACGCAGCTTGTGAAGGCCAAAGGCCGGCAGGTCGAAATGCATCCGGTCGCCTTGCCCATTTGCAAAGAAACGCGCGTTGTCCTGGCTTTCCAAAAGGAAGTCTTCCAGAAACTCCGGGCCAACCTCGTAGGCGCGCTGCGAGATCGTCGGGCCGATGACGGCGATGATGTTTTTGCGGTGCGCACCCAGCGCCTCCATGGCGTCCAGCGTCGCCTCAAGGACACCGTCCAGAGCACCGCGCCATCCCGCATGTGCCGCCCCGATCACTTTAGCTTGAGGATCCGCAAACAGTACCGGCTGGCAGTCTGCCGTCAGGATCGTCAGCGCGAGGCCCGGCGTTGCGGTAACGATTGCATCGGCCCTTGGCTTCTCGCCTGCAATCGGCTTGTCGACGGTGATCACGTGTGGGGAATGTACCTGATGCACGCCGACCAATGCATCCAGTTTGACGCCCATGGCCTCGGCCACTCTGCTTCGGTTCAGCGCGACCGCCTCGCTCAGGTCGGACGAGCCCGTGCCACAATTCAGCCCGCTGAAGATACCGGACGAGGCGCCGCCCTTGCGACTGAAGAACCCGTGTCGAATCAGTGACAGCAAATCCGAGGTCAGAATTTCCAGAGTCATGTCCCAAGTCCCGATGGTGGCATCGCAGTTTTCGGGTAGAGGCCCAGCACCTTGAACAGGTTTCCCATTTCCTCCGGGTGCGTCAACCGCCGATGTGCCCGAACCAGCGTTTCCAGATTTGATCCGGTCAACGCGCTGGCCAGAGACTGTGCGCGTTGGGTGATGCCCAGACGCTCAAGAAACACACCCTGAGGCGTCAGCCGCGTATGGGCGCAGCCCGTCGCGCCCGCCGCCAATGCCAGCGTTTCGAAATCCACATGTGCAGTCAGGTCGGCCTGACCCGGTGTGGCGAGCGGGTCGACGTATTCGTGCCCCTTGACGGCCTGCAACGTGTCGCCCAGCGAACGCCAGTCGCCATAGTCGATGACGAGAGCCATACCACCGTGGCTACGGATGATGCGGGCCGTTTCGGTCACGATGGGAACCGCCGCCGCGCACAACTCGACCAGATCACCGTCCCGTGTATCCTCGAGGCGCGTCGCCAAGGCCGCTTGCGTCGCCCTCGGGCCAAGGCCGAATGCCAGCTGATCGCCCTGCAGGCCCACAAGACGTTCGCACCAGCCGTCGCCGTCGCGCAGAAACTGGCGGATGGGCAAAGCGTCGAAAAATTCATTGGCCACAAGAAATAGCGGAAGCTCTGGGAGATCGCCCACCGAAACGATCCAGTTCGGTGCGTGCGCATCCAGGGCCTCGGCCTGAAGTCCGCGCAGAACGGGCGAGGCTTCGAGCAATACCACCTGCGCGGCGTCGTGAAACCCGGGCACGCCCCGGGTGGCCCGCAGAATATCGGCCATGAGTGTTCCACGCCCCGGGCCCAGCTCGGCGAGCGCAAACCGGTCGGGTCTGCCTTGATCAATCCAGCCCTGCGCGAGACAAAGACCAATCAATTCGCCGAACATCTGGCTGATTTCCGGAGCGGTGACAAAGTCTCCATGCGCGCCCAACGGGTCGCGGGTGGTGTAGTAGCCGTGCGTTGGATGCAGAAGGCATTCGGCCATGTAGTCCGCCACGCTCATCGGCCCGTCTTGCCGGATGCGGTCGGTCAGATGGCCAAGCAGGCTCATGCCGCCCGCCGTGCCCGTAGGGCGAACCACAAGCCGACTGCGATCATCGGTACAGATAGGATCTGGCCCATCGTCAGGCCGTAGCCGCCCACATGCCACGCAAGTCCCAGCGGGTTTCCGACCGAGACGAATTGCGCGTCGGGTTGACGAAAGAACTCGACGATGAAGCGCGAAGCGCCATAGCCCGCCAGAAATACGCCCATGATGCGGCCGGGCCAATGAAATGCGCCGCGCCTATACACCAGCCACAACAAAAGCAGGCCCAACAGCACGCCTTCCAGTGCAGCCTCGTACAACTGCGACGGGTGGCGGGCGCAAAGTCCGGCAGCGACATTTGCGCAATCCTGAGCTGCCGCGCCGGGAAAGATCACCGCCCAGGGCAGTTCGCTGGGTCGGCCCCACAGCTCGGCATTGACGAAATTGGCCAAACGGCCAAGCAACAGGCCGGGGGGGACCGTATGGGCGATCAGGTCGGCCAGCGAAAGCAAGGGGGCCGAATGGCGTCGCGCGAAGACCAGCGATGCGATCACCACACCCAGAAGGCCGCCGTGAAAGGACATGCCACCCTGCCAGACCTTAAGGATCTCAAGCGGGTGGGACAGGTAGTATTCGGGTTGATAGAACAGAACAAAGCCCAATCGCCCGCCGATGATGACCCCAAGGATGATCCAGGTGATCAGGTCCTCTAACTGGTCCGGTCTCAGGGGCGGGGATTGATCCGGCCACAAAGCGGGACGGCGCACCGCCATCACCGCCATGCGCCACGCGATCAGGATGCCCGCGATATAGGCCAGCGCATACCACCGCAGCGCGAACTCGATCCCGAAGGCGGAAATCGAGAACAGCTCGGGTGACAGATCGGGGAAATTCAAAACAGCTTGCATGTGCGTCTCATTGCCCGGGGTTGGCTGACCAAGTCAACCTTGAGACTGGGCTCTCTATCCCCCATATAGAAGGCATTCGCGATTCCGGAGTAGACACATGCAAACCCGCAACAAGTTTCTGGACGATATGTCCCAGTTGATGACCAACGCAATGGGCGTGGCGCAGGGTGCGCGGGAAGAGGCTGAAACGGCGATGAAGTCCTTGGTCGACCGCTGGCTGGCGGATCGCGACTTTGTCACGCGTGAAGAGTTCGATGCCGTCCGAGCTATGGCCCAGAAAGCGCGCGAAGAAAACGCGGCGCTGGAAGCGCGGATCGCCGCGCTTGAAGCGAAGCTGGACAAATAAGCCCAGCCGCAGATCGGCATTTCAGAATTTTTGGCAAGACCCTACACCGCTCAACCCGCGCTGGGTTTTGCAGTGTGGGGAGTCTTGCCGCATTGCAAAAATAAATCAAGGCAAAGCTGCAGGGTGCGCCAATATTTTGGTGGCCGTTGCCAGCTGTCCACAACTTATTGCTGTTATCCCCAAGAATGGGGGTTGCCAGAGTCCCAGCCACAGCGCACCATATTTAGTACAGGCCTATGGGGGAAGCCCGGCTTGTAGAGCAGGCAACTAGCGCTGGGGCGCTGCCAGCCCCGAAATGCTAGGTATTAAGTGAGGTGGCACCATGGCACTTTCCGAGCAGTATTTCGAAGAAGACATTCATCCGATTGATATTGTCGAACATCTGGCTGAACACCACGATTGGGATTTCGACCGGATCGGAGACGACCAGATCGCCATGGCGGTCGAAGGACAGTGGCGCACCTACTCGATCACGCTGGCCTGGTCCAACTATGACGAGACTCTGCGGATGGTCTGCTCGTTCGAGATGGAGCCGCCCGAGGGCCGGGTTTCTGATCTCTATGAACTGCTGAACCGCATGAACGACCAATGCTGGGCCGGCGCCTTCACCTACTGGGGCAATCAGAAGCTGATGGTCTACCGCTACGGCCTGGTGCTCAGCGGCGGGCAATCGGCCAGCCCCGAACAGATCGACACGATGATCACCGCCGCGGTCCTGAGCGCCGAGCGTTACTATCCTGCGATCCAGTTGGTAACCTGGGGCAACCGTACGCCCGAGGATGCGATGCAAGTCGCCATTGCAGAGGCTTACGGCCGCGCGTAAAGCTTTGCCCCAAACCGCAAAAGCAGGGGAGGGGCAATCATGGACATGTCACGCGTTGCGGATCAGGGGCTGGTGCTTCTGGGATGCGGAAAGATGGGGTCGGCCATGTTGGCCGGCTGGCTGGAACATGGCCTGCCAGCCGCATCAGTATGGGTCATCGACCCCAACCCTTCCGACTGGCTCAGGGCGCAAGGGGTCAATATCAACACCCCACTTCCTGAAAAACCTGCCGTCGTGTTGGTTGCCGTCAAACCTCAGATGATGGGCGAGGCATTGCCGGCAATTCAGGCGTTGGGGGGCGGCGGAACCCTGTTCATCTCGGTCGCCGCCGGAACTTCCATCGCCACGTTCGAGCGTGTTCTGGGTGCTGGTACTCCGATCATTCGGGCCATGCCGAACACGCCTGCGGCGATCCGGCAGGGCATCACCGCGCTGATTGGAAATGCCAGCACGTCGGGCTCTGACATGACCCTGGCCGAAGATCTGCTTTCGGCCATCGGTGATACCGTGCGCCTGCAGGATGAGGCGCAGATGGACGCGGTCACCGGTCTCAGCGGCTCGGGCCCGGCCTATGTCTTTCATTTGATTGAGACGCTGGCCGCCGCTGGTGAGGCGCAAGGCCTTCCGCATGATTTGGCCATGCGCTTGGCCAAGGCGACCGTCGCCGGGGCAGGGGCTCTGGCCATGGCGTCCGAGGAAGATCCTTCGCAATTGCGCATCAATGTCACGTCACCCAACGGCACGACGCAGGCAGCACTGGAAGTCCTGATGCATGAACAGGATGGGTTTCCAAACCTGTTGCACCGTGCCGTAAAGGCGGCAACCGATCGATCCAAGGAGCTGTCCGGTGAGTGAAATTTCCTTCGACGACTTCCTCAAGGTCGACATTCGCGTAGGAGAGGTCATCCGGGCCGAACCCTATCCCGAGGCCCGCAAGCCCGCGATCAAAATGTGGATCGACTTCGGCGACGAGATCGGCGAGCGCAAGACCTCGGCGCAGGTTACCGCGCATTACACGCCCGAATCCCTTGTCGGCAAACATGTGCTGGCCGTGGTCAATTTCCCGCCGCGTCAGATCGGGCGGTTCATGTCCGAGGTTCTTGTTCTGGGTCTGCCGGACGAATCGGGCGAGATTGTTTTGATCGGTCCTGATGGCAAAGTTCCCGTGGGCGGGCGGATGCACTGATGAAGCTGTTGATCACCCGACCGATGACCCCCGCGGTCACGGCCCGCGCGCGGGATGAGTTCGACGTCGATATCCGAGATAGCAACGCACCGCTCAGCATTGATGAGATGGCGCGCGCATTGCGGGACTACGACGTGGTCGTTCCGACTTTGGGTGATGTCTTTTCGGCCGATGTCTTTGAAATGGTCACGGCTCCGCGGTGCAAACTGCTGGCCAATTTTGGGGTGGGTTTCAATCACATTGATGTGGCGGCAGCGCAGGCTGCTGGTGTTCGCGTGACCAACACACCGGGGGCGGTCACGGATGCAACGGCGGACATTGCCATGACTCTGCTGCTGGCAACGGCCCGCCGCGCGGGCGAGGGTGAACGGCTGGTCCGGTCCGGCAATTGGCAGGGCTGGCACCCGACCCAAATGCTGGGACAGCACGTCACCGGAAAATGGGTCGGAATCATCGGAATGGGACGGATCGGGCAAGCCATTGCCCGGCGCTGTCATTTCGGATTCGGGATGCAGGTCAGTTATCAATCCCGCACGCCCAAGGATCTGGATTTCCCTGCCGAGTTCGTTCCCGATTTGGCGGCCCTGGCTGCTGTGGCCGATTTTCTGGTCGTCGCCGTCCCCGGTGGTGTTGACACCTTCCACCTCATAGACGCTTCGGTTCTTTCAGCTATGCGGCCGTCGGCCATTCTGGTCAACATCGCTCGCGGAGAAGTCGTGGACGAAGCTGCACTGATCCATGCGCTGAATAACGGCCAGATCGCCGGGGCCGGGCTGGATGTCTACGAGTTTGAACCCGCCGTGCCGCAGGCGCTGCGCGAGATGGAGAATGTCACCCTGCTGCCGCATCTGGGCACTGCGACCGAGCAAGTGCGCACGGATATGGGGCACATGGCATTGGACAATGTGGCGGCTTTTGTCGCCGGGCGACCGCTGCCAAATCTGGTCTAACTGCCCACTGCCTCGCGCCAGTGTTTCCGGCAGAGTGAAACATAGGTCTCGTTTCCGCCGATCTGCACCTGCGCGCCTTGGGTGATGGTTTTGCCGTTTTCGTCCTGACGGATCACCATCGTGGCCTTTCGCCCGCATCTGCAGATGGTGCGGACCTCGCGCATTTCATCGGCCAGGGCCAGCAGAGCCGCTGATCCTGGGAACAGCTTGCCCTGAAAATCCACCCGCAACCCGTAGGCCAGAACCGGTACTTTCAGGTCATCCACCGCACGAGCCAATTGCCAGACCTGTTCTTCGGTCAGGAACTGCGCCTCGTCCACAAAAACACAGGCCACTTTCCCCTGATCAAGACGGTCTTGGATCATCGCGAACACATTGTCGTTGGGATTGAACGTATCGGCCTGTTCCGAGATTCCGATCCGCGATGCGATGCGCCCCTGGCCCGCGCGCCCGTCAATGGCTGCGGTCATCAGATAGGTGTCCATGCCCCGCTCGCGATAGTTGTGCGACGCCTGAAGCAGCACCGTGGACTTGCCTGCGTTCATGGTTGAGTAGTTAAAGTACAGCTTGGCCATGGGCTGGGTCTAATCGGCTCACGCTGCGCGAGCAAGTCGTCAATGTCCTGAAAAAAATCGACGCCGCCATTGCAGTCGCAGAGGCCGAGCAGATGCTCTTGGGGATGGATAACCCCGCTTCCGCAACAGCGACACCGCCGGCCACGAAATGGCCGAAACAGCGCAGGGCCTGAAATACTGCCCCGCAAACACTCTTTACCGGCATTAACTGCCGCCACTCACTCACAAAACCCCCGCATATCTGAGGGATAGCCAACATATGACATTTCAATTATGACTCGAGTATGGGAAATTTCCCCTCCCTTTCCCCGGTGCGGACAGCCGGGCAAGAGGGCGCAGCGAACAAAGGTACAAAAATGGCAGATATCGGGGCCTATCTGAAAAAGCACACCGAAGCTTTGGTCAAGGACGTGGGGATCGAGGCAGCATGCGAGATAACAGGGAAATCCAAGGCCACATTGGGCCGGTATTACTCCGACAATCCCGAGCACAGCGACCGGTTCATGCCGGTGGATGCGGTCGCACGTCTCGAAAACGCGGCCAGCTACCCGCATGTGACCTCGGCCCTGGCGGACCTGAAGAACATCACCTTGTCCTATGATGAGCGCAATTCGACCCGTACGCGCACCGGGGGCGTCAATTCGGACGTGATCGCACTGAGCCAGCGGTTTGCGATGCTGATGACCGAATACCAGGCCGCGATCGAGGATGGCATCATTACCGTCAACGAAGCCAAGCGTCTGCTGAAAGAAACTTCGTTGCTGCAACAGGTTCTGATCGAGATGAAATTGCACCTCGAAGAGGAAAGCGTCAGCTGACCTAGTTTCCGGAAAGCCGCCATGGGGCGGTGAAAAAGGCGATGTGAGCATCGCCTTCTTCAAGCTGAGCTGAAGTAGCTCTTAGCTTTTGTCAGTTTTCGTCGTTGTTGGCATTGTTTCCGCGTCCGGGGCTTGAGCCTTCGGGCCCATTTCCGCCCCCGTTGTTGCCCTTGCCGCCGCCTTTCCCGTCACCGTGTTTGCCTTTGCCGCCGCCGTGACCGCCACCCTTGCCGGGCTTGCCGTCACCATGGCCGGGCTTGCCGCCGCCCTTGCCGGGCTTGCCACCGCCATCGCCAGGCTTGCCGCCGCCGTTGCCGGGATCATCATTCCCGCCGCCGTTGCCCGGATCGTCGGATCCGCCATCACCGGGGTCATCGTTCCCCCCGCCATTGCCGGGGCCGCTGTTTCCGCCGCCCGACCCGGATCCGCCGCCGGCGGATGGGCCGGTGCTGGATGCGGGTTGAAACCCGCTGGGGTCGTTTTCGCGGCCGTCAAAGCTGTTGGCGTTGGAAATCGATCCGGTCGGCAAATCGCTCAGCAGATTGGCCAGCCCCGGACATTGCTGCGAGGTATTGGCAAGAACCGACCCGAAATCTGCCCGTTGTTGCAGATGCGAGAGGAAACTGGGCGTAACCTGCGAACAGCCGCAAAGGGCCGCATAGTCACCATTGTTGGCTGCAATCCGTGCTGTGTTGGCGTTGCAAACCTGGGGCTCGGCCATGGCCGCGCTGGCTGCAGCAACCCCCAAAAACGGGGCGACAACCCAGGCCGCCATTCCTGACTTAGAACTCTTGAACATGGCGCACCTTTCTTAACCTAGCGTCACCTGACATGCGGAATTGCATGGCCTTCCAGATGGAGGCCGCGGGTTAAGTTGCGCTGTATCAATTCTGAAGAAGTTTTTAGGAATACAAAAACAGTCCGCCTGCGCGGGCGAAATATTCGAGGTTATCGCTTGTTGCGCCGGACGTGGACCGGCGGCGCCGGCGTGTCAGGCGTGGCGTTTGACGATGACGGACCCCACCGAATATCCTGCACCGAACGAGCAGATCAGGCCGACATCGCCATCCTGAAGATCGTCTGAATATTTGGAAAAGGCGATGATCGACCCGGCGGACGATGTATTGGCATAGTCCTGCAGGATGTTGGGCTGTTCGCCCGGCTCCGGCTCTCGGCCCAAGACCTTTTTGCCGATGAAATCATTCATCGTCTTGTTGGCCTGGTGCAGCCACAGCCGCTTGAGATCGCCGCTTTCGATCCCTTCGGAATCCATGTGGTCGCTGATGTGTTTGCTGACCATCGGCAGCACTTCCTTGAACACCTTGCGGCCGTTCTGCATGAACTGCATGTCGCGGCGGTCCTTCAATCCGTCGGGCCGGGTGCGCCGCAGAAAACCGTTGTTGTTGCGGATGTTGTTCGAATACTCGGTTGCGCAGCGGGTCGACAGGATTTCGAAATGCGGGCCCTTTGCATCCTCGATCCGCTCGATCAGCGTGGCGGTGGCCACGTCACCGAAGATAAAGTGGCAATCCCGGTCGCGCCATTCCAGGTGTCCCGAGCAGATCTCGGGGTTGACCACCAGCGCCGCCCGTACGGACCCCGACCGGATCATGTCGGCCGCGGCCTGAATGCCGAACGTCGCCGAAGAACAGGCCACGTTCATATCGAACCCAAAACCAGCGATGCCCAACGCGTTCTGGATTTCGACCGCAATGGCGGGATAGGCGCGTTCATGGTTCGACGCGGCACAGATCACCAGATCGACATCCGCCGCCGTCCGCCCGGCCTGCGCCAGCGCCTTGTTGCAGGCGTCCAGCGCCATTTCGGTCATGATGCCCGGCTCGTCATCGCTGCGCTGGCGCAGCAGGGGATGCATCACGTCCGGGTCCAGCACGCCGGTCTTGTCCATGACGTAGCGGTTCTCGATGCCCGAGGCCTTGACGATGAACTCTTCCGAGGAGTGCTGCATCGGCTCCATCTCGCCCGCGGCGATGGCATCGGCGTTGGCAGCATTCATCTTGTCGGCATAGGCGTTGAAGGCTTTGACCAGCTCGGCATTGGTGATGACGTTTTCGGGCGTGAAAACCCCGGTACCGGTGATTGCGGGCGTGTACATGTCGGGTCCTGAATGTTTCGGATTCGCCCAAAATGCAGTCACAGCGCCCCCAGATCAAGAGATGTTGACCCAAGGGAACGGCATAGGTTTGCGCAAATTCAACTTCACATCTTGAATAGTTCGGAATCCGAAGTATATCACCGCTCGACTCGTGCGGAGAGCATCCATGACCAAAGACATCAGTGAACGGCTGGCCCGACTGACCCCTGAGATCCAGGCGATGATGGGCGTCTATGCGCTGTACTGGAAACTGGAAGAGAGTTTCGGCTGCATCGATACCGATCTCAGCCATCAGGAATGCCATATGTTGATCAAGTTGGATCAGCCCAAGCGGATGGGAGTGTTGGCGGCCGACATGCTGACCGTGCCGTCGACGATTACAGCCACCGCCGATGCGCTTGAGGCGGCCGGTTATCTGACCCGCCAACAGGACCCCGATGATCGCCGTGCGTGGTTGCTGGTGTTGACCGACAAAGGTGCCGAGGCCCGCAACATGCTGGTCACCACCGCCGGTGAGCTGTTTCACCGTGCCTCTGGGTTGGATGACGAGGAAACTGCTCAATTTGCCCGGCTTGCCCGCAAGATCCGGGACAACATTCTGAAAACGGGAATACCCGAGGGATTGACGAAATGAAGCTGCTGACTTCGCTGGGCCTTGCCCTTGCCGTACTGGCCGCACCGCTTGCGGCGCAAGACGACACCAAGCCTGTAAAACTTATGGTGGTGCATGAGACCGCTCCCGGATTCTCACGCCAGTTCTTCGGGCGCGTGGCCGCGCGGCAGACTGTCGATCTGGCGTTTCAGGTCGCCGGACAGATCGTGGAACTGCCCGTCAACGAAGGGTTCCAGGTGCCCAAGGGCAGCCTGATTGCAAAGCTGGACCAAGAGCCGTTCGAACTGGCACTGGAACGTGCGCGTCTTCAGAAGGATCAGGCTGACCGCACCGTGGCCCGCCTGTCGCGCCTGCGGGGGACGACTGCAAGCCAGGTCGCTGTCGATGACGCTGAAACCGCCGCCCAACTGGCTGCAATCGCGGTGCGTGACGCCGAGTACAACCTCGAGCACACGACTCTGACCGCGCCGTTCGATGCGCTGGTATCGCGGCGTGAGGTCGAAAACTTCACCACCGTGGCCGCCGGAACGCCGATCGTCCGGATCCACGATCTGTCCGAATTGAGGATCGAGGTCGATGTGCCCGAAATCCTGTTCCAGAGGACCAGCCAGGAAGATGGCATTTCGATCACGGCAAAATTCCCCGCAAGTGACGAGGTCTTCCCGTTGGAAATCCGCGAATTCGACGCTGAAACTTCGAGCGTCGGCCAGACGTTCCGGATTCAGTTCGGCCTCACGCCGCCGGAAGACTTGCGGGTGCTGCCCGGCTCGTCGGTAACCGTCAATGTTCAGGTCGATGACAAACGCATTGGCATCATCGTTCCTCCGACCGCGATTGTCGCCGACGCCGAGGGCAATCTGGGCGTCATGGTCTTTTCGCCGGTCGGTGCGGATGTCGGCACCGTACGGCGTGTTCCCGTGACCATCGAACCAACCCAGACAGGAGACGTCCGGGTTCTGACCGGATTGTCGGACGGCGACGAAATCGTGGTGGCCGGCGGGTCCGTTCTGACCGATGGGCAGACCGTGCGCCGCTTTGCCGGCTTTGCGAACTGAAGGGGGCGATGATGAATATCGCACGCGCTTCGATCGACAGGCCGATCTATACGTGGCTGGTGATCCTGATCGCCTTGCTGGGTGGGATCTGGGGATTTTCGTCGCTCGGGCGGCTCGAAGATCCGGCCTTTACCATCAAGAACGCCGTAGTGTTGACCACGTATCCTGGTGCGACGGCTGAACAGGTGGCCGAGGAGGTCTCGGAGCCTTTGGAATCTGCCATCCAGCAGATGGGCGAGGTCGATGTCATCACCTCGGTCAACCGTCCCGGTCAATCGCTGATCGAAGTCGAGATCAAGTCCACCTACGATGGCAGCGAATTGCCGGATATCTGGACCCGACTGCGCGCCAAGGTCCGGGATGCGGCCCGTGGATTGCCGTCCGGTGTCAGCCAGCCCTATGTGAATGACGGGTTCGGTGACGTGTTCGGTCTTTTCTATGCGGTCACCGCGGAAGGGTTCAGCGACGCCGAAAAGCACGAATTGTCGACCTTCTTGCGGCGCGAGTTGCTGACCGTTGAGGGCGTTGCGGACGTTGAAGTGCAGGGTTTGCCAGACGAAGCCATTTTCATCGAGCCGGACCTGGCCATTTCGGTCAACCAGAACGTGCCGTTGCAGTCGATCAACGAAGCGATCGCCAACGCCAATTCGGTTCAGTCGTCAGGGACGCTTCGGTCAGACGACGATCGAACCACGATCCTGACGGCGGACGGATCGGACAGCGTGTCCGAGATCGCAGGGCTGTCGGTTGGCTCTCAGGGGCAAGTGATCAACCTCTTTGACATGGCCGATGTCTACCGGGCCCGCCAGACCGATCCTGACATCATGATCCGGTTCAACGGCGTCGAAGCCTTCACCCTGGGTATTGCCGGCCTATCGACGGAAAACATCGTGGAGGTCGGAAAGCGCGTCGACGCCAAGCTGGCCGAACTGGATGTGGAAATTCCCGCGGGCGTCGATGTATTGCCGATCTACCAGCAGCACGTCGTGGTCGAGCAGGCTTCGAACGATTTTCTAGTGAACCTGGCCATGTCGGTTGCCATCGTGGTGGCGGTGCTTGGAATATTCATGGGTTGGCGCGCGGCGGTCGTTGTGGGCTCGACCCTTTTGTTGACCGTTGTCGGGACCCTGCTGTTCATGGCGCTGTTTTCCATCGAGATGGAGCGCATTTCGCTGGGCGCGCTGATCATTGCGATGGGGATGCTGGTCGATAATGCAATCGTGGTGGCCGAGGGGATGCAGATCTCCATGCTCAAGGGAAAAAATTCGCGCGATGCTGCCGACGAGGCCGCGTCCAAGACCCAGATCCCCCTTCTGGGGGCCACGGTCATCGGAATCATGGCCTTTGCTGGGATTGGGCTCAGCCCGGATGCGACGGGCGAATTCCTGTTCTCATTGTTTGCGGTGATCGCGATCTCGTTGCTGCTGAGCTGGGTGCTGGCCATCACAGCAACACCGTTGTTGGGGCATTATTTCTTCAAACAGGGCAAGGACGTGGATGTCGACGCTTATAGCGGCATCCTGTTCCGAACCTACGGGGCGATCCTGCGCTGGGCATTGCGGTTCCGGTGGCTGGTGGTGGCCGGTTTGGTTGGGGTTACCGTGATCTGCTATGCCGGCTTCGCGATGGTGAAACAGCAGTTTTTTCCGGACTCCAACACGCCGCTGTTCTTCGTCCATTACAAGCTGCCGCAGGGGACTCCGATCGCGCGGACGAGTGCCGATATGCAAGTCTTCGAGGACTGGCTGGCCCAGCGGGATGATGTCGTCTCGGTCACCACCTTCGTGGGGCAGGGCGCGACGCGGTTCATGTTGACCTATTCGGCCGAGAAGCCCAACCCAAGCTATGGGCATATGATCATCCGGACCGAAACGCTCGAGGACATTCCCGTCCTGCGTGCTGATCTGGAGGCCTTTGGTGAAACCCAATTCCCCGAAGGCGAATTCCGGACCAAGCGTCTGGTGTTCGGCCCCGGCGGCGGTACCCCGATCGAGGCGCGGTTCTCGGGCAGCGATCCGGTCGTCCTGCGGCAACTGGCCGACGAGGCGGTGCGGCGCATGTCGGCTGCATCGCCAAATGCGCTAGACGTGCATCACGACTGGCGGGAAATGGAATTGGCGGTCCAGCCGATCTATGCGACCGAACGTGCGCAGACGGCCGGTGTTACCCGCGAAGACATCGCCGCCACCCTGCAATTCTCGACGGATGGCATCACCGGCGGCGTGTTCCGCGAGAGGGACCGCCTGATCCCGATTATCTTGCGTCGCCCGGCGGACGGAGAATACTCGATTGTGGATCAAGTGGTGTATTCGGACCAGTCACAGAAATTCGTGCCGATCGAGCAGATGGTGGACGGGTTCCAGTACAAAGCGCTCAATACACTGGTGCATCGGCGCGATCGCGTTCTGACCGTCACGGTGGGCGCAGACATCCCGGCTGGCCTGACCGCGGCACAGGTTCATTCCGAGATTCGCGATGCGATCGAGGACATGGAACTGCCGCTGGGCTACAAGCTGGAATGGGGCGGCGAGTTCGAGGATTCCGGCAAAGCGCAAGCCAGCCTTGGCAAACAGTTGCCGCTGAGCCTTTTGATCATGGTTCTGATCTCGGTACTGCTGTTCAACGCGATCCGGCAACCGGTCATCATCTGGCTGCTGGTGCCGATGTCGGTGAATGGCGTGGTGATCGGGCTGCTGGGCACGGGCCTGCCATTTACATTCACCGCGCTTCTCGGGCTTCTCAGCCTGTCGGGGATGCTGATCAAGAACGGTATTGTTCTGGTCGAAGAGATCGACCTTGTCCGCGCCACGGGCAAGCCTCTGCGCGACGCGATCATCGAAGCCTCGGTCTCGCGTCTACGCCCGGTCATGCTGGCAGCGATCACCACGATCCTGGGGATGGCGCCGCTGCTGACCGACGCGTTCTTCGTGTCGATGGCAGTGACGATCATGGGTGGTCTGGCTTTCGCGACGATCCTGACCATGGTCGCCGCGCCGGTGTTCTACCTGCTGTTCTTCACTCGGGAAGAACAGCGCAGGCTGGCGGCCCAGACTGCATGATCCCCAAAAAAAGCCCCGGCGAAAGGCCGGGGCTTTTTGCTTGTCCGCTGCGGGCTTCAACCCTGTAGCGATTTGACCTCCACATCCCCTTCAGCCTGCGCCTTGATGGCCAGCGCGGCGGCATGGCTGGCCGCGGCCGTGGTGTAGTAGGGGATCTTGTCATACAGCGCGATCGAGCGGATGGCCTTGCTGTCCTCAACTGCCTGCGCGCCTTCGGTGGTGTTCATGACCAACTGGACCTGACCGTCCTTCAGCATGTCCACCACATCGGGGCGGCCCTCGTAGACCTTGTTGACCACGTCACAGGGCACGCCCTTGGACTCCAGCCATGTCTGTGTTCCGCGGGTAGCCACCAGCGAGAATCCCTGCTCGACCAGAACCTGCGCAGCCTCGATCATCGCCGGACCCTTGTCGGCATCCTTGATCGAGATGAAAGCCCGTCCCTTGGACGGCAGCACCATGCCCGCGCCCATCTGCGCCTTGAGGAAGGCCCGCGGGAAATCGCGGTCCCAGCCCATGACCTCACCGGTCGAGCGCATCTCGGGACCCAAGATGGTATCGACACCGGGGAAGCGGGCAAAGGGCAGCACCGCCTCTTTCACCGAGAACCAGGGCATGTCCGGGTCGGCCAGGGTCATCTGGTCGGCGATCTTGGTGTCCTGGCCTTCCTTGTAGGGTGGGCGTTGCGGGAAGTTCGACAGCGGCTCGCCCGCCATCACCCGCGCGGCGATCGAGGCAATGGCGCTGTCGGTCGCCTTGGCCACGAAGGGCACGGTGCGGCTGGCGCGCGGGTTGACCTCGATCAGGTAGATCTCGTCATCCTTGATCGCGAACTGCACGTTCATCAGGCCCACGACGTTCAGCGCCTTGGCCAGCTTGTAGGTCTGGTCCTTGATTTCGGAGATGATCTCTTTCGACAGCGAATAGGGCGGCAGCGAACAGGCCGAGTCGCCCGAGTGCACGCCGGCCTCTTCGATATGCTGCATGATGCCGGCCACATGGACATCCTTGCCGTCGCACAGCGCGTCCACGTCCAGTTCGACCGCCCCGGCCAAGTAGCTGTCCAGCAGCACGGGGCTGTCGCCCGAGACCACCACGGCCTCGTTGATGTAGCGCTTCAGCTGATCCATGTCGCGCACGATCTCCATCGCGCGGCCGCCCAGCACGTAGGACGGGCGGATCACCAGCGGGAACCCGATCTCTTCTGCAATCTCAAGCGCTTGCGCGTCGGTCGAAGCGATGCCGTTCTTGGGTTGTTTCAGGCCCAGATCGTTGACCAGTGCCTGGAACCGTTCGCGGTCTTCGGCCAGGTCGATCGCGTCGGGCGTGGTGCCCAGGATCGGAATACCTTCGGCCTCGAGCGCATTGGCCAGCTTCAGCGGGGTCTGACCACCGAACTGAACGATCACACCGTGCAGTGTGCCGTTCTGCTGCTCGGTCCGCAGGATTTCCATGACGTGTTCAAAGGTCAGCGGCTCGAAATACAGCCGGTCCGAGGTGTCGTAGTCGGTCGACACCGTCTCGGGGTTGCAGTTGACCATGATGGTTTCATAGCCCGCGTCGGTCAGCGCGAAACAGGCGTGGCAGCAGCAATAGTCGAACTCGATCCCCTGGCCGATCCGGTTGGGGCCGCCGCCCAGAATGACGACCTTCTTGCGGTCGCTGGGGCGCGCCTCGCATTCTACCTCGCCCATCGTTGGGGCCTCGTAGGTCGAGTACATGTAGGGCGTCTGCGCCTCGAACTCGGCGGCGCAGGTGTCGATCCGCTTGAAAACGGCGGTGACGCCCAGATTGTGGCGGGCGCGGCGCACGTTGGCCTCGTCGCGGCCGGCCAGATTGCCCAGACGCGCGTCGGTAAAGCCCAGCATCTTGAGCCGGCGCAGGCCGTCCTCGGTCATCGGCAGGCCGTCCTTGCGGACGGTGCGTTCCGCTTCGATGATCTCGCGGATACGGGCCAGGAACCACGGGTCGAACTTGGTGACGGCAAAAATTTCGTCGTCGGTCAGACCGTGGCGCATCGCCTGCGCGATGGTGCGCAAACGGTCGGGTGTCTGCTTACTGATGGCCTTGATGACATGTGCCTTGTCGTCGCTGCTTTCGACCGCATCCCATGGGCCGATGCTCAGGCCCGGAATTTCAACTTCGTCAAACCCGGTCAGGCCCGATTCCATCGAAGCCAGCGCCTTTTGCATCGATTCGTGGATGGTACGACCGATGGACATGGCTTCACCCACCGATTTCATCGCGGTGGTCAGGTAAGGCTCGGATCCGGGGAATTTCTCGAAAGCGAATTTCGGGATTTTGGTGACGACATAGTCGATGGTCGGTTCGAAAGACGCAGGCGTGACCTTGGTGATGTCATTGTCCAGCTCGTCCAGCGTGTAGCCCACCGCCAGCTTGGCGGCTATCTTGGCGATCGGGAAGCCTGTCGCCTTGGACGCCAGCGCTGACGAGCGCGACACACGCGGGTTCATCTCGATCACGACCATGCGGCCGTCTGCCGGGTTGATCGCCCATTGCACGTTCGATCCGCCCGTTTCGACGCCGATCTCGCGCAGAACGGCGATCGAGCCGTTGCGCATGATCTGGTATTCCTTGTCGGTCAGCGTCAGCGCAGGGGCCACGGTGATCGAGTCACCGGTATGCACGCCCATCGGATCGACGTTCTCGATCGAGCAGACGATGATCGCGTTGTCGGCAGTGTCGCGCACCACCTCCATTTCATATTCTTTCCAGCCCAGAAGGCTTTCGTCGACGAGGATCTGGTTCACCGGCGAGGCATCCATGCCCGAGCGGCAAAAGTGGATGTAATCCTCACGGTTGTAAGCCACACCGCCGCCGGTGCCGCCCAGAGTGAAGGCCGGGCGGATGATCGCGGGCAAGCCGATGTTTTCCAACTCGTCCAGGGCCATCTGCACGCCGGCATCCAGATCGGCAGAGCCGTCGGCTTTTTTGGGGGCGGTGACGATGGTGGCCTTTGGGTTTTCAAGGCCCAGGCGGTCCATCGCTTCGCGGAACAGCTTGCGGTCCTCGGCCATCTCGATGGCCTCGCGCTTGGCCCCGATCATCTCGACGCCGAATTTTTCCAGCACGCCCATCTCCTCCAGCGCCAAGGAGGTGTTCAGGCCGGTCTGCCCGCCCATCGTAGGCAGCAGGGCGTCGGGGCGTTCCTTTTCGATGATCTTGGCGACGACCTCGGGCGTGATCGGTTCGATATAGGTGGCGTCGGCCAGTTCCGGGTCGGTCATGATCGTGGCAGGGTTCGAGTTCACCAGGATGACCCGATACCCTTCCTCGCGCAGCGCCTTGCAGGCCTGGGCGCCGGAATAGTCGAATTCGCAAGCTTGCCCAATGACAATGGGCCCCGCCCCGATGATCATGATCGACTGGATGTCGGTTCTCTTCGGCATGGCCTGGCCCCTTCGATTTTGCACGAGTCGCGGGCGCCGCCCATGCGCCCAAATTGTCGTGCGTTATAGGGACCCGGGCAAAAGGTGCAAGGGGGATCGGAAACGGAAGCGAAATTGCCGCTTTCCCCCCTTTCCCTTGGCACCGTATTCTCTATATGCCGCTGCACGACAGATGAGGAAGCAATTGCGCATTCGTTTCGATCATGGACCCGCCGGTCCGGGCACCGGTTTCGACCGGCCTGCCCAGGTGATCCGCGCCGACCGGGCGGAGCAGGTGCCCCAGGCATTGGCGGCGCTGGATGACGCGCGCGCGCAGGGCGGCTGGCTGGCCGGATATGCCAGCTACGAGCTTGGCTATGCGCTTGAGCCCAAGCTGGCCGCAAGGCTGCCCGCGACCCGTCGATTGCCGCTATTGTGCTTTGGGGTGTTCGACGGCCCGAGCGTGCAGGACCTGCCGTTCGGTGCGGCCGGGCTGACTGCGTTCCAGCCGCGTTGGAGCGAGGCGCGCTATGCCGAAGCCTTCCGCGCCGTGCATGATGCGATCGGGGCCGGGGACATCTATCAGGCCAACCTGACCTTTCCCATCGACCTGGAAACCGAGGGCGACAGCGCCGCGCTCTATGCCGCGCTGACCGCCGGACAGCCGGTCGGCCATGGCGCATTGGTCCAGCAGGACGGGCTGCCCGATCTGCTCAGCCGCTCGCCCGAGCTGTTCTTCCGCACCGATGCCGCCGGGATGATCGAGACCCGGCCGATGAAGGGCACCCAGCCGCGCAGCGCCGATCTGGCCGAGGACGCGCGGCGGCGCGATTTCCTGTCCTCGGACGAAAAGAACCGGGCCGAGAACCTGATGATCGTGGACCTGCTGCGCAATGACATCAGTCGCGTGGCGCTGCCGGGAACCGTTCAGGTGCCCGAGCTGTTCAAGGTCGAGACCTACGCCACCGTGCATCAGATGGTGTCGCTGGTGCAGGCGCGGCTGCAGGTAGGGGCGGGGCTGTCCGACATCCTGAGGGCGCTGTTTCCCTGTGGATCGATTACCGGGGCGCCCAAGATCCGTGCGATGGAGATTCTGTCGGATCTGGAGCCCTGGCCGCGCGACATCTACTGCGGCACCATCGGCTGGGCCGCCCCGGACGGGCGGTCGGAGTTCAACGTCGCGATCCGCACCTTGATGGTCGAGGGCAATCGGGCCACGTTGAACGTCGGCGGAGGTGTCGTCTGGGACAGCACCGCCGCGTCGGAATATGAGGAAGCGCTATGGAAAGCCCGGTTCGCGCACCAACTGAGCCTGATTTCCGCCTGATCGAAACCTTTGCGTTTCGGCCCGGGCAGGGGGTCGTGCGGCTGGAGCGCCACCTGCGGCGCATGGCGCGGACAGCGGACTGGCTGGGTGTTCAGTTCGACCTGCGGCGCGTGGGCGAGGTGGTGGCCGGCCTGTCCGGCGCGGACCCGCTGCGGTGCCGGTTGACTCTGGACTTGACCGGTGCACCCAAGATCACCTCGGGGCCTTTGGCAGACAACCCGCCGGGCTGGACGGTGGGTCTGGCGACAACAAGGCTGACGTCCTCGGACATCTGGCTGCGCCACAAGACCACCCGCCGCGCGATCTACGATCAAGCGCGGGCGGAATTACCCGACGGCGTGGATGAGATGTTGTTCCTGAACGAACGGGATGAACTGTGCGAGGGCACCATCACCAACCTGTTCGTCGAAACGGAAGACGGGCGTCTGCTGACACCGCCGGTTGCGGCGGGCCTGCTGCCGGGGATCCTGCGCGAGGAGTTGCTCGAAACCGGACGCGCGGCCGAGGCGGTCCTGACCCTGCGTGACCTGGCCGCCGCGCACCGGATCTGGATGGGCAATTCCTTGCGCGGTTTGATACCGGCCAAGGTGATGCTGCCATGAGCGACCGCAGCTCTGCGCGTGGATTGCAGGTATCGAACCTGCGCCTGAAGGCTGAATTCGTGGCGTTCTATGTCGCGGTCCCCTTGCTGATCGCGGTTCTGTTTCCACCCGACTGGATGTTTCCGGCTCTGTTCTTCTTCACCGCTGTCGGGATCGCCCTGCTGCACCGCACCCCGGGCTTTTCCTGGGCCGAGCTGCGCTATGGCTGGCGCAACTGGCGCTGGGCCGAGGTGATCGGGTTTTCATTGGCAATGGCGGCGATCTGTTCGGCCCTGGTGATGGCCACGCGCCCCGATGCGGCCTTTTTTCTGCTGCTGAACCGGCCCGAATTTCTGGCCGTGATCTGGCTGGGCTATCCATTGCTGTCGGCGCTGCCGCAAGAGCTGCTGTTCCGCACGCTGTTCTATCGCCGCTATCACGCGATCCTGCCTGACGGCGCGGCCTTGCCGCTGCTGAACGCCGGGCTGTTCGCCTTTGCGCACCTGATGTATTGGAACTGGATCGTCACCGTGATGACATTCGCTGGCGGGCTGCTGTTTTCCTGGGCCTACCGCAAGCGCGGGTCGTTCTTCTATGCGGTGCTGCTGCACGCGATCGCCGGCAACATCATCTTTGCCGCCGGGCTTGGCGTGTTCTTCTATTCCGGCAACGTGCAGCGCCCGTTTTAGGGGCATTACTCGGCGGCGTCGCGCATGTCCTGATCGGGCTGGTACAGATAGTCACGCGTAAAAGGCACCGCGTCGCGCCGGTGGCCCAGCTGCAATTGGAACACGGTTTGGTCGCGCTCTTCGAACACCAGTATGCAGGCGGTCAGATAGAACCGCCACATGCGGATGAACCGGTCATCATACATCGCGCGCACTTGGTCCAGGTTGGTCTCGAACCGGTCGCGCCAGGCGCGCAGGGTCAGGGCATAATGCAGCCGCAGGCTTTCGACATCCAGAAACCACAGACCGGTGCGTGCCACGGGTTTGACGATTTCCTCGAGCGACGGGACATAGCCGCCCGGGAAGATGTATTTGTTCAGCCAGGGCGACTGGCCGGTGGGCGGCCCGTTGCGGCCGATGGAATGGATTAATGCCACGCCGTCGGGCTTCAACAAGGCTGCGACCCGGTCGAAATAGGTGCGCAGCTGTGGCGCGCCCACATGCTCCAGCATCCCGACCGAGACAATCCGGTCGAACTGATCCTGCATCTGCCGGTAGTCCATCAGCCGAATGTCGATGCGGTCGGTCAGCCCGGCCTGCTGCACCCGCGCGGTCGCGGTACGGTGCTGGTTCTGCGACAGGGTCAGCCCGGTCACCTGCACGCCGTGGTCACGCGCCAGCGTCAGGGCCAGACCGCCCCAGCCGCAGCCGATGTCCAGCACGCGCATTCCGGGCTCAAGGCACAGCTTACGCGCGATATGCGCCTTTTTGGCGGCTTGTGCCTGTTCCAAAGTCATCCAGGGCTGCTGGAAATAGGCGCAGCTGTACTGCATGTCAGGGTCCAGCATCAGCCGGTAGAAGTCGTCGGACAGGTCATAGTGATGCGCCACATTGCGCCGCGCCGAGTGGACCGAGTTGCGCTGCAGGATCGGTCGCAGCAGATACCCCGCCCAGTCCTGGATCTGCTGCAGCAAGGGCAATGACCCGCTGGCCGCGCATCGAATCGCGATCCGCATGGCACTTTCCAGGCCGCCCTCATCGACGGTCAGGGTGCCATTCATGTAGCCCTCGCCGAAAGCCATCTCGGGATTGCGCACCAAGCGCGCCATCAATGCGGGGTCATGCAGGGTGATATGCGCCTCGGGCTGCGTGGCGTCGCCATAGGTGCGCGCCGTCCCGTCAGGATAGGTGATCCGCAGAGTTCCGCGGGTGATGAAACCCCGCAATACGCGATCCAAAACAGTTTGCCACATCGGCCGAACACCTCCTTGCTCAAGGGGCCTGGCTCCCGCGTGCCGGGAAAACTATTCGAGTTCACATGTCCAAAAGATAGCGATTTTTTCGAATTTGTCTGCATTCCGGGCTCCGATGGAGGCGCATCGTGCTCCAACCCTTGACTTCCCGACCCGATCGCGGTGTATCGGCGCGACGAATTCAGCGCCCGAAGGGATATCATCCATGCACGCCTATCGCAGCCACACCTGCGCCGATCTGACCGCCGCCAATGTCGGTGAAACCGTCCGCCTGTCGGGTTGGGTTCATCGGGTGCGAGATCACGGCGGCGTGCTGTTCATCGACCTGCGTGACCACTATGGCGTGACCCAGGTTCTGTGCGACGGCGACAGTGCTGCGTTCAGCGCGTTGGAGAAAGTGCGCTCGGAATGGTGCATCCGCATCGACGGCACGGTCAAGGCGCGCGATGCCGAGTTGGTGAACCCAAAGCTGCCCACCGGCGAGATCGAGGTCTATGTCCGCGAACTGGAAGTGCTGGGCGCGGCCGAGGAGCTGCCGCTGATGGTGTTCGGCGATCAGGAATACCCCGAGGAAACCCGCTTGCGCTATCGCTACCTGGACCTGCGTCGCGAGGCGATGCAGCGCAACATGGCACTGCGCTCGGACGTGGTGGCCAGCATGCGCCGCCGCATGTGGGATCAGGGCTTCCGCGAATATCAGACGCCGATCATCACCGCGTCCAGCCCCGAGGGCGCGCGCGACTTCCTGGTGCCCTCGCGCCTGCATCCGGGTAAGTTCTATGCGTTGCCGCAGGCGCCGCAGCAGTTCAAGCAGCTGATCATGGTGTCGGGCTTCGACAAGTATTTCCAGATCGCGCCCTGCTTCCGTGACGAGGACCCGCGCGCCGACCGGTCACCCACGGATTTCTACCAGCTCGACCTCGAGATGTCCTTCGTAACCCAGCAGGACGTGTTCGACACGATCCAGCCAGTTCTGACGGGAATCTTCGAAGAATTCGGCGGTGGCCGGAAGGTTGATCAGGAATGGCCGCAGATTTCCTACAAAGACGCGGCGCTGTGGTATGGCACCGACAAGCCCGATCTGCGCAACCCGATCAAGATGCAGGTGGTGTCTGAACACTTCCGCGGGTCCGGTTTCGCGATTTTCGCCAAGCTGCTGGAACAGGAAGGCACCGAGATCCGCGCGATCCCCGCGCCGGGTGGCGGCAGCCGCAAGTTCTGCGACCGCATGAATGCCTTTGCCCAGAAGGAAGGCCTGCCGGGTATGGGCTACATCTTCTGGCGCGAGGGCGAGAACGGGATGGAAGCAGCCGGCCCGCTGGCCAAGAACATCGGCCCCGAACGCACCGAGGCCATCCGTCTGCAACTGGGTCTGGGCAAAGGTGACGCGGCGTTCTTCCTGGGTGGTAAGCCCAAAGCCTTTGAAAAAGTCGCCGGCAAGGCGCGCGATGTTATCGGCGAGGAACTGGGTCTGACCGACAAGGACCGGTTCGCCTTTGCCTGGATCGTGGATTTCCCGATCTACGAAAAGGACGAGGAAACCGGCGAAATCGATTTCGAACACAACCCGTTCTCGATGCCGCAAGGTGGCATGGAGGCGCTGCAGGGCGACCCGCTTGAGGTCAAGGGCTATCAGTACGACCTGGCCTGCAACGGTTACGAGCTGGTGTCGGGCGCAATCCGGAACCACAAGCCCGAAATCATGCTCAAGGCCTTCGAACTGGCTGGCTACGGCGAGGACGAGGTCAAAAGCCGCTTTGGCGCGCTGTTCAACGCGTTCCACTATGGTGCTCCGCCGCACGGGGGCTGCGCCGCCGGCATCGACCGGATCGTTATGCTGCTTGCGGATGAGGCCAATATCCGCGAGGTCATGATGTTCCCGATGAACCAGCGCGCCGAAGATCTGATGATGCAGGCGCCGTCGGACCCGACCTCGGATCAGCTGATGGAACTGGGCCTACGGGTCATCCCTCAGGAATGAGCCAAGGACCGTACCCAAAGTGTGAAAAACCTTTGGGTGCGGTCAAAACTACTGCGGTGGCGCGAAGCGAACTTTCCGCCAAGCACTTCAGTGCTTATCGGTGCCCGCGTTTTCCAAGTGGCTAAAACCCCTTGAACTCGAATTCAGTCCACCCAGTTCGGCTGTTTCTCGCGGTTGGCGCGAATGGTCCGCGCGGATCTGCGGGTGTGCCAATACCACCAAGCGCAGAGCATGGCCGTTGTCACGAAGTAGGCCAAGGTCATTCAGATCGCCTTTCGTCTTTCAAGACGGCTTTGGACAAGGCCGGCAACCCGCGCGGCCAAGGCTGTTACCGGAGCGCTCTTGGCGCGCGAGGATGCGAGGTCATGGGCTGCCTGTTCCAGAACCGTATCCTCGGCATCTCGGGCAACACCGCGCAGGAATTGAGCGGCATAGTCCAGAGTGCGTGAATCCGCCGGCCCGGTCAGAACATCTGCGATATGCGCCATGTCATCCTGATAAGCCAGCGGATCGGGGCAGATCTGTTCGTCTTTGACGGATTGGAGTGAACCCGGACGGCGGTCTTCGGGGAGATTTTCCAGGATGGCCCTTTGGAAGCTGATCAGCGAATTCAACGGTTTCGCTAGAAAGCCATCGGCTCCGGCTTGCAAGGCAAGCGTTTCGGCGCAGTCATCGCCGGACATACCAAGGATGACGCTGATACGTGGGGAAACCGCGTTCAGTTCCGCGATCAGGTCTGCGCCGGAGCCGTCCGGCAGGCCCATGTCCACCACGATCACCGACGGGCGATAGATCTGAAGGTGCCTGCGCGCCGACCTCAGGCAATCGGCCCGGCGGATGCGGGCGCCGCTGTGCAGGCACATCAGTCGCATTGCATCACAGGTATTACGACTGTCCTCGACAACCAGAATGGTCTGACCCAGCAAAGGCCGGGTGGCGCTGGGGGCGACGGTGGATGGGGCGAACGGCACCGAATCGTCCATGGCAGAACTCCTTTCAGCAGATGCCTCACGCTAGGAACTCCTGGCTAACACAGGGTTAACGCGCGTTTTGGCGCACTTGCCCTTTGACAGGGCAGCCCCCATAAACGCTGCAACGCAGAACAGAGGAGACCGCCATGATTGGCCGCCTGAACCATGTCGCCATCGCCGTGCCCGACCTCGAGGCCGCATCCGCCCAATACCGCAACGCGCTGGGCGCCAAGGTTGGTGAACCTCAGGATGAACCGGATCATGGCGTGACGGTTGTCTTCATCGAACTGCCCAATACCAAGATCGAGCTGCTGTACCCGCTGGGCGACGACAGCCCGATCAACGGCTTCCTGGAAAAGAACCCGGCGGGTGGCATCCACCATGTCTGTTATGAGGTCGAGGACATCATCGCCGCACGGGATCACCTGAAGGCGACCGGTGCCCGCGTTCTGGGAACCGGAGAGCCCAAAATCGGCGCCCACGGCAAGCCTGTGCTGTTTTTGCACCCCAAGGATTTCAACGGGTGCCTTGTGGAGCTGGAGCAAGTCTGAGCTGGGCTGAGGAGGCGTCGAAATGACAATCACTGCTGCGTTGGTTTTGTTCGCCGTGATCTGGTTCATGACCTTGTTGGTCGTGCTGCCGGTCCGCATCAAGACGCAAGGCGACCTGGGCGACATCGTGCCGGGGACCCATGCGGGCGCTCCGGAAGTTCACCACATGAAGAAAAAGATCTGGATCACCACCGGTATTTCTATCGTGTTGTGGGCGGTGATCGCAGGGATCATTGTTTCTGGCGTAATCTCAGTTCGTGATTTCGACTGGTTGAACCAGATGGAACCGCGCGAGTAATCAGCGCTCGGCCTGTCGCGACAGCCCATGAAAGATATGCGTGAACGTTGCGGCTCCGATGATCGGAATGAAAAGGTTCACCAGCGGGACCGACAGGGGGATGGCCATCAAGGTTCCGGCGACCCAGATCGTCCCGGCATGGCGTGCCCGCAACGCCCGCGCACCGTCGCGCCCGATCCGGCGCATTGCCGCCAGCGTGAAATACTCCCGACCCAGCAAAAACCCGTTCATCCCCCAAAAGATGAACGGAGCGAGGGGTGTGAACAGCGCGTAAAGGACCAACGCCAATACGTTGGCAATAATCAACACGCCCAAGAATCCCAGCGAGTCCAGCACCGCATCCCAGATCGGGACGGACGGAACAGGGGGTAGGTTCGGGTAATGCCGGTCTTCAACGGCCTGTGCGACCTCATCCAGAAACATCGATGTGATGGCTGAGGCCACCGGCACCATCAGAAAGACCGGCAGGATCAGAACCAGAAAGATCCCTGAATAGTTCAGAACGTCGTTCAACCACGGGACGTCGCCGACAAATGGCAGCGAGATCTCCTGACCAGCAAGGGCGTTGATGCCCCAAATCGCCGCCGCACAGGCAACAACAAGCAGCACTATCGTCAGGCCGACACCGCGCAGTAGCACCGATCTGAAACGAGAATCGCCGAGCTGCCCCAAAGCCGCGAAGAACGCGTTGAGGATAATCATTCCGTCACCCACTCGGTGATCGCGGCCACGTCCGGGCGGGGCCTTTCGGGCGGAGTGGCCCCTTCGGTTGCGATGTGAATCAGTCCGGCAATGCGTTCATTGTCGGCCAAGCCCAAACCGCGTTCGCAGAATTCGCGGTCGTGCGACTGCCAACCTGAAAGCCAGTTGGCACCCCAACCCGCAGCAAGGGCTGCGTTGAGCAGTGCAAGGCAGACCGCCCCGGCCGAGTAGGTTTGTTCGATTTCCGGGATTTTCGGCGATGGTTTTTGCACTTCGATGACGGCAACGGCGAGATGCCCCATATCGAACTGACTACGGGCCTTGGCAATGTCTTCGGGGCTTTTCCCCAGCGCAACGCCTCGTTCCTCGGTCAGATCGGCCAATCGCGGCATCGCGCCTTTTTCGATGACGATGAACCGCCAAGGTTCCAACTTGCCATGATCGGGGCTGCGAGCGGCTGCGGTCAGCAACGGGATCAATTCGTCGCGGGTCGGCGCCGGGGCCATCAACGTCTTGGCGGGCCGCGACCTGCGCGACTGCAGGAACTCGAACGCAGCCGGGTTTTTCAGCGTCATATGTTAAATTCCTTTACATGGTTCTGTCGTATCTCGGGCAGACACGCGCCGGTTTCAAGGGCAAGATGTAAAACTGTTGGATATTGTGCCACCTGGCACCGTCCAAATGCGGAAGAGAATGTGGTGGCAAAACCGAAACTGCGAAACCTGCCGGACCTTGCGCATCTGGCGCGACCCGGGCAATCGATTCCCGTGCGGGTGACTCCCAAAGCTGCGCAGGACCGGATTTCTTTCGACGGGGCGACAGTGCACATCGCTGTCACCGCCGTGCCCGAGGATGGAAAGGCGAACCAGGCCGTGGTCAAGCTGCTGGCCCGGGTCATGGGTGCCTCACCGTCGGCTTTGACGCTGAAAAAAGGCCATACAGGGCGCGACAAGGTCTTTGTCTACGATCCCTAGGCTGGTGTCTCCCTGATTTGATACACCCCTTCGGGCAGATCCAGAGCGGCGGCAAGGTCGCGCACCTGTTCGGGCGAAAGGGTGATTTTCTGCATCTGGTCCGTTCGGGGGTCCAACTGCTCGATCGTTACGCACTCGGCGAAACTGTTGATCACCACGTCTTCTTGCAAAGGCTCCGGGCCTTCGTCCACCAGGGTAATGACTGTCGAGTCGAATTCATGCTCAATCGAAAACATGTTCCCAGACTGCCCAGCCTGCGATCGCAATGCAACCCGCTGATTGGGTTTCGGGCTGTGGTCAGGGAGGCCACATCGCGCTAAGCTTTCCTGCCGGCACGAACAGAAAGGATCCGGAATGCACCGCCTCAGGTTTTTGCTGGTCTTGGTTGTGTCCGCGTGCACTGCGGGCGGGTTCATTGCTGTTGATGATTGGTCACCATCCTCGCCCGAACTGCGCGACTCGGCACTGACGTTTCAGCAGGTCAGCAGGTCGGTCGGGGCAGCCGCGCAAAAAGTCTGTCAGCGCGAGACACGGGGGCAAAACTGCGATTTCGGGATTCTGATCGACACGGATCCGTTTGCCGAGCCAAATGCGTTCCAGACGTTGGACAAGGATGGGCGCCCGTTCATCATTTTCACGCAGGAAATGGTCAAGTCGACGCAGAACGCTGACGAGATGGCGTTCGTGATGGGACACGAGGCGGCGCATCACATCCTGGGCCACATCGCCCGGCAGGTAAAAAACGCCAAGGAAGGGGCCCGCATTTTCGGAGAACTGGCTGAGGCGCAAGGCGAGGACGCGGCAGGAATTGAACGTGCTCAGAAGCTGGGTGCTGAAGTCGGAGTTCAGAGCTACACGAAAGAATTCGAGCTGGAAGCGGACCGGATGGGAACTTTGATCACCTATTCGGCTGGGTACAATCCGCTGGTCGGCATGGCCTATTTCGGCCGGATTCCAGATCCGGGTGACCGCTTTCTGGCGTCTCATCCGCCCAATGCCAAGCGCATCGAAGTTGTTCTGGAAACAGCCGCCCAGCTCGGCCTGACCCAATGACCCAGATCCAGCGGATGGGGGTTGTTCTGACGGATCGAGGCTCGAAATACGCGGTGAGCGGTGCTCCCGTCAGGTCGCGGGATGAGGTCGATGCGGTATTGCGCGACCTTAAATCGGACAAGGCATATGCCAAGGCGACCCATAACACGTGGGCCGCGATTTTGCCGACCGGCGCTCTCAAGGCAGATGATGGCGAAACTGGTGCGGGGATGGTCATATTGCGCATGTTGGAACGCGCCGGTGTGCAGGATCACGTGGTCATTGTGACCCGATGGTATGGCGGCAAAAAGCTGGGCGGAGATCGTTTCAGGCGGGTCCAGGACGCCACACGGGCCTACCTGGACGACCTGGGGATCGTCTCTTGACCTGAATCAAGGGCGCCGTGGGGTTATGGCGCTAGGGTTCTTTTCAGCGAGACAGCGAAAGGAACTCGGATGTCCAGACGCGAAGAATTGCGCCGCCACGCCGCTTTGGTGGATCGAATGGCCCTGAAACTGGGCGTTGACCTGCAGGAGGCCGCAATCGGCGGTTCGGTTTCCATCGACGAAATCACCGACGCGGTGCTGCGCTGTACAGGCTGTACAAACCCCTATCACTGCGACCGCGCGTTGGCGCTTCAAAACAGCGACGGACGGCCACCGGAGTATTGCCGAAACCAGGATTTGCTGGCCAGGCTTGCACCCTAGCGCGGACGGGCAGAACCATGAACGTCCTTGGCCAGACCATGAAGCATGTACGCCTTGTTCTGCGGATGGGGCAGGCGACCGGCGTTGACCTTGTAGATGCCCATCTCACGGGTCGGCTCAGTCCCGACGAATGGGCGCGCATGGTGGGACGGTGCCGGGGCTGCGAGTGGGCTTGCGACTGTAGCGACTGGCAGACGCACCGAGGTGATAGGGTTGAGGCCCCGGAGACATGTCCGAACAGGAACCGATTCGCCAAACTTAAGACGCTGCAGAATCAGGAAAAACAATGAAACTTGTGCGACTCGGAGACATAGAAAAACACTTCTGGCTGACGCGGTCGGTTGCGCGCTGCATGGAAATCTCGCTGTCCGAAGCCATCGCCGAAGGGCGGCTGACCGCGCAGGGATACAGCGAAATGGTGACCCGTTGTCGAGCCGCTGACTGCAGCGAAAGATGTGCCGTCTGGCTTGCGTGCCAACAGAGCCGGGCGACCGCCGCCCCGGAATTTTGCGCGAATGCCAAGGCTTTGAATGCGCTGACCTGATTGGCCTAAAGCTTGGAATGGCTTCCGTCGCACAGCGGCGGATTAGCGGTTTGCTTGCATCCGCAGAAGAAGACCTTCTTGCTTGATTCTGCTACATATTTTACCGGCTCGATCCCGGTTTCCTTGTGCGAACCGTCGCAGAATGGCTGACGTTTGGAGCGTCCGCAAGCGCACCAGAAGTAGCTTTTGCCTTCAGTCACTTCGATGGGGTAGGGCGATTTCTGGGCGATTTGAGATCCATTTGGCATTCTGGCGCTCCGGCTGTTGAAAGGGACATCCGAGAGCTTAGCCCAACGCAGAGAAATGTGTAGTTCGCGCGTCCCGGTCCGGCGGTGGCACGTCGCGGTGCAGGCGTGGATTCGCCTCTGATCACACGGATGTGACCGTATCTGTTGCCAGAAAGCCGAACTGCCCGTATCCTTAACCTGGCCCCGAAAAGTTGGGCAATATCAGAAAAGTATTAAAGGATTGATGGACATGAAACTGAAATTCGCTGCCGCCGGCGCCTTTGTTTTGATCCTGACTGCTTGCTCGCAGCAGGAAGAGCCCACCCCGGTTTACGTTCAGCCGAGCTATGACAAATATGGCTCGCCCAGCTGTTCGGCAGGCTATGAACTGGCCACCACCGAGGCCGGCCAGACCGTGTGTAACCCGGTCACTCAATAAGCTTTTTGCAGACGGTCCCGATTTGGGGGCCGTCTGCCTTCTTCCGCCGGATGGCGGTTCAGCGCACCAGCTTCCCCCACAGATCGTATTCACCAGCCTCGTCGACCTGAACAAGGACGATGTCACCGGGTTTCAGGTTTTCGTGACCGTCGTCGATGAACAGGTTGCCGTCGATCTCGGGCGCGTCTGACTTGGTGCGGCAGGTGGCGGCTTCGGCATCCACCTCATCCACGATCACTTGGATCCTCTGGCCCACTTTCGTCGCCAGTTTCGCTTCGGAAATCGCCTGGGCCTTTTGCATGAAGCGCTCCCAGCGCTCTTGCTTGATCTCATCCGGGACGTGATCCGGCAAGTCGTTCGAGCGGGCCCCTTCAACGTTTTCGTATTGGAAGCACCCGACGCGATCCAACTGCGCCTCGTCCATCCAATCCAGCAGGGTCTGGAACTCGGCCTCGGTCTCCCCCGGGTAGCCGACAATGAAGGTCGATCGCAGCGTGATGTCGGGGCAAATCGCGCGCCAGGCGGCGATCTCGTCCAGTGTCTTGGCGCCGGCAGCGGGGCGCGCCATTCGTTTCAGAACGTCCGGATGCGCGTGTTGGAACGGGATGTCCAAGTAGGGCAAAAGGTTGCTGCCTGCATCCGCCATCAGCGGGATCAACTCGCGCACATGTGGATAGGGGTAGACGTAGTGCAGTCGTATCCACGCATCCAGTTGGCCCAGTTCACGGGCCAGATCGGTAATGTGGCTGCGCACCTCCCGGTCTTTCCAGGGGTTCACGTCGTATTTTCGATCCAGGCCAAAGGCCGAGGTGTCCTGGCTGATCACCAGCAATTCGCGCACACCGCTGTCGACCAGTTTTTCAGCCTCGCGCAGAACGGCGTGGGCCGGTCGGCTGGCCAGTTTTCCGCGCATATCCGGGATGATGCAGAATTTGCACTTGTGATTACAGCCCTCGGATATCTTGAGATAGCTGTAGTGGCGCGGGGTCAGCTTCACGCCCGAAGCCGGCAACAGATCCACATACGGATTGGGATCAGGCGGAACGGCGGCGTGAACGGCATCCAGCACCTGTTCATACTGGTGCGGCCCGGTCACGGCCAGGATCCGGGGGTGATGTTCGCGGATGTAGTCAGGTTCCGCGCCCAGGCACCCGGTCACGATGACCTTGCCATTTTCCACCAGCGCCTCGCCGATTGCCTCGAGGCTTTCGGCCTTGGCGCTGTCGAGAAACCCGCAGGTGTTCACGATCACGGCATCCGCACCTGAATAGTCGGGCGAGATCCCGTATCCTTCGGCGCGTAGGCGCGTCAGGATGCGCTCGCTGTCGACCAGTGCCTTGGGACATCCCAAGGACACCATTCCGATGGTGGGTTGGCCGCTGCGCGGTGCGTCGATGATCCGGGCTGCGGGTGCCAGATCGGGGCGTAGGTTTGGCGGGTTGGTGCTCATTGCGCGGCATATAGTGGGGAAATCTTCCCCTTGCAAATCCTTCGCACGCGAGGAACATCGAAGCTGAGGCAAAAAGCCGGCAAGGCAGAGAGCAAATCATGAAGTGGCTGATACGCATTCTATTCATTCTGGTTGCGGTCGCGGGGCTGGTGATCGGGGCGTTGCTTTTGATGCCCGGCGACAAGCTGGGCAAAATCCTCGCCGAACAGGTCAAGGCGCAGACCGGGCGTGAGCTGACGTTGTCCGGCGATGTTCGCCTGTCCTTTTGGCCGGTTCTGGGAATGGAAACCGGGCCGGTTACGTTTGGGAACGCGCCTTGGGCCAGCTCTGAACCGATGCTGAGCGCGCAAAGCCTGGCAGTTGGCGTGGACGCATCAGCGCTGTTGGCGGGGGATGTGCGCATCCGGCGCGTCGTGGCCGAGGATCCCGTCTTGCGGCTGGAACTGTCGCAAGGGCGGGGCAACTGGGAAATGTCGGCGCCGCAATCCGGGGCGTCAAACACGGGTTCTGGCAATGCAGATGCGCCCGCACCCAACTCTGCGGCACCGGCCGAGACCGGAACCGTGACCCTTGACCAACTGGAGCTCAGCAACGCGCGTCTGGTTTATGTGGAAAACGGTGTCCCTCAGATGGATTTTTCCGGGGTCGATCTGAAGGCCAGCTGGCCTGATGTCACTGCGCCGATGAAGATGAGCGCCTCAATGCCGGTGCCCGGTGGCGCAGTTGAGGTTGATCTGGAAATTCCTGATTTACCTGCATTTTCCAGTGGCGCGGTGACGCCATTGGTTCTTGGCCTGACAGCGCTGGGCGGAGAGATCAACTTTGACGGACGCGTCAACCTGGCCGGTGAAATGGACGGCAAAACTCATGTCCGGACCACAAACACCGACGCGATGCTGGCCGCTTTTGGTCAGGGTGGGGTGTCAGTCCCCATGGGACTTGGACGGGTCGCGGATGTGTCCGGCAAGATGACCTACACCAAGGATGGGCGCATTTCCTTGCGGGATATGCGCGCCGCTTTGGATCAGAACAGTTTTGACGGTGCCGCAGATATTGTTATCGCAAACCCACCAAGGATTACTGCGCGGCTGAGTACTGGTGACCTTGACCTGACGCAGGCAACAGCCGGCAGCGCGCCCAGCAGCGGCGGCGGCACGGGCGGAGGGAAACAGGCGCCCGAAGGCTGGTCCCAGGCGCCGATCGACGCGTCACCCCTTGCATTGGCAAATGGAACGATCCGGTTGAAAGCCAATTCGATCGCCATTCCTGATATGACCTTTGGTCCCAGCGATCTGAGCCTCAGCCTGGATCGGTCGCGTGCGGTTCTGAAAATGGAACCGGCCACGCTGTTTTCCGGAAAGCTGACCGGAGAAGTCGTGGCCAACAATAGAAACGGACTGTCGGTCGGGGGCAACCTGACCGCCACGGGTATCGACCTCAAGCAGGCTTTGACCACGTTGGGCGGTGTCGAACGTCTGTCCGGTACTGCGTCGGGAACGTTGCAATTCCTGGGGGTGGGGCAAACCGAAGCGCAGATCATGCGCTCACTCAGCGGCAAGGGCAGCGTGGACGTCGACAAGGGGGTGATCTCCGGGTTTGATCTGGATCGTTTGATGGGGCGCGGCGAAGGCAGTGGAGGGACCACCGTCTTCAACAGCCTGACTGCCACCTACACGATGCAGGACGGCAACCTGACGAACAACGATCTTCTGATGCAGCTTGACAATTTCCGTGCCGATGGCGCGGGCCGTGTCGGGCTGGGTGCGCGGGATATCGACTATGTGTTCACGCCGGTCGCGCTGCGGGCGAACGGCGGCAATGGCATTGCCGTGCCCGTGCGGATCAAGGGGCCGTGGAGCGATCCGTCGATCAAGCCCGACCTGAGCAAGGTGATCGAAGCTGCGACAGAAGAGAAGCTCAAGGAACTGGAGCAGGACGCGAAGGACAAGGCGCTGAAAAAGGTCGGAGAGGAGTTGAATACAACCATTTCCGACAGCGAACAGGTCGAAGACGCGCTAAAGCAGAAGCTTGAAGATGAGGCCAAGAAGGGCTTGCTGAAACTGCTCGGACGGGATTGAGAAAGGGACGCCGCAGCGCCCCTTTTTTGCTCAGATCGTCTGGTCGTAGTCGCCCACACCCGGCTCGGTGCGGATTACGGCATCGATATCGGCGAAAATTGCCCGCATCTCATCTTCGCTCTCGCTGCTTTCGCAGACCACCACCAGGTTGGGCGTGTTCGAAGACGCCCGGACCAGGCCCCAACTGCCATTGTCGAGGATGACGCGGGCACCATTGACGGTCACGACTTCCTTGATCGGCCGACCGGCCAATGTTTCACCCGCCTCTGCCTTGGCAACGAGCTTGTCCACCAAGCGGGCGAGAATGTCATATTTTTCGGTATCGGCAGCATAGGGCGACATGGTCGGGGTCGACCATGTCTTGGGCAGGGCGCGACGCAGATCGGACATGCTCTGTCCCGGATTGCGGTCCATCAGTTTGCAGATTTCCACCGCGACCCGCATTCCGCAGTCGTATCCACGCCCGATTGGCTCGGCCAGAAAGTAATGGCCCGACTTTTCGAACCCCGCCAACGCGCCGATTTCCTTCACGCGCCGTTTCATGTGGCTGTGGCCGGTTTTCCAGTAATCCGCCTTGACGCCATGGGCCTGCAGTTCGGGATCGCTTGCAAACAGGCCGGTCGATTTAACGTCGGCCACGAAGGTCGCGCCGGGATGCAGCTTGGCCAAATCGCGGGCCATGATGACACCGACCTTGTCGGCAAAGATCTCCTCGCCCTCGTCATCGACCACACCGCAGCGATCGCCGTCTCCGTCAAACCCAAGCGCGAGGTCCGCCCCGCTGGCTTTGACGGCGTCTGCCATGTCGTGCAACATCTCCATCGCTTCGGGGTTCGGGTTGTAGTTGGGGAAGGTGTAATCCAACCGGTTGTGGCTGGGTACGACCTCGACGCCGATCCGCTCAAAGATCTCGGGGGCAAAGGCAGATGCGGTGCCGTTCCCCGTCGCGCAGACCACCTTGAGGGGGCGCGACATTTTGAAATCACCGACCAGATCGTCGATATAGGCCTCTTTCACGCCGTCCACGAATTCATAGGACCCGCCGGGGCGTGCCACGCCTTCGCCGTTCAGCACGATATCGCGCAGCTCGGCCATTTCGTCAGGGCCGTGGGTCAGAGGACGGTCAAAGCCCATCTTCACCCCGGTCCAGCCGTTGGGATTGTGGCTGGCCGTCACCATGGCGACCGCGGGAACATCCAGGTGGAATTGGGCGAAATACGCCATCGGGCTCAGCGCAGGGCCAATATCCTTGACCTGGATACCGGCCTGCATGAGGCCCAGAATCAACGCATTCTTGATCGCCAGAGAATAGTCGCGGTAGTCGTTGCCGACCGCGATCAGCGGCTCGATCCCACGCTTGTGCATCTGAGTGCCCAAACCAAGACCAAGAGCCGTCATCCCCGGCAGGTTGATCTCGTCCGGGTATTTCCAGCGGGCATCGTATTCACGAAACCCGGTGGGTTTGATCATCGCATCGCGCAGAAAGCTCCAGGTGTTCGGGGTCACCTCGGGGATTGGTTTGGTCATGGAAAATCTCGATCGTTAAATCTGAACTGGGTTGGCCTTGGCCAGGGCATCGAAACGCATCAATGTGTCAATCAGTTGGCCCATTTGGTCCAACGGGATCATATTCGGCCCATCAGACGGCGCCGTGTCCGGATCCTGATGCGTTTCAATGAATACGGCACCGACGCCCAGGGCCACGGCCGCGCGGGCCATTACCGGTGCAAATTCCCGCTGCCCGCCGGACGAGCCGCCTCGGCCACCGGGCTGTTGAACGGAATGGGTTGCATCCATGACAACCGGATACCCGGTTTGCGCCATTTGCGGCAGGGATCGCATGTCGGCGACAAGCGTATTGTAGCCAAACGAGGTTCCGCGCTCGGTCAGCAGGATGTTGTGGTTGCCCGTGCTTTCGATCTTTTCGACGATGTTCGGCATTTCCCAGGGGGCCAGGAACTGACCCTTCTTGACGTTGACGGCCTTGCCTGTTTCTCCGGCTGCCAGCAGCATGTCTGTCTGGCGGCACAGGAAGGCCGGGATTTGCAGGATATCCACTGCTTCGGCCGCGATGGCACATTGCGCTTCAGTGTGGACATCCGTCAGGACCGGAATACCCATCGTTTTGCGAATGTCATCCAGCACCTTCAGCCCGGCCTCGATCCCCATGCCGCGTTTCCCGGACAGGGACGTACGGTTGGCTTTGTCATATGAGGCCTTGAACACATACTGTGCCCCCGCGGCTTCACAGGCTTCTTTCATCCTTCCCGCGATCATCTGTGCGTGATCCGCCGTTTCAAGCTGGCAAGGGCCCGCGATGATGGTCAGCGGAAGGTCGTTGCCAACGGTGACGTTGGCTATTTTTACATGTTTCATGAGCTCTACGAGGATACCTGTTCACGAAGGACTGACGTAGTCAGCGAAATCATCAGGTAGATACCAGCAAACAACAGGAAAGCCAAAATCGTATTTTCGAACTTTCGCGGATAGGTGGGCTCCTGACTGGCGACCGGGTTCACGGAAACGGTGAGGTATCGAACCTTGCGGTTGGCCTCGGTCCGGGCGGTTTCCATTTGCTGCATGGCCGATTGCAGCATCATGTCCCGTGCGGCCAGATCGGCCTGTGCCATCTGGATCCGAACGCTCAACCGCGCCAGCGAGTTTTCGCCGGCGGAGGCGTCCAGCATCTCGGCATTGAGCTCTTCGAGCAAGGCCTCAAGCCGGTTGATGTCGGCTTGAACGCCGTCGACCTTGGCTTTGTTCGGCCGAAGGTTGTCCAGCAACGCCGCCAGTTCCAATTCCTTGTCTTGAAGCTGTATCTCGATCTCGTTGATGCGGGCGCGCAGCCCGGCAATCACGTTTTCGGGGTCCAGAACGGCACCCTGCAACTGCAGTTCGATCAGCGCTTCCTGGGCTTTGCGCCGTTCTTCCTGAGCGTCCTCGAAGGACTGCAGAGCGTCCCGCATCTGATCTTCGCGCTTCAGTTCGGTGAGGCCGTTGATCTTTTCTTCGGCGTAGGAGATCAGCAGATTTGACAGGTCGACGGCAGTGTCCGGGTCGGGTGCCGCAACCTCCATCCGGATGATACCGTCGCTGGGATCATAGCCGATTGTGACCATTCGCTTGTACAGTTTGAACGCCTCTTCCAGCGTGGCGTCCTGAGGCAGTCTTTGAATCGGATCTATCCAGTCCTGCTTGAAAATCTCGGCAAAACCAGTGTCCCGTTCCAGACGGTTGAGCGCATCCTTGGATTCAAGGAACTCCTGGGTCGCGACCGAGTCCTGCGTGGTTGCGTATTGCGTCCCGGCCAAAAGCCCGCCGATCTCACCAGCGCCACCATCTGCCTGTAGAATGGAAAACGCGGACTCGCTGGCGTACATCGGAGTGGCTATGCGATAGAAGTAATAGCCGACAATAATCGTGGGCAGCAGAACAAAGGCGAATAGACGGGCAAACAGACCAAACAGCTTTCGTCTGCGCCGACGGGCGATATCCTTCTGAATCTGGCCGATTTCGAATTCGCGCCGCTGTGCCGGGCTCCATTCGGGGCCGGGAAGGGTCTGTTGCTTTTTTTTCACCGTTTGCGGCAGCTGGATCGTGACCTTGTCTTTTGGCTGGTCTTCCGCATCCGCGGTATCGGAAGAACCCGCCGCAAAATCCAGAAGGTTGGAGCGCGGAAACGGATCGATCCCCTTTTTTCGTAGCAGACGCACGGCATCGTAGTCCGACGTCGCAGCCAGACCGTGTTTCTGCGCCAGGCGTCGGGCTATGCGCAGCTGACGACCGGTCAACCCTTCTTTCTTGATGGCATCCAGTTCAGTTCCGGCCGGGGCTTCCTCGGCCGGTTGAGTTGCTTTTCTGATGCGCGAAATCGCCTCGGTACGCGCCTCGACCGTGCCTTCGGCCTGCGAGGCATGGTTCGGGTCGTATTTTTTAACCTTGGGTTTGGTAGTCATATAGCTGCGTCGCCTCTTCCAAGGAGTCAAACATATGAAGCTGCCCATCCACAAGCACGGCGGCCTGGCGGGCGAATTTTTCGAGGGTTTTGGGATTGTGTGACACAATCACCAAAGTCGTGGTTCGCAAGCGTTCCTGCAGGATTGAACCTGCTTTTTTGTTGAATTCGACATCGGTGGTGGCAGGCATGCCCTCGTCGATCAGGTACATGTCGAAATCCAGGGCCAGCATCAACGAAAAGGTGAAACGGGCGCGCATGCCGGCTGAGTATGTCGCCAAGGATTGGTTGAAATACTCGCCCAAGTCGCACATCCAGCTGCAGTAAGCCTCGACATAGTCGGGGTCCATTCCATAAATCTTGGCGATGTAACGGGCATTCTCGAGTGCGGACATCTTCTTGGAAACGCCGCCGGCAAAGCCCATGGGGAAAGACACCCGGCACTCTCGGCGGATCACGCCTTCGTCGGGCTTTTCGAGGCCGGCCATCATGTTGATAAGCGTGGTTTTTCCGGTGCCGTTCGGGGCCAGAACGCCAAGTGATTTTCCCAGCTCGACCCGGAACGAGACCCTGTCCAGGATCACCTTGCGGCGAGTCCCGGTCCAAAAGGACTTGCTGACATTCTCGAACTCAAGCATTCACTGCCTGCTCATGTTTTTGCTTTGGGTGCGGCCACCGGTGGCTGGCTGACGGCCGGGTGTTCTACCGCTCCATGTTGGCCACATTATGTCGAAATATGAAACAAATGTTCAATGCGCGTTCGATACGCCTGACAACAATTGTGACGCATAGAGCCGACAACTGGATCGGTTTGCGGGAACGACTATGATCCATCCTAGGATTGCAACAAGCGCCAAAGGGCTGGAGATCAGGTGAAGCAACTTGCTGAGGAAATCAGATCGTGCCGGTTGTGCGCCGACCGCTTTGCTGCGACTGCGACCGCGCATCAGCCGCGCCCGGTGGTGTGGTTCCGCCCCGGTGCGCGCATCCTAATCGCGGGGCAAGCTCCCGGGGCACGAGTCCATGAGAGCGGCCGACCGTTCACCGACCCTTCAGGCGACCGGCTGCGGGATTGGCTGGGGTTGGAGGAAGAACAATTCTACGATCAGGCGCGGGTTTCGATCGTTCCGATGGCGTTTTGTTTTCCGGGGTACGATGCGCGAAAGGCGGACTTGCCGCCGCCGGCGATCTGCAAGAAGACCTGGCATCACAGGGTCATGAGTGAACTTGGCGATGTTCCGTTGACCATTCTTGTCGGTGGCCACGCGCAGAAATTCCATCTGGGCGCACAAGCTTCGGTGACCGATACGGTGCGCAATTGGCGACAGCATGCGCCGCGGGTATTTGCCTTGCCTCATCCGTCATGGCGCAATACGGCATGGCTGAAGAAGAATCCCTGGTTCGAAACGGACCTGTTGCCGGTGCTGCGTGCCCGGGTCAAAGAGGTGATGGATGACTGACACGACCGCGCTGGACATTGCGCATGCCCAGATGGAGGCCGACCCTCAGAGCGATGCCGCGCGGCTGAGGTTTTTCGAACGGCTCGCGGACAACGAACTGTTTCTGTTGCTGACCGAAGAGGCGCGAGACGAAAACATCTCGCCCGAGCTGTTTGACGTGGCAGATGGACGGTTTGTGCTGGCCTTTGACCGCGAAGACAGACTGGCGCAGTTTGCGGGCCGTCCTGCCCCTTATGCCGCTCTGTCCGGACGTGTTCTGGCGGGGATGCTTGCAGGGCAGGGCATCGGGTTGGGGCTGAACCTCGAGGTGGCGCCGTCGTCGATGCTCATCCCTGCCGAAGCGTTGGCCTGGCTTGCGGAAACCCTCAGCCATGCCCCGCAAGAAGTGCAATCCCGTCTGACGGAGTTCCTTCCGCCCGCGGGGTTGCCCGACATTTTGCTGACGGCGCTGGACACCAAACTGGCCACAGCTTCAGGTCTGGCCTCCGCCGCATATCTCGCCGGAACCCGCGCCGAGGGCGGTGGGCAGGGTCATCTTCTTGGTTTCGTGGACGCGGTGCCCGGTGCCCAGACGGCCTTGGCCAAGGCGGTGTCCGAAGCTCTGACATTTTCGGGGATTGAGGCTGGTGCCATGGATGTCGGTTTTTTCGCGGCCAGCGATCCTGCCGCCGCAGCATTGGCGAAAGTGGGCCTGCGATTTGATATCCCCGAGCCTGTGCGCGCCTCCGGGTCCCGACCTTCGCCCGGAAGCGACCCGGACAGTCCCCCGATCTTGAAGTGAAATCGAGGCTTCGGCGCAGGGATGGTTTGCTCCCTGCGCCAAATGAACAGATTTATTCGGCAGCTGTCTCCAGCTTGTCCTGCGTACGGGTTTCGAAGTCGCTTGCGTTATGCCGTTCGCGCAGTTGGGTGTGCAACTCTCCGAAGGCGCGGTTGACCATGCGGCCCCGCTTCACGGCTGGCCGCGCGTCAATCTCTTGCGCCCATCGCATGACGTTCTTGTAGGACGTCACATCAAGGAACTCGGCCGCGTCGTACAAACGACCCAGAACCAGTTGCCCATACCACGGCCAGATTGCCATATCAGCGATCGAATAGTCCGAGCCGGCGATAAAGGTTTTGTCGGCAAGCTCGCGGTCCAGAACATCCAGCTGGCGTTTGGTCTCCATCGCAAAGCGGTTGATCGGGTATTCCCATTTCTCTGGCGCATAAGCGTAGAAATGCCCGAACCCACCACCCAGATAAGGCGCGCTGCCCATCTGCCAGAAAAGCCAGTTCATCACTTCTGTGCGCTCAGGGCCGGATGCGGGTAGGAATGCTCCGAACTTTTCGGCCAGATGGACAAGGATGGAGCCGCTTTCAAACACCCGTATCGGCGCTTCACCCGAGCGGTCCATAAGGGCGGGGATTTTCGAGTTCGGGTTGATCGCGACAAAATCCGAGCCGAACTGATCGCCGTCACCGATATTGATCAGCCATGCATCATATTCCGCGCCCGCGTGACCCAGGGCCAAAAGCTCTTCCAGCATGACCGTCACTTTCACCCCGTTTGGCGTTGCAAGCGAATACAACTGCAAGGGATGATTGCCGACGGGCAATTCCCTGTCATGGGTCGCCCCTGCGATGGGGCGGTTGATATTCGCGAAACGCCCTCCGCTTTCACTATCCCATGTCCAGACTTTTGGTGGGGTGTATGTGGTGGTGTCGCTCATCTTCTGCCTTTCGTCCCAGAGCCGAGCCGCGCCCGGCCCGACAAGAGTTAGTGTTGCAGAACAAGAACGCCAACCCCCGACGTGGCGGCTGTTCTGTAACAATTGCGGCAAGACTGCTCACGTTTGCTCGTCAATGGTCACAGCGGCGTTAACGGGTCTTCGCCGACGAAGGGAATTGCTTATTGTCTCTGCAGACAGCCACTCTGGCCCTGCAACCCGTCAAGACACGAGGACATGAAACATGAACAGATTTGCTCTGACCTTTGCTGCTGCAATGGCGTTGGCCGTGCCCGCCTTTGCCGGCCCGCAATATGTCGATGGGACCGGCTTCGCCGTGTCCGGATATGATGTGGTGGCCTACCGTGGGCTTGCACAGTCGCCGATCGGACAGTCGCAGCCCGAAGGCGTGCGCGGACGGTCGGATATCACTGCGGAATACAACGGGGCGACCTGGGCTTTTGCGAGCGAAGAAAACCGCGCGAAGTTCCTTGAAAAACCCGCGTTCTATGCGCCGCAATATGATGGCCATTGCGCCTATGGCGTGTCCAAGGGTGGCAAGGTTCCCGGCAACCCCAACCTTTGGCGGATCGTTGACGACAAGCTGTATCTGAACATCACCGATGTCGTGGTCGGATTCTGGGAGGAAGACGTCCCGGGCAACATCAACCTTGCTGAGGGGAACTGGCCGGGGCTCGAGGGCAATGACGCTTCGACCAACGTGATCCCGAAATTCACGTCCGAGGGCCCGATCGCGAACTGACGTTACGCGCGTTGCAGGCCCGGCAGACCCGCCGGGCCTTTTTCAATGCTTGGTCTTCAACAAGCCTGCCAGAACTGTTCCCGAGTGGCCTGATCCGCCTCAAACCGGATCCGGACGCTGCGCGCGCCGGGAAACTTGCGTTCTCGAATGGTGTCGGGAACAACGACCTCGCCCGCTCCGCCATTCTTGGCCTGGAAGGACAGTATCTCGGTTTCGACCGTCCGAAAGCCGGCAAGAACGGATGTCGGCAGGGCAACGCGGTTTTCACCTTCGCAAACCGGCGTCGCAACGAAATAGGTCAGGTCGCGGCCATAGCAGCCGATCGCCTCTGGTACATGGTCCGAATTGCGCGTCGATAGCGGGCAATCTTCCGCGCTGGTCTCGCCAAAGGATAGGGCGCGACTTGGATCGAGCAGTTTCAGGCAGGCGGAAATATCCTTCTCGTCCAGCTCGATGATACGCTTTTTGAGTTTCGGGCGTCGTGGTTGGGCCGGCCCGGCGCCTTTTCCTGCCAACCCGTTTTTGCGCAGATAGTCATAGGCCGACTTCGCCTGCGCAAACTGATTGCAGTCGCCGCCTGTATGGTCGGGATGTGCATGAAAGGCGATGTCACGCCACGCATTCCGGATGTCCGATGCGGTGGCGGTCTGATCAAGGCCCAAGACGTGCAGTGCTTCTACGCGAGCCTGAATTTTCTCGACTGGCTCCATACCAAAATCACTCGATAAAACAACTGGCTCCTATTTTCCGGAGCCTTGAGTTTCTGTCAAATTATCCAGTGAATTGGTAGGCTTGGCGGGGACAGTGCGCCGTTGCATGGCGAATTGTTCGCACCTTGCAGCGGGTCGCAGGGGGGCAATCCCCCTTTGGCTTGTGCAAATGCAGGGAACAGTCAGGCGACGTTTTGCAGATCGGCTTTGGGCGTGACCCCAAGGGCAAAACACACATCGCGGGTCAGTTCGGGGCGGTTCAGCGTATAAAAATGCAGCTTGTCCACGCCTTCGTCGATCAGGTCCGAACACAGCTCGGTGCATAGCGCAGTGGCCAACAAGTCGTGCCGGTTGTCACGGATTGCTTTGTCAAAGGCCTGGTCGACCCAGTCCGGCACCTGCGCGCCACAGCGTTTGGCAAATTTCTTGGCACCGGCCCAGTTCTCGATTGGCAGGATGCCCGGCACGATCGGCTTGTCGATCCCGGCTTTGGCGCAGGCATCACGAAAGCGTAAAAACGTTTCGGCCTCGAAGAAGAATTGCGTCAAAGCCTCGTCTGCGCCGGCGTCCAACTTGGCTTTCAACCAGTCGATGTCAGCCTGTGCATGTGGCGCTTCGGGGTGAATGTCGGGATAGGCACCGACGCGGATGGTGAAACTGCCGGTTTCCGCCAGTGCTGCGATCAATTCGACCGAGTGGGCGAACCCATCGGGATGCGGGACGAACCGTTCCTGCCCCTTGGGTGGGTCGCCGCGCAACGCAACGATGTCGGTGACGCCGGCCGCGGCAAAGCTGTCGGCAATGGCCAAGGTCTCGCTGCGTGAAGCGTCGACACATGTCAGATGGGCCGCGACTTTCAATCCCGAGGAATTGTGCAACGTCGCCACCGCATCGCGGGTCAATTCGCGGGTGGTGCCCCCCGCACCATATGTGACCGAGACAAAACGGGGTGCCAGTGGCGCCAGTGTCTGAACCGTATCCCACAGGCGAAACGACGCTTCGAGCGTCTGAGGCGGAAAGAATTCGAAGGAAATCTCGGGCTGGGTCATGGCAGTCTCGCAGGTTGTGTTGCGGCTCTTGTGCCATGGAGTTCTTTGTGAGACAAACTCATATTATTCAAGAACAACATGAATGACGCGAAAGATGCATATCGAATTTCGACACCTGCGCACGATCAAAGCCATCCATGAATGTGGTGGGTTGGCCCGTGCGGCGGATCAACTGAACATCACGCAGTCCGCGCTCAGTCATCAGATCAAAGGGCTGGAGGATCAGGCCGGCGTCGAGCTGTTCCTGCGCCGGTCGAAACCGATGAAATTGTCGGCCGCTGGGCTGCGCCTTCTGCGTCTGGCCGAGCAGATTCTGCCGCAGGTCGAAGCGATGCAGGAGGAGTTTTCCTCGCTGCGCGACGGGCGCACGGGGCGGATGCACATCGCGATCGAATGCCACGCCTGTTTTGAATGGCTGTTCCCGGTGCTCGAGGCCTTCCGCAAGTCTTGGCCGGATGTGGATGTCGATATCCGGCCGGGTCTGGCCTTTGACGCGCTGCCCGCGCTGCAGAAGGAAGAGGTCGATCTGGTCGTCTCCTCGGACCCCGAAGACCTGCCGGGCGTCGAGTTCATCGAACTGTTCGACTACAATCCTGTCTTTGTCGCCGCCTCGACCCACCCTCTGGCCGGGAAAGCGTATATCGAGGCCGAGGATTTTCGCGGTCAAACGCTGATCACCTATCCGGTCGAACGCACGAGGCTTGATATCTTCAGCCAGCTTCTCATCCCGGCCCGCGTTGAGCCTGCTGCGATCCGGCAAGTCGAGTTGACCGCCGTGATCCTGCTGCTTGTGGCGTCAAACCGTGGAATATCCGTTCTGCCCGACTGGGTGGTGCGCGAGGTCAAGTACAACTCGGACTATGTGACCCGCCCGCTGACCAAGGATGGCATCACGCGTCGGCTGTATGCCGCGGTGCGTACCGAGGACATGGAAAAACCCTTTGTGCAGGAATTGGTCAAGCTGGCCAGCCTAGAGGCGCGCAAGCTGCAGCAGCAATAAGGTTTTGGCCACGCGGGAAACGGCATGCTGCTATGCGCATCATTCCTCTTGGCAAGGGGGCGTTGCGCCAGTATACGCGCGGTTTGACCGGACAGGAGCCTCGGAACTATGGTTGGCAGTGCAAATCTCAACATCATGATCAAGGCCGCGCGCAAAGCGGGCCGATCGCTGGTAAAAGACTTTCGCGAAGTCGAGAACCTGCAGGTGTCGATGAAGGGCGCGGGCGATTTCGTCTCGAAGGCCGACATTGCAGCCGAGAACATTCTGAAAGAAGAACTGCTGGGCGCGCGACCCACCTACGGTTGGCTGGCTGAAGAAGGTGGTGTGATCGAGGGCGAAGACCCGACCCGGCGTTGGATCGTTGATCCTTTGGACGGGACGACCAATTTCCTGCACGGCCTGCCACATTGGGCGGTTTCGATCGCACTTGAACACAAGGGCAAGATCGTCGCGGGCGTCATCTACGATCCCGCGAAGGACGAGATGTTCTTTGCCGAAAAGGGCGAGGGTGCCTGGATGAACGACATGCGTATCCGCGTGTCGAGCCGCAGCCGGATGATCGAATCGATCTTCTCGACCGGTTTGCCGTTTGGTGGCCGCTCGGACCTGCCGGCCACGTTGCAGGACCTGGCCCGTCTGATGCCCGCCTGCGCGGGTGTGCGCCGCTGGGGTGCAGCTGCGCTGGATATGGCCTATGTTGCCGCTGGCCGCTACGAAGGCTTCTGGGAGCGTCGCCTGAATGCCTGGGATCTGGCCGCCGGCATCATCATCGTGAAAGAAGCGGGTGGGTTCGTTCAACCGTTGAACCCCGAAAGCAGCATTCTGTCTGACGGGGAAGTGATCTGCGCCAACGAACCGATTTTCGACCAGTTCGCCAAGGTGATCCGCGGCTGATCCGCCTATACGGCGGCTGGAAACGACCAGAACCAATTTCTAAGTTCGCGCGGCCGAATGGGCCGCGCGTTTTGTTTCAAAGCCGTACAGTACTTGCCAGACCTGCCTCGGAGGCCAGCCGCGCGGCCACGGATGCCACGGCCAGGTCCTGTAACCCAACACCGGTCCCATCGAACAAGGTGATCTGGTCAGCCTTTGTTCGGCCGGGATGATCGCCATTAATGACTGCTCCAATCGGCGTGATGGCGTCAGGATCCAGCGCGCCCGAAGCCACGGCGTGTTGCGCCTCACCTATAGTGACGGACTGGGCAACCTCGTCGGTGAAGACCTGAGCGGAAGCAACCAGTTCGGGGTCGACTTCCATCTTGCCCTTCGTGTCGGTGCCCATGCAGGCCAGATGCGTTCCGGGCTTGATCCAATCGCGCATCAACAACGGTTCGAACGCCGATGTGATCGTGATGATAACGTCGGCCTGTGCCCCCAGTTCCCGCTGCGAGACGGATTCGAAATCCAGTCCGATGTCCTGCGCGACGGCGGCCAGTTTCGGAAGCATTTCGGGATGGGGATTCCATGCCACCACCTTTTCGAAGTCGCGTTGATAGGCGGCGGCGCGCAACTGAAAGGCCGATTGATGGCCCGCGCCGACCATGCCAAGCACCTTGGCGTCCGTACGGGCCAGGTGCGCGATCGACACTGCCGAGGACGCAGCCGTGCGGATAGCCGTAAGATAGTTTCCACCGACCAACGCGGAAGGCTGTCCGGTATCGGGATCGAACAGGATGACGGTGGATTGGTGGTTGGTCAGTCCGCGATTGGTGTTTCCCGGCCAATAGCCACCAGATTTGACACCCAGAACCAAGCCTTCGGCGTCAAAGCCGGATTTGAACCCATATACGGCGCCGGCATGACCCAGCCCTTCGCGGATGACGGGGAAGTTGCGCGCTCCGCCGCGTGCCATCGCTGAGAACACGTCTTGGATTGCGTCAAACGCCAGCTTGCGGTTGACCAGCTGCTTGCATAGGTCTTCGCCAACGATCTGTATCAGATTGGTTTCAGCGTTCATCTCGTCCCTCATGATCAAAACGCCTTGCCGCGAGCAGAGACCGGCCACAGGGTCTCGACCCTTCCGTTGCGCACGCCGACATACCAGTCGTGCACGTTGCAGGTCGGATCGCAGTGCCCGGGGACCAGACGCAACTTGTCGTTCACCCGCAACACGCCGTTGGGGTCGCCGATCACACCGTGTTCGTCCGAACATTTCAGGTATTCGACACCATCGCGGCCAAAAATCACCGGCAAACCGCTGTCGATCGACTGTGCCTTGAGCCCTGCGTCGCAGATCGCCTTGTCCCGTTTGGCGTGGCTCATGACGCTGGTGAGTATGAACAGGGCGTTTTCCCATTCGCCCCGATCGATCCTTTGGCCATTCCGGTCCAGAATCCGCCCATAATCGGCATCCATGAACGCGTAGGATCCGCACTGCAATTCGTTGTAGACGCCCGAATTGCTTTCGAAATAATAGGATCCCGTCCCGCCGCCCGAGACCAGTTCGCACTCAATCCCGTCCGCCTTCAACCCGTCGACAGCGTCCCGCACCATGGCGATTGCTGCATCCAGTTTTTCCTTTCGCGCGTCATAGCTGTCGAGATGTTGCATCGCGCCCTGATAGGCTTGGAGGCCGGTGAACTTCAGGTTTGGTGCCGCCTCGACCGCGTGGGCGATGGCAATGACGTCAACCGTACTGGTCACCCCACAGCGCCCCGCGCCGCAATCGATCTCGACCAGGATCTCCAGCTGCGTTCCGTGGGTCTGCGCCGCAGAGGACAGCTCGGGCACATTCTCGATGTCGTCAACGCAGACCAGCGTTCGCGCGCCCAGCTTCGGCAGCCGAGCCAAGCGGTCAATTTTGGCCGGATCGCGCACCTGGTTTGACACAAGGATGTCCTTGATCCCGCCACGCGCAAAAACCTCGGCCTCCGAGACCTTTTGACAGCACACGCCAACTGCGCCGCCCAGTTTTTCCTGCAGGCGCGCGACGTCCACAGACTTGTGCATCTTGCCATGCACCCGATGGCGCATACCATGCGCTTTGGCGTAGTCGCCCATCTTGCGGATGTTCCGCTCCAGCGCGTCGAGGTCCAGTATCAGGCAAGGAGTCTGGATTTCGCTTTCATCCATGCCGATTGCTGCGGGGATGTCGAAGCCGACGTCCAATTGATCGATGTTCACGGGTCTGTTCATCCTTCTCCTCCTTGCCCGGCCAGCCAGGGCAGCTTGTCCAAATCCACATTGCCGCCGGTCAGGATCACGCCGACGCGTCTGCCTCGAAAAACTTCGGGGTTGTTGAGAATGGTTGCCAACGGAACGGCCGAAGATGGCTCAATCACCAGTCGCAGGTGTTTCCAGGCCAGTTTCATGGCCGCCACGATTTCGTCTTCGGAGGCCGTGAAGATGTCGGCAACGTTCCGCGACACGAAGTGCCAGGTGTTTTCCTTGAGCGGAACCAGAAGGCCGTCGGCCACCGTCTTGGGTGCGTCGTCGGCGATGATCCGACCGGCTTTGAAAGATCGGTATGCGTCATCAGCCTGCTGAGGTTCCGCGGCATAGATCGCGGTGTCAGGGGCCAGATTCGATACTGTCAGGCACGTGCCCGAAACCATACCGCCGCCGCCGATCGGAGCGATAACGGCATCAAGCCCACCTGTTTGTTCCAGCATCTCGGCCGAGCATGTGGCCTGTCCTGCAATGACACGCGGATCGTTGTAGGGGTGCACGAATTCGCCACCCGTTTTGGCCTGCACCTGGGCAAAGGTCGCTTCGCGCGATGTTGTCGAAGGCTCACATTCGGTGATCGTGCCACCAAACCTGCGGACCGCGTCCTTTTTGGCCTGAGGTGCGGTGCGTGGCATGACGACGTTGCAGGGAATGCCCCGCCGACCGGCAGCATATGACAGGGACAGTGCATGGTTCCCGCTGGAGTGGGTGCAGACGCCGTTGCCGGCGATCTCGTCGGGCAATCCGAATACCGCATTGCAGGCGCCGCGAACCTTGAAGGCTCCGGCCTCTTGCAGGTTCTCGCACTTGAAAAAGAGCCGTGCGCCGGTTTGTGCGTTCAGATACTCCGACGACAGGACGGGTGTACGCCGGATATGTGGTTTGATCCGTTCATGCGCTGCGCGCATGTCGTCGATCGTCAGATCTGCAGCCGAAAGCGTGTCCAACATACCGATCTCCTCATGCCGCAGCGCGCGAGCGGTTGGTGCCGTTTGCACGGAAGTATTCCTGCGCTGCCGCCACGCCGCTGCCCAGTTGTATCGGGTAGTTCAGATCGGCCATCGCCATCTCGATCGTGGCGAGGCCGGACAGAACCATGACGTCCGTCAGGCTGCCCAGGTGACCGATGCGAAACGCCTTGCCGTTCAATTGGCCCAGGCCGATCCCGAAGGACACTCCATAGGTGTCATAGGTATGGTTAGTCAGGACATTGCTGTCGAACCCATCGGGTACATAGACTGCGCTGACAGTGTCCGAGTAGAGGTCCGGCGATTGAGCGACCAGGTTCAATCCCCACGCGTCGACGGCCCGACGCACGCCTTCAGCCAGACGGAAGTGACGGGCATAGACGTTGTCCAGGCCTTCATCGAACAGAATCGACAGGCTTTCCTGCAGCCCGCATATCAGTTGCAGCGGCGGCGTGTAAGGAAACCCGCCCGAGGCATTGGCGTCCAACATGTCCCGAAAGTCGAAATAGGTGCGGGGCAGCCGCGCACCATCCATCGCTGCCAGCGCTTTGGGGCTGACGCACAGGATTGCCATTCCAGCGGCCAGCATGAACCCCTTTTGCGACCCCGAAACCGCAATATCGACGCCCCAGCCATCGAATTCGAACGGCATCGAGGCCAGCGAACTGACGCAATCGACCATCAGCAGGGCAGGGTGCGCCGAGGCATCCATCGCCGATCGGACCGACAGGATATCCGAGCGCACGCCGGTGGCCGTTTCATTATGCGTCACCAGAACCGCCCGGATGTCGTGGTTTCGGTCGTCGGCGAGGATCGACTGAAACCGTTCGGCAGGTGCCCCGCTGCCCCAAGGGCAATCGATGACTTGCACGTCCAGCCCATGCCGTTGGCAAAGGTCGATCCAGCGATGGCTGAATACGCCATGGCGGGCCACAAGAACCTTGTCGCCCGGGCTCAGTGTGTTGCTGATCGCAGCTTCCCACCCACCTGTGCCGCTGGATGGAAAGGTCACAATCTGACCCGTGGTCGACCGGAAGACCTGCTTGAGGCCCTCGAGTACCGGAGCAAAGGCCTGAACGAAATCCGGCGCGCGGTGGTCAATGGTCTGGACCTGCATCGCGCGCAGGAGGCGATCCGGGATATTCGTCGGGCCGGGAATGAAGACCGGGTTCTGTTTTGACATCATCATGTCCTCCGCTTTGCCCCAAGTCTGTCTCCGCGTCGGCGGTGATGCAATTTTCTTGAAAAATATTTTCATTATTTTGTTAAAATGCGTAACCTGCCATAAATGCAGGATATTCACTTTCTCATTTCGCTGAGTGTTTGTGATCAGCTGAGAAAGCCAGACGGCCGTTCGGCCAAAATGAGGGAGAATCACAATGTCAGCCCAGAAGCGGCCGCGCGGACGGCCCAAGTCGTTGTTCAAGGAAAGCTCGGCCGGAACCATGCAGGCGTTGGACCGTGCGCTGGGGGTCCTGACCACGGTCGCACGGCTTGAACGCACCGCGCTCAGCGACCTCGCGCGTGAGATCGACGTGCCTACTGCAACCACACATCGCATCCTGACGACCTTGCAAAAGCATGGGTTCGTCAGCTTCAGCGAAGAACGTCAGGAATGGATGATCGGAGTCGAAGCCTATCGCACAGGCGCTTCGTTTCTGCGGCACAACAGCGTTGTCGAGATCGGCCGGTCAGTTCTTAGACGCCTGATGCAGGACAGCGGAGAAACTGCGAACCTTGCAGTTCCCGACGGGTCGGAAGTTGTGTTTGTCGGGCAAGTCGAGACATCGAACCCGATCCGGGCGTTCTTTCCGCCGGGCGCTCGTACGCCGATGTATGCCTCGGGTACGGGCAAAGCGATCCTGGCGGCCATGACCGAGGCATCCCGGGCCAAGGTGTTGGCCGACACCCAGCTTGTGCCATATACGCCCAATACTTGCGCCACATTGGATACCTTGCGCGAGGATCTGACCGAAACGCGGCTGCGCGGATGGTCTTATGATCGAGAGGAGCGCCACTCGGGCATGTCCTGCATCGGAGCCGCAATCTTCAACGACAAGCAGGAGCCTTGTGCCGGAATCTCTGTCTCGGGGCCGACCGCGCGATTCAATCCGGACCGGGCACCCGAGCTTGCCGCCCACGTCGTTCAGGCTGCGCAAGAGATCACGCGGTTGAGCGGTGGTCAAAGTCCGGATCAGTCAGGCCGATCAGAGGGGTGATTGACCCCGTCGTTCCAGGGAATCGGCCCGTGGGTTCTGGGGTTTGCGCCCTCGATGCAGCCAAGGTTGACGCCACACTCCGCCGGATCCGAGCGTCTTTGGTGATAAACGTAAATCCCGCAAGTCTTGCAGAAATAGTGTTTCGCCGTATGCGTTCCCCACGTGTAGAGGCTCAGGTTCTCGGCGCCTTCAAGAATGCGCAGGCTCTCGGTTATGGCGGTCACGGCGGCGGCCCCGCGGCGGATGCAGAAGGAACAGTCGCATCGGGCAGCCGTGGACAGGCCACCGGGGAACTCGGCCTCGATCTTCACGGCGCTGCAATGGCAGGTGGCGGTCATTTGGCTCATCGGCGTGGCACTCTTGGTATGCGGGACTGGCTGAGCTTGTAGCGGTGTTCGGGATGCGGCGGTTGGCCGTGGGTGCGGTTCCAATAGGCCGGCCCGCCGCGTTTCAGCCACAGTGGGATGCACAGTACCAAACCGATCACGAAACCGCCCGTATGCGCCCAATAGGCCACACCGCCGGCGTCAGGGTTGCTGGACACGCTGCCAAGGAACTGCATGCCCAGCCAGACGCCCAGCATCACGAAGGCCGGGATGGTGAAGACCCGAAAGTAGATGATCAGAATCAGCAGGATATCGACGCGCGCCTTTGGGAACATCAGCAGGTACCCACCCATCACTGCGGCAATTGCGCCGGACGCGCCGATGGTGGGTACCAGCGACCCGGGAGCCGTAACGATATGGACCAGCCCGGCGCCGATACCCGCGACCATGTAGAACAGCAGGAAGGGCAGGTGGCCCATCTCGTCTTCCATGTTGTCGCCGAAGATCCACAGGAACAGCATGTTGCCGATCAGATGCATCCAGCCGCCATGCAGGAACATCGACGTCACCAACGTCTCGAGCGCCACGCCGTCGCTGATGCGGGCGGGGATGATCGCATAGTCGAAATAGAACCGGTTGATCAGCCGGGCATCGTCCATGATTCCGACATAGCTGAGGAAAATCAGGACATTCGCCGCGATCAGCGCATAGACGACATAGGGCGTGCGCCCAGATGGGTTGTGGTCTCGAATTGGAAACATGGGGGGACGCTGGGCTTTTCCCGGCCCAGCGTCAAGTCAGCTTATGCCGCACCGCCGAGAAGTGCGGCGTTCCCTCCGGCGGCCGTGGTGTCGACGCAGACATGGCGCTCGGCCATCACCCGCGACCGGTCGGGCAAGCCGGGGATCAGCGGCAGGATGGGGCCGCCTCGCCGAGCCAGATGACGCTCGATCTGACGCGCGGTGTCCGCATCGCCCCACCACAGAACCCCCGATATTCCCGGCAGGTTCTCAAGCCGGTGCAGGTCAAGCGCGCCCTCGGTCTGAATCGCGGTGCCGCCAAGCGCGAGAATGGCGTCTGCCTGTGCCTTGGACGCCTCGGGGCCGGGGCCCAGGCACAGGAACGGCGCGCGGGGAAACTCGGTCAGCCGGTTCGATTCGCCGGTCGGTCCGGGCATCGAACGGGTCGTCGGCGCGGCAGGCTGCCCGATCGGCGCCGGCAGGTCGGCTGGGGCGGACCATTCCGCGGCCACGACCTGTCGGTCCGGGGCGCAAAAACGAGCCAGATAGTTCGGGCCACCCGCCTTGGGGCCGGTGCCGGACAGGCCTTCACCGCCGAATGGCTGCGAGCCGACGATCGCGCCGATCTGGTTACGGTTCACGTAAATATTTCCGGCGTGGATCGCCTCGGTGACGTGCTGCACCCGGTCGTCGATGCGGGTGTGCAGGCCGAAGGTCAGGCCGTAGCCGGTGGCGTTGATGTCGGCAATCACCTGGTCGATCTCGTGTGACTTGAACCGGGCGACATGCAGGACGGGGCCGAAGATCTCGCGTTCCAGCGCATTGATGCCGGGGACCTCGATCAGCGTGGGCGCCACGAAGATCCCCTCGGGCGGCAGCGCCAGTTCCTTCAGAACACGACCCTCAGTGCGGGCCTTGGCGACGTGGTCGGCGATGCCCTGTCGGGCCTGTTCGTCGATCACCGGGCCGCAATCGGTCGAGAGCAGCCACGGGTCGCCCACCGACAGGGCGTCCATCGCGCCCTTGAGCATGGTCAGCACGTCATCGGCGATGTCGTCCTGCAGATACAGACAACGCAGGGCCGAGCACCGCTGCCCCGCCGACTGGAAGGCGCTTTCGATGATCGACTGCACGGCCTGTTCGGGCAGGGCGGTGCTGTCCACGATCATCGCGTTCAGCCCGCCGGTTTCGGCGATCAGCGGCGTTCCGGGTTTGAGGTTCTGGGCCATCGCGGCGCGGATTTTCAACGCCGTCGCGGTCGAGCCGGTGAAGGCCACGCCGGAAACCCGCGGGTCCGAGGTCAGCGCGGCGCCCACCGATGGCCCGCCCGGCAGCAATTGCAGCGCGTCGCGCGGTACTCCGGCCTGGTGCAGCAGCTGCACGGCGCGGTGGGCGATCAACGGAGTCTGCGGCGCGGGCTTGGCCAGAACCGCATTGCCTACGGCGAGCGCAGCCGAGATCTGCCCGGTGAAAATCGCCAGAGGGAAGTTCCACGGGCTGATGCAGGTGAAGGTGCCCACAGGCTCGCCCTCGGGGATGTTGGCGGCGTAGTAGCGCAGGAAGTCCACCGCCTCGCGCAGTTCGGCTACCGCATCGGGCAGCGATTTGCCGGCCTCACGCGCCAGAAGGGCGAAGAGCTCGCCATACTGCTCCTCGTAGAGGTCGGCGGCGGCATTCAGGATGCGGCTGCGCTCGGCCTCCGGGACCTGCCACGGAGCAGCTGCGGCCAGCGCCAGCTCCACATCCGCGGCGCTGGCCGGGGCGACCGCGCCGGGCCGGTCCTCGGGCAGGGCGGGGTTGATGACAGGTTTCTCGGCCTCGGGCGCTGCGTCACCGGCCAGCAGGGGCTGCGCGAACCAGTGATGTGCGCGAAAGGCGTCGCGGCCGGCATCAATCCGGTCCAAAGTCAGCGTGTGATGCAGGTCGAAACCCTGCGAGTTTGGTCTTTCAGGTTGAAACAGTTCGGGGCCGGTTGGGATGTGGCGTGCAGGTTTCCGCACGACCTCGAACGGATCGGCTGCCACCACTTCGGGGGCCACGTTTTCGTCCACGATCTGGTTGACGAACGAACTGTTGGCGCCGTTTTCCAGCAGCCGCCGCACCAGATAGGCCAGCAGGTCGCGATGCGCGCCAACTGGCGCGTAGATGCGGCAGCGGGTATCGCGTTGGTCCTTGACGATCTGGTGCAGGGTCTCGCCCATGCCGTGCAGGCGCTGGAACTCGAAGGGTTGACCCTCGGCCATGTGCAGGATCGCACTGACCGTGTGGGCGTTGTGGGTCGCGAACTGAGGATAGATCCGGTCGGTCATGCCCAAGAGCTTGCGGGCATTGGCGATGTAAGAGATGTCGGTTGCCGCTTTGTTGGTGAAGACCGGGAAGCCGTCGACGCCCTCGACCTGCGCGCGCTTGATCTCGGTGTCCCAGTAGGCGCCTTTGACCAGACGCACCATCAGCTTGCGGTCATACCGCTCGGCCATCTCATAAAGCGTGTCGAGCACCAACCCGGCACGCGGTCCATAGGCCTGTACCACCACGCCGAACCCATCCCATCCGGCCAGCGCTGACTCGGACAGAACCGCCTCGATCACCTGCAGCGACAGCGACAGGCGGTCAGCCTCTTCGGCGTCGACGTTCAGGCCCATTCCGGCGGCCTTGGCCAGCAGCGCCAGCGCCCGCAGGCGCGGCACCAGTTCGTGCATCACGCGCTGTTCCTGGGCTACTTCGTAGCGCGGATGCAGCGCCGAAAGTTTAACCGAGATGCCGGGGTTGGCGCGGATGTCGTCCTGCGTGCAGGCATCGGCAATCGCCGCGATGGCACGGGAATATGAAAGGTGATAGCGCGCGGCGTCTGCCTCGGTGCGCGCGGCCTCGCCCAGCATGTCGTAGGAATAGGTGTAGCCCTTGGCCTCCATCCCGGCGGCGCGTTTCATGGCGGACTGGATCGTTTCACCCAGAACGAACTGACGGCCCATTTCCTTCATCGCGCGCCCGACGGCGGTGCGGATGACCGGCTCGCCTAGCCGCTTGATGGCGCCGCGCAGAGCGCTGACCGGCGAGGCCTTGCCCTCGTCCAGCACCTTGCCCGTCAGCATAAGCGCCCAGGTCGAGGCATTGACCAGCGACGACGACGAGTGGCCCAGGTGCTTGCCCCAATCCGACGGTGCGATCTTGTCTTCGATCAGCGCGTCGATGGTTTCGGCGTCGGGCACCCGCAACAGTGCCTCGGCCAAGCACATAAGCGCGATGCCTTCATCGGTGGACAGGCCGTATTCCGCCAGAAACACTTCCATCAGCCCCGGCGACGTGCTGGACCGGATGTCGCGCACCAACTGCGCCGCGGCCGAGCAGATGGCAGCCCTGTCTGCCTGGGTCAGGGCGGCCTGATCGGTCAGGGAGTTCAGCAACGCGGTCTGGTCCGCGTAGGTCATGGAATCGATGGTGTGGCGCAGGCTGTGAGTCATGTGTCCTCCGGTCTTTCACGTAGTATACCTGCGATTTTGCGGGACAACGGACCGAAAATGAAATAATGGTCGTCCAATGTCCTGAATTTTGGATCAAACGCCATGCGAAAAGACTTTCCGGGTTTGGACCGGTTCGACCGCGCGATTCTGTCCATCGTGGCCGAGGACGGGCGGATCTCGGTCGCTGATCTGGCTCGGCAGATCGGGCTGTCGAAATCGCCGACACAGGCGCGGCTGAAACGGCTCGAGTCCGAGGGGGTCATCACCGGCTATCGCGCCATGCTGGATCCGATCCGCCTAGGGCTGGACCATGTGGCCTTTGTCGAGGTGCGCTTGACCGACACGCGGGAAAAGGCGCTGGCTGAGTTCAACGCGGCTGTCCGCAAAGTGCCCGAGATCGAACAAGCGCATATGATCGCGTCGAATTTCGACTATCTGCTGAAGGTGCGGACCGGGTCGATGACGGAATATCGCGCGGTTCTGGCCGAAAAGATTTCGTCGCTGCCGCATGTGGCCAGCACCTCAACCTTCGTGGCGATGGAGGCGGTGAAAGAGACCGGGCTGGCCGATGCCATCGATGGCGCGGGTTGACGAAAGGGCGATCCGCGTCACCATTGAACTATGAGACACCTTATTCTTTCCGCAGTTCTGAGCGCGGGCGTTGGGATCCCGGCAATTGCTGAGACCTGCCCGCCTGCGCCCGATCACGCCGCCCGGCTGGGTGAACTTATCGGTCAAATCCAGCAGGCCGAGACCGAGATGGCCGCGCGCGAGATCTCGAACCAGATGTGGGAGCTGTGGGCCGACGCACCTGACGAGGCCGCGCAGACCGTATTGGATCAGGGCATGTCCAGACGTAATGCCTGGGATCTGTTGGGGGCGCTGCAGGATTTCGACCGTTTGATTGCATATTGCCCCGAGTATGCCGAGGGCTACAACCAGCGCGCATTCGTGAATTTCCTGCGTCAGGATTTTGAATCGGCCCTGACCGATCTGGACCGCGCACTAGAATTGTCGCCGAACCATATCGCAGCGATGAGCGGTCGTGCGCTGACCCTCATGGGTCTGCAGAGAATGGAAGAAGCCCGCGTTGCACTGGCAGAGGCGCTGGAACTGAACCCGTGGCTGCCCGAGCGTCACCTTGCAGCCGATGGTGGGCCTTTGGCGATGCCGGGCCAAGATCTCTGAACAGCACTGTCACCCCCGACGCTTCGCCGGGGGTGATCGCTGAGGTAAGACGGTTCAGCCGACCTGTCCGTTGTCCTTGCGTTTGATCGCGATGATCGAGGAACGCGGCGTGCCCCCATCTGGCCAGGATCCACCGGGGTGCTGGATGCCTACAAACATGGTCCGGCGGTCGGCCGACCATGTCAGACCGGTCACCTCGCAGCCGTTCGGGCCGGTCATGAATCGAACGATTTCACCCGTGATCGGGTCGCCAGCCAGCATCTGGTTGTTGCCATGGCCTGCAAAATCTCCTTCGTTGTCGTCGTTCCCGTCGGTCTGGATCCAGACCACGCCGGTGCTGTCGATCATCATCCCGTCGGGCGAGTTGAACAGGTTACCTTCGTTTACGTTCTCGGACCCGGCATACGCATCGGAATGCACTGTCGGATTGCCGGCCATGACGTACAGATCCCACTGAAACGCCGTTTCTGCATAATCCTGGTTGGCTGGCCGCCAGCGAACAATCTGCCCGTATTTGTTGGTTTCCCGAGGGTTGGGGCCATTGACCGAAGTGTCATCGCCACCCGCGTTGGGTTTGACGCCACGGTTCTTGTTGTTGGTCAGGCAGCAATAGGCCTCGGCAAGAACCGGGCTGGTTGCAACCCATTCCGGTCGGTCCATCGTGGTTCCACCGGCCTCAGACGCCGCGATGCGGGCAAAGATCAGAATCTCGGCTTCGTCCATGCCGGTGGTTTCCGGTGTCAGCGGCACCCATTCACCGGACATGTCGTCGTTGAATCTGGCAACATACAGCGTGCCGTCATCCAGCAGACCTTCGGTATCCCCGCCGGGGGTGTAGACGCCGTTCGAGACGAATTTGTACAGGTATTCGCCCCGCTCATCATCGCCCATATAGACGACAATGCGACCATCCTTGGCCAACTCGACCGCGGCGTTTTCATGTTTGAACCGCCCAAGTCCGGTATGCTTGACCGGGGTGCTGTTGGGATCGGTCGGGTCGATTTCGACCACCCAGCCGACGCGATGTGGTTCGTTGGGGTTCTTCGAGGTGTCAAACCGCGGATCGAACAATTCGTACCCGTTCCAGCTTTCGGCCTTGATGCCGTATCGCTTGAAGCCATCCGCGACCTTTGGAACATATGTCGCGCTTTCGTTGCTGGAGCCGAAGTAGCCGTTGAAGTTCTCTTCGCAGGTCAGGTAGGTGCCCCAAGGTGTCTTGCCCGAGCCGCAATTGTTCATCGTGCCCAGCGACGTTGTGCCGGTCGGATCGGCCTCGGTCTTCAGCAGGTCGTGGCCAGCTGCTGGCCCCACGATCTTCATGGGGGTGTTGTGGTGAATTCGGCGATTGAAAGGGCTGTCCTTGACCACGGTCCAGCCATCCGGGGTTTCGACAATTTCCATCACCGTCACACCCTGCAGGTTCTGCAACTTTCGAACGTCATCCGCGTTTGCGGGCACACCTTCCTGCGCTGCGGGCAGGTTGATTTTGCGATTGGGATACTCGTGATTGATGGCGATCAACTGGTGCCCTTGGAACGAGAAGGTTTCCATACCATCAGTGTTTTCGCCAAAAACCTTGTCCGAGTTTTCGACCGGTCCACCATCGGTGATGTCATACCCGTCAGCCTCGGAGAACAGCGGATCGCCCCAGCGCATGAGGACTTTCCATTCATACCCCTCGGGTACATGCACGGTGCCATCGGTCTGGGCCGCGATCGGAGTGAAGGCAAAACGAGAAGCGGTCTGTGCGTAGGCTGAGGTCGACCCCAGCAGACCGCTGCCCATGGCCGCAGCGCCCGACCCGAAGGCCAACACTCCGCCCAGAAAGCCGCGTCGCGACAGGGCGCTTTCGACGACGCGGTCAAAGTCGTTTTCGTCGGGGCGGGGAAAATGCAGTTCGTCCCAATCGTCGGCGGAAAGGGTGGCTGGATCAACGTCTTTCATTGGATGATTCCTCGCTGTCGGAATGAATTTGTGAAACGGATTTAGGAACTGATTGTTACAGGTACTTAACAACCCCATTAACCGTTTGGGGCGGTACACACGCTAGGCAGGTTTTCGCGAACGGCAAGCACTGCAATCGTATGCTGCGCCAGTGCGCGACCCCAAAACAAGTGCAATTCAGAGCGATGGGCGGTTGGCCGCGCAGTCTGCAATGGTTGACCGCACGCAGGCAGTCGCAAAAGCGATGCGTAGGTGGATTTCGGTTCTTGACGACGGCCCGGGCATGGACTACTCAGCCCTTCACCAAGCGGGTATAGCTTAATGGTAAAGCCCCTGCCTTCCAAGCAGGCTATGTCGGTTCGATTCCGTCTACCCGCTCCAAACTCTCCGGAATAAGTTGCGTCAAAAAGCCCTTGTCGGGGTGCTATTGCGCGCAGTCTCCTTGACCCGACGCGCCTGCGCCGCCAAGAAGCCGTATCGCGAGTCCCAGAAGGTAAAAAGGGTCAGGCATGGCAAGAACACGCTCCGCCAACCAAGCAAACGTGCAGGCGCCCGGTGCTCATGAAGATCGACCCGGATCCCGGAAGCTGGGCGTGCTGGCCTCTTTGTGGCCGTTCATGAAACCTTATCGGCTGCTGATGCTTGGGGCGACGCTAGCGCTGGTTCTGACGGCCAGCATGACCCTGACCTTGCCTTTGGCGGTGCGGCGCGTGGTCGACAACTTCCGCATCGAAGACGGTGAACTGCTCGATTGGTATTTCCTGGCGGCTCTGGGCATCGCGGCGGTTCTGGCGGTGGGAACGGGTATCCGGTACATGCTGGTGACCCGGTTGGGCGAGCGGGTCGTGGCTGACATCCGCAAGGCAGTCTTTGACCGCGTCATCGGCATGAGCCCCGCCTTCTACGAACGCATCATGACCGGTGAGGTCCTGAGCCGTATCACCACCGACACCACGCTGATCCAATCCGTTCTGGGCTCGTCAGTGTCGATCGCATTGCGGAATTTCCTGATGTTCATCGGCGGGCTTGTGCTGATGTTGCTGACCTCGGCCAAGCTGACCGGGCTGGTTTTGCTGCTGATCCCGGTGGTGGTGGTGCCGATCCTGGTTCTCGGGCGTCGGCTGAGGGTCATAAGCCGCGAAAACCAGGATTGGATCGCCGCCTCGTCGGGCAATGCAGGCGAGGCGCTGGGCGCCGTTCAGACCGTACAGGCGTTCACCCATGAGGACGCCAGCCGCCGCCAGTTCGGCGACATGACCGAGACCTCGTACCATGTTTCCCTGCGCCGTATCCAGACGCGGGCGGTTCTGACGGTGATCGTGATCTTTCTGGTTTTCTCGGGGATCGTCGGAGTTTTGTGGATGGGGGCGAACGATGTGCGCAACGGCGTGATGACCGAAGGCGTGCTGATCCAGTTCGTGATCTATTCGATCATCATGGCCGGGTCCGTAGCCGCCCTTTCCGAAATCTGGAGCGAGCTGCAGCGTGCCGCAGGCGCCACCGAGCGGCTGGTCGAGTTGCTGAACGCCGAAGATACGGTCAACGACCCGACACAACCCAAGGCGCTGCCGCAGCCGATCAAGGGACAGATCACCTTTGACAACGTCACCTTCCGCTACCCGGCCCGGCCAGACGTTCTGGCACTGGACGACCTGTCGCTGACAGTGAACCCGGGCGAGACCGTGGCCTTCGTCGGACCCTCGGGCGCGGGCAAGACGACCGTGATCCAGTTGATCCAGCGGTTCTACGACCCCGAGGCCGGTCAGGTCAGCCTAGACGGGATCGATCTGGGCGACATGCGCCGGGCGGATTTCCGGCAGCACATGGCGCTGGTTCCGCAGGATCCGGTGATCTTTGCGGCCTCGGCGCGCGAAAACATCCGGTTCGGACGGCTGGACGCCTCGGATGCCGAGGTCGAGGCCGCGGCCCGTGCCGCCGCGGCGCATGACTTCATCTCGGCCCTGCCCGAAGGCTATGACAGTTTCGTCGGCGAACGCGGCGTGATGCTGTCGGGCGGTCAGAAACAGCGCATCGCCATCGCGCGGGCGATTTTGCGCGACGCTCCGGTTCTGCTGCTGGACGAGGCGACCTCGGCGCTGGACGCCGAGAGCGAGCGCGCCGTTCAGGCCGCTGTCGACCAGATGCGCGCCGGGCGCACCACCCTGATCGTGGCGCACCGCCTGGCCACCGTGAAAAAGGCCGATCGCATCGTGGTGATGGAGAACGGCCGGATCGTGGCGCAGGGCACCCATGACGATCTGGTGGCGCAAGATGGGCTTTATGCGCGTCTGGCGCGTCTCCAGTTCACCGATGGTGTGGCCGCCGAGTGAAGTGACGCGCGGGCATTTCGCGAACCGCCGTAGCGTCATTCTACTTTTTCCCCTTGCCCGAGGGTAAGCCCTCGCTTGCGCAGGGCTGCATTTGCTTACATCTTGGACGCAAGACAGCCTGCAAAAATGCAGGGTAAAAAAGGGGAGGAACCACATGGCCTTTGTGGGCAAGGAAGACAAACTGAGAATGGAGCAGGAAATGCCGTGGGAGGACCGCGACGTCCCCGTCACGTTCCATCAACTGCTCTCGCGGACGGCCGCCAAGTTCCCGGATCGCAACGCGATCAGTTTCCAGATCCTGTCCGGCCCCAAGGACAAGGCCGAAACCCTGACATGGTCGCAACTGCTGACCAAGACGAACCAGGCGGCCAACCTGTTCCGCTCTTTGGGGGTCAAGGAAAACGACGTGGTGGCCTATGTGCTGCCCAACTGCAACGAGACGCTGGTCACCATGATGGGCGGCGCGGTGGCCGGGATCGTGAACCCGATCAACCCGCTGCTCGAGCCAGAGCAGATCGCGTCGATCCTGCGTGAGACCAAGGCCAAGGTCGTGGTCACGCTGAAGCCATTCCCGAAAACGGACGTCGCGCAGAAGGTCGCCGAGGCCGTGCGCCACGCGCCGGGTGTCAACACCGTGTTGGAGATTGACCTGAACCGGTACCTGACGCCGCCGAAATCGTGGATCGTGCCTTTGGTCCGGCCCAAGATGGCCGACAAAGAGCATCTGGCCCACGCCGATTATCTGGATTTCAACAAGGAACTGGCGAAGCAACCCACCACGCTGACCTTCGAGGACAGCAAAGAGGACCGGGTTGCCTGCTATTTCCATACCGGCGGCACCACAGGTATGCCCAAGGTCGCGCAGCACAAATATTCCGGCATGATCTACAATGGGTGGCTGGGCCACACGCTGCTGTTCTCGGAAGAGGACGTGATCATGTGCCCGCTGCCGATGTTCCACGTCTTTGCCTGCCATGTGATCGTGATGGCGGCGGTGTCGTCGGGCGCCCATGTGGTGTTCCCGACCCCCGCCGGTTATCGCGGCGACGGCGTGTTCGACAACTTCTGGAAGCTGATCGAACGTTGGAAAGTTTCGTTCATCATCACCGTGCCCACGGCGATCTCGGCCAAGATGCAGCGTCCGGTGGATGCCGACATCTCGACCGTCAAGACGGCCTTCTCGGGTTCGGCTCCGCTGCCGGTCGAACTGTTCCGCCGGTTCGAGAAAGCGACCGGTGTGACCATCGTCGAAGGTTATGGCCTGACCGAGGCCACCTGCCTGGTGTCCTGCAACCCGGTGGATGGCGAGAAGAAAATTGGCTCGATCGGGATTCCGTTCCCGTACACCGACGTCAAGATCCTGCGCGACAGCCCCGACGGGCCCAAGGAATGCGCGGTGGACGAAGTGGGCGAAATCTGCGTGTCGAACCCGGGTGTCTATGCCGGGAACACCTATACCGAGGAGGACAAAAACGTCGATCTCTACTATTTCGACAAGTACCTGCGCACCGGCGACCTGGGACGGTTCGATGCGGACGGGTATCTGTGGATCACGGGCCGGGCCAAGGATCTGATCATTCGCGGCGGCCACAATATCGACCCGGCCGAGATCGAAGAGGCCTTGCTGGGCCATGACGCGGTGGCCTTTGCCGGCGCCATCGGCCAGCCCGACGCCCATGCGGGCGAGGTTCCCTGTGCCTTTGTCGAACTGGTCGAAGGCGCCAGCGTGACCGAGGAAGAACTGCTGGAATACTGCAAGGTGCACGTGCACGAACGCGCGGCGCATCCCAAGCACATGACCATCCTACCCGAACTGCCGAAGACGGCGGTGGGCAAGGTCTTCAAGCCAGAACTGCGAAAACAGGCGATCACGCGGGTCTACAACCAGGCGTTGGAAACCGCCGGCGTTGCGGCGCGAGTCGTGTCGGTCATCGACGACAAAAAGCGCGGCCTTGTCGCGCAGCTTGACGCGAACGGCGCATCCGAGGACGATGTGAACCAAGTGCTGGGCAACTTCACCCGGCCGTGGGAGTGGGCCGACTGATCCGGAGGGGCAATGGACTATGAACGTCTGATCGACGAGGAGACCTGGGCGTTCATCCGGCGCACCGCCGAAAGCTATCCCGAAGACGCGGTGGATCGGTCCATCGAGGACCAGCGCCGCGTCTATGACGACATGTGCCGCGCGTTTCGGCAGCCGCGTCCACCGGGCGTCGAAACGCGGGACAGCTCGGCCGATGGGGTCGGGGTGCGCATCTATTCCTGCGGAGATCCAACCCGAACCGTCGTCTACATGCATGGCGGCGGGTTCGTCGTGGGCGGGCTGGACAGCCACGATGACGTCTGCGCCGAACTGTGCGCCCAAACTGGCTATCGGGTGGTGGCGGTCGACTACCGCCTGTGTCCTGAACATGTTCATCCGGCGCAGTTCCAGGATTGCTGGACCGCGGTGAACTGGGTGGAATCCGAATTCGGCGATCCGCTGGTTCTGGCCGGGGACAGCGCGGGCGGAAACCTGGCCGCAGCCGTCGCCCATCACGCGCGCGGGCGCATCGGGAGCATCCTGGGGCAGGTTCTGATCTATCCCGGTTTGGGCGGCGACCCGAACCAGGGATCGTACATCGAACACGCCCACGCCCCGATGCTGACGCGCGACGAGGTCCTGTTCTATGAAAAGGTCCGCTGCGGCGGCGCCGTCCCGGAACATGACCCAACATTCGCACCCCTGCTCGATACCGACTTTTCCGGGCTGCCGCCGACGGTAGTCGTGACCGCCGACTGCGATCCCCTGCGTGATGACGGAGCCGCGTACTGCGCCAAAATCACCGCCGCCGGCGGGCAGGCGCATTGGATCAACGAGGCCGGACTCGTGCATGGCTACCTGCGCGCCCGCCATTCGGTGACCCGCGCCGCCGACAGCTTCGAACGGATCTCGATCGCGGTCGAGGCGCTGGGGCAGGGGTTGTGGAACTACGACTGACCGCGCTCAGCGCAGGAACGGCCTGGCCTTCATCGTCTCGGCCACCGGTGCGCCCATGCGGGTCAGGATCGTGGGCGCCAACTGTAATTGGTCAATGACCGTTTCCGCATCGGGACCCTCGGCATCGCCGAAGTAGTACAGCGCCGTTTCCTGCTGCAGCACGCTGCGCCCGCCGTGGTGGCCGCGCTCGTCCTGGCCGTGATCGGCGGTCACGATCACCTCGTATCCCAACTGCCGCCAGCGGGGAATGAAAGGGGCCAGCATCTCGTCCAAGACGAAGCAGGCGTGATCCATCTCTTCACAGTCGTGGTAGAAGCGGTGGCCCATGCTGTCGAGCGTACAGGTATGGAGAATGCCGTAATCCAGCCCGAACCGCAGGCACAGGTTGGTCAGGGTCGCGAACAGGTCGACATCGGACGGCGTCATCTGGTTGGCCTTGCCATAGCCCGTCATCGAGTGGAAGCGGCCGTGGTTGATGGTGGCGCTGTCCGGCTCGTCGTATTCGATGTCGCGCACATAGTCGAAAGGGTGGCGGTTGAAGAACTGCGACCAGAAGCTGTGGGTAACGGCCCCGGTCACGCCGCCGGCCTCGCGCACCTGGCTGAATATGTCCTTGTGGTCCAGCCGGAACACGTTGCCGTTTCCGGTGCAGCCATGCTCCTGTGGTGTCACGCCCGTGTGGATCGAGGCATAGCAGCTGGCCGAGATCGAAGGCAGCACCGAACGCAGCTTCCAAACCCGCGCCTCGCCGCTGTCGACCCAGCCCTCGAGGTTGCCGAATAGCCGGCGGAAATTGCGCCAGGGAACCCCGTCGAGAATGATGAGCAGAAGCTTGCGGTCCATCGCATGGCCCTCGTATTGGATGGCTTATTTGGCCCACCCTAGGAGATTCGGTCAGCCAAGGCTGCCTGTTCCCGCCAGAACTGAGAAAATCCCGACACTTCGATAGAAACAAAGTGTCGGGATTTCAGAGTGTTTTGTCGGCCTGCACAGCCAGCGGCTCAGTTGCCGGCGCTCTCCATCTTGCGGTGGGCCACGACCTCTTCCAGCCAGCCCAGATGCATTTCCGGCACCGAACTGAGCAGCAGATCGGTATAGTCGTCGAACGGCGGGCTCAGCACCTGCGATTTGGGCCCATAGCGCACCACGCGCCCCTGATACATCACGGCGATGCTGTCACTGATCGCGCGCACCGTCGCCAGGTCATGGGTGATGAACAGATAGGCCACGTCCTCGATCTTCTGCAGGTCCAGCAACAGCTTGAGAATACCGTCCGCTACCAGAGGATCCAGCGCCGAGGTGACCTCGTCACAGATGATCATCCTGGGCTTGGCCGCCAGCGCGCGGGCGATGCACACACGCTGTTTCTGACCGCCGGACAGCTCGGCCGGGTACCGGTCGATGAAACCTTCGCCCAGTTCGATCTCGTCCAGCAGTTCAACGATGCGCTTGCGCTTCTCGGTGCCGCGCATGTTGAAGTAGAACTCGAGCGGCCGGCCGATAATTGTACCCACCGTCTGGCGCGGGTTCATCGCAACATCGGCCATCTGGTAGATCATCTGCAACTCGCGCAGGTCCTCGCGCGAGCGTCCGGCCAGATCGGGGCTGAGCTTGCGCCCGGCAAAGTTGATCTCGCCGTCGCGCGGGGGCAGCAGGCCGGTGATCACCCGGGCCAGCGTGGACTTGCCCGACCCCGATTCCCCCACGACCGCCAGCGTCTGGCCCGGATGTACCTCGACATTGACGTTGTGCAGCACGTCGAAATTCAGCCCCTTGTAACGGGCCGTGATGCCATCAACCTGCAGCACGGGTTCGGGCGTGGGCTGTTTTTCCTCGTGTTCGATCGAACGGACCGAGACCAGCGCCCGCGTGTACTCTTCTTGTGGGTTGTTGATGATCTGGTCGGTGGTGCCGTATTCGACCGTGTCACCCATGCGCAGCACCATGATGTCATCGCTGACCTGCGCCACGACCGCCAGATCGTGGGTGATGTACAGCGCGGCCACGCCGGTGTCGCGGATTGCTTCCTTGATCGCCATCAGGACGTCGATCTGGGTGGTCACGTCGAGCGCGGTCGTGGGTTCGTCGAACACCACCAGATCCGGCTCGGGGCACAGCGCCAGCGCCGTCATGCAACGCTGCAGCTGCCCGCCCGAGACCTGGTGCGGATAGCGGTTGCCGATGTTGTCCGGGTCGGGAAGGCCCAGCTTGGCGAACAGCTCACGCGCACGGGCCTCGGCCTCTTTGCGGCTGAACTTCTTCTGCTCGACCGCGGCTTCGACCACCTGATCCATGATCTTCTTGGCGGGATTGAAGGACGCCGCCGCCGATTGCGACACATAGGTCACCTCGCCGCCGCGCAGTTTGCGGATATCCGACAGCGACGTCTTGAGGATGTCGCGCCCGTTCACCCAGACCTCACCGCCGGTGATCTTAACGCCGCCCCGGCCATAAGCCATCGATGCCAGCCCGATGGTCGATTTGCCCGCACCGGATTCCCCGATCAGCCCCAGCACCTTGCCGCGCTCGAGGTCAAAGCTGACCCCGTGCACGATTTCGATGTCGCGGGGCTTTTCGCCCGGCGGGTAGACGGTTGCGCCGATCTTGAGGTCACGGACCTTGAGAAGGGTATCGCTCATCCCCGGCCTCCTTTCAGCGATGTGGTGCGGTTCAGGATCCAGTCGGCCACCAGGTTGACCGAGATGGCCAGCGTGGCGATGGCCACCGCCGGGTACAGCGCCGCGCCGATGCCATAGACGATGCCGTCCTTGTTTTCTTTCACGATACCGCCCCAATCGGCCAGCGGAGGTTGAACGCCCAGGCCCAGGAACGACAGGGTCGAGACGAACAGCACCATGAAGATGAAGCGCAGGCCCAGTTCGGCCACCAGCGGGGACAGCGCGTTGGGCAGGATCTCGCGGAAGATGATCCAGCCGCGGCCCTCACCGCGCAGCTTGGCGGCCTCGACATAGTCCATGACTTCGATGTCAACGGCCACGGCCCGGGCCAGACGATAGACGCGGGTGGCGTCCAGCAGGCCCATGACCACGATCAGAACCGGGATGGTGACCGGCACCATCGCCAGAACCACCAGCGCGGTGATCAGCGACGGGATCGACATGATCAGGTCCACGGTCCGCGACATCACCTGATCGGCCCAGCCTCCCAGCACGGCCGCCAGAAAGCCCAGGATCGAACCGGTGACGAAGCTGAGGATGGTGGCGGCGGTGGCGATGAAGATCGTGGTGCGCCCGCCATAGATCATTCGGCTGAGAAGATCGCGGCCGATATTGTCGGTGCCCAGCCAGAATTCCGAACTCGAGGGCTCCCACACGTCGCCGACCACCTCGGCCATACCGTAGGGCGCCAGGAAGGGCGCAAAGACGGCGATGATGAAATACAGGGCGGTGAAGGCCAGCCCGATCATTGCAGAGATTGGGATGTTCTTCATTTCGGGTGCCTCAGCCTTGGGTTGGCCAGGATCGCGACGATGTCGGCAACCATGTTCAGCCCGATATAGATGGCGGCAAAGATGACGCCGCAGGCCAGCACCACCGGCACATCGCGCTTGGTCACATGGTCCACCAGATACTGTCCCATGCCGGGATAGACGAACACCACCTCGACCACGACGACGCCGACGACCAGATAGGCCAGGTTCAGCATCACCACGTTCACGATGGGGGCGATGGCGTTCGGGAAGGCATGGCGCCAGATGACCTTGAAGTTGCTCAGGCCCTTGAGTTCGGCCGTTTCGACATAAGCCGACTGCATTACGTTCAAAATTGCGGCGCGAGTCATGCGCATCATATGCGCCAGAACCACCATGGTCAGCACGATGACGGGCAGCGCGATCGAGTTCAGCTTTTGCCAAAAGGACATGCTGTCATTGATCATCGCCAGCGGCGAGAACATGCCCAGCTTGACCGCGATGAAATAGACAAGGACGTAGCCGATCAGGAATTCCGGGATCGAGATTGTCGTCAGAGTAACGGCTGAGATCAGCTTGTCGGGCCAGCGGTTGCGGTAGCGTACCGCGACGAGGCCAAGAAAAATTGCAAGGGGCACCGAGACGATGGCCGCCCAGAAGGCAAGAAACAACGTATTGCCCAATCGGTTGCTGACCGACTCGGCGATGTCCAGCTTGTTGGTCAGGGACGTGCCCATGTCACCTTGGACAATTCCGCCAAGCCATTCGAAATACCGGGTCAAGGCGGGACGGTTCAGCCCCATCTCCTCACGGAGGTTGGCAAGGGATTCAGGGGTGGCGGACTGCCCCAGGACGGCTTGCGCGGCGTCTCCGGGTAGGGCCTCGGTCAACCCGAAAATCAGGGCCGAAGCGCCAAACAGCAAGAGGAATCCCAGCGCCAGGCGCTGGGAAACCAGTTTGATGATAGGATGCATACCTGTCGATCCGAGTTAGACGAACCACATCTTGCGGGACATGTTGCCGTTCATCATCTCTTGGGTCGGATCAGTTTCCCAGCCATCCAGCTGGTTGCTGATGCCTTCGACAAAGTCGTTGAACATCGGGCAGATCAGGCCGCCCTGGTCACGGACCATCATGCCCATCTGGCTGTAGATGGCCTTGCGCTTTGCCGGATCCAGCTCGGCACGCGCGGCAAACAGCAGGTCGTCGAACTGTTTGACCTTGAACCGGGTGTCGTTCCAGTCGGCGGTGGACAGATAGGCAGTTGCGTACATCTGGTCCTGCACCGGGCGGCCGCCCCAGTAGGACGCGCAGAACGGCTGTACGTTCCAGACTTCGGACCAGTAGCCATCATTCGGCTCGCGCTTGATCTCAAGCGGGATGCCGGCCTGCTGGGCGGTCTGCTGGAACAGGGCTGCGGCATCTACGGCGCCAGGGAAGGCTCCGTCGGCCACACGCAGAATGATGGGCGACCCGTCATGACCGGACTTCTTGTAATGTTCGGCGGCTTTTTCGACGCTGAACTCACGCTGCGGGATCGTCTCATCGAACAGCGGGTATGCTGCGTTGATCGGCATGTCGTTCCCGACCGAGCCATAGCCGCGCAGTACCTTCTCGACCAGTTCTTCGCGGTTGATCGCGTATTTCAGAGCGGTCCGCAGCTCGTTGCTGTCGAACGGCGCCGTGTCACAATGCATGATGAACACGTAGTGGCCGCGTCCTGCCGTCGAATGTACGGTCAGGTTGGGCGCACGACCCAAGAGGTCGGCAACCTTGGGCTCAACCCGGTTGATCGCGTGAACCTGACCCGACTGCAGCGCGGCCGTCCGGGCCGTGGCATCGTTGATGACCACCACTTCGACGCTGTCAAAGTTGCCGAAATCCGGGTTCCAGTGGTTCTCGAATTTGGAGAACAGGTGGCGCACACCGGGTTCGTCCGCTTCCAGCTTGTACGGACCGGTGCCGATACCGGCGCCCGGGTTGTCCATTCCGCCGTCCGGCTGGATGATCAGGTGATAATCGGCCATCAGGTAAGGCAGATCGGCGTTCGGCTCGTTCAGGGTGACCTGAAAATATTCGCCATCGGCCTTCATCGACTCGATGCCCTTCATGATGCCCAACGCGCCCGACTTCGAATCTTCGTTCGAGTGGCGCTGCATCGTTTTCAGCACGTCCTCGCTGGTCATGGTCTTGCCGTTGTGGAACTCGACCCCCTGACGCAGTTTGAACGTCCACACCTTGGCATCGGCGCTGCCTTCAACGCTTTCGGCCAGGCGCGGCTCGATCGTGCCGTCGGGGGCGACTTCGACCAGTTGGTCGCCGAACTGCTTGCCGTTCTGGAACGGAACCGAGCTGGCATAGGTGGCCGGGTCCAGCGAGTTCGTGGATTCACCGCCCTGCAGGCCCAGTTTCAGATCGCCACCTTTCTTGGCGCCAGCGGCGCGGGCCGCGTCGGCGAAGACGGTGCTGGCCATGGCAGCCGATACACCCAATGCGGCTGCCTTCCCCATGAATTCACGTCGGGTCAGTTTCCCGGCGGTCACCTGGCTGGCCATGTGAGTGAGTTGTTCGTTCATTCGGATATCTCCCAGTTGAGTGTTTTGTGTGCCCGTTTTACGGGCTTTTTATTGACGCATGAGTCAACGTTGGCGCATTTCGTCTCGGCGGGCAAGGTCAAATCTCGGGGACTTGCCACCAGCAAAATCACATCTGATCACGAGGTATGGTGTCCTCCACGGTTTTGGAAAAAATCTTCACATCGTTTTCAAAGGCATCAAGCGTCGCGCGCAGATGAAAGCTGGATCGGTCCGACCACATCTCGCAATTGGCCTCGGTTCGCAGTTGGATGCCGTCGCGACGGGTCTCTTGTACCCATTCGCAGCAACCGCGCGCGCTCAGCGGATCGTCCGGATGGATCGACCACCGTTCAAAAGCGGTTCCGCCGCTGACCAGACCATGATCCGCGTCTTCGACCAAGCCGAAATCATCTTCGATGACCAGATCGATGACGCCGGTCGTCATGTCAGTTTCGACGCGCCGCGCATGGGTCGCCTCTCGCAATTGGGTCACTTGCCACGGAGAGTCCGCATCGGGTGGGGCAAATTGCCATTCATCCCGATCCGACCTGTCGCGCTGGGGGATCGTGAACGTGCCGCCTGTCAGGTGGAGCTCCGCTGTTTCCGGCGAAGGCCAGATCAGCGGCCAATAGGCGCTTGAGACGGCAACGCGCAGGCTGTGGTCCTTGGGAACCCGGTAGGCGACGTGGTCCAGCACAACTTCGATGTCGTAGACCTGTCCGGGTATCAACGTTTTGGGGGACGAATGCCCCTCCGTATGGGTCAGATTCAATACACCATAGGTGATCCGAGTCGCAGCTCCGTCGGGGTGGATTTGGTTCAGCCGAACGGCAATCTGGGCTTGTGGTTTGTCGACACTCAGCTTCAAGCGCAGGCGCGGGGCACCGACAATGTCCAGATCTGCGGTCAGAGGGGTCGTGTCGAAACAGGCAGACAGAGCGTCATCTGCCCGCTGGTCGCCCGGCATGTCCGGACCCAGCCAGATGGCGCAATATTCGCCGCCATCCATGCCGCAATGATGCGGCGAGCGGATTTTGGTATCCAAGGGGCCGTCCTTACCCAGCCCGGCTTCGGAAAGCGGAAGGGTGACCGTCGGCAGGTGGGACGTGGCGCTGGCATCCTCGGTGATCCAATGGCCCGGGCGTTCGGCATACCAGCGCGCCGGGCGCACGCCATCCATCAGATAGGCGCGATAGGCCGGGTCCTGTTCAACTCCGGTCTTTTTGCCCTTCAGCCAGCGGTCCCACCAGCGCAGCGCCTCTTGCAGGAAGCCGATGCGTGGTTCGGGCACGGCAAAATGCGGGTACTTGTGCACCCAGGGGCCGACGATGCCCTTGACCGGCGCAGTCAGGTTCTCGACCAGCCAGGGCACCGTGTTCTTGTAGGCATCACCCCAGCCGCCCACCGCCAGTGTCGCGGCTCGGATCGCGCCGGGGTCTTCGCAGACAGACCCATGTCGCCAATAGGCATCGCGGGTCTGATGCCGCAGCCAGACCGAGGGCAGAAACGGTTCGGCCGTCAACCGCTGCAGCCACATCTCGCGCCAGTCGTCACGCAGCGCCGGGTCGGGCGGGCGGGACGAATACGACCACATGGTGGCCCCCCAGCCCAGATTCTCGTTCAGAAGGCAGCCGCCCTTGTAATGGATGTCATCGGCATAACGGTCGGCGGTCGAACACAGGGTGATGATGGCATTCAACGGCGCGGGTTGCAGCGCCGCCACTTGCAGCGCGTTGAAGCCGCCCCAGCTGATCCCCATCATCCCGACCGCGCCGCTGCACCAGGGCTGTTGGGCCAGCCATTCGATCACTTCGACGGCGTCGTCCAGTTCCTGCTGGGTGTATTCATCCTCCATCAGTCCCTGGCTGTCGCCGTTGCCGCGCATGTCGACGCGGATGCAGGCGTATCCACGTTTGGCAAACCAGGGATGGGTCAGGGCATCGCGCGCCGTCGTGCCGTCGCGCTTGCGATAAGGCAGGTATTCCAAAATGGCGGGCACCGGGTGCTGCGGCGCATCGACAGGCCGCCAGATCCGCGCCGACAGGCGGCAGCCGTCCGACAGAATGATGCCCTGATCCGGAACCTCTTCGATCTCGGCCAGTGAGTTCTTCGCCTGAGTCATGTGCCCAGTCTCAGGCGGTTCGGCGGATGGTGTGCGAGGAAAAGCGTCAATTCATTCCTTCGTTGCGACAAGCAGATCCATGACATTGGTTCCCGTGGGGCCGGTCACTAGCAGAGCACCGACCCGGTCAAGGAACGACCCTGCATCAGCCGCGCGCAAGGCTTGGTCCGCCCCATCGGCCCATGTCGCGCCGGTCACGACACCGCCGGCCGCATTGGTCGGCCCGTCGGTGCCGTCGGTTCCGCCGACCACGACGCACAGCCCCTCGCATCCCTGAATCTCGCGCGCCAACGCCAGTGCCAGCGCCTGGTTGCGCCCGCCTCGGCCCGGGTTTTCGGGCAGGACAACCGTCGGCTCTCCGCCAAAGATCATCGCGCCCGGCGGCATCTGGCGCAGCCGCGCGCCGATATCTGCCGCGACGGACAGATAGTCGTCGTGCAGGGCCTCTTCCTCGGCCAAAACGTCCAGACCGGCGGCACGTGCCGCGTCTGCTGCGGCGCAGCGCGCATGGGCGTTCGAGGCAATGATCTGTGCATTCGCTTCGAATTGCGGGGCGTCGGGCAAGGCGCCGATGCCCGATCCGATGACGCCGATGTCGTCCCCCGGCACGTCCGAGATGGCCAGGACCGTCGCGCGCGCTCCGCCGAAACCGGCCAGCAGACCGCCGCCCTTGATCCGCGACATCTCGCGCCGGCGGGCGTTCATGGCGGTGATGTCCAGCCCCTCGGACAGCAGCTGCGCGTTCAGCCGCGCCAGATCTTCGAGGGTGGCCCCCGGGACCAGATCCTCGGCCAGCGAAGACGCTCCGCCCGAGACCAGCAGCAACAGATGCGTGCCAGGCTCCATGGCCTGAACCGCCGCGCGCAGGGCTTGGCCGCCCTTCAGGCTGCGGGCATCGGGCACGGGGTGAGAGGCTTCGATGACCTGCAGATGTGACGGCAGCCCTTCGGCATGGCCGTCTTTCGTGACCACAAGGCCCGGTGTTCTGCCGAAATGATCCTGCGCCGCATTCATCATCGCCGCCGCGGCCTTGCCCACCGCCAGAATCAAATCGGGGCGCGGAACATTAGGCAGTGCCGCCTTGACCGCGCCATAGCCGTCAACGGCGGCAACGCCCGCCTTCCAGATCGCGATCGCCTGATCCTGCATCGTCATCACATGTCCATCCAGATCGTAACCGGGCCGTCATTGACCAGGGACACCGCCATATCCGCTCCGAAAGACCCGGTTTCGGTCGGAACCCCAAGCGCGGCCAGCGCGCGGGCAAAGTGTTCGTACAGGCGTTCACCGGTTGCCGGATCGGCCGCCGCCGCAAATCCGGGCCGGTTCCCGCGCGACGTGTCGGCGGCCAAGGTGAACTGGCTGACCACAAGGGCCGAGCCGCCGATATCCAACACCGACCGGTTCATCTTGCCCGCGTCATCCTTGAAGATCCGCAGCTTGGCAATCTTGGCCGCCAGTTGCTCGGCGTGCGAGTCGTCGTCGCCCTGCATGGCGCAGACCAGCACCAGTAGCCCCGGCCCGCACTGGCCGATGACTTCCCCCTCGACCGAGACCGATGCCTCGGACACCCTTTGTATCAATGCGCGCATGTCGATGTTTTTCTCAAAGTTCGCTTACTCGGTCCAAGCCCCACGCCAGGTGACGAACTCGTCCAGCGTGGCGCGCTCGGTCCGGAATTGGTTGGCCGGATGATCGACATTCGGATAGCCGAAGGAAATCGCGCACAGGATCAGCCGGTCATCGGGGATGTTGAAATAGCGGTGCAGGAACGGCCCATAGGCGGCCACCGCCGCCTGTGGGATCGTGGCGATGCCCAAGGCCTGTGCCGCCAGTGTGAAGGCCGTGACAAACCCGCCGCAATCCATCGCGCCATAGGGGCCGAGTTCCGCCGGGCTGGACAGGATGGCGCAATGCGGGGCGCCGAACAGGTTGAAGTTTTCCATCATCTGCCGGGCCGATCCAGCGCGGTCGCCCTTTTTCACGCCCACGGCCTCGTACAGGGCCCATCCGCAGGCGCGGCGCCGGTCCTGATAGACGCCGGAATAGCCGGTCGGAAAGGGCAGGTCGGGCTGCGCCTGGCCGGTCTCGGCTTCGGCCCGCAAGGCGCTGCGGAACGCATCCGTTTCCGCGCCGCTGGTCACGACCACCTGCCAGGGCTGCGCGTTGCACCAGCTGGGCACTTGGGCGGCGCTGGTCAGAATCTGTTCGATGTCACCCCGCGGCACCGGATCGGACCGGAAGGCGCGGCAGGACTGGCGCGCGGTCAGAAGCGTGTTCAGATCGGCCAGGGTCACGTCGTCCTCTCCTCCGGGGCAGCCGGCGGCAGGATGGGTGAGAAGCCCGGGATGTTCAAGGGGTTCCGAGGCAGAGTTTTCGGCGGCGGAACCCAGCGGTCATTGCTGTCCGGTCGCCACCAGATACCCGATGCCGGCTGCCGCCAGCAGGCCCAGGACCACCGCAATCGTGATCTTGATCGCCGACCAGGGCCGTTCACCCTGCACCTGACCGGTGCGACCGTTGACAACAAAGCGATAGGTCTGGCCGCGATACTTGTACGCGGCCATCCAGACCGGCAGCAGGATGTGCTTGAAGGTCACGTCGCAGATCTCGGTTTCGATCGCGTGGATGCGCTGCCGGTCGCCGCCGATGTCAAAGCGGACGTCGCGCTCGATCACGCGGGCCATGTGGCCGCGGGCTTCCTGATAACCTTGCTGCAGATCGACCGTGTAGGCCTCGGCCCGGAACCCGGCCAGGTACTCGGGCTGATAGGGCTCGAGCGCGGGCAGGTCCCAAGGTTGCAGCGCGTCGGTGTATGACTTGGGCAGCGATTGCGAGGCCAGCACGAGCACGTCGTCAAAGAACCGGGCCACCCTGCCGGATTTCGGCGTCCAGCGCACCTTGGGCACTTGCTGCTGCACCCGCTTGCCGTCACGCATCACCGTCCGGGTTTCGTAATAGACTACGCCCCGTTCGCCGCGATAGGCCGATTTCGTGTCGGCGTCGAACGTCCAGTAGGGCACATAGATGCCCTGCATCCTGCGGCCTTTGCGGGCATAGTCCTTGAGCCCGTTCGGCGCGAACCACAGCCGCCCCAGCCAGTCGCTCATGGCCTTGTGCGCGGCGCGTTCGTCCAGCGCAAAGGGCAGAACGCCGCGCGGCTTGATGTGCCGGTTCACGCCGGTATCGGTCACGACCGGGGTGGCGCAGAACGGGCATTCCGCGGCGTGGGTGTTGGGGTCGAACTCGACCTGGGCCGCGCAGTTGGGGCAGGTCAGAACCCGCGTCTCTTCGATCTCGCTGTCGGGCAAGCGGTCGGCGATGGCGGCGTCGAAGTCCAGTTCGCGCAGGCTGGCGCCGCCCCAGGGGCCAGCCCCGATCGGTTCGGAATGGCCGCAATGGTCACAGGTCAGCGTGCCGGATTGCGGGTCGAACCGATAGTCCGCGCCGCAATTGTCACATGGAAAACGATGTTCCGCAGAACCGGGTGGCGGAGCAGGGGGCTGTGTCATGGGTGGTCACGTGTCGAGGGGAAAGTGAAGATAGGCTGCGCGCTGCTCCTCAGGCAGGACATGCGGCAGCATCGCCGCTTCGCAGGCCCCGATCGCCCTGAAATTCTCGCGCGCCTCGGCCAGCGTCAGGCCGTGATTGGCGGCAGAGGGCTCGCGGGGGTTCTTGTCGTACAGAATGTCCTCGTCCTCCCAAAAGCAGATCGCGCAGATCAGGTAGGCCCCGCGCTTGGCCAGGGTGACATAACCGCAGCACGGGCAGATGAATTGCGGCGGCTGCGGCGCTTTGCGCCCGCCTGTCTTCGAGCGTTTCCGCGATGCGGGCATGCCGATGCCTCACGCCCCGGGCGGCGGAGGCGGCAGGATCGTGAACAGCTGCGCGAGTTCCTGCACCTCGCCCGCTTTCTTCCAGCCGTCCTGACCGGGCGTCCACACGAAAGTGTCCCGCGTAATTTCTCCCTCGCTGGCCATGCGGCCCATCTTGGCCTTCGAGAACGGACCGCTCGTCTGGCCATCCACCGCGATATGCCAGACATGCTCGACTGGCGGCGGGGGCGGCGGGGCCGCATGCGCTGATGGTTGCGGGGCAGCGGGCGCGGGCGCGCCCCACGGGCCAGACGGCTGACCCGCTGCCATGTTCGACATCTGGTTCGCCATCGCCATGCCCATTCCCATACCAAGGCCAGCACCCATGCCACCGCCTCCGTTCGGGTTGCTGGCGGCCGCCGTCATTGCCTCGGCCGCGGAATACTGGGTGAATTTGCCCAGATCCCCCGCCAGCCCCATTGAAGTACGCTTGTCCAGCGCCGCCTCGACCGCCGGTGGCAGCGAAATGTTCTCGATGTAGAATTCCGGCATTTCCAGCCCGTAGCCATCCAGCACAGGCGAGACCTCCGCCGCGATCAGCTTGCCCAGATCGGCGGTGTTGGCGGCCATGTCCAGAACCGGAATGCCCGAGCCTGCGATGACCCGGCTGAATTCCTGCACGATGATGTTGCGGATCTGAAAGCTGATCTCGTCCATGGTGAATTCGCCATCGGTGCCGACGATCTCGACCAGGAAACGGGCCGGGTCCTTGACCCGAATCGTGTAGGTGCCATAGGCGCGGATCCGGGTCGGGCCGAATTCCGGGTCGCGCAGCATGATCGGGTTCTTGGTGCCCCATTTCAGGTCGTTGAACCGGGTCGTGTTGACGAAGTAGATCTCGGACTTGAACGGCGACTGGAACCCGTGATCCCAGTGCTGCAGCGTCGTCATGATCGGCATGTTGTTGGTCTCAAGCATGTAGAGGCCGGGCGTAAACACGTCGGCCAGCTGGCCTTCGTGCACGAATACGGCCGCCTGGCCCTCGCGCACGGTCAGCTTGGCGCCATACTTGATCTCGTGGCCTTCGCGCTCGAACCGCCAGACCATCGTGTCGCGGGTGTCGTCCACCCAATGAATGACATCAATGAATTCTCCGGTCAGAAAATCGAAAATTCCCATCTGGGTTCTCCTGTCATCGGGGTCAGAGCGACTGCCCCATCAATTCACGGGCGATGATCCGCACCACCGGCGCGGCCTCTTGCGCGGTCATGCCGGGTTTCAGGCGCGGATCATACAACATCGTCAGCAGCTTTTCGTCATGGCTGGTCAGCAGGGCGAATTCGTCGTCATCATTGAAGATCGACGGCCGCGCCCGTGGGCTGTCATTGGGCAGGCCCAGCCCCTGGGCGATTTCCTCATGGATGCAGCTCAGCCGCATCAAGTCAGGGTGCTCGGCCCGCACCAACGCAACCGCACCAGTATAGGTGTTGGGTGCCCCGTTGGACGCCGAGGCGAAGACAAAGCAATAGAACGAGCGCGGTAAATCTTGAAACAGGTTCAACTGAGCCTGTCCGATATTGGGAAACAACTGGCGCAGTCGCGTTTGCACGAATTCCGTATCATCATCGCCGGAGACGAACACATGGAAGTTCGCGTTTCTGGTTACGGTCGAGATCGGGTGGCCAGTCAAGGACGACATGCGTTCGGAATAGGCCCGGATCTGTTCCTTGTCGGCCGCACGTTGGTCTGGCGATACTGATGGCCCGAACTCTGCCTGTATCCGGACCGGGCCAGACCAGCGGCTTAGCCTTCCGATGGTACGTTGGCTGCTGCCGGATACGGCGGCGCCGGGATACTCGCTGTAGAACGCGATGGCTTCGAAATTCCGCGCCAAATCATCCGCATCAAACGGGGTGTCCGGCCCGCCACCGTCTGTACGCATCAGACCACGGGTCAACAGGTCGCGCTCGACGCGCTGATAATATCGCGCCAGATCCCGGCTTGCGGCCGAAGGTTCGACATAAGCATTGGCCAACTGCGGCTGGGACGGGCGCGCCTGCGGGGCAATCGAGGACTCGAGCGCGTCATCGCAATTGGCCAAGATCAGCAATGCAGCTGCCCCCAACCCGTGCCCTAGAAATCTCCGAAGCCGCACCTGCGATCTCTCCTCAGCCCGGAACGGCGGTTCCGGCCGTGTCGCCCAGCCCGTCTTTCCGAGCCTTGGCCGAAGCCAAGGTGTCCCGCAGTTCGGCTTCCATCTTCTTCAGCTCTTCTTCTGCGGCGGCGCGGCGGGCCTTGCCCTCGTCGGCGATGGCGAGGCTTTCATTGATCGTGCCGATCAGATCCTCGTTGGCCTTCTTGACCGCTTCGATGTCGAACACGCCACGCTCCATTTCCTCGCGGATCATCTTGTTCGACTGGCGCAGGTTCGCGGCGTTCGAGGTCAGCAGCTCGTTCGTCAGATCGTTGGCGTCGCGCACGGCGGCGGCGGCCTCGGCGCTGCGCTGGATGGTGACCGCCTGCGCCAGCTGGGTTTCCCACAGCGGCACGGTGTTCACCAGCGTCGAGTTGATCTTGGTCACCAGCGACTTGTCGTTTTCCTGAACCAGCCGGATCGAGGGCAGCGATTGCATCGTCACCTGTCGCGTCAGCTTCAGGTCATGCACACGCCGTTCCAGATCGTCGCGGGCGGCCCGCAGGTCGCGCAGTTCCTGCGCCTTCATCACCTGCTGATCTTCCGGGGCGGCCTGCACCTCGGCCTCTTTCTCGGGGATGTCATGGCTGTCCAGTTCGGTCAGCTTCTCTTCGCCGGCCGCGATGTACAGCGCCAGTTCATCATAGAAATCCAGCGTCTTTTCATACAGCAGATCCAGAGACTTGATGTCCTTCAGAAGCGTGTGCTCGTGCGACAGAAGGTTGTCGGTGATCCGGTCGATCTGATCCTGCACCTCTTCGTAGCGCGCGGTGAACTTGGCGAAAGGCGCGGCGCGGCCCAGCAGTTTCTCCCACCAGCTGCGCTCGCGGCGCACGTCCAGTTCAGACACGGAAAAGCCGCGGATCGTGGTGACGATGTCGCGCAGGCTGTCACCGGCGGGGCCGACATCCTTGTTGCGCACGTCAGCCAGCATGGCCTGGCTGATTTCCTGCAGCTCGGCCTGCGCAGCCGATCCAAAAGCAACGATCGAGTTGGTGTCGCCCATGTCGATTTCGGACATGCGCTTGCGGATTTCGGCGCCCACCGGTTCGTCGGCCTCTTCCAACGGCACGATCTCGGAACTCGGCTCGGGCAAAGAGACTGCTGCAACTTCCTGAACCAGCGTTTCGGCCTCGGCCGCCTTTTTCTTGATTTCGTCAGACATGAGAAGCTTCCCTGTTCTTGGTTTGGCCGGTCAGTCGAGCCGGACGCCTTCGCGCTGCAGTCGTTCACGCAGCACGTCGATTTCGACCGTCAGATCACTGCGGTCATCCAATAGCATCTTTCGGGTGCGGGCCGAGAAATTCTGCTCGAGGTCGTCCAGCAGCGCCGAGTAATCGGACAGAGCCTGCGGGTCGCGGGTGCGCGCAAAGACATCGGCAAACTTGATCGTCGCATCGCGGGCGCCCTGCAGATAGACGGTCAGGTATTTGCGGGCACCGGCCAGATCGCGCGGGTCCTCCTCGACCGTGCGGAACAGATCGCGAGCGGTGGTCTGAAACCGCTCGACCCGAGCTTCGATCCTGCGGTCGCCGGCCCGTTTGATGGCATCCGTCATTTGGTTCAGATGGGCTTCGGCATCTTCGACCACGCGGGCGACCCGGTCCTGTTGATAGGTGTCCACACCTTCCATGCCTTTGTTTTTCATCGGGTCGAGCCCGAAGGCGACGGAATGCAGGGCCGTTGCCACGCCGCCGAACAAGACCGGCGCCAGCAGGCTGACCTGGCTGGCGGTCTCGGCATCCAGATAGTCGTTGCGATAAGCGGCCAGACCCACCCCCAGCCCGGTCAACACCGACGAGAAGATCTTGCGGGGAAAGGCTGGGCGGCGCGCGGTGCGGCGTGCGTTGTAGGCATCCTCGGCCTTCAACCCTTCGCGCAGCAGAAAGGCCGCAGCGGTCAGAATGCCGGCGGCGACCAATCCAAGTGTCATCCCGATCGCGCCGTCGTTGAGCGACAGAAAGACCAGCGGGATCGCCGGAACGAACATCACATTGGCGCGGGCGCCGACCGGGTTCACTCGGGCACCATCGTATTGCCCGCGCGGGGCGGGCGCGTCGGTGTCGGACTGGCCGTCGGGGCTGAACTTTCCGCCGTATCGCTTGGCCATGGCGTCAGAGCCCCCCAAGCCAACCGGTGCAGACGCCGAACAACAGTACCAGTAGGGCCGCGTAGGCCATTTTTTGCACTCCGGTCCCGGACATGACGTCCTCCAACTGCGGTTGTCCCCTTGAAAACCTAGGGGATCAAGGGGCTTGGCGCTAGGGGGAAGGTTCGATAACCCGCGTCAATTGCGTGATTTCTTGCCGACCGGCCTGCGGGATCTTTGAGGGCGGCTTGGGCGTTTCGCAGCAGCCGGTGGGGTTTCAGGTTCCAGACCCAACTGGTCGCGCAGAACGCGGCGGCGGATTTCCTCGACCTCGCCGGGTTTGAGATTGCCCAGCTGGAATGGCCCGTAGGACACGCGCAACAGCCGGTTCACGGTAAAGCCGATGTCTTCGATCGCGCGGCGGATTTCCCGGTTCTTGCCCTCGCGCAGTCCGATCGTCAGCCATGCATTCGCGCCTTGCTGGCGGTCCAGCGTCACGGTCATGGGCTGGAACTTGTCGCCCTCGATCACAAGACCCTGGCGCAGGGGGGCGAAATCCTCATCCTTGGGGCGGCCGTTGATCCGCACCCGGTATTTGCGCAGCCAGCCGGTCGAGGGCAGTTCAAGCTTGCGCTTGATGGCCCCGTCATTGGTCAACAGCAGCAGGCCCTCGGAATTCAGGTCCAGCCGGCCGACGCTCATGACGCGGGGCATGTCCTCGGGCAGATTGTCGAAGATCGTAGGGCGGCCCTTTTCGTCGCGGTTCGTGGTCACAAGGCCGGTTGGCTTGTGATACAGCCACAGGCGCGCGGGTTCGGGCTCGGCCACGGGCTTGCCGTCGACGGTGATCCTGTCGCCGGGCGTGACGTTCAGCGCCGGGCTGTCGATGGTCTTGCCGTTCACGGTTACGCGGCCCGCTTCGATCATGCGTTCGGCCTCGCGGCGCGAGGCGATGCCGGCACGGGCCAGCACTTTGGCGATCCGGTCGCCAGGAGGAGGGGTGTTGCTCATGCCCTGCGCATAGCGCATCGGCGCGGCTTGCGAAAGGTGGGTTTCTGGGGCAGTCAGGGGCATGGTCTTCAGAACGCATATGGACAAGGCGCTGGAACAGGCGCGCGCGGCGGGTGATCGGGGCGAGGTTCCGGTGGGCGCGGTGATTGTGGCGCCCGATGGCCGGATCATCGCGGCAGACGGCAACCGTACGCGCGAGTTGCACGACCCGACCGCGCATGCCGAGATCCTGGCCCTGCGCGCCGCCTGCCGGGCCGTCGGGTCCGAGCGGCTGACGGGGCATGACCTGTATGTCACGCTGGAGCCCTGCGCCATGTGTGCCGCGGCGCTGGCGGCCGCGCGGATCCGGCGGATCTACTATGGGGCCGCCGATCCGAAATCGGGCGGCGTGGCGCATGGGGCGCGGGTGTTCTCGCACCCTCAGGCCCATCACAGCCCGGAGGTCTATGACGGAATTGCGGCCGAGGACTGCGCCCAGTTGCTGCGCGATTTCTTTGCCGCGCAGCGCGGTGTTGGCGGGTCCAAGGGCTGAGGCGCGCTCAGGCCGGTTTCACGACCAGTTCGCGGGGAATGTCGGCCAAGGGTTGCCCGCCCGTCGGCGTGACCACGAAGGTTTCGGTGATGGCCAGCCCCCAGTCGGGGGTCCACAGACCCGGCATCAGGTGAAAGGTCATGTTGTCCTGCAGAACGGTGCTGTCGCCCGGGCGCAGGCTCATGGTGCGCTCGCCCCAATCGGGCGGATAGCTCAGGCCCACCGGATAGCCCGTGCGATTGCCTTTGACATAGCCGGCCCGGGCAAAGCTGTCATAGACGCAGGCGGCAACCTCTTCGCAGGTGGCGCCGGGGCGGGCGGCGGCCAGCGTGTCCTCGATCGCGGTCAGGATCGCGGTTTCCGCGCGCCGGATATCGGCAGGCGGGTCGCCCAGAAACAGGCTGCGGCTGGCCGGGCAGTGATAGCGGCGGTGGCAGCCCGAGATTTCGAAATAGGTCGCCTCGCCCGGTGTCAGCGGACGGTCGTTCCAGGTGATGTGCGAGGCCGAGGCCTCGGCCCCCGAAGGCGCGATGGGCGCGATCGCGGGATAGTCGCCCGCAAGCCCTGGAAGCCCGGCGATGCCCGCCGCCTGAACCTCGGCCACGAGCACGTTTTTGGGAACCCCGGCGCGGAAACCGTCGCGCAGCACCGTGTGCATATGCGCGGTCAACTGCCCGGCCTTGCGCATCAAGGCAATCTCGGCCTCGCTCTTGACCGCACGCTGCCAGTTCACCAACCCGGTCGCGTCGACCAGCGCATCGCGGCCGAACGCGGTCTCAAGGATCCGGTGGCTTGCGGCCGAGTAGTAATAATTGTCCATCTCGACACCCAGATGGGTCGTCCAGCCGTGGTCGCGCAGCAGCGATGCCAACGACTCGACCGGGTGATGGTCGGGGTGCTGCACATGTTCTTCGGGCCAGTCGAACAGGTCGGCGGGGTCCAGCCAGGTGGTCTGCGCCGCGCCGGGCTTGTCCTGCGTCCGGCCCCACCACAGAGGCGCGCCGTCGCGCGGGACGACCACCATCTGCGGGACGTAGAAGCTCCAGCCGTCATAGCCCGTCAGCCAGGCCATGTTCGACGGGTCCGCAACCAGCAGGGTCTCGATACCCCGCTGGGCCATCGCGGACCGGGTCTTGGCCAGCCGCGCCGCGTATTCTTCCGCCGAGAAGGCCAGCGCGGGTGTCAAAGCTCGATCTCCTGCAGGACCTCGGGCTCGATGACGGTTACGCCCGGCAGCCCGTCCGCCAAGTCATTGGCGGATTGTTCCAGGATCGGGAAAGTCCGATAGTGGCAGGGGATCACCGTCTTGAAGTCGAAATACCGCCGGGAGGCATAGGCGGCGGCTTTCATGTCCATCGTGAAATAACCGCCCGCCGACAGGATGCCGATATCGGGTTTGTAATAGTCGCCGATCCACTCCATGTCGGCCATGATCGTCGTGTCGCCCGAGACATAGACCGTGTGACCATCGGCCGACAGGATGAACCCCACCTCGGACCCGCCGGCGCGCGGGCCATCGGGTGTGGCGAAGGTCGAGCTGTGCGAGGCCGGCACCATGTCGACCTTGATCCCGTTCAGGTCGACCCGGCCGCCCTTGTTGAAGCCGATGGTCTCGACCCCTTCGGCCTCGGCCCAATGGGCCATGACGTCGTATTGGCCAACCACGGGAATATTCAGGCGTTTGGCCAGCGGCAGAACGTCGGCGACGTGGTCGAAATGTGCGTGGGTCAGCAGGATATGCGTGGCACCTTGCACGGCGGCCTCGTGCTGATCCTCGGGCAGCATCGGGTTCCCGCTCAGCCAGGGGTCGATCAGCAGGACCTGTCCCGCCGCGTGAATTCGGAAGCTGCCATGCCCCAACCAGATGATTTTCATGAAAGACCCTCCTGAAACCGGTTCAGGGTCAGCCTAGCATCGGCTATGTAAAAATCCATGGACTGGATGCGAGAAATCGACGGCTATTGCGAGCGCCTGTCGCCGGCCTATTGGGCCGAACCCGTAAACGCCGTGACCAACGCGGCCTTTCTGCTGGCGGCATGGGTGATGTGGCGGCGGGTGCGGGGGCAGGGTCTGCCCTTGGCCAACCTGCTGGTCGCCATTCTGGCGGTGATCGGTATTGGCAGCTATCTGTTCCACACCCATGCGCAGGTCTGGGCCGCGCTGGCGGATACGACGCCGATTTTGCTGTTCATCCTGGTCTATATCTTCGCGGTGAACCGGGACATTTGGCAGCTATCCACGCCGAAGGCGGCGGGGCTGACGGCCTTGTTCATCCCCTATGCGGCGCTGACCATTCCGGTGTTTCAACTGCTTCCCGGGCTGGGTGGGTCGGCCGCGTATGCTCCAGTGCCTTTATTGATCCTGATCTATGCGTATCTTTTACGCGCGCGCAGGCCGCAAGTGGCACAGGATCTGGCGCTCGGGGCTGTGATCCTGATTGCGTCGATCACTTTTCGCGCGCTCGATGCCCCGCTTTGCGCCCGCATCCCGATGGGAACGCATTTCATGTGGCACATCCTGAACGCCACCATGCTGGGCTGGATGATCGAGGTTTATCGCCGGGCCATGACGGATGCGGTCAGTCCGGCAGACGCCGCACCAGATAAAACCCATAGCTGACAAAGTCGGAATAGGTTTCATACAATGCGATCTCGGCCTGTTCGGAATCGACAAGCGCCTTGGCCTGCTCGGAATGGCCATGCCGGTCGAGGAAGGCAGGGAAGCTGCGTTGAAGGGGGAGGTAGTAGTTCTCCATCCAGCAGTCGGTGCCCAGCGGGAAATAGCCGACTGGTTCATAGCCAGCGGTCTCGATCTGGCGGATCTTCTCTCCGGCGGTTGCAACTTCGGGATAGGCGGCATCCCAGTGCCTTGTCAGCGGTTCGGGGCGTCGATCGGTCAGCCAGGTCAGCTCGGACACAGCCAGGAGCCCGCCGGGTTTCAGGAACCGACGCCAGGCGTTCAGGCCGTTCTCGAACCCCATATTGTAGATCGCGCCTTCCGACCAGATCACGTCAAGGCTGGCATCGTCGAAGGGCAGGTCCTCCATCGACGCCTCAAGCGTCTGAACCCGGGCCGCCAGACCCAAGTCCTGTGCACGCCTGTTTAACTCGGCCAGAAACTCCGGCAGGAAATCCACTGCCGTCACCGATGCGCCCAGATGGCGCGCAAGGCAGAAGGCCGCGGCTCCGGTGCCGCAGCCAATGTCGGCAACCTTCAGTCCGGGATCGGCTTGCACGCCCGAAAGCTTCAGCGCCAGTTGCGTTGTCGCGTCGCTGCCGGGGCCTTGCCGATCGTTGGGCAGGTGCAGGTCGATCAACAGCTGCATGTCATCAGTCATGGCGCGTCAATCCTTGAAGGCGCGGGCCAAGTCTTCGGGCAGGTCGAACTCGTCCCGCACGCGTCGGCACGCCTCGGCCGACATCTTGCGGGCGGTCTTTTCGACGATGCGTTGAATCTTTTCGTCCGAGTGTTTCGTGGCGAAGGGCGCAAAATACCATTTCAAAAAGACAAAGCAGATCACGTCCTCCAGCGCCTGAACGTCGCCGTCGCGCTTGATGCCCTGTTTGCGCAACATGCGACGGGCGGCGTCGATCTCGGCCTGATCGTAACCGGCCTCGGACATCAGCTCGGCCACGACCTGCGCGTGATGCTCGGCCTGGGCCTTGCGCCAGGCCAGATAACCCGCGCGCCCTTCAGGGTATTCCGAGCGGGCCAGCTTCCAGCGCTCGACATGCTGGCCGCGGGCGGCGATCTGCAACGGCTCGGAGGCGTCGGGGAACAGTCGATCCAACTCAGCGCTCATCCGTTCGCCATAAAGCAGCGCAGCGGGGCGGCCGTCTTCCTGGGTGGGATCGGCCGAATTGGCCGTATCAATTGCATCCAGAACCTTCTGCTTGCGCTCTGTCATGGCATCTCCTGCTTTGGCAACGGCACCTCGGGACATTCGGTCATGCTGACCTGAAACTCTTGAGTGAATGAACGATAGAGCACCGTGCTTCAACAAAAAAGCGCCGACCCATTCAGGGCCGGCGGCGCCACGAGGGCAGGTGCAGGATCGGGGCGGAAAAAGGGGGGAGAACCGGCCCGATCCAACAGGGAAGCGGTAGGGTTAGTTGCGGAGCGAAGATTTCTCCTGGCTCACCTGGTCCGAGGGGTGCTGATCGGGGAAGGTCAGCGTCGGTGTCAGGTCGCCCATGGGAACCCCCAGCGCGAGCGCCGGTGCGGCAGCGGTTGTCAGAACAACGGACACAGCAATCAACATGCGTTTCATGATTATTCTCCGGACTGAACTGTTTCGTTCAGTACATAAAGTAACTTTTTGCGCCGGCTTCAATCGTCAAAGTGAACTAATTCGTTTACTTTTTGCATAGCGGGTATTCAAAATTGTTTGGTTTGCGGCAACCGCGTGGACTTTGGGCAAATCGCTGTGGCTCAGTGGTCTTGCGACTGCTGCATCAGACGGGTAAATGCCCCTGTAACGCATATGAGGTTTCCCATGTCGATTGACCAAAGCACCGCCGCCAAGGTGGCCAAACTGGCCCGGATCAAGGTCGAGGATGACGCGTTGCCCGCGCTGGCCTCGGAATTCAATACGATCCTGGGGTTCATCGAACAGCTGAACGAAGTTGACGTCGAAGGGGTCGAGCCGATGGTCTCGGTGACGCCGATGCGGCTGAAGCGGCGCGAGGACGTGGTGACCGACGGGAACATGCAGGACAAGATCCTGTCCAACGCTCCCGACGCGCGCGAGGGCTTTTTCGCGGTTCCCAAGGTGGTGGAGTAAGACATGTCCGATCTGAACAAACTGAGCCTTGCCGAGGCCCGCGACGCCCTGCGCAACAGAGATGTGACCTCGGTCGAGCTGACCGAGGCCTGCCTGAAGGCGATTGACGCAGCCGATGTCTTGAACGCTTTCGTGCACAAGACCCCGGAAATCGCGCTGGAGCGTGCGAAGGCCGCAGACGAGCGGATCAAGGCGGGCGACGCGCCTGCCATGTGTGGCCTTCCGATCGGCATCAAGGATCTGTTCTGCACCAAGGGCGTGCCCTCGCAAGCTGCGTCCAAGATTCTGGACGGGTTCAAGCCCGAATACGAATCCACCGTCTCGCAGCAACTGGCCGATGCGGGAGCGGTGATGCTGGGCAAGCTGAACATGGACGAGTTTGCCATGGGTTCGTCCAACGAAACCTCGGTCTATGGCAATGCGGTGAACCCTTGGCGGCGCGGCAATGATGACGCGCAGCTGACCCCGGGCGGTTCCTCGGGGGGGTCGGCGTCTGCCGTCGCAGCCGATCTGTGCCTGGCAGCGACCGGAACCGACACCGGTGGCTCGATCCGGCAGCCCGCCGCCTTTACCGGAATCACCGGCATCAAGCCGACCTATGGCCGTTGCTCGCGCTGGGGCATCGTGGCCTTTGCGTCCTCGCTGGATCAGGCCGGGCCGATGACCAAGAACGTGCGCGATGCGGCCATCATGCTTGAGGCGATGTGCGGGCACGACCCGAAGGACTCGACCAGCGCAGAATTGGCTGTTCCGAATTTTGAGGCCATGCTGACCGGAGACATCAAGGGCAAGAAAATCGGCATTCCAAAGGAATACCGGATGGATGGCATGCCCGCCGAGATCGAAAAGCTCTGGGCCGATGGGGCCGAAATGCTGCGTGATGCGGGGGCCGAGATCGTCGACATCTCGCTGCCGCACACCAAATACGCGCTGCCCGCCTATTACGTGATCGCGCCGGCCGAGGCGTCGTCGAACCTGGCGCGCTATGACGGCGTGCGCTATGGCCGCCGTGCGCAGCTGGCGCAGGGCGACGGCATCACCGAGATGTATGAAAAAACCCGCGCCGAAGGTTTTGGCCACGAGGTGCAGCGCCGCGTCATGGTCGGCACATACGTTCTGTCGGCCGGTTTCTATGACGCCTATTACAACCGCGCGCGCAAGGTGCGGACCCTGATCAAGAAAGACTTCGAGGATGTCTTTGCCGCAGGCGTCGATGCGATCCTGACCCCGGCGACACCTTCGGCGGCGTTCGGTCTGGGCGAAATGACCGAGGCTGACCCGGTGCAGATGTATCTGAACGACGTGTTCACCGTGACCGTCAACCTCGCGGGTCTTCCGGGTATCTCGGTTCCCGCCGGTCTTGACGGGCAGGGCTTGCCGCTGGGGCTGCAGCTGATCGGTCGTCCGTGGGAAGAAGGTGACCTTCTGAATACCGCCTACGCGCTTGAGAATGCCGCCGGGTTTGTGGCCAAGCCGGGCAAATGGTGGTAACCCTCAGGCAGCGGTAACAACGCGAGGACGGAGCAGTTCCATGCGCAAAATGCTTCTCATTCCGGCCTTCGGGTTCGTCGCGGCTTGCGATACCGTGGCACCAGTCACGGACTCCGGCTTCAATACGCCGCAGTATCAGGCCGAACGCGAGGCGCAGCTGGCCGGGCAGGGCGCAGCAGGCAACCCGCTGCTGCCGCCCCCGGCCATTTCGCAGGAGCAGTTGAATGCCGAAGCCGGTCCTGCCCCCTTCACGACGGGCGATAGCGCCACGGACATTGCCAACCAGACCGCGGCGGCATTGGCGAGCACATCGGCGCAGCCGACTGCACCGGTGGCCGTAAGCTCAAACGGCATTTCGAACGAGCAGGATTTCGCAGCGGTTTCAAGCAGCCGCAGCATCCAGGATGATGCCGCGCTGAATCAGCAGAACCGTCAGACATACGAGGTTGTCGCGCCGACGGCGGTTCCTCAGCGCGGGTCGGACGGACAGCCCAATATCGTCCAATATGCTCTGACTACGACCAATCCAGTTGGAACACAGCTCTACAGCCGAGCTGGGTTCAATTTGCAGGCCAAGGCACAGCGCAACTGCGCAGGCTACGCATCGCCCGACCAGGCTCAGATCGATTTCCTGGCCAATGGAGGCCCCCAGCGCGACCGCAAGGGCCTGGACCCGGATGGCGACGGATTTGCCTGCGGCTGGGACCCCAGCCCGTTCCGCAGTGCCGTCGGCAACTGAACTCTCGCCGATCTGGCACCCATCTCCCAATTTCGGCCCCCGCCGGGATGGGTTGAAGCCGTCGCTGGTGGTGCTTCACTACACCGCGATGAACAGCGCTCAAGCCGCACTCGAGCGTTTGTGCGACCCGGACTCCGAGGTGTCGGCTCACTATCTGATCGGCTGCGACGGAACGCTCTGGCAGATGGTCCGTGAGGAAGATCGCGCCTGGCACGCCGGTGCAGGTGCGTGGCGGGGGTTCAGCGACATCAATTCCCGCTCCATCGGGATCGAACTCGACAATCGCGGCGATCATCCTTTCTCCGAACCGCAGATGGCGGTATTGGAAAACCTGCTTTCACATCTGCAAGAGCGGTTGGAGATCAAGCCCTGGAACGTTATCGCCCATTCGGACATGGCCCCCGAGCGAAAGCTTGATCCCGGTCCCAAGTTTGATTGGGATCGTCTCGCGCAACAAAAAATGGCAGCGGGGCCGGCCGTTCTGAAGGGTATATGCCTTGATGAATTGCCGCCAGACGACCAATACTTTGCTTTGGTTGCCAAGAGGGCCGGGTACCCCAAAGCCCCTGCTGCGGATCTGCTGAAAGCGTTCCGAAGCCGGTTTGCCCCGTGGCGGCGCGGGCCCCTGTCCAAGAAGGATATGGGCGACATCGAACGACTGGCTGGTTTGATGGAACACCTTGACGGTATTCGGGTGGACGTTTAACCCGACAACCGCGCGGAGGGCCGGATGGCCGCTGGGGCTCAGGCCCGAGAGGAAAGTCCGGACTCCACAAGGCAACGGTGCCGGGTAACGCCCGGGCGGGGAAACCCGACGGAAAGCGCCACAGAAAACAGACCGCCATGACGGATCGGAGGTTCGCCTCCGGCACATCATGGCAAGGGTGAAACGGTGGAGTAAGAGCCCACCGCGCCGCTGGCAACAGCGGCGGCATGGCAAGCCCCACCGGGAGCAATGCCGAATAGGGTCCCCGCGCGGGCCGGTCGGCGTCAGCCGATACCGCCGCTAGGCTCGCCTTGGCCGAGAGGGACCGGGTTGGCAGCTCGAGCCGCGCAGCAATGCTCGGCCTAGAGGAATGGTCATCGAAGGGGGCAACCCCGGAACAGGATCCGGCTTACAGGCCCTCCGCGCGTATTTTCTTCATCCTCCGGGCGGTGTGTAGGCCGCGACCAGTTTCGAGGCTTTCTCGGTGATGGCAACAAATTCGTCGGCCGACCAGGCCCGAACCGTTTCGACACGCGAAACCGCCCCCGAAGCCGCAACGGCCATACCAACGGCCACGGCATCCGTTCCGTCCGGAGCTTCGCTGATGACCACCACGTCATTGCTTCCGGTCGTCACGTAGAACGCCAGCAGTTTGCCGCCAACCTTCTCCAGCAGCGCCGCCACCGGCCCGGTGCGGTTTTCCGGTTTCTTCAGCATCCCTTTGACACCGGCGTTGGAATAAGAGGCATAAGTGATGAAGACAGGCATGACGATCTCCTCGTGAACGAAATGTGCAGAGCGCTCCAATTGGCCGGCTCCTTGGCCCGGAAGACAGGCTTGCCGCATCAAACCAATGCGGTGATCGACACCCAGGCTCCCAATCCGATCAAAACGACACCGACGACCGGCGTCAGCCATCCCGCCCGGGGCAACAGCTTTTCCAGCGCGACGTAGACGGCGATTGCGACGATCCACCAAAGGTTCATGATGCCGCCGACGAACAGCAGTGCCATCAAGGCCCAGCAGCAGCCCAAGCAGTAGGCTCCGTGCAGGGCGCCGCATCGAAACGCACCCCAATGCCCGGGCCGGTTGTGGCGGGTCAGAAAGGCAGCCGGGCTCTGACAATGGCGGAGGCACGCGGATTTCAACCCGCTGAACTGATACATCCCGGCAGCACAGAGAACGATGCCCGCCAAGATTCCGGACCGGATGGTCATCATCGGGCCATCCATCGCTCCGATCTGTTGCAGGCCCCATTGCAGTCCGGTTGCCCCAAGGCTGAACACGGCCCAGGCAAAAAGATACCCCGACAGAAAGGCCAATCCGAAGCTGGCGCTGCGCTGCCTGTCGGGTCCAACCCGTTTCAACGCCACAAACAATAGGGCAGTCGGGGCCGCGCTGGGCGTCATCATTGCGACCATCATCACCCACCACATGGCAAAGACCAATGCGGCGTACCAAAGCGTCCAGACGGCACCGGCCCCCATCAACATGGGCTGGCCAATTGGACCGGCCATCCGAGTCATCTCGACGGCCGACATCTGCATCCCGACACCGACGACCGTGTACCAGACCGCACCCGAAACGATCAGAAGGACACTTCCAGCGACGATCAGACGTTCTTTTCGCAGTACTCGCTCGAGGCTGATCGTTCGGGCAGGGCGGGCCTGTTCCGACGCGTCTGCACTATGGCCCGACAACGCCATGACCTGAGATATTTAAATGCGCCAGATGGGCATGTGAGGACTCGAAGGTCAGGTCTATGGCTGAACCGCTTGTCCTGGCCGTTCCCGAGGCGACCTCGGCGTGGCGGTATTCGAAGCCATGTGGCAACTGGATGGACGCGCGATGCGGTTGGCCCGAGACGATATGGGCGATCGGCTTGACGTCCACATCGAACACGTTCTTGACCTTCGCGTAGCCGGTCCGGTCTTCGCGGCTCCAGTTCACGTCGATTTCAGCAAACAGTGTCTCATGCTTGGTCGGCGCCATGGCGCTGTAGACATACCACATGGTGGCCATTTCATCGGTGTCCTCACCGGACATGATGGCCTGCAGGGCGGCCCGCTGATCGGCGTCCGCCCGTTCGTCGATGATCAGTTGCATCTGCCCGTTGCCCTCGTGAATCGGGCCTGGCCAGTGGTAGACACCCGCAGCCCGCAGGCCGGAAAGATCCGTGTCCCCGTAGTGGCCGCTTGTGATGTCAAAGACGACCACGGCCTCGCAATTCCCGTGACTGGGCAGGCTGCTGAACTGGCAGGGGCAACCGAAATCACAGTTGCAATTGGCCAGCGTCTCGCCCTGAAGTTTCCATTCTGTCATGATTTCCCCCAAGCAGACGTGCAAGAAAACTCTGCTGACAGAGGGTCTTGCCCGGTTTCGCTGCCTCACGCCGCACAACCTTGGACCGCGGCGTTCTGGGATGCTGTGACGCGATCATATCACGAAACCGTGATCTGTCCAAACCGGGCGCTGATCCACTGTGTGTCGGATACTGTGATTTGTGTTGAAACACCGCCGATTCCGGTTGACTCGGGCGCGCGACCGGGTAAAAGCGCACGCTCATAGGAATTCAACCGAAAGGCCCCTGCCTTTCCGGACGCAGGAGATAACCATGGCGAAGCCGACGACAATCAAGATCCGTCTGAACTCGACCGCGGGCACGGGCCACTTCTACGTGACCAAAAAGAACGCTCGCACCATGACCGAGAAAATGACCGTTCGTAAGTACGACCCGGTCGTTCGGAAGCATGTCGAGTACAAGGAAGGCAAGATCAAGTAATCTGCCTTTTTTCGACGCGAAAGCTTAGGGGGTTCTGCTTCGGCAGGACCCTTTTTCGTTGTTTTGACCGTGTCGTGTAGCCCTGACGCCGCCCGATCCGGCCGTTTCGGGCCGTTGCAGAGGCGCATCAGGCGGACAGGTATTCTGATTGGTGTTGGCTTGCTTTTTTGCCCCGCCTGCCAGTACGGTTCAGCAAACCGCCACAAAATGTTGAGCGCCATGAAAAAAATCTTGTTGCCCGCAATCGCCATTCTGACACTTTCGGCCTGTGAGGACCCGTTCAACCGCCAAGGCGTCGGGTTCACCGGCATTGATGGCGAACCAAGAACCGTTTCGGACGTCAAAGGCGCCGTTGCCTTTGTTCCGCCTGCGACGAACGTCCCAGCTGAGTTGGCTGAATTGCCGACCATTCAGGCCAGCACTGACAAGACAGAATTCGACAAGGTCGCGGGCGTTGCCATCGACAATGGCGGACGGTCCGACACCACGGCCGTACAGTTGACCGGCAGCAGCAGCACCATGTTCCTGAGCACGGTGAGCGTGAACGGAACCCTGTTCGGCGTGTTGCGCACAGAAAACAACAGCACCAAGGTGGACAACTCGGTTGGGGCCGCGTTCGGCAGCCAGACCGAGCGCTTTACCGGCTGTCTGCCTGCCGGCGACGTATACCGCAAGGGCGGGTCGTCGCGCAGCTCGGGTTTCGCGGTTCCGCTGAACTGCAGCTGATCGGATCCGTTGCGATTACAATGATGTAAGGCCCTTGCCATTTGGCTGGGGCCTTTTTCTTTGGGCTGGCTTTACTTGCACCTGAACAAAAAAAGGGCGGGCCATTCGGGCCCGCCCTTTGATTTGGTGTTCCGGCAGTCTTACTCGCGATTGCCGAGCAGCTGCAGCAGGAACATGAACATGTTGATGAAGTCCAGGTACAGGTTAAGCGCACCCATGATGGCGGCCTTGCCCAGCCACTCCTGATCGCCCGCATGGGCCATCTGGATGTAGGTGGTCTTGATCTTCTGGGTGTCATAGGCGGTGAGGCCCGCAAAAATCAGAACGCCCAGGATCGACACGGCGAACATGATGGCTGGCGATTGCAGGAACAGGTTGATGACCATGGCCACAATCAGGCCGATCACACCCATCATCAGGAAGGTGCCCATACCGGACAGGTCCTTCTTGGTGACGTAACCGTACAGCGACAGACCGGCGAAGGCGATCGAGGTCACCAGAAAGACTTGGGCGATCGAAATGCCGGTAAAGGCCACGAAGATCCAGCTGAGCGACAGGCCCATCACCGCCGCAAAGGCGTAGAAGAACAATTGGGCGCCAGCTGCGCTGAGGCGGTTGATGGCCGCGCCGAAGGCAAACACCATGATCAGCGGGGCGAACATGACGATCCAGCCCAGAATGTTCGGGCTGAGGGTCACCGGATCGCGGAATACCGACAGCAGCTGCGGGCTGGTGCCGACGGCCCATGCAACCGCAAAGGTGATCAGCATGCCCACGGACATCGTGCCGTAGACCTTGTTCATGTGGGCGCGCAGGCCCTCGTCAATCTCGGCAGCGCGCGCGCCAGTCGCCGTCCGGATCGTATCGAATTGTGCCATAGAGGTCTCCCTTGGATTCAGCTTTCAGCCCCCGGTTGCGGGGCGATTTCCCTGCAAATATCGGAGAGTGTAGCGCATGTTTCAAGGGTTTTGGGGCCAAAACTCAGCAATATGGTCAACAATTTCAGCGCCGCTTTGGAAGGTGGCGCTGAAATCCGTTGCAGGCTGCGCATTCAGGGCCGCTTGCGCCAGGTTTCAGGCGCGTCCCAGAACGGGCGGGATGCTTCTGTCAGGGCCTCTGATCGGGTGATCCCGATGTCTTGCAGGGCGCGGTCATCCAGCCGGGCCAGCTCCCGCCGTTGATGAGCTGCCGCAAGCATACGCTGAAACCAATTGCCCGTTCTGATCGATGCCGAGGCACAGGGTCGGTGTGCTGCAATTTGGGTCATAACTTATGTCCTTTCATCGGTCGGTGATGTAAAGATGTTTTCGCATCAACTTCCTTGAACTATATGGCGGGTTGTGGCATATTTTAAAAATGAATGTTTTTGAATTCATCCATAAGGATTGTTGATGATGCGGAACTTGGACATCACCACCCTGCGCTCATTCGTGGCGGTCGCGGACCACGGGGGCGTAACGCGCGCCGCTGGTTTCCTGCATCTGACACAGTCGGCTGTGTCCATGCAGCTGAAGCGTCTGGAAGAGCTGTTGGGCTTGGAATTGCTGGACCGGTCTGGGCGCACCATCGCGTTGACGGCCTCTGGCGAACAGCTGTTGGCATATGCCCGGCGAATGGTGGCGTTGAATGATGAGGTCATCTCGAAGCTGACCGATCAGGCCTTTGAAGGCGAGGTGGTGCTCGGGGTGCCGCACGATATCGTCTACCCGGCTATTCCACGGGTTCTGCAGCGGTTCAATGCCGACTTCCCGCGCGTGCGCGTGCAGTTGGTTTCGTCTTATTCCATCCAGTTGAAAGAGATGTTTCGGCGTGGCGAATGCGATGTTATTCTGACGACCGAGGCTGCGAATTCGGATGGCGGTGAAACCATTGCAGAGCTGCCCCTGCGCTGGATCGGCGCGTCAGGAGGCTCGGCTTGGCGGCGCCGGCCGCTTCCTTTGGCGCTGGGTCGGCGCTGCCTTTTTCGGCCTCAGGTCATTGCCGCCTTGGATGCAGCAGGCATTCCATGGGAGCTGTCGGTCGAAACCGAGAACGACCGCACGATCGAGGCAACCGTCAGCGCGGACCTCGCCGTCCACGCCATGCTTGAGGGGACCGAGGCGGCACATCTGGAGAAGATCGATTCAGGTGGGGTTCTGCCCGAATTGCCGGCGCATATGATCAACCTTTACGGAGGCGATCAGGGGCGCGGCGAAGTGGTTGAGGCCCTCGCCGCGCTGGTGCGGCAGAACTTCCACATGCTTGGCGGAACACCGCTGCGCGCCGTGGTGGGCTGATCCGGTCAGATCGTGATGACGACTTTCCCGGTCGACTTTCGTTCCTTGAGCAGAGCCATGCCCTGCGCCACTTCGGACAACGGCAGGGTATGGCTGATATGGGGCCGGATGCGTCCCTCGGCATGCCAGGCGAAGAGGGTCTCAAAGCTGGTGCGAACGACCTCGGGCCGGAACCTCAGATAGCCACCGATGTAGAACCCGATCACGGTCAGGTTCTTCACCAGCAAGTGATTGGCCGGTATCTGCGGGACTTCGCCGCCGGCAAAACCTATCGGCAGCAGGCGGCCTTCGGGATTGGTCGCCCGGAAGGCAGCCTTGAATACATCGCCACCGATGGCGTCATAGACAACGTCTGCGCCGCCCAATGCCAGCACGCGCTCGCGCAGATCTTCGTCCGCGTCGATCAGGTGATCGGCCCCGGCCGCGCGGGCGACCGCCAGTTTATCGGCGCCCCGGGCCTGTGCGATCACCGTCGCGCCCATAAGCTTGCCAATCTCGACCGCCGTCAGCCCGACCCCGCCGGCGGCACCGGTCACCAAGAGGGTCTCGCCCGTCTGCAGCCGCGCCCGATGGTCCAGCGCCATATGGCTGGTTCCGTAGGCGATCTGGATGGCCGCCGCGTCTTCAAAGCTGCACGACTGGGGGATGAGCACGGCGCGGTTGGCGTCAAAAACCCCGTATTGCGCCAATCCACCCTGGCCTGAGTAAACCGCGACCCGGTCTCCGGGTTTCAGATGGCTGACCCCTGCGCCGATCGCGTCTACGACCCCCGCAACCTCAAGCCCCAATGTGAAAGGGGCCGCTGGCGTATCCTGGTACGTGCCCTTCTGCATCAGAAGATCGGCAAAGTTCAGCCCGCAGGCGCGAATGGCCACGCGGATCTGGCCTTCGGCGGGTGCGGGAACGGGTAACTCGTGCAATTTGGCCTGCTCTCCGGCAGACTGGATCTGGTAGGCCAGCATCTCAAATCTCCATGTTGGTGCCATTGATCGGGGCCGCCCCTGACTTGTCAATCATTCCGGAAGGGAATGGCCGGGGCGTCTTTGTCGCACAGGCCAAATCGTGCACAACCGTAAACCTTCCTTCAGGCGCGCAGATTCAACCATCTTGAAAATTTTCCAAAAAGCGGCAATATTGCTTGTCAGTGCTGTTTCGGGGGGCACGTTCCGTATTAGAGAGTTCTTTACAAGCGTCTCGCTAGTGTGCGGTCATGGTTCAGTTAGCGTTTTCCCGGGCGGTTGTGTGTAACAGAGGAGAATACCAATGACCCATCACGTCGATGTCCATGTGGGCAAGCGCGTACGGCATCGCCGCTGGTTGATTGGCATGACGCAGCAGCAGCTGGCACAGCAGGTCGGTATCAAGTTCCAGCAGATCCAGAAATACGAAACCGGGGCCAACCGCATCAGCGCATCACGCCTTTGGGACATTGCCGAAGCTCTGGACGTTCCGGTCAGCTTTTTCTTTGAAGGTCTGGAGGACGCCCAAAAGGAAGACTCGGGCAAGAAATCGGTTCCCGCTGATCTGATGGGCGACAAGGAAGCGTTGGATCTGGTTCGGTCCTACTACGCGATCCCGGAAAACCAGCGCCGGCGCCTGTTTGAGCTTGCGCGCGTTCTCAGCGACGTGGCCTGAGACCGGGACTTGACTTCGCACAGGGCTGAGCGCACCAGTGGCGCATGACCAAAGCCTCTGCAAGTGACCTTGAAGTTGCCGAGAAAATGGCCGACGCGGCGCGTGCGGCCATTTTGCCGTATTTTCGCCAGTCGAATCTTGAAACCTCAAACAAGCTGCAAGGCGGGTATGACCCTGTGACCGTGGCCGATCGCGAAGCCGAGCAGGCCATGCGATCCGTTCTGGCCGAGCTCCGCCCCGACGACGGCATCTTGGGCGAGGAGTACGGTGCGGTCGAAGGCAAATCGGGGCGAACCTGGGTGTTGGACCCGATCGACGGCACCCGCGGTTTCGTCAGCGGCACACCGACATGGGGCGTTCTGATCGCGCTAGGCGACGATAGCGGGCCGATCATGGGGGTGATTGACCAACCCTATATCGGCGAACGGTTTGTGGGTCATGCAGACGGTGCGTTCATGACCGGTCCTTTGGGCAGAACCAGCTTGTCGACCCGTCGGACGGATGCCCTGAGGGACGCAATCCTGTTCACGACATTCCCCGAAGTTGGCACGACCGCCGAAGGAGACGCCTTTCGCGCCGTGGCTGGACAGGTGCAACTGACGCGCTACGGCATGGACTGCTACGCATACGCGCTGCTGGCGGCCGGGCAGGTCGACCTGGTGATCGAGGCTGGACTGAACGCGTATGACATCCAGGCACCGATAGCGGTGATCGAGGCCGCCGGCGGCGTAGTGACCGACTGGCAGGGCGGGCCGGCCCATCAGGGGGGGCGGGCACTGGCGGCTGCGAACCCTGAAATCCACGCCGCGGCCCTCGAGATTCTGCGCGACTTCTGACGACGGTTGCCGCTGCGGCCGCGATTGACTAGGGTCAGAGCGCCGGTTCTTGCGCCCGTTTTCCACCGGCACACGCATTTCTGGCATGAGGCGGGCAGATGCAGGAGTGCGAGATGCCCGAAATCCTTCTTAGAAACGCCGATGCGATCCTGACCATGGACGACAACCGGCAAGAACTGGCCGGCGCCGATTTGCTGATCCGTGACGGGCAGATTGCCCGCATCGGCCAAGGTTTGACCACCGACGGAGAGGTGCATGACCTCAGCGGCTGTGTCGTGACGCCGGGATTGGTCAATACCCACCACCATCTCTACCAGACACTTACCCGAGCTGTTCCGGCGGGCCAGGATGCGCTGCTCTTTGGCTGGCTGCAGACGCTCTATCCGATCTGGGCGCGGTTCGGTCCCGACGAGATGTTCACTTCGGCTCAGATCGGTCTGGCCGAGTTGGCCTTGTCGGGCTGCACGCTCAGTTCCGACCATCTGTACCTGTATCCGAATGGGTCACGCTTGGATGACACGATCGCGGCCGCTGCAGAGGTGGGGCTGCGGTTCCATCCGACCCGCGGCGCGATGAGCATCGGCGAAAGCGACGGCGGTCTGCCGCCCGATACGTTGGTCGAGGCCGAGGCCGATATCCTGAATGACATGATCCGTGTGGTCGATGCGTTCCATGACCCGTCCGAAGGCTCAATGTGCAGGGTTGGACTTGCGCCCTGTTCGCCCTTCTCGGTCAGTCGGGATCTGATGCGCAACGCCGCACTGCTGGCACGGGACAAGGGGGTCATGCTGCACACCCATCTGGCGGAAAACGACGAGGATATCCTGTATTCAGAGTCCCAGTTCGGCTGTCGACCCGGCCAGTATGCCGAGGAACTTGGCTGGACCGGCCCCGATGTCTGGCACGCCCATTGCGTGAAGCTGGACGGGGCAGAGATAGACCTGTTCTCACGGTCACGCACCGGGGTGGCGCACTGTCCCTGTTCGAATTGCCGTTTGGGCTCGGGGATCGCGCCGGTGCGCGCGATGCGTGACAACGGGGTAAGGGTTGGCTTGGGCGTTGACGGTTCCGCAAGCAACGACAGCGGCAACCTGATGGCCGAGGCGCGGCAGGCGATGCTACTGCAACGTGTGGCGAACGGTGCCGATGCCATGTCGGCGCGCGAAGCTCTGGAAATCGCGACGCGGGGTGGGGCGGACGTGCTGAACCGGCCGGACTGCGGCCGCCTGATGCCGGGCAAACGCGCGGATATCGCTGTTTGGGACACAAGGGGTGTGGAATGCGCGGGCAGTTGGGACCCGGCCGCCTTGCTGCTGGCAGGTCCGGTGCACGTCAAACACCTGTTTGTCGAGGGGCGACAGGTCGTCCGGGACGGCAACATTGCCACATTCGACCTGCCGCGCGCGATCGAACGGCAGAACAGGTTGGCCCTCGCATTGCAGGGCTGATCTGCCTTCAGGTCGAAACGCGCCGTCCGCCGATCCACACATCGGCGATGGCGCGGTCATCTCCCATCATTATTGTCGGGAACACCGCCTCCCAAAGGGACTCGGCATTGGCCTCTCGCTGGGCAATCGCGGGGGTCGAGGTGAGGTCGAGCACGATCAGGTCCGCCTCCATTCCGGGGGCGATATTGCCGATGCGGTCGTCCATCCGCAGCGACCGGGCCGAGCCTGCGGTGCCCAGCCACAGCAGTTGCGCCGGGTGCAGCGGATGTCCGCGCAATTGGCCGATTTCATAGGCGGCCGCCATGGTCCGCAACATGGAAAAGCTGGACCCTCCGCCGGTGTCGGTTGCCAGGCCGATACGATGGCCATCCCGCATCAACCCGTGCATATCGAACAGACCCGAACCGATGAACGTGTTCGAGGTGGGGCAATGGATCAGCGACGCATCGACCTCACGCAGGCGGTCTCGCTCGCGCGGTTCCAGATGGATCACGTGGCCATAGAGGCCGTTCGCGCCAAGCAGTCCAAACTTTTCATAGGTGTCCAGGTAGTCTCGCGCATCGGGGAACAGCGACCGAACCCATTCGATTTCGTCCGTCTGCTCGCTGAGATGCGTCTGCATGAGACAGTCCGGGTGTTCTGCCCACAGCGCGCCCATCGCCTCAAGCTGTTCGGGGGTCGAGGTCGGGGAAAACCGCGGCGTGATCGCATAGGAAATCCGGTCGACACCTTGCCATTTTCCGATCAGAGCCTTCGACTGGTCATAGGCTGCTTGAGCCGTGTCCCGAAGACCTTCGGGTGCGTTGCGGTCCATACAGGTCTTGCCTGCCACGACACGCTGACCGCGTTGCTGGGCGGCCGTGAAAAAGGCATCGACGCTTTCAGGATGAATGGTGCAGAAACTGCACATGGTTGTGGTGCCGTGTGCGGCGGTCAGGTCGAGATACCGGTTCGAAATCTCGGCTGCGTAATCTGCATCACCGAACTTCATCTCTTCTGGAAAAGTGTAGGTGTTCAGCCAATCAATCAGCCGTTTGCCCCAACTCGCGATCATCGCCGTCTGGGGGTAGTGGACATGGGGGTCGATGAAACCAGCCAGGATCAGGTTTTCGCCATGGTGATGAATGGCCGCCTCGGGGTGCGCGGTTTGCAAATCAGCGGTACTTCCCAACTCCCGGATTTTCCCGCCCTCGATCAGAACGGCTTCGTGCAGCCGGACCGCCTGATCCGGTTGCGTTTCGAAGGGGGAGTGTTCGAAACTCAGTACGCGCCCTGTCAGAAGCGTCTTTTGCGCCATCCGCCGTGATCTCCGCCTTGGTGAATCCGGCTTGCAGCATAGGCATGTGAAAGATGCGGGTAAATCGCACCATTGTCATTGTTTTCCGGTAGCAGCTTCTTCTATTTAGGGGCCAATTCCCAGAACAAGGGGCAGCGCATGACGACCGGCACCGAAGACAACAGAACCGACCCCTCCCGCGATGATGACGTCTATGCGCTGGACCGGCGAACGGTGGCCGCAATCCTTTACGCCGTGGATGTCGAGGATCGCGAGAAGCTGATCGAGCTGATGGAGCCGCTGCACGCGGCCGATATTGCCGACCTTCTGGAACAGATCAACCCCTACGACCGGGCGCGGCTGATCCGCCTGTATGACCGGGAATTCGACGGGGACATTCTGTCTGAACTGGACGAATCCGTCCGCGAAGAGGTCATTGGAGTTCTGCGGCCCGACGTTCTGGCCGAGGCCGTACGAGAGATGGAAAGCGACGATGTCGTGGACCTTCTGGAGGATCTGGAGGAGCCGCAGCAGGAAGCGGTGCTGGAGGCCCTTGAGGCCTCGGAACGGATCGCGGCCCTGCAGGCGCTGGCCTATCCCGAGAACTCGGCAGGCCGACTGATGCAGCGCGAAGTGGTCATGGCTCCCGATCATTGGACGGTGGGGCAGGCAATCGACTACATGCGCTCGCAGGACGATCTGCCCGAGCAGTTTTATCACGTTGTTCTGGTCGATCCGCGGCTGAAGCCGGTGGCGCAAGTCATGTTGGGCAAGTTGATGGCCGCGCGGCGCGATACCAAGTTGCAGGACATCGCCGAGGACGAGTTCCACATCATCCCGGTCGATCAGGATGAAGAAGACGTTGCCTATGCTTTCAACCAATACCACCTGATTTCCGCGCCGGTGGTGGACAGTGACAAACGGCTGGTCGGGGTCATCACGATTGACGACGCGATGGCCGTTCTGGATGAAGAAATCGAGGAAGACATGCTGCGACTGGCAGGTGTCAGTGATGACAGCTCGATTTCAGACAGTGTTGCAGCAACCAGTCGTCGTCGTTTGCCCTGGCTGACGGTCAACCTGTGTACCGCCATTTGTGCCTCGGTGGTGATTTCACAGTTCGAGGCGGCAATCGAGCAGATCGTGGCGCTGGCAATTCTGATGCCCATCGTTGCCTCGATGGGTGGCAACGCCGGAACACAGTCGCTGACCGTTGCCGTGCGGGCGTTGGCGACCCGCGACCTGACGGGCTCGAACGTGGCGCGAGTCATCCGCCGAGAATTGCTGGTGGGCATGTTGAATGGGCTGTGTTTCGCCATCGTTCTGGGGACGGTGGGGATGATGTGGTTTGAATCCCCGCTGCTGGGTGTCGTGATCGGTTCCGCCTTGGTCGTGAACATGATCATCGCCGGGTTCGCGGGTACGGTAGTACCGGTGGTGCTGGATCGCCTGGGTGTAGACCCGGCATTGGCCTCGGGAACCTTCGTTACGACGACGACGGATGTGATGGGGTTCTTCATCTTTCTAGGGCTTGCAAGCGTGGTGCTGCTGTGACCGATCTGACTGAAATCAAGGCCGCAGCGCGCAAGGCTGCCTTTGCCCGACGCAAAGCGGCCTTTGACGCGGGGCCGCCGGCCGCCGCGGGCCGCCTGTCCGAGGTGCTGGCCGGATTTCGTGGCGTTCCGCTGTCTGGCTACATGCCGATCCGCACCGAAATCGACCCTCTGCCCGCCATGGCCGAGGCCGCAGCCTATGGTCCCGTGGGTGTTCCGGTCATCCAAGGCGCCGGACGGCCTCTGCGGTTTTCGCGCTGGACACCCGAAGGGCCGCTGAAAGATGGTCCATTTGGCGCCAAGGTGCCCGAGACGGACGACTATTTTGACCCTGAAATCCTGATCGTGCCCCTTGTGGCATTCGATCCCCAAGGCGGGCGATTGGGCTATGGGGGCGGGTTTTACGACCGCACGCTTGAAGGGCTGCGCGCCAAACGTCCCACATTGGCCATCGGTTTCGCCTTCGACGCGCAAGAGGCCGAATCCCTGCCGCTGGAACCGACGGACCAGCCGCTGGACATGATCGTTACCGAGACCAGGGTCCTGACGTTTTAGGCGTCAGTTCTCAAAGTGGCTCCGCAGATAGTCCCAGGCATCAACCTCGGTTCCATCCTCAAGGATGCACACGCCGTATTCCGATCCATCGGTGTTTTTGCGGATCTGATATTCGCCGCCGTTTTCGATGCAGAAGGTCGCGGCCGGATTTGCCATTGTGGTCTTGGTCGTCGCGTGAGCAAAGCTGCCCGATATAGCGAGAGAGACAGTTGCGGTCAGGACTATGCGTTTCATCGAAATCTCCGAGTGAAAAAACCGGTTGCGCCAGAATTGCAGGTTTCCACCGGAATTCAACCCGCATGCGGCCCGCGAATTGCATCGTTCCGCCTTGTTATTGCCGTTTGCAGGGCCTAGGACCGCGATATGAGAATCTTGTTCCTGGGTGACGTGATGGGGCGCGCGGGCCGCGCCGCCGTTCAACAGCATCTGCCCCGTCTGCGCGACGAGTGGCGGCTGGATTTCGTGGTGGTCAACGGCGAGAATGCCTCGAACGGCATGGGGTTGACCGGCGATCATGCCAAGCTGCTGTTGGAGTCAGGCGCAGATTGTCTGACGTTGGGCGACCACGCTTTCGACCAGAAAGACATGCTGCAATTCATCGAACGCGAACCCCGGATCGTGCGCCCTGTTAATTTCGCCAAGGGTGCTCCCGGTCGCGGACATCGACTGTTCACCGCGCCGGGCGGACGCAAGGTGTTGGTGGTTCAGGTGCTGGGACAGGTGTTCATGAAACGGCCGTTCGACGATCCGTTCTCGGCGGTGGAACCGATCCTGAAGTCTCACCCGCGGGGCGGTCAGGCGCAGGCCATCATCGTGGACATGCATTGCGAGGCGACTTCGGAGAAGATGGCCATGGGCCACTACTGCGACGGACGCGCCAGCCTTGTCGTGGGAACCCATACCCATGTTCCGACCGCCGATGCCCAGATCCTGCCCGGCGGCACCGCTTACCTGACCGATGCGGGCATGTGCGGCGACTATGACTCGGTGATCGGAATGGACAAGCAGGAGCCGATGCGCCGCTTCATCACAGGGATGCCCAAGGCTCGGTTCACCCCGGCCAATGGCGAAGCGACGCTAAGCGGCGTTTTCGTAGAAACTGATGACCGTGACGGGCAAGCCAAGACGATCAGCATGGTCCGGGTTGGCGGGCGCCTGCAGCAGGCAGCACCGTGAACGCACGTCAGGCTTGCTCTGCGGCCTGCAATACGTGAAACTGATCCACAGGCGCTTGGGCCGGGACAGGTTTCGGACAGAACACCACGAATGCAACTCCTTCAATTGTCAGATATGGGCAGCGCGATACTTGCGCTGGCGGTTGTTGCGGGCATGTTCATCATGTTCATGCGCGAGGTCTATCCGACCGAGGTCGTTGCCATAGGCGGCGTTTCGGTGATGCTGGTCACCGGCGTGCTTCCCTACCAAAGCGCACTGGCGGTTCTGTCGAACCCGGCGCCCTGGACCATCGCGGCGATGTTCATCATCATGGGCGCCCTCGTCCGGACCGGTGCACTGCACGCCTTTACAGCGACGGCGCAGAAACAGGCGCAGGTCAACCCGCGCATTGCCATCGGTTTGCTGATGGCATTTGTCGTCCTGGCTTCGGCGGTCGTGTCGAACACGCCCGTCGTCGTCGTGATGATCCCGGTGTTCATCCAGATTGCCCGCACGCTGAATATTTCAGCGTCGAAGCTGCTGATCCCGCTCAGCTACGCTGCGATTCTCGGCGGGACGCTGACCCTGATCGGAACCTCGACGAACCTGTTGGTCGATGGTGTGGCAAGGGCACAGGGCCTGCCGGCCTTCACGATTTTCGAGGTCACGCCGTTGGGCATCATTCTTGTCATTTACGGCATGATTTACCTGCGCTTCATCGCGCCGCGCCTTCTGCCCGAACGTGACAGCATGGCAACCATGCTCAGCGATCGGTCGAAGATGAAATTCTTCACCGAGGCGGTCATTCCGCCCGACAGCAACCTGATTGGCCGTGAAGTGACCGGCGTGCAGCTGTTCAAACGTCCGGGTGTGCGGCTCATCGACGTGATCCGCGGCGACGAGTCATTGCGGCGGAACCTGAAAGGGGTCGAACTGAAGGTCGGTGACCGCGTGGTGTTGCGCACGGAAATGACCGAGCTGCTGAGCCTGCAAAGCAACAAGGAACTCAAGCGCGTTGATCAAGTTTCGGCGGTCGAAACACGTACGGTTGAGGTTCTGATCACCCCCGGTTGTCGCATGGTCGGGCGCACATTGGGTGCGTTGCGGCTGCGTCGTCGCTATGGGGTTTACGTCTTGGCCGTGCACCGACGAAATCAGAATATCGGGGGGCAACTTGACGATCTGGTCGTCCGGGTTGGTGATACGCTGCTGCTTGAAGGCTCGCCGGCCGATATCAGCAAACTGGCTGCCGACATGGACATGGTCGACGTCACCCAGCCATCGGCCCGCGCCTTCCGGCGCGGTCATGCTCCGATCGCGATTGCTGCGCTGATTGGGATCGTGGTGTTGGCGGCGCTCGGCGTGGCGCCGATTTTCCTGCTGTCGATTCTGGCGGTTGCGGTTGTGCTGCTGACGCGATGCATCGACGCGGACGAGGCGTTTTCCTTTGTCGAAGGCCGTCTGCTGGCGCTGATCTTTGCCATGCTGGCTATTGGGGCTGCACTGGACAGCTCGGGTGCGGTCACCCTGATCGCCAACGCGATTGCTCCGTCCTTCGCCAACCTGCCGCCGTTCCTCATCGTCTGGGCCATCTATCTGCTGACCTCTGTGCTGACGGAACTGGTCTCGAACAACGCCGTGGCGGTTGTCGTCACGCCGATCGCCATCGGTCTGGCGCAGGCTGTGGGGGTGGACCCCCGCCCGCTGGTGGTTGCGGTGATGGTCGCGGCTTCGGCCTCGTTTGCAACGCCGATCGGGTATCAGACCAACATGATGGTCTACGGCCCCGGCGGGTACCGGTTCACGGACTTCATGAAGGTCGGGATTCCGCTGAACCTGACGGTTGGATTGCTGGCTTCGCTGATCATCCCCTTCCTCTGGCCGCTTTGATCTCTGGCACGAATTTGCCGCTTGGAACTGAAAAACCTTGTAAATCGCGCTGATGTCCCGATCTTTTGTGCTGGAAACTGGTGACAAAGGGATCGGACAATGCAAACCGCAAAAAGCCTGCTGGCAGGAACCGCGTTGTGGGCAGCCGTGTGGGGCGCCGCCCAGGCGGGGACCGTCGAGGGAACAGCCACATATCGCGAACGTATCGCGGTTCCGCCCGGGGCAACCCTGTTCGTCGAACTGCAGGACGTTTCACTGGCTGACGCGCCAGCCGTCACGCTGGCTGCGCAGCGCTATGCTTTGACGGGCGTGCCTGCCCAGTTCGCGCTGACCTATGACGACGCGTTGATTCAGGATCGGCACCGCTATGTGGTGCGAGCCTCGGTGCATCAGGACGGCAAACTGCTGTTCACCACCGATACCGCTTACCCGGTTCTGACCAACGACGCCGGAAACTCGGTCGATCTGGTCATGGTCAAGGTTCAAGAACGGGGTGCGGCGACGCTTGAGAACACGCAATGGACCGCAACCGAGGTGAACGGCGTTGCGCTGGACACCGAGAAACGCCCGCAGATTACCTTTGCCGAGGGCGGAGCCTTTGGGGGAACAGGCGGTTGCAACCGGTTCAGCGGACAGGCCGAGATATCGGGCAAGTCGATGTCCTTCCCCGACAACATGGCCGCCACCCTGATGGCCTGCCCGCCGCCGCTGGACGAGGTTGAGCGGGAATTCCTTGCCGCCCTGCCAAAGGTCGCAAGCTTTGTTCAGCGCGGGGACACTCTGGTTCTGCTCGATGCGGCAGGTGAACCGGTTCTGCAGTTCCGCCGCGACCAATAATGCCCAAGGGCCGTCAGGCGACGGCCCTCGACCGCCCGGCATTGCGGCCCGAGAAGATGCATCCGCCCAGGAACGTGCCCTCGAGCGCGTTGTAGCCGTGATAGCCCCCGCCGCCGAACCCCGCGACTTCGCCGGCCGCGAACAGGCCGGGCACCACCTGGCCATCGGCGCCGATCATCTGACTGTCCAGATTGGTCTGCAAGCCGCCCAGCGTCTTGCGGGTCAGCACATGCAGCTTGACCGCGATCAGCGGGCCGTTTTTCGGATCGAGGAACTTGTGCGGTTTGGCGGTGCGGATCAGCTTGTCACCGCGATAGTTCCGCGCCGCCAGGATCGCCATCATCTGCGCATCTTTCGAAAACGGATTGTCCACCTGTGAATCGCGGGCTTCGATCTGGGCGCGCAGATGCGCCTCGTCGATCAGGCCGCCGCCCAGATGGTTCATCCCGTTCACCAGTTCTGTCAGCGTGTTGGCGACAACGAAATCCTTGCCCTTTTCCTTGAACGCTTCGACCGGCCCGGTTGCCTTCGACCCCGACAGGACCCGCTGACGGATCACTTCCTTCCAGCTGCCCGACGTGAAATCGGGGTTCTGTTCAGACCCGGACAGGGCGAATTCCTTCTTGATGACTTTCTGGGTCAGGACGAACCAACTGTATTCATAGCCGGTTTTCAGGATCTCGCGCAGGGTGCCCAGCGTGTCGAACCCGGGCAGGCAGGGGGGCTGCAGCCGGTTGCCGCGCGCATCGAACCACATGGAGCTGGGGCCGGGCAGGATGCGGATACCATGCGCGGGCCAGATCGGGTCCCAGTTACGCACGCCTTCGGTGTAGTGCCACATGCGGTCGCCGTTGATCACGTGGCCGCCGGCCTTTTCACTGATCGCGATCATCCGACCATCCACGTGGAAGGGCACGCCCGCCACCATGTCCTTGGGCGGTTCGCCCAGGCGGTCGCGGGGCCAACTCTGGCGCACCATCTCGAAATTGCCACCGATCCCGCCCGAAGTGACGATGACCGAAGGGGCATAGACCTCGAACTCGCCCACTTCGTCGCGGTTGGTCTTGCCGCCGCGCTGAGCCGCGTCATCGGCCAGAACCTCACCCGAGACGCCCTTGGCCTCGCCGTTCTGCATGATGATGTGGCTGACCTGATGGCGGAACTTCAACTGGATCAGGCCGGCGCTGACATGCTCGCGGACCCGGCGGATGAAATGCTCCAGCACACCCGGGCCGGTGCCCCAGGTGATATGGAACCGCGGGACCGAGTTGCCGTGACCGTCGGCATAGGACCCGCCGCGTTCCGCCCAGCCGACCACGGGAAACCAGCGCAGGCCCATCTGGTGCAGCCAGGGGCGCATCTCGCCGGCGGCGAATTCGACATAGGCCTCGGCCCATTTGCGGGGCCAGGCGTCCTCGTCCCGGTCGAACTGGGCGCTGCCCATCCAGTCGCGCAGGGCCAGGTCGCGGCTGTCGCGGATACCCATACGGCGCTGCTCGGGCGTGTCGACCATGAACAGGCCGCCAAGGCTCCAGAATGCCTGACCGCCCAGGAAATGCTCGGGTTCCTGGTCCAGCACGATCACCTTCTTGCCGCGGTCACCCAGTTCGGCTGCCGCGGCCAGCCCGGCCAGCCCGCCGCCCACGACGATCGCATCAGCAGTGTTTTCGGTCATGCTCTGTCCTTTCAGCGGTTGCGGTACCAGGCGATGAAGGGGATCGCGACGGCGTACATGGTGATCCCGTAGACGGCCGAGGGCAGGGCCAGCGGGCTGAAGCCGCTTTCGGTTCCGGTGATCAGGGCCGCCAGCGTGATGCCCAGGGTCGAGTTCTGGATGCCGGTTTCGATCGAGATGGTCTTGGCCTCATTCCACGACAGTTTCGCCGCCCGCGCCAGCCCCAATCCGATCAGCAGCAGCGCGAGGTTCAGCGAGATCAGCCCGGCGCCCATGATGCCCAGATTGTCGACGAACAGCTGCCAGTTTCCAGCCAGCGCGGCGATCACGATCAACACGAACAGGATGGTGGCCAGTTTCGAAAGGGGGCCGTCGATCCGGTTGGCAAAACCGGTTGCAAAATGGCGCAGGCCAACGCCGATGGCGACGGGCAGTGTAGTGATCAGGAACATCGCCAGCGCCAGACCGCTGATCGACACTTCGGGTGCGTCCTCGCCCATGAAGTGGTCGATCGACCAGGCCGCCAGAACCGGCACCGTGACGATCGACAGCAGGCTGATCACCGCCGTCAGGCTGACCGACAGCGCCACATCGGCCTTCGCCAGTTTCGACAGGATGTTGCTGGTGACGCCGCCCGGGCAAAAGCTGAGCAGCATGAACCCGACCGCAATTGCCGGCGGCAGGGCAAACATTTTGACCGTGGCAAAGGCCGCGACCGGCAGCAGAACGACCTGGCAGACCGCGCCGATCGCAAACGGATAACGCCGACTGATCACGCGCCGGAAATCCGCCGCCTCAAGCCCGATGCCCAAAGACAGCATGATGATGGCCAGCGAAACCGGCAGGCCCACGTTTATCAGAAGATCCAAAACAACCCCTCCCAAAGTCGTTTCGGTCCAACCTAAGCGCGCGGTCCCCGGTCAGGCAACCGCGCCGTTGGGTCACCCGTAGCGCTGGGCGAAACGGCGCAGGATTTCGCCGGGCTGCGTGACCTCGGCCGCGTGGCAGCGTTCGATCAGCGGCTGGGCGTCCTCGGGATGGAAATAGCCGTGGTCCTTGTAGATGTGGATGCGCTGCTCAAAGTCCTTGGCGTCGGCTTCGGGGTGGAACTGCGTGGCATAGACATTCTGGCCCCAGCGGATCATCTGGAACGGGCAGGGGTCTGACGCGACCAGATGCACGCAGCCCGCGGGCAGGGCCTGCACTGCCTCTTTGTGACCGACGAAGGCATCGAAGTCGGGCTCGAGCCCGGCGGTCAGCGGGTCGCGGGCGCCATCCTCGGTCAGGTGGCAGCGCGACGGGCCGACCGGCTCGCCATAGCGGTCCTTGCTGACCGGCGCGCCCAGATGCGCGGCCAGAATGCCCAGGCCATAGCAGCAGCCCATGAAAGGATGATCGTGCGCCGTGATCTGCGGCATCAGCCCCATGATCGCGCCCTCGATTCGGGCATCCATCTGAGATTTGCTGGCCGGGTCGTCGCTGACGCAGCCCGGCCCGCCGCCCACGATCACGCCAGCATAGTCGGTCACGTCAAGACCTTCGGGCAGGGCCTCGCAATCCAGACGGATGCGGTGGGTACGCTCGGGTGTCAGCCAGGACCGGTTCAGGATCGAGGCATATTCGGCGTCCGAGGCATCGGTCTCGGGGCGCAGCTGCAGGATCAGAAAGCGTTTCATGCGCTGCCCTTAGCGCGCGGTCCGGCAGTCACGCAAGCCCTCACAGCGGCCAGAACACGAGGATCGCCGGGACCGAAACCGCCACGATCAGAATTTCCAGCGGCAGGCCCATACGCCAATAGTCGCCAAAACGATAGCCGCCGGGCCCCAGCACCAGCGTATTGTTTTTGTGCCCGATCGGGGTGAGGAACGCCGCCGAGGCGGCCACCGCCACCGTCATCAGGAACGGATCGGGTGAAACCTCGAGCGTGCGCGCCATCTGGATGCCCACCGGCGCGGCCACGATGGCGGTTGCTGTGTTGTTCAGCACGTCCGACAGCGTCATGGTCACGACCATCAGAACCGTCAGGATGGCCCATGCCGGCAGGCCGTCGGTCAGTTGGACCAGCGCGTTCGCGATCAGTTCCGTCCCGCCCGAGCTTTCCAGCGCGCTGCCCAGCGGGATCATCGAGCCCAGCAGGACCACGACCGGCCATTCGATCTGATTGTAGATCTCGGTGATCGGGATGATCTTGGTCAGCACATAAGCGATCACCACCAGCCCCAGCGCGATCGGCAGATAGATCAGCCCGATGCTGGCGGCCAGAACGGCAGCGGCGAACAGGCCGATGGCCAGCCACGCTTTGTCATTCGCGGTCACGTTCAGGCCGCGTTGGGCCAGAGGCAGGCAGCCGAGCCACTCGGTCACGTCCGCGCCCCGGTCGCGCGGGCACAGCAACAGCAGGATGTCGCCCGGCTGTACCTCGGTCTTGCGGACCTGTTGGGTGATGCGCCGGCCCTGACGGGAAATGCCCATCAGGATCGTGTTCTGCCGCCAGGCCAGCCCCAGCCCCTGTGCCGTTCGGCCATTGATGCGGGCGCTTTCGGGTACGACGACTTCGATCACCTCCAACCCGTCGCCGGCCGCGGTCAGCAGCTCTTGCCGGCGGGCATCCGAGAAATCCAGGTTCAGCGCGGCACGGAACTCGTCCAGCGCCTCGGGGCTGGCTTCCAGCACCAGCGCGTCGCCTTCCTGAAGGATCGCGTTTGCTGCGCGGCCATAGCGGCGCTTGCCGTCCCGGATCAGGCCGATGATGGCGACGTCGGATTTCTCGGCGACCTCGTCCAGCTCGGCGACGCGCTTGCCGATATGGGGAGACTCAGCCGGGATTGTCAGTTCAGCGATATATTCCGCCAGCGTTTCCGAACTCTCGGTCTGTTCGCCGCGGTTGGGGATCAGTCGCCAGCCGATCAGGGCGACGAAGGCCAGACCTGCGATGGCCGCCAGCCCGCCAACCGGGGCGAAATCGAACATGTGGAACGGCTCGCCCAGGGTTTCCTGTCGGATCGACGCGATGATGATGTTGGGCGGTGTGCCGATCAACGTGGCCATGCCGCCCAGAATGGTGGCAAAGCTCAGCGGCATCAGCGTCAGCCCAACTGAACGCCCCGCCTTGCGCGCGGTCTGAATGTCGACAGGCATCAGCAGCGCAAGCGCCGCCACGTTGTTCATGAAGGCGGACAGAACCGCTCCGATCCCGCCCATCAGCGCGATATGCGCACCCAGACCCCGCGAGGCATCGACCAGCGTGCGGGTGATCAGGAACACCGCACCCGACCGCACCAACCCGGCCGAGACCACAAGCACCAGCGCCACGATGATCGTGGCCGGATGGCCGAACCCTGCAAAGGCTTTGTCAACCGGAACAACGCCCAGGATCACGCCGACCATCAAGGCGGCAAACGCCACAAGGTCATAGCGGAACCGCCCCCAAAGCAGCAGACCGAATACCGTAATAAAGAGTGCAAAGAGAATGATCTGATCTGTCGTCATTGGGCCACCATAAACGCGCTGACTGCACGAGCAAGCGGGTGTCTTGATCCTTTGCCCCGCAAAAGTCTATATGTGCGCCGAATACGCAATCACGATTACGAGGACGCAACATGGCAGGCCACTCAAAATGGGCCAACATCCAGCACCGCAAGGGGCGCCAGGACGCCGCGCGGTCCAAGCTGTTTTCCAAGCTGTCGAAAGAGATCACCGTGGCCGCCAAGATGGGCGACCCCGATCCCGACAAGAACCCGCGCTTGCGTCTGGCGGTGAAAGAGGCCAAGTCGAACTCGGTGCCGAAGGACGTGATCGAACGCGCGATCAAGAAATCCCAGGCGGGCGACGGTGAGGATTACGAAGAAATCCGGTACGAAGGCTACGGTCCCAACGGTGTGGCCGTGATCGTCGAGGCGATGACCGACAACCGCAACCGCACTGCGTCGAACGTGCGTTCGACCTTTTCCAAGAATGGCGGAAACCTGGGCGAGACCGGCTCGGTCGGGTTCATGTTCGACCGGAAGGGCGAAGTGATTTATCCCGCATCGGCGGGCGATGCCGACACGATCTTCGAGGCGGCCATCGAGGCTGGGGCCGAGGATGTGGAAAGCTCGGAAGACGGTCATATCATCTGGTGTGCGGATACCGACCTGAACGAAGTGTCCAGTGCGCTCGAGGCGGCTCTGGGTGAATCTGAATCCACCAAGCTGGTGTGGAAACCCACGACCACCACCGAACTGGGCCTTGAGGACATGCAGCGCCTGATGAAGCTGGTCGAGGCGCTAGAAGACGATGACGACGTTCAGCGCGTGACCACCAATTTCGAGGCCACCGACGAGGTGATGGCGCAACTCTAAGCGTCGCACTCGGTTGTTTTTGGAGCCCGGCCGAACACGGCCGGGTTTCTTTTTTTGCCTGCGTCGCAGTTGGTCCTTGGCGCATATGGGTCCTGCGCATACCCTTAGGGTTGAACCGCGCACAAAGGAGCTGGCAGAGACCTTGCGACAGACAGGTCGGGGCCGGCACGACAGGACATGACAGGCAAATCCACGGAATTGGAGCGGCGAAATGTGCCGGTTCTGGCAAGCCAAAGCGTGCTGTCCCAGGTCGCGTGGACGATGGGCAGCCCTTCGATCGTCTTGCCGTTTCTGGCGGTCTCATTGGAGATGCCCATGTTTCTTGCCGGGGCGCTGGTTTCCGTGCGTCAGGCAGGCAACATGATTTCGGACATGTTCTTTGCGGTCCCTGTGTCCGCGAAGCAGCAGAAGAAACGTTCCATTGCCCTGACCGAGGTCGCGATTGGTGCGTGCCTTCTGGCAGCCATCGTGGTTGCGGCGATCGGGGGCTCGCCCATGGTGGCTGCGGCTTTCGTCCTAGCCTTCTTTGCAATCGGCATGATCGAAGAGGTCCAGGCGCTGATGTTCACTGACCTTTGGGGGGATCACCTGCGCTCGAAATCCCGGATCTGGATGAGCTATCTTCAACTGGGGGCAGGGGGGCTTGGGGCCATCGGGCTGACACTGACGCTGCATCATCTGACTTCGGACAACCCGCCATTCTCGCGTCACTCGACCGTGATCGCGGTGTCTGCCGGGTTCTTTGTGCTGTCCGGATTGTCCATTCTTGCCCTTGCGGAACTGTCGCGGTCGCAACCCCAGGCGCAAAACGGTCGTCGAGCGGCGGGGCAGTTCCTGTCGGACGCTCGGGCCATGTTCGAATTCGCCTGGTTCCGACGGTATCTGACCATGCGGCTGCCGCTGGTCGGGGTTTCTCTGTCGGTGCCGTTCTTTGCATTGATCGCAGCCGAGGCGCATCATGGATCGGCCAAGGGACTGACGGCGTTGATCATTTCGTCGGCGACCGGCTATCTGGTCGCCGCGCCCCTGTGGCAGCTCGTGAACATGAAGTCACACCGGGCGGTCATGGTGGCCGGGTCGTTGATGGTGGGGGTGACGGGCGTCGTTCTGGTTGCGGTTCACTGTTTGCACCTTGACCACGACGTTCACTTGCACGCGATCGCCCTGTTCGTGGCGACCGTCGCGACAACCGGCATCAGCAGTGCGCGCAAGCTGTATTTCATCGACACCGCGCCCAAGGAACAGCGGGTCAAGGCGTCGGCCGCGATCAAGAGCATTTGCAGACTCGTGGCGATTGTCGGGTCGGCCGGGTTGGCGGCGGTTGCGCATATGAACGAGGTCGCACTGGCGGTCGCTTTCCTCACCCTGTGCAGCTTCTGGTCGGCAATCGCATGCTATCGTCTGGTCACGCCGCAGCGGAAGGATGCGGAACGCGCCACCTGAGCCATCGATCACAGCGTGGTGTTACGGGTTTGCCAGCACTTGCGCCGCAACTTTCCGGACCGCTCGCGTCAACGGTGAAAGCGCCGGTGCAAGGATACGCCCGACCTGCCAGGTCAGAGGCACATCCAACGGGGTGTTGGGCACAAGCTCGCGCAGACGGCCATCCGCGATCGCGCTTTGGACCAGATGCGCGGGGTTCATCCCCCAACCCAAACCTGCGGCAGCAGCGGCTACGAACCCGTGAGACGAGGGCAGAAAGTGGGTCGGCGGAGACAGCCGGCTACCCGTTTGCGCATGTATCCAGGCCTTTTGCAGGGCATCCTTCCTGTTGAAGGTCAGGCAGGGTGCCTGCGACAGGCTCTGAGCATTCACTCCGCCAGAGAACCAACGAGCCATGAACTCGGGGCTTGCCGTCGGCAGGTATCTGAGCGTGCCGAGGGCAATGGAATCGCATCCCGGGACGGTTTGCCCGCCCACCGAGATGGCGGCGCTGACATCCCCGCGCCGCAGCCATTCAGCCGAGTGATCCTGATCGTCGATCACAAGGTCAAACAGCATATCACCAACGGCTGCCATCGCGTCTATGAACCAGGTGGACAGAACATCCGCCGGAACCGCGATCCTGACCCGGGTGGGGCCTGTGCCCTGTTCCAGCGAAAGCTCGCGATTGAGTTGCGCTTCAAGCAGGCCGATGTCTTCGGCATGGCGGGCAAGCCGCAAGCCAGCCGGGGTTCCGGTGCAAGGTGTGCCGCGGTGAATCAACGATACGCCGACCCGATCCTCCAGCGCCTTGATCCGTTGCGAAATCGCAGATGGCGTTACCGCCAGTTCAGCGGCGGCGGCGTCAAAGCTGCCATGCCGTAGAATAGCGGCCAACGCGGCCAGGTGATGTGGGTCCAAGTGCATTAGAAAAACTAATTATGGCTCATTTTCTTTAATTTGATACATGCGTATCTGTCGCGTAGTCAACGGACCTGAACAGGAGGGTCCATGTCTACATCCGTCATCGCCGGCTTTGCGCTTGGCTTCAGTTTGATCCTGGCAATCGGCGCTCAGAATGCGTTTGTTCTCAGGCAGGGGCTCCGGCGCGAGCATGTTTTTGTGTTGTGCCTGACATGCGCCGTGTCGGACGCCATTCTGATCGCCGCAGGTGTCGCGGGTTTCGGCAGCCTGGCAACTGCGGCGCCGTGGTTCGAGCCGATGATGCGATACGGCGGCGCGCTGTTCCTGACGTGGTACGGACTGCGCAGTCTGGCGTCAGCCTGGCGCGGCGGCGCCGCGCTTGAGGTCGGAGAGGCGAAGCGTACAAGTCTGCGCGCGGCCTTGCTGACCGTTCTGGCCTTCACCTGGCTCAATCCGCACGTCTATCTGGACACGGTGGTGCTGATCGGTTCGATTTCGGCGCAGTATGAAGACCGGATGGGTTTCGCCATCGGCGCCATGTCCGCCAGTTTCGTTTTCTTCTTCTCTCTGGGATATGGGTCCAGGGTGCTGTCTCCCATTTTCGCCCGGCCCAGGGCATGGCAGGTGCTGGATGTGCTGATCGGTATCGTCATGTTGGCGATCGCCTGGAAGCTGGTCGCAATGTAGAGGCTTGTTCGTCGCCGGGTTTCCGTGTTCAACCGGACCCATGACAACGATCGCCACCCAATCCCGCCCGCTTGCCGGAATGTTCTGGATGTTCAGCGCTGGGCTGTCTTTTGTGGCGATGACAGCCTTGGTCAAATCTCTGGGTACCTCGATGGATCCGATTGAGGCTGCGTTCCTGCGTTATGCTTTGGGGCTGGTCTTTCTGCTGCCAGCCATGCGGGCGATCCTGACCACGCATCTGACCCGCCGGCATATCGCCTTGTTTGGACTGCGTGGGGCCATACATGCGGTCGGGGTCATGTTGTGGTTCTTTGCGATGACCCGTATCCCGCTGGCGGAAGTGACTGCGATGAACTACCTGACGCCGGTCTATGTGACCTTGGGCGCCGCGCTTTTTCTGGGCGAGACGATGGCCTTTCGCCGTATCGCGGCCGTGCTTGTCGCCATCGTGGGCGCTGTGATCATTCTACGGCCCGGGTTCCGCGAGATTTCCGCCGGGCATCTGGCGATGCTGGGCACCTCGCTGATGTTGGGGGGGTCGTACCTGCTGGCCAAAGCGATGGTGCAGGACGTGCGGCCTTCGGTCGTTGTGGCGCATCTGTCGATCTGGACGACGTTGTTTCTTATCCCTTTTGCGATCGCCGTCTGGACTCCGCCCAGCCTGCGCGACATCGGCGTGCTGTTCATGATCGCCAGTTTTGCAACGGCGGGGCACTATTTCATGACCTTGGCTTTGCAGGCTGCACCCGTCGCGGTGACCCAGCCGGTCACCTTCCTGCAGCTGATCTGGGCCACGCTTCTGGGTGCGCTTGTGTTTCAAGAGGGCATCGATATCTGGGTCGTCGCTGGGGGGACGCTGATCCTCGCAGCGGTCAGTTTCATAACCTGGCGCGAGGCCGTTCTGAACCGCAGTGGCTTGACCCCTCCAAGCCTTGCCCCCAAGCTGTAACCGCCCCGGACCCCAAGGGCAACGTTATTGATTGACGAGTCAATAAAAAGCCCTTAGCGTTTGTTCTGTTGAGACTAGGTTTGGGGGCGGTTATGCCAAAACTCGGAATGGAGCCGATCCGGCGCGATGCGATCGTCAGGGCGACGATTGCCGAGTTGGGGTCCAAGAAGTCCCTGGATGTAACCGTCAGTCAGATCGCCAAACGCGCCGGCATGTCCAGCGCCCTCGCGCACCATTACTTCGGGGGGAAAGACCAGATCTTTCTGGCGGCGATGCGGCGCATCCTTGGCGATTTCGGCGCCGAAGCCCGGGCTGAGTTGAAAGCCGCGGCGCCGGACCAGCGCGCCCAGGCCATCATCCGCGCCTGTTTCGCGCCGTCCTGCTTTACACCCGACGTGATCGCCGCGTGGATGACCTTTTACGTTCTGGCCCAGACCAACGATGACGCGCTGCGCCTGTGGCAGATCTATCAGGCTCGGATCCGGTCGAACCTGATCCACTCCTTGCGCCCGCTGATGAAGGACCCGGTCGAAGCGGCCGAGAACATGATCGCCCTGATCGACGGCCTGTATATCCGCGCCGCTTTGTCCGCGCCTGAGGAACCGCAACTGGCGGTTTCCCACGCCATGCGCGTCCTGACGACCTTGCTCGAGGCCGAAAAATGACACGACCCAACATTCTGATCCTGATGGTGGATCAGCTCAACGGAACCCTCTTTCCCGACGGTCCCGCCGAGTGGCTGCACGCGCCCAACCTCAAGAAACTGGCGGCGCGGTCAACGCGGTTTGCCAACGCTTACACGGCCTCACCGCTGTGTGCGCCGGGGCGGGCCAGCTTCATGTCGGGCCAGTTACCCTCGCGCACGGGGGTCTATGACAACGCGGCCGAGTTCCGCAGCGACATCCCGACCTATGCCCACCACCTGCGCCGCGCGGGCTATTACACCTGCCTGTCGGGCAAGATGCATTTCGTCGGCCCGGACCAGCTGCACGGGTTCGAAGACCGCCTGACCACCGACATCTACCCGGCCGATTTCGGCTGGACCCCGGATTACCGCAAACCGGGCGAGCGCATCGACTGGTGGTACCACAACATGGGCTCGGTTACCGGGGCAGGCGTGGCCGAGATCACCAACCAGATGGAGTATGACGACGAGGTCGCCTATCACGCCAAGGCCAAGCTGTATGATCTGGCCCGTGGCAAGGATGACCGCCCGTGGTGCGTGACCGTCAGCTTCACCCACCCGCACGACCCCTATGTGGCGCGGCGCAAATTCTGGGACCTGTACGAGGAATGCGAGCACCTACTGCCCGAGGTCGGCGATCTGGGCTATGAAAACCAAGATCCACATTCCCAGCGCATCTTTGACGCCAATGACTGGCGCAGTTTCGACTTCACCGAAGAAGACATCCGCCGCTCGCGCCGGGCCTATTTCGCCAACATCACCTATCTGGACGACAAGATCGGCGAGATCCTCGAAGTGCTGGAGACCACCCGGCAAGAGGCGATCATCCTCTTCGTCTCGGACCACGGCGATATGCTGGGCGAGCGGGGCCTTTGGTTCAAGATGAACTTCTACGAAGGCTCGGCCCGGGTGCCGCTGATGATCTCGGCACCAAACCTGCCGACGGGCCGCATCGACACACCAGTTTCGACCATCGACGTGACCCCGACGCTGGGCGCGCTGGCGGGTGTGGACATGGCGGAGATCGCTCCGTGGACGGATGGCGAAAGCCTGGTGCCGCTGGCCAACGGCACCGAGCGCGCGGCGCCGGTTCTGATGGAATACGCGGCCGAGGCGTCTTATGCCCCGCTGGTGTCGATGCGCTATGGCAAGTGGAAATACAACCGCTGCGCGCTGGACCCCGATCAGCTGTTCGACCTCGAGGCCGACCCGCACGAGTTGGTGAACCTGGCCGGCAAGCCCGAACACGCCGGTACGCTGCAAACCCTGCGCGCCAAGTCCGAGGCGCGCTGGGATCTTGACCGGTTCGACGCCGAGGTACGCGCCAGCCAGGCGCGGCGCTGGGTCGTGTACGAGGCGCTGCGGCAGGGCGGCTATTACCCGTGGGATTATCAGCCGCTGCAGCAAGCGTCCGAGCGCTACATGCGCAACCACATGAACCTGGACAACCTTGAGGAAAGCCAGCGCTTCCCGCGCGGCGAATGACCTCTTTCGAATTTTGAAGATACGCCCACCGGTGGCAACGCACGGGACATCCGGCGCCACCGGTTGGGGCCAATGGAGACAAGACCATGGAAGCAGATTTCGTCATCGTCGGCGCCGGATCCGCCGGATGTGCGATGGCCTATCGTCTCAGCGAGGCAGGGGCCTCGGTTTTGGTGATCGAGCACGGCGGCACCGATGCCGGGCCGTTCATCCAGATGCCGGCGGCGCTGAGTTATCCGATGAACATGCCGATCTATGACTGGGGTTATCAGTCCGAGCCCGAACCCCACCTGAACAACCGGCAGCTGGCCTGCCCGCGTGGCAAGGTGATCGGGGGGTCGTCCTCGATCAATGGGATGGTCTATGTGCGCGGCCATGCGCGCGACTTTGACACCTGGGCCGATATGGGCGCGGATGGCTGGTCCTTTGCGGATGTTCTGCCCTATTTCAAACGGATGGAAAGCTGGCACGACGGCGGCCATGGCGGTGACCCGAAATGGCGCGGCACCGACGGCCCGCTGCATGTGTCGCGGGGGCCGCGCAAGAACCCTCTGTTCAAGGCCTTCGTCGAGGCCGGGCGGCAGGCCGGCTACGAGCTGACCGACGACTACAACGGCGAGAAACAGGAGGGCTTCGGCCCGATGGAGCAGACCGTCTGGAAAGGGCGGCGCTGGTCGGCGGCCAATGCATATCTGAAGCCCGCGCTGAAACGCCCGAACTGCGACATCGTCCGGGGCCTCGCCACGCGCGTGGTGATCGAGGATGGCCGCGCAACCGGGGTCGAGCTGATCCGTGGTGGCCGCACGCAGATCGTGCGCGCCCGGCGCGAGGTGGTGCTGGCGGCCTCGTCGATCAACTCGCCCAAGCTTCTGATGTTGTCGGGGATCGGACCGGCCGCGCATTTGGCCGAGCATGGCGTCGACGTGGTCGCCGACCGGCCCGGCGTGGGCGCGAACCTGCAGGATCACCTGGAACTGTATATCCAGCAGGCCTCGCTGCAGCCGATCACGCTGTACAAATACTGGAACCTTTTCGGCAAGGGCCTGATCGGGGCGCAGTGGCTGTTCACCAAGACCGGTCTTGGCGCGTCGAACCAATTTGAAAGCGCGGCGTTCATCCGGTCGAAGCCAGGGGTCGAGTACCCGGATATCCAGTACCACTTCCTGCCCATCGCCGTGCGTTATGACGGCAAGGCCGCAGCCGAGGGGCATGGCTTCCAGGCGCATGTCGGGCCGATGCGTTCACCCTCGCGCGGGGCGGTGACGCTGCGCTCGGCCAAGCCCGAGGACGCGCCGGTGATCCACTTCAACTACATGAGCACCGAGCAGGACTGGGAGGATTTCCGCACCTGCATCCGCCTGACCCGCGAGATTTTCGGCCAGGACGCGTTCAAACCCTATGCGGGCAAAGAGATCCAGCCCGGTGCGGACGTGCAGACCGACGAAGAACTGAACGCTTTCATCGCCGAACATGCCGAGAGCGCCTATCACCCCTGCGGCACCTGCCGCATGGGGCGGGCGGACGACCCAAACGCGGTCGTCGACCCGCAGGGCCGTGTCATCGGGGTGGATGGGTTGCGTGTGGCGGACAGCTCGGTGTTCCCGCAGATCACCAACGGCAACCTGAACGCGCCGTCGATTATGGTGGGCGAAAAGATGTCGGATCATTTGCTGGGCAAAGACCCGCTGCCCCGGTCCAATGACCGGCCGTGGATCCACCCCAAATGGGCCGAGGCGCAGCGTTGAATGCATTGTCGGTAAGGGGGATGCGACCGCGAGGGAAACATTCCCCTTCCAATTGATCCGAGTCAAAGTCAGCTTTGGTATTAGGGTCTAGCTGTAGTGCGAAACCAAACTCAAGGAGCGAGCAGGAATGTCCCATACCCCGCATGAACTGGCCGAGGAATTCCCGGACAAGGTTGAACTGATGAGCCAGCTCAAGCAGACCGATGCCCATTTCGCCCGGCTTGCGGACGAATATCACGAACTCAACCGTATGGTGCATCGGGCGGAAACCAATGTTGAGCCGATGGAAGACCTGGCCGAGGGCGAACTGCGCAAAAAGCGGGCCGCGCTCAAGGACCAGATCTGGTCGATCCTGAGCAAAGCGTGAGCCAAAAAAGGGCGGGAACTGATCCTGCCCTTTTCCGTTGTTCGGCTCAGGTAACTTCGTAGGGCAGCGTGCCGCGCGTATGGGCGTCGATCTTCAGTCGGCGCTCCAGCGGTGGGACGGACCGTTGGTGGCAGGTCTGGCGTTCGCAGATGCGGCAGGAAATCCCAATCGGTTCGTAGGCGCTGGTGTTGTTGATATCTAGATTGTCGGCATAGACCAGTGCTTCGGCGTGCCGGACCTCACACCCGAGGGCGATGGCATAACGGCGCACTGGCGCGCCGAAGGACCCGCCCGATTTCGACACGTCCCGCGCGATCGAGATATACCGAACCCCGTCGGGTGTTTCCGCCAATTGCAGTAGGAAATGACCGGGCGTTTCGAAAGCCCGGTGCACGTTCCAAAGCGGGCAGGCCCCGCCGAACCGCGCAAATTGCAGCCGGGTGGCCGAATGGCGTTTGGTGATCGTGCCCGCCTGATCGACCCGCACAAAGAAGAACGGGATGCCCTTGGCGCCCGGTCGCTGCAGCGTGGACAAGCGGTGGGCAACCTGCTCGATCGAAGCGCCGAACCGGTTGCTCAGCAGTTCAAGATCGTGCCGGTCCTCCTGGGCCGCTGACAGAAAGGCGGTGTAGGGCATCAGCGACGCGCCGGCGAAATAGTTTGCGAGGCCGATCTTGGCGATCGAGCGGGCTTCCTCGCTTTGAAACTTGGCAAAGTCCAGCGTGGCTTCGAGCAATTTGTCCTGGCTGATCAGTGCGACCTGCAGCAGCAGTTGAAAGACCTGGGTCTGCGGCGCAGCGCGCGAGGACAGGCGCAGAGTTTTTGTAGCGTTGTCATAGCTGCGCAGGGCGGGAATGTCTTCGAACATCACCTGAACCCCGCGTTCCTTCAGGCTGTCCAGTGCTGCCTGCCGAATGCCTCCCGGTCCTTCGGCGCGGGCGGCGAACCGTTCAGCGGCCCGATCGACCGCGTCGATGTAGTTGTCGCAGTAGTGAAAGAAATCGCGCACCTCTTCCCACGGGCTGGCCTGAATGCGCGCGTCCTCGCGTCCGAGGGCCTCGTCCAGCGAGGCGAGCCTCTCGTGGGTCTGCCGGTAAGCTTTGTGCAGCTCGATGAAGGACCGCGCCAATGCGGGGGCATTGGACGCCGTTAGCCGCAGGTCCGCCAGAGGGGGGATGGCATCCGCGAAGACAGGATCGGCCAACGCCTCGCGCATGTCCGAGACCAGACGCTCGCTGTCGCCGGTGCTCAGCTCGGTTACATCCATGCCGAATTCCTGCGCCAGCGCCAGAACAACCGTGGTCGAGATCGGCCGGTTGTTGTTCTCCATCTGGTTCAGATAGGGCAGGGACACGCCCAGCTTGGCGGCAAATTCCTTTTGCGTCAGCGTCAGACGCGTCCGCATTTCGCGCAGCTTTGCACCGGCGTAGAGTTTCTGAGTTGCCATCGGGTTTTCTTTGCAGTTATTCCGCCTGCGCAGGCTAACTTTGCAAAGTCCCGGGTGCAAGATGGCTAGATGCCGAGTTGACGTTCCCGCCAGATCACGCTGCTGATCGCGACGATGGCCAGAACCGATGTGGCCAACATCAACCACAACAGCGGCATGGCGCCGGTTTCATTGGTCAGCATCGCTCCGGCCAGGGCGCTGAGAGCTGCACCGCCGCCCAGCATGATCGCGCCGCTTAGCCCGGATGCGGTCGCAGCCAGATGTGGTCGCACGGACAGCGATCCGGCGGTTGCATTCGGGATCGACATGCCGTTGCCCAGGCCGACGAATGTCATGAACCCGAAAAAGCTGAGCGCCGAGCCCCAGCCCGCCAGAAACAGAACCGCCGACAACGCGACGCCGATTGCGTTCAGCCAGCAGCCCCAGCGCACCATCCGGTTCACGCCATAGCGTACCGAGTACCGGCCGCTGATGAAGTTCCCGAAGAAGTAACCGACGGCAGGGGCGCCGAAATAGATTCCGACTTCGGCGGCGGTCAGGCCAAAGATCTCGGTGCCGATGAAAGGCGCGCCGCCCAGATAGGCGAAGAACGCGCCAGACGACAACGCGGATGACAGCGAATACCCCCAGAACCGCGGAGAGGTCAGCAGTTCGGGATACTCCCGAAACTGTTGGATCAGGGTTTTGCCGCTCTTGGCCGAGGTTTCTCCGAAGTCATGATAGGTCAGCGCCAGCGCGAAGGCGGCCAGTCCGAAAGGCAGCCAGAAATTGGCCTTCCAGCCAAAGCTTTCCTCCAGAATACCCCCGATGGCGGGTCCGATCATCGGCACGACGGCCATGCCCATAGTGACGTAACCGATCATGGATGCGGCTTGATCCTGATCATACATGTCGCGCACCGCTGCACGGCTGAGGACGATCCCCACGACGATAACTGCCTGCCCCATGCGGAAGGCAAGAAATGTCTCGACGTTTGGGGCGTAGATGCACCCCAGCGTTGCCAGCAGAAACAGCACCAGCCCCCACAGCAGCACCGGCCGCCGCCCGGCCTTGTCGGCGATCGGACCGATCAGGATCTGCAGAACGGCGTTGATCAGCAGATACAACGCAATCGACAGCTGCATGACCTTGTAGTCGGCCTCAAAATACACCGCCATGAAAGGCAGGCTGGGAAGGAACAGGTTCATGCTGAGCGCCGACAATCCCGACAGCAGGACAAGCGTTAGCAGCTTTGGCGGAGAGCGGTGCGTAGACGTGGAACTGAACTGCATGGTTCACTCATAGTTCCGGTATTCGGGAAAGGCCATGCCGATGCACAAACATTAACTGATTTGCAATTCCCAGAAATGTAATTGCCAAAAATTTGCAAATTTGCCGAAAAGGCCTTTGGGTGATGCGGAGCAATCTATATTGTCGCCACAAATTTGACAGGGGAAAATCGTGATGAAGGACATCCTTGCCGAGCTTGAGAACCGCCGTGAGGACGCGCGCCTGGGTGGCGGGCAAAAACGGATCGATGCGCAGCATGCGCGGGGCAAGCTGACGGCGCGCGAGCGGATCGAGCTGCTGGTCGATGAGGGCAGCTTTGAAGAGTTCGACATGTTCGTGACCCATCGCTGCACCGATTTCGGCATGGAAAAACAAAAACCTGCCGGGGATGGCGTTGTGACCGGCTGGGGTACGATCAATGGCCGCATGGTCTATGTGTTCAGCCAGGACTTTACGGTGTTTGGCGGGTCTCTGTCGGAAACGCATGCGCAGAAGATCTGCAAGATCATGGATATGGCCATGCAGAACGGCGCGCCTGTAATCGGCATCAACGACTCGGGAGGGGCGCGAATCCAGGAAGGTGTCGCCTCGCTGGCGGGCTATGCCGAGGTGTTCCAGCGCAACATCATGGCCTCGGGTGTGGTGCCGCAGATCTCGGTGATCATGGGTCCCTGTGCCGGTGGCGCGGTCTACAGCCCGGCGATGACCGACTTCATCTTCATGGTCAAAGACACCTCGTACATGTTCGTGACTGGCCCCGACGTGGTGAAGACCGTCACCAACGAGGTCGTCACCGCCGAGGAACTGGGCGGGGCGTCGACCCATACCAAGAAGTCCAGTGTGGCTGATGGCGCTTTCGAAAACGATGTCGAAGCGCTGGCCGAAGTGCGGCGGCTGGTCGACTTCCTGCCGCTCAACAACCGGGAAAAGCCGCCTGTGCGCCCGTTTTTTGACGAGCCGGGGCGGATCGAGACTTCTCTGGACACGCTGGTCCCGGAAAACCCCAACACCCCCTACGACATGAAGGAACTGATCACCAAGGTAGCTGATGAGGGTGATTTCTATGAAATCCAGGAGGATTTCGCGAAAAACATCATCACTGGCTTCATTCGGCTTGAGGGGCAGACCGTCGGCGTGGTGGCAAACCAGCCGATGGTTCTGGCGGGGTGTCTGGATATTGACAGCAGCCGCAAGGCCGCACGGTTTGTACGGTTCTGCGACTGTTTTGAGATTCCGATCCTGACCCTGGTGGACGTTCCCGGCTTTTTGCCCGGCACCAGCCAGGAATATGGCGGTGTCATCAAACATGGCGCGAAACTGTTGTTTGCCTATGGCGAAGCGACTGTGCCCAAGGTGACCGTGATCACCCGCAAGGCTTACGGCGGCGCCTATGACGTCATGGCGTCAAAACACCTGCGCGGTGATTTCAACTATGCCTGGCCCACCGCCGAAATCGCGGTGATGGGCGCGAAGGGTGCAACCGAAATCATCCACCGCGCCGATCTGGGAGACCCGGACAAGATCGCGAAGCACACTCAGGACTATGAGGATCGGTTCGCCAACCCGTTTGTCGCGGCCGAACGCGGCTTCATCGACGAGGTGATCATGCCGCACTCGACGCGCCGCCGTGTGTCGCGGGCCTTTGCCAGCCTGCGCAACAAGCAGCTGAAGAACCCTTGGAAGAAACACGACAACATTCCGCTGTAATCCGCCGGGGCGCTTTGCCCCGGTTCGATCCACGAATGTTCCTGATTGACCGCTGACACAAAACCGTTTCATGATCCCAGCCACCAGATACGGAACAGCGCAGGAGATGATCCTGGCGCCTGCGACCCCGGAAGGAGGAGCCTGCCCGTGGCGGGTCCGGGGTCGCGCTCTTGTTCTGGCATTCATGTGTTTTGGATCGCCCGGTTTCGCGCAGGACGGGAACCTGTTGCCGGTTCCATCCGGCCAGCCGGTGACACTTGAGGACGTTCTGGTCGATACCAACCCGGGCGAACTCTGGCTGCGGTTTCGATTTGTCGCGCCCAAGATTGGCGATGAGGTGGGCGGTATCGGCTATGACGTGGCCGCGACCGACATGGAGCATCTGTGTCAGACACTGGCCATTCCTTATGTCGCGCACCATCAACTCAGCCCGGCGCGGGTCGTGATCTCGCTGTCCGACCGCCCGGTGGAATTCGGCAACTCGTCTCCGGATGCGACGCAGTATTTTGAAGCCTACCGGTTGGAGCAATCCGCATGTATCTGGGAGGGACTCTGAACATGATTTCCCGATCTCATGTCGTCGGAGCATTCCGAGAAACTGATGCGGCTTTGGAGATACGCATGACACATTCATCCCTGCGCGGGTGCCCGTCGCGGACCGGTTTTTTGAACGAGGTGCCGGCATGTTGAAGCACCGTGGATTCCCCGGACGGCTGCCGGGAACCGATTTCCAGTTCACGATCCGCCGGGCAAACCCCAAGGGCGTGACGCCATTGACCCGCCGTGAACGCTATCGGGACCGAAAAGCCGCGGACAAGCGTGCCGATACGGCATTCCTCGAAGCTTTGTGGGAGCATTTCGGGGATCAGCCGTTTGAACGCGGAAATCTGGACGCTGGTCGCCTCAGCTGGCTGTTTGGGCGCGAGGTCGTGCCTGCCGAGGATCCGTTCGATCCGGCCAGCTATGATGCGTTGCTGAAGATCGACTTTGAGACCGCGCGGCAATCCTTCCCCGATATCTTCGGTGGGGAGGCGTAGTTCAGCATGAGCCTTCAGCCAAATATTATGGGTTCATCTGCTTGGCGCACGATCCGGCGGCGACCGGGTATGCGGTCCAGTCGGCGCCCAGTGATGGCTGAAGTCTGTGCCGGAACCCGTTGCAAACCGGGCTCTTTCGGCACGAACCTGCGCGCCGTTTCCGGGAATGGGCAATTTCCAGCCGGAATTTCCGGCGTTGCAATTGATCCGTTGGCGGCCGCATTTTTGCTGTGCAAGGTGAACGGGCCGTGCGGCTCGACTTTGCCTGCGCCGCACATGCACCTACTATTCCGTACCCCTTCCTTCCGCGGGCAGGACCGTGTTTCCAACACAGACCTGCCCGCGCTTTTCTTTGGCCGTACTGCGGACCCAAGGCGGCAAAAACCTGCGCAAAGCCCTGTTTCACCCCGTTTGATATTGAATAACAAAGCCCGTTTCAGGCATTTGCTGTTCAATTCGACAAGAAACCAAAAGGGGCAGTATACATGCGAATCTCACGAGTTTTCCTTGCGCTCGCAACCTGTGGCGGGTTGGCAGCCTGCGGTGATTCAACCGGGGAACAGGCGCTGCTTGGCGGCGGAGTCGGGGCTGTCGGGGCTGCGGTTCTCAGCGCGGACCCGATCCTTGGGGCTGCGGTCGGTGCAGCCGGCAACGTGCTGTATTGCAAGACGCAAAACAACTGTAACTGATACCGGTTTTCCGGGGCGCGCGCCGTCCCGGTCATCATTTGACGGAACGCCGTTGCGGGGCATCAGCCCGGCAACGGCGTTTTCGTTTGTCCAGAACACAAAGACAGAGGACGTTCCATGTTCAACAAGATCCTGATCGCCAACCGAGGCGAGATTGCCTGCCGGGTCATCAAGACCGCTCGGAAAATGGGAATCGGCACTGTCGCCATCTACTCGGATGCCGACAAGCACGCGTTGCATGTGGAAATGGCGGACGAGGCGGTTCACATCGGCCCCCCGCCGGCGAACCAGTCCTACATCGTGATCGACAAGGTGATGGACGCCATCCGCCAGACCGGCGCGCAGGCGGTGCATCCGGGCTATGGCTTCCTGTCCGAAAACGCGAAATTCGCCGAAGCGCTCGAGGCCGAAGGCGTCGTGTTCGTGGGCCCCCCGAAAGGGGCGATCGAGGCCATGGGTGACAAGATCACCTCGAAGAAGATCGCGCAGGAGGCCGATGTCAGCACCGTTCCCGGATACATGGGCCTGATCGAGGATGCGGACGAGGCGGTGAAGATCAGCCAGCAGATCGGCTATCCGGTGATGATCAAGGCCAGCGCCGGCGGCGGCGGCAAGGGCATGCGCATCGCCTGGAACGACGAGGAGGCACGCGAAGGTTTCCAGAGCTCCAAGAACGAGGCGGCGAATTCCTTCGGCGATGACCGGATCTTCATCGAGAAATTCGTGACGCAACCGCGCCACATCGAGATTCAGGTTCTGTGCGACACGCATGGCAACGGCATCTATCTGGGCGAGCGTGAATGCTCGATCCAGCGCCGCAACCAGAAAGTGGTCGAAGAGGCCCCGTCGCCCTTCCTGGATGAGGCGACCCGCCGCGCGATGGGCGAGCAGGCCGTGGCGCTGGCCAAGGCCGTTGGGTACGCCAGCGCGGGCACGGTGGAATTCATCGTGGATGGCGACAAGAATTTCTACTTCCTGGAAATGAACACCCGCCTGCAGGTGGAACACCCGGTGACCGAGCTGATTACCGGTGTCGATCTGGTCGAACAGATGATCCGCGTCGCCGCGGGCGAACCGCTGTCGATCACCCAGGATGACGTCAAGCTCACCGGCTGGGCCATCGAGAACCGGCTGTATGCCGAGGATCCTTATCGCAACTTCCTGCCCTCGATCGGGCGGCTGACCCGCTATCGTCCGCCGCAGGAGGTGGCCGCGGGGCCGCTGCTAGAAAACGGCAAATGGCAGGGCGATGCGCCCAGTGGCGAGACAGCCGTGCGCAACGATACCGGCGTCTATGAGGGCGGCGAGATCAGCATGTACTATGACCCGATGATCGCCAAGCTGTGCACCTGGGCGCCGACCCGCGAGCAGGCGATCGAGGCGATGCGCGTGGCGCTGGACAGTTTCGAGGTCGAAGGCATCGGCCACAACCTGCCGTTCCTGTCGGCGGTGATGGATCACCCCAAATTCGTCAGTGGTGACATGACCACCGCATTCATCGCCGAGGAATACCCCGATGGGTTCAACGGTGTAGAACTGCCCGAAGGCGACCTGCGCCGCATTGCGGCCTCGTGCGCGGCGATGCACCGGGTGGCCGAGATCCGCCGCACCCGCGTTTCGGGCCGGATGGACAACCACGAACGCAAAGTCGGCAAGCGCTGGGTGGTCACGCTGCAGGGGCAGGAATATGCCGTGCAGGTGAATGCAGACCGCGACGGCGCCACGGTCAAGTTCGAGGGCGGTGCCGCCCTACGCGTCAGCTCGGACTGGACACCCGGCGACCAACTTGCGGTTCTGGACGTGGACGGCAGCCCGCTCGTGCTGAAGGTGGGCAAGATCTCGGGCGGGTTCCGCATCCGCAACCGGGGGGCGGACCTGAAGGTGCATGTGCGCCGGCCGCGCGCTGCCGAACTGGCCAAGCTGATGCCCGAGAAACTGCCGCCAGACACCTCGAAGATGCTGCTGTGCCCGATGCCGGGCCTGATCGTGAAGATCGATGTCGAGGTCGGCCAAGAGGTGCAGGAAGGTCAGGCGCTGTGCACGGTCGAGGCGATGAAGATGGAGAACATCCTGCGCGCCGAGCGCCGGGGCGTGGTGTCCAAGATCAACGCCGGTCCGGGCGACAGCCTCGCCGTCGATGACGTGATCATGGAGTTCGAATAACGCCCATGTGCGCTTGCCCGGAAAATGTGGGTTTTGCCCGTGTTGCCGAGATCTGCACCGTCGGTGCGGATGAGGCGGGCGTGGCAGACCCCTTGCGCCGGGCGGGTCTGGGTCGTCAGCGCCCCTCGCGCCGCTCGCGGACTTCGCGTTCGCGCAGGGGGGTCTTGTCGATGGACCGGCTGATCTCGCGCACGCTCCACGGCGTGGGCTTGCGCAGCTTCACCACACCGTCCTTGTCGACGAAGACCATCGCGAACCCGCGCGGGCGCAGTTGCCTCCGGATCGGGGATCGCGCCGAAGGGTCGGTGTCGGTCAGCACGATGACATCCCGGTCACGCATCATGTCTTCGCCCTCCAGCAACATGTCGATCTGCTGCTGGAACCGGGGATCGGCTGGCGTATCGGCGAACACCACTATGGGGCGGTGTGTCCACAAAAACTCGTTCAGATCGCTGTCTCCGGCTGGCCGGATATACGCGGTTTCATCCGGGGCCGCACCGTCGGCGGCGACGGCAGTCACAGGCAAAAAAGCTGACAAAACAAGGGCAAGCGTGCGGGTCATGTGGTCTCCTGTTCCTTTGAATATAGACCCAGTTGCCGCGAATGCGACCGGCGAAATGCGTGCGACGATCAAAAATTTGAATGATCGGACCTGCCGTGGGCCGGGTCAGCCCTTCCATATTCATACCCAGCCCCTCGGCGCGCCATTCGGGCCCGCGACGGGAACAGACAAGAGGATTACGCTATGACCGATACGAAGGATTGGCGCGCCCTGGCCGAAAAAGAGTTGCGTGGGCGCCCTGTCGAAGACCTCAGCAAGACGACGCTGGAGGGGATCGAGGTCAAGCCGCTTTATACGCAGGACGACATCGAGAACCTGCCGCATATCGGGTCGCTGCCCGGCTTCGGGCCGTTCACACGCGGTGTGAAGGCAACCATGTATGCGGGCCGCCCGTGGACCATCCGCCAATATGCAGGTTTTTCCACGGCCGAAGAATCGAATGCCTTTTACCGCCGCAACCTCGCGGCCGGTCAGCAGGGCGTTTCGGTAGCTTTCGATTTGGCCACGCACCGCGGCTATGACAGCGACCACCCGCGCGTGGTGGGTGATGTGGGCAAGGCCGGTGTTGCCATCGACAGCGTCGAGGACATGAAGATCCTGTTCGATGGCATTCCGCTGGATCAGGTCTCGGTTTCGATGACGATGAACGGCGCGGTGATCCCGATCCTGGCCAATTTCATCGTCACCGGCGAAGAGCAGGGCCATGACAAGTCGGTTCTGGCGGGCACCATTCAGAATGACATTCTGAAAGAGTTCATGGTCCGCAACACCTATATCTACCCGCCCGAGCCCTCGATGCGGATCATCTCGGACATCATCGAGTACACCTCGAACGAGATGCCCAAGTTCAACTCGATCTCGATCTCGGGCTACCACATGCAGGAGGCCGGGGCGAACCTGGTGCAGGAGCTGGCCTATACCCTGGCCGATGGGCGCGAATATGTGCGCGCAGCCATCGACGCGGGAATGGACGTGGACAAGTTCGCTGGCCGTCTGTCGTTCTTCTTTGCCATCGGCATGAACTTTTTCATGGAGATCGCCAAGCTGCGCGCCGCGCGTACTCTGTGGCACCGGGTGATGACCGAATTCGGGGCCAAGTCGGACCGCTCGAAGATGCTGCGCACCCATTGCCAGACCTCGGGCGTTTCGCTGCAGGAGCAAGACCCTTACAACAACGTGATCCGCACCGCATATGAGGCGATGAGCGCGGTGTTGGGGGGCACGCAGTCGCTGCATACCAACGCGCTGGACGAAGCGATTGCTCTGCCTACCGATTTCTCGGCCCGCATTGCGCGGAATACACAGTTGGTGTTGCAGGAAGAAACCGGCGTTACCGATGTGGTCGATCCGTTGGCCGGCTCCTACTATGTGGAAAGCCTGACCAATGAGCTGGTCGAAAAAGCCTGGGCCCTGATGGAAGAGGTCGAGGAGATGGGCGGCATGACCAAGGCGGTTGCCAGCGGCATGCCCAAGCTGCGGATCGAGGAAAGCGCCGCGCGCCGTCAGGCCATGATCGACCGTGGCGAAGAAGTAATCGTCGGCGTCAACAAGTACCGCAAGGACAAGGAAGACCCGATCGAGATCCTCGAGGTCGACAACCAGGCCGTCCGCGAGGCGCAGATCGCCCGGCTGGAACGCATCCGCGCGACCCGGGACGAGGCCGCCTGTCAGGCTGCGTTGGACGAACTGACCCGGCGCGCGAAAGAGGGGGGCAACCTGCTGGAAGCCGCGGTCGAGGCCGCGCGTGCCCGCGCAACCGTAGGAGAGATCAGCATGGCAATGGAAAAGGAATTCGGCCGTCATCGGGCCGAAGTGAAAACGCTGGCTGGTGTCTATGGCGCGGCCTATGAAGGTGACGAGGGCTTTGCCGCCATCCAGAAATCGATCGAGGAATTCGCCGAGGAAGAAGGCCGCCGCCCGCGTCTTCTGGTGGTCAAGATGGGCCAGGACGGTCACGACCGCGGGGCCAAGGTGATCGCCACCGCCTTCGCCGATATCGGTTTCGACGTGGACGTCGGTCCGCTGTTCCAGACCCCGGCCGAGGCCGCGCAGGACGCGATCGACAATGACGTGCATGTGGTTGGCATTTCCAGCCAGGCGGCGGGCCACAAGACGCTGGCACCGCAACTGGTGGAAGAGCTGAAAAAGGCCGGCGCCGAAGATATCATTGTTATCTGCGGTGGCGTCATCCCTCAGCAGGATTATCAGTTCCTGTATGATCACGGGGTCAAGGCCATCTTCGGGCCGGGGACCAACATCCCTGAGGCGGCACAGGACATTCTGCGCCTGATACGCGAGGCGCGCGCCTGAACTGTGACTTTGGGGGGCTTTCTGCCCCCTTTTTCGCGATGCCTGCAGCCTCGGGCATTCACCCGCTCGGATGTTTGGTGTCAGACGAAGTGCCCAAGTCGGACTTTTCATGGTATCCGATGGCATGAGGTCGGTTTTGGACGCTGGAGGCGCAATTATGGAGCTTGATCATCTGGCGGTGGCCGCGTCGACTTTAGACGAGGCGGTCGCGCATGTAGAGCATGCCTTGGGTATTCCGATGATGCCCGGTGGCAAACATGGAAAATTCGGCACCTACAACAAGCTTCTTGGGCTGGACGAGGGCCTGTATCTTGAAGCGATCGCGATTGACCCGGACGCTGCCGATCCTGGGCGGCCACGTTGGTTTGATCTTGATCGTTTCTCGGGGCCGCCGAGGCTCACCAACTGGGTCTGTCAGGTTTCGGATATGCAGGCCTATGTCGATGGATTCTCAATCGACATTGGCGATATCCATGACCTTGATCGTGGTGCGTTGCGGTGGAAGATGGCGGTGCCAGGATCGGGGCGTTTACCGTTCGACAACCTGTTTCCCGCTTTGATTCAGTGGCAAGGTGACCTGCATCCGGCTGGCATGCTGCGGGCCAGTGGCTGCCACCTGCGGCGGCTGGTGGTTTATCACCCGGACGCGCTGGATTTGGCGCAATTGCTCGGCCCGCTCGACAAGGTTGTTTTCGATTCCGGGCCTGCGGTTTTGCGGGCTGAATTTGAAACGCCGCACGGACCGCGGGTGCTGGAATGATCATTCGCCCGGCTCTGCCCCGGGATGCGGCTGAAATTGCGGAGATCACCAATTCGATCATCCGCGAGACGCTGATCACGTTTACCACGACCGAGCGAAGCCCCGAAGAAATCGCGCGGGATATCGACGAGCGAGGGCTGGCGTTCCAAGTCGCCGAGCTTGACGGCCGTGTCGCGGGATATGCGACTTACGGCAGTTTTCGCTCGGGTCCCGGATATGCGCACAGCCGGGAACACACCATCCTGCTGGCTCCTGAAGGCCGGGGGCGGGGCGCGGGTCGCGCGCTGATCCGAGCCTTGGAGGAGGTGGCGCGATCGCAAGGCGTGCATGTTCTGGTCGCTGGAATCTCGGCCGAGAACCCGGGCGCGATTTCCTTTCATGCGGCGGTCGGTTTTGAGGCGGTCGGCCGAATGCCGGAAGTTGGTCATAAATGGGGGCGTTGGCTGGATCTTGTGCTGATGCAGAAAATTCTGGCCCCGGAATGAATGGTCGCACCTGACAGTCCGTACTCGGCGCGCTAGTGTGCGCTCATGTCGATCTGGTCCCGCATATCCGAGGCGCTGAGCGCGCTTGCCAAAGGTGAAAGCCTGACGGCCGTTTTTGAGAAGCTACGCACGCCGCCCGAACGTTCCGTGGCCTTCGCGATTGCTGTGATCGCCTTGGGCGCAAAGATGGCCAAGGCGGACGGGCAGGTGACCCGCGACGAGGTGACCGCTTTTCGCGAGGTGTTTCGTATTCCGCCGGAGGAAGAGGCCGGCGCGGCGCGCGTGTTCAACATGGCCCGGACGGATGTGGCCGGGTATCAGGAATACGCACGCAAGATCGCGCGCATGTTCGCCGAAGACAGCACCACCCTGTGCGACCTCATGGAGGGGCTGTTTCACATCGCCATGGCGGACGGGTTCTATCACCCCAACGAGAACGAGTTTCTGGAGGATGTGGCGCGGATTTTTGGCCAGACCGATGCACAGTTCAAAGCCCTGCGTGCGCGCTTCGTTCCAGATGCGCCCAAGGATCCCTACACCGTTCTGGGCGTGACCCCTGACACTCCACTACCCGAGATCCGAAAAATCTGGCGCAGGCTTGTGCGTGACACACATCCAGATGCGATGATGGCCCGTGGTGTTCCCGAAGAAGCAATTCGCCTTGCCGAAAAAAAGATGATCGACATCAACCGCGCCTGGGATGAAATCAACGGCGCGCGGGTCTGAGACGATGCGTCTGGCGACCTACAACATTGAATGGTTCGCCAATTTGTTCGACCGCAATGATGAACTGGTTGTCGATGACAGCTGGTCGGGCCGGCACAATGTCACCAAGGCACAGCAGATCGAGGCCATTGCGACGGTGCTGACGGCCGTCGACGCCGACGCCATGCTGATCGTCGAGGCGCCGAATACGGGCAAATCGCAAAACACGGTGCGCGCCTTGCAGCATTTCGCCGAGACGTTCGATCTGCGTACATCCAATGCGATCATGGGTTTCGCCAACGATACGCATCAAGAACTGGCCCTCTTGTATGATCCCGAGGCCCTGACCGCCCGGCACGACCCGAAAGGAGTGCAAGATGGCGGCCACGATCCCGACGATCTCCCACGCTTTGACCGCGAGTTTCGGATCGATCTGGACATTGACGCGACCGAGGATCTGGTGCGGTTTTCAAAACCACCCATGGAACTGGCGGTCCGAACCCGGGCCGGGTTCGAGTTCCGGTTGATCGGTGCACATCTGAAGTCCAAGGCACCGCACGGTGCCCAATCGCGCGACGAAGCCTTGCGCATCTCTATCGCCAACCGCCGCAAGCAGTTGGCGCAGGCTGTCTGGCTGTCGCGCCGGGTGCGCGCGCACATAGCCGCTGCTGAACCGGTGATCTTGCTGGGCGACTTGAATGACGGGCCGGGATTGGATGAATTCGAACATCTTTTCGGGCGGTCATCGGTGGAAATCCTTCTGGAAACCGGCCTGTACGATCCGCATCCCGCACAGGCACTTCGACCTCGGCCGGGCTGGATCCCATCGACCGCGCGCTTTGCCCGCCCGAAGGAAGGCCAATATCTTGAGGCGTTGTTGGACTACATCATGATCAGCGAGGATCTGAGGGTCCGCAATCCGGTCTGGCGCATCTGGCACCCGTTCCGGGACGAGCACTGCTGGACAGTGCCGGAGTTGCGCGATGCCTTGGTCACGGCCTCAGATCATTTTCCGGTGACGCTGGACATCGACATCTGACCCTTTCAACAACTGTTCCCGCCCCTTATATTTCAGGTCATGAAACGATTGATGCTGATAGGTGCCACGGCCCTTTTTGCCGCGCCGGCCGCGGCCCAGGACGAAGGCGGTAAGTCCCTGATGGAGCAGGGGGCCGAGCTGTTCTTCGAAGGCCTGCGAAAGGAAATGGAGCCCGCGCTTGAGGATCTTCTGGGGCTTGCCGAGCAATTCGGCCCGGCCATGCAGTCCTTTATCGAGGAGATGGGCCCGGCCCTTGCCGAGATCGGCGGCAAGGTCAAGGATTGGAGCGCCTATGAGGCGCCCGAAATGCTGCCCAATGGCGACATTATCATCCGCAGGAAACCGGACGTTCCCGACCAGCCCGATGAGGTTGCTCCCAAGGAGGACGACGAAGGTGCAACCGATATCTGATCGTCCGGATCAGCCCTGCATTTTGACTATCGGGCGTGATTTGAGCGCGTTCGCCAGTGACTCGAATCTTGCCTCGGCCACTTCGTTGAACAAAGGGCTGAGCGACTTGGGCAGGTAAAACTCCAGTTCGCGCTTCTTGGGGTAGAACCGCAGCTTGCCAGTGGCCGCGTCGTTCTGCATCCACAGCATTGCGCCGAAACGCATGGCCTTTCCCAGAATCTCGGCCCGCTTCTGGTCGCGCTCGTCCAGCAGTTCGTACAGAGGGGCGAACCGGTTGCCCTCTCGCTTGTTCCGGTACCGATGCTGTAGGGCAAGTCCGATGAAGACACGTTCCGAGTGTTTCAGGCCGCCCAGGTTGGCGCGAGTCACATTGTCGAAACAGACCTCGGCCCGATAATCGGGGTGGGCGCGCCAGCTGACATCGTGCAACAGGCAGGCCGCCTTGATCAGCCGAACTCGGGCAGGAGGGGCGGACCGGAACAGCGGCATCACGAAATCATAAAGATGCGGCCCGAAACCGGGCAGCCGAGCGTCCTTTTGCTCCGAGAACCGGCAGGCCTCGATCAAAGGGTCGCAATCCCGCAGAATCTGCGGCATCTGCTCATACAGCAGGCCCTCGCGGATACCATAGCTGGATATTGCGATGTCTTTGGGTTTGAAGGTGCGGATCAGCCGCGACAGCACGTCCATGGCATACGGAATCAGGGCCATCCGCGAGCTTGAGACCCCAGCCTGAGAGCGCAGGTGTTCGTGGTCGCCCTTTTCGATGTATTTGATCGTTTCGCGCACCTGCTTGGTGGTCATGCGGTATTCGTGCAGCACGTTCAGCGGATATCCGCGGCGCAGCATGTCCAACCTTGCAAAGGCTCGCCAGCTTCCGCCGACCAGGAACAGTCGGTCGCGCTGCGGCCCCATCTGGTCACGAAGCGCCTCGAGTGTTTCCTTGATGTGGGCTTTGCGGGCGCGGCGTCCGCCCTTGATATCCCGGAGTTTGAGCGGCCCCAGAGACGAGGACACGCACCGTCCGACCGATCCGCCGCCGATCTCTGCCAGCTCCATCGACGAACCGCCGATGTCGCAGATCAGGCCGTAGGCGCCCGGCCAGCCCAGCAGGACGCCCTGTGCCGACAATCGGGCCTCTTCCTCGCCGTCGATGACCGAGATATGCAGCCCTGTCTCGGCCAGAACCTCCTGACAGAACTCCGGACCGTCTTCCGCCTCGCGCACGGCGGCGGTGGCTACAACGTGCAGTCCGGGCAGGCCAAGATCGCGGGACAGGTGTTCAAAGCGCCGCAGCGCCGCCAGCGCACGTAGGCGACCGCGCGGGTTCAGCCTGCCGGTTTCCGACAGCCCGGCGCCAAGCTCGCACATGACTTTTTCGTTGTAGAAATAAGCGGGTGACCGGGCCGCGCCGTCAAAGATAACCATCCGGACCGAGTTCGATCCGACATCGACCACGCCAACGCGCGAGAGATCTCGGATTCCCGGATGGTCGAACAGCGGTCTTCCGAATGGTCCCCAGTCCGGGATCCTTGCAGCGCTCTGTTCCATGATCTCCCCAACGTTGCCTCGCGCAGGATGCGAAATCGGACCCCACGGGTCAATCACCGGAAACCGCCGTGTCGATTTCGTTGTTCAGAACGCGCACGGCCAAGGTCCGTGTGATCTCGCGCTTTTCTGCCAAAGCGACCTGATCAAGTTGGGCCACCACCTCGGCTGCGGTTTCAAACCGGCGATCCATGTGCTTGACGAGGTAGGCGATGACGTCCGGCCCCGGGTTCAGCTGTCGGTCGACGAACAGCTTGGCCAGAACCGCGCACAGCAAGGCATCATCGGGCGGATCAAGCGCCACATGATGGGCACCTTCCACCCGGCTTTGCAGGTCTGCTAGCGGCAGTTCCCAGTATTTGGGGGCAAGGCGCCCGGTCATCAGCAGGGCATGCCCCTCGGCCAGAACCAGATTGTGGAGGTGAAACAGGGTTTTCTGCTGGTTTATATCCCCGGCGATCATCGGGATGTCCTCGACCGCCACGGGACTTTGTGCAAGTGCGGGAACATCTTCGTGTTTCAGATCAGAGGCCTGCACGATACGCCCGCCTGTCTCGGCGGCCCAGACATGCGCAAGATGGGTTTTGCCCGATCCGGCCGGGCCGCTCAGGACCAGCTTGTTGCCCGGCCAAGAATTGGCCGAAATCATTGCGACGGCCAGCGCATTCGCGGGAGATACGAAAAAATCCTCGCGCCCCAGCGCCGTCATCGCCGGAAGATCAAAGCTCAGCTGTTTGGCCATTCACTCGCTTTCCGGATCCAGCTCGTCACGCCCCGTGTACAGGCGGCTTGTCAGATATTGCGAAGTTCCGAAACGTGCAAGCACGCCCAAGGCCGCAGCGACTGGAACGGCGATCAGCATGCCGACAAACCCGAATAGCGCGCCAAAAACGGACAAGGCCAGAAGCAACCAGACCGGGTGCAGCCCGACCGAGTCACCAACCAGTTTGGGCGTCAAGAAATTGCCTTCGACGACTTGGCCGATGGCGAATATCCCTGCCACCAGACCGATCGAGGCCCAGTCACCCCAGAATTGGAATAGCGCCAAGCCAATGGCCAGCGTACCGCCGATCAATGCGCCCAGATAGGGAATGAAGGTGACCAACCCGGCGATGAAACCGACCACCAGGCCGAATTGTAGGCCGACGATCATCAAGGCAACGGCGTAGTAGGTGCCCAGGATAAGGCAAACCGTACCCATGCCGCGCACGAACGAGGCAAGAACAGCGTCAATATCGGCGGCCAGCTTGCGGATCGTCGGCGCATGGTCCCGGGGCAGCAGATCGTTGATCCGGGCGATCATTCGGTCCCAGTCCAGCAAAAGGTAGACGGCCACGACGGGCACAATCACCAGAAGGACCACGATGTTCACCGCTGATCCGACCGAGGCCATGACCGTTTCGAGTATGTCGCCTGTTTTACCCTTCAGCGTGTCGCCCATTGAAAGAAGGAACTGGTGGGTGTTCGATTCCCGGTCCAACAGCGACGGGAATTGCCGCTCGACGAAGGCTCGCATTTCCTGGAACAGGCTGGGCAGTACGTCCACCAGATCGATCAGCTGAGTGATCAGGGCCGGAACCACCATCAGGATCATCAAGGCAAAGGCAAGAATACTGAAGACGGTAATGATCGCCGTCGCAGCCGCGCGGGAGAGCCCCATGTTCTCCAGCCGATCGGCTACGGGATCCAGGAAATAGGCCACTGCGCCGCCGATCACGAATGGCAGCAGAACGTCGCCCAGCAGCCACAACAGCAATATGAATATCGCAGCGGCGATGCCCCAATATCTGAATTGATCCCGAACCGGCAACGCCATCGCGGCCTCCTGACTGCGTCGTTGCCCTTGTTCTTGGCTGATGAAGGCCCGCGATGCAAGCGGTTCATGGATCAGTGTTTTTGTGTCTCAGTCGTGCAGAGTGCCCAGTTCCGGCGTGTCTTCGGCAGCGGTCTCGTCGGACCAGTTGGTGCGCCAGATCTCGGCGGACCAGTGACCGCAATGCACGGACGGGCGGTCAAATCCCGGCAGCGGCGGCAGCAGCGGAGAAACCACCACGTCGTGCCTTGGTACCGCGAAATAGGGAAAAGAGTAGCGCTCCTTTCCGGATCGGTTGACCACGCGGTGCGGGGTCGATTTCAGGCGCCCGCCGGACCAGAGCTCGAGCATGTCCCCGATGTTGACGACAAACCCACCAGTTGGGCAGTCGGGAGTGATCCAGCCGCCGCCCCGCGTCTGGACCTCCAGCCCACCCACCGGGTCGGGGGCGATGATGGTCAACGCGTCGGTGTCCTTGTGGGGGTGGATGCCATAACCGTCCTCTTCCGGGGCCTGCGGCGGGTAGTGCAGCAAAGTCATGTTGGTCAACGGGTCGCGGAACGCATTCCGTAGGCAACCCGCAGGCAGTTTCAGCCCGGCCTCCAACGCGCCCAGCAAGCTGTCGGCCACCTGATCCAATCGCACCCAGTATTCAAGGATTGTGCCCTGCGCGTCCGGTACCTCTGCGGGCCAGAGGTTGGGTCCGTACAGCGCGCAATCCCGGCGGATGGGCGCATCCTCGGCCACTTCGTGGTGCAGCTTGTAGCCCTCATACTTGTCCGCATGTCCCGACCCGTCATTGGGCGTGAAGAACCCCATCGGGATATATCCGCGATAGTTCTCGCGGGTGATCGCCTGCTGCCATTTGTTGGCTTCGTTCACGTCGAAGATTGCGCGAACGCAAGCCCGGACCCTCTCGACCAGCTCTGGCGGGATGCCGGTGCCGGTGATCGAAAGGAAACCTATCCCGGTGCACGCATCCATAACCTGCTGGACGGTATTTCCGTGGTCAGGGTGGGCCTCCTGCATCAAGGGCGCAATGTCGATCGTCGGGATGTGTTCCATCAGTGGATCCTCACGCCTTGTCTGTCCAATTCGGAATGAACCGGGGTCAGGTTCAATTCGGACAGCTCCTGATTGCTTTTCAGTGCGATGGCGGCCGCGATGCCGGCCCCTTGGCCCATCACCGCGCAGCAGGCCATGTTGCGTGTCGCTGCGTGGGCGATGCGGTCGGCCCCGTGAGACCGGCCAGCCACCAGCAGCCCGCGCACCCCCTTGGGCAGCATCGAGCGGTAGGGTACCTGCATATAGCGCCCGGTGGTGGGCAGGATCAGGATGCCGTAACCGTCGATGAACTCGGGGTAGATGCCGATCGTGTCGCCGAACCGGCCCTGATGGCGCACATCGTCCTCGGTCATGTTGTAGACCGCGTCGATCTTGCGGGTGTCACGGATGCCGATGGTCATGCCGAAGTTGCGCAGCCGTGCGTTTTCGCATCCGGGCATGAACCGGCGCAGAGCGTCAATCGCCAGCTTGGTCTGGCGGCGGCCCTCGATCTCGCCCCTGGTTAGGCTGTCCGGGTCAGTCCCGTCGATCCCGGCCAGGTGGATCAGGTTCATATAGGTCAGTTCGCCCGTGTCATGCATTGCACCCCAGGTGCCCGCGATGGTGTTCAGGTGCGCCGGAATGAGGCCTTGGTCGATGGCCTGCTGGAACGGCTTGTAGACGAAGGGCGAGAACATGTCGTCCTCTTTGCCGCTGGTCTCGATGTTCCATTCACCGCCGCCGCCCCAGTCCTTGTAGGTCTGCGGGTCGGCCTTTACGCCATCCATGAAGGCGCGCTTGTCGACCCCGGCCAAGTGGAACATGACCGAGGCCGCCATCATCTGTTCCGGCTCGGTCTTGCGGGTCGGTGCGCCGGCACGGTGGGCCACGTCGGCATCACCCGTGGCGTCGATCACGATGCGGGCAAGGATTGCCTCGCGCCCCGCCTTCGACTCGGTGATCACACCAGTGATCCGGTCGCCGTCCATGATCGGGGCCACGAACTGGCGATGCAGCATCGGGCGGACCCCGGCCTCTTCCACCAACCGATCGGCCACCAGCTTGAAGCCCTCGCTGTCCAACTCGTAGCTCAGCGATTGGCTTTCCGGGACCGCCGCGCCCATCTCCTTGGCGCGTTGCTCGAACTCCCATCCGATGCCGCCGGCCTCGATGGTCTTGTCGTGCCGGTACCAGGCAAAGCCCTCGACCCCGACAGCGGTGATATTGCCGCCCATGCAGCCGAAACGGTCCAGCAGAGCGACCTCGGCCCCGGCCCGCGCGGCAGCAAGCGCCGCGGCCAGCCCTGCCGGGCCAGAGCCCACCACCAATACGTCAGTCTTGTGCACCACGGGGATGTCTCGGGCGGGTTCGCGGATGGTCTGCATCGGGGCCTCGTCTTCAGAAGTTTTCCCACTGTTTCGAGACCTGATTGGCGGGTCAATCAAAATTCCGACTGACCTGAGGTCGCAAATCCGCCATTGCCCGATTGCCCCCGGCGGGGCTTTCGCATAATCACGTGGCCGTGGAATTCTCACCTGCAAGGTAAAAACATGCGCCTCAGCCGTTACTTTCTGCCCGTACTCAAGGAAAACCCGTCCGAGGCCCAGATCGTCAGCCACCGGCTGATGCTGCGCGCCGGGATGATCAAGCAGGCTGCCGCCGGGATCTATTCGTGGCTGCCGCTGGGTTTCAAGGTGCTGCGCAAGCTGGAAAACATTGTGCACGAGGAACAGATCCGCGCCGGGCACATTCCGATCCAGATGCCGATCCTGCAATCCGCCGATCTGTGGCGGGAATCCGGGCGTTATGATGATTACGGTCAGGAAATGCTGCGTATGCAGGACCGCCACGGCCGCGATATGCTCTATACCCCCACCGCCGAGGAACTGGTCACCGACATCTTCCGCGGTCACGTCAGCAGCTACAAGGACCTGCCGCTGACCCTGTACCAGATCCAGTGGAAGTTCCGCGACGAGATCCGCCCCCGTTTCGGCGTGATGCGCGGCCGCGAATTTTACATGAAGGACGGCTACAATTTCGACCTGACGAAAGAAGACGCGCTGCACGCCTACAACCGCCACCTGGTCAGCTATCTGCGCACCTATGAACGCATGGGGCTGCAGGCGATCCCGATGCGCGCGGACAGCGGCCCGATCGGCGGTGACGACACGCATGAATTCCTGGTGTTGGCCGATACCGGCGAATCCGAGGTGTTCTATGACAGCGCGGTTACTGATATCCGTCTGGGCGAGCGCGACATCGACTATGACGACAAGGCCCAGTGCCAGGCGATCATGGAGGAGTTCACCTCGCTCTATGCCCGCACGGACGAAACCCATGACGAGGCCCTGTTCCAGCAGGTGCCCGAGGAACGTCGCCGCAGCGCGCGTGGCATCGAGGTTGGGCAGATCTTCTATTTCGGCACCAAGTATTCCGAGCCGATGGGCGCCACGGTGCAAGGCCCCGACGGCAAGCAGGTTCCGGTGCACATGGGCAGCCACGGCATCGGCGTCAGCCGACTGATCGGTGCGATCATCGAGGCCAGCCACGACGACAAGGGCATCATCTGGCCCGAGGGCGTGACCCCGTTCCACTGCGGCATCGTCAACCTGAAACAGGGCGATGACGAGGCCGACGCGGCCTGTGACAAGATCTACAAGGCCCTAACGGCGCTTGGGCTCGAGCCGCTCTATGACGACCGCAACGAGCGGGCAGGGGGCAAGTTTGCCACGATGGACCTGATCGGCCTGCCCTGGCGTATCACCGTCGGCCCGCGCGGGTTGAAGAACGGGGTGGTCGAACTGACCAGCCGCCGCACCGGCGAAAGCGAAGAGCTGAGCCCCGAGGCCGCCGTAACCCGCATTGCCGAGATCTATGAGCGCTCCGTCTGAAACCGGTGACGCGCCGCTGATCTCGGTGATCACGGCAACTTGGAACCTGCTGTCCCAAGGGCGTCAGGACACATTTCCCCGCGTCATCGAATGCATGGCGCGGCAGAATTGCGACAGTTCCGAGCACATCATTCAGGACGGAGCATCGACGGACGGGACGGTCAAATTCATTCAGGATTTGATCGCCGACGCTCCGCGCACGCGGCTGATCAGTGAACCGGACCAAGGCCTGTACGACGCGATGAATCGCGGCGTCAAAGCCGCACGCGGCGAATACGTGCTGTTCCTCAATTCCGACGACTCATTGGCAGCGGATGATGTTCTGAACCGGGCGGCCGAGCGATTGACCGCGACCCACCCCGACTATCTTTTTGGGTCAACCCTGCACCGGTCCGCTGACGGCGGGGAAAAGATGGAAAAACGGATGTCGGTCAAAGCCATCCTCCAGCGTATGCCGTTTTGCCATAATTCTGTTTTTTTGAGACGAGATGTTTTTCAGGAATTGGGGGGACACGACACACAGTTTCGCATCGCCGCGGACTACGACCTGATGCTGCGACTGGTTGCCGGGGGCTATCGCGGCGAAAGGATGGATGAGCCGATTTCATTGTTCTGGGACCGAGGCGAGACCAGCGACCAGCAAGCGACGGGGCAGGACTATGCCCGAGTCTGGCAACGGTTCTTTGCCGATTATCGTGCGGCACAAGGATTGGATCTGGATGATTTCGCGGAGTTCTATCGCCGCGGGCATATGCCGGCAAACCTGCTCATCGAGGTGCTGAGGCGCCCGGAAACGCCACTGCCGATCCGGCGGGCCGCCAAACACGGCCTTGCCAAGTCTCTACGCCGGTCCGTCCAGTTCTGGCGGCGGTACTAGGACCCGCCCGTCGCCGGACGCGCGCGAAGTAGTTCCCCATCCGCCCTGTCACCTCGGGCGACTACGACGGGGCGGCCCATACGCCGGACCAGATCCTTCAATTCGATGTCCAGGAACCGCAACCCGCAAAGCCGTTTGCCGGTCGCCCGGTCCATCAGGCACATACGCCCGCTTTGGAATGCCAGGCGATAGCCTTTTTCGCGCAGCGTGTCGGCTAGGCTGGCCCAACTGGCCGCACCGGCAAACAGCGGTCGGATGACGGCCCGCAGCAACGCTGCGGTTTCGCAATCCATGTCCTGAGAAGTGATCGTCGTGGCTGGCGCACCAACCTGTTCAATTTCCTTTTCAATATTCATGAGCGACCCCCGCTCTTTAAAATGTATTCCCCCACAATCAGGGTGCCAAAATTTCTCAAAAGAAGCAAAATGCGAAACAAAGTTGCTGTGAAAATGTTGCATTTCAAGTTCAGTTTAATGTCTGAACCTCACATTGACTTCATACCTGAAACAATAAGGGCCTGTCTGTGATGGGCTTCACAACCAGCGGTATAAACGTCTTTCAAAAATCATCCGTTGCTGGAATTTGCGCCCGATGGCTGATTCTGCGCCAACACGGCAAAGCGGATTTGGCGGCCGGTCGAGAAGCTGATACAGCGGCGCCAAGTGATTATGAAAGGCGCCCCGACCGTGCTGAGTTTTGCCACGATAGTGTATTCCAAGGATTGCCCGCTGCTCGAGTTGCAGGCGCGTTCCTTTGCGCGATTTGCTGATCCGGCCAAGGTTGCTTCCATCCATGTTGTTCTGAACGACGTGGACGAAACCACATTGCGAACGCGTATCGAGCCCATACTGGCGGCCTATGGTCCTTTGCAATCCAAGGTTCGGGTCGTCGGGGGCGATGACATTCTGCTTGGGGCAGGTCAATGCGCCCGGCGTTCACTGGGCGACCGGCTTCTGATTGAAGGACGGCACCGTATCCCTTTCGTGCGAAAGGGGGGGTGGCGCGGCAACAACGGATACCGCACGCAGCAGGTGCTCAAGCTGGGTGCCGCACGGATCGCCGAGGCGGAGCAGATGGTTATCCTGGACACCAAAAACCTGTTTCTGCGGTCTTTCACTGAGTCAGAGTTCTTTTCGGATGGCGGAGCCGCCCGGCTTCCGTTCATTTCGGTCAACAGCGACTTTCACCGCAACTGGCTGCAGCAGAGCCTGGACGCTTTGCAGGTCACCGTTCCGGATATCGAGGCTTTGAAGACCACGACGTTTTCGACGCCGTTCCCGGTGCGTAGGTCGTTGGTTCTGGAGATGTTGGACGAGATCAACGAACGCTACGGTTCGGTGCAGTCGCTCTTCGGATCGCGCCGTAGACCCTCGGAATTCATGCTGCTGAATGCATTTTGCCTCCGGTCGGATCTGGCTTTGCGCCCGTGGTTCGAGGACGCAACCAGCACTGCGCTGGGGCTTTGGCCGACCTATTCGCAACAGAAGCTGGAAGACCTGATCGCCAGGATCGACGAACCGGAACTGTTGAGCCTTGGTCTACACAACCGGGCGGTTTCCATGCTGACGCCTGAAACCCAAGATCGCTTGTTCGATGCCTTGGCGCGTCGGGGGATCAGTGATCGTGAGACGACCCAGTCCGTGCTGAGTGCAACTGCGTCGCTGGCCGGTTGAACGGGCGCGTACATCCAGAACCGGCTTGACCATCCAGCCAAATCCCGAAAATGTCCCCACCACAGATTTGCCGGAGCAGGAATGGCCAGAACACCCCCTCCCTTTGCCGCCTTCGAATGGAAGATCGCCTGGCGCTATCTGCGCGCCCGGCGTGCCGAAGGCGGTGTAAGCGTGATGACGTGGATCTCGTTGATCGGGATCACGCTGGCCGTGTTCGCGCTGATCGCCACGCTGGCGGTCCGGTCAGGGTTCCGGTCCGAATTCGTGGGCACCATTCTTGGGGCCAACGCTCATGTAACAGTCTACTCGGCCGGCGAACTGGACGCGCAAGGGCAGGTTGATCGCACCATAGTTGATTTCGACGCCATGGCCGAGCGCATCGCGCGGGTGCCGGGCGTTCAACGCGCTGCGCCGCTGGTCAAGGGGCAGGTCCTGATCACCAACCGCGATCGCAGCAGCGGGGTCGAGGTGTTCGGTATCCGCCCTGACGATCTCTACAGCCTGCCCGGTATTGCCGAAAGCGATCAGGCTTACGGCGACCTGTCCCGGTTCGAGGAGGGGATCGCCATCGGCTCGGGCGTGGCCCGCGCCATCGGTGCAACGGTGGGGGATCGGGTCAAGCTGACCTCGCCCAACGGGGTCAAGACCGCCTTCGGTACCTCGCCCCGCGTGAGTGCCTATGAAGTCGTCTACGTGTTTTCGGCCGGGCGCTATGACATCGACCGCACCCGTGTCTACATGCCGTTTTCCGAGGCACAGAGTTTTTTCAACCGCGAGGGCGTCGCCGACGAGATCGAAGTGATGGTCGACCGCCCCGAGGACCTGAACCCGATCCTGATCCCCATCCTTGAGGCGGCGGGAGAACGGTCGCAGATCTGGACATGGCAGGATGCGTCAGGCGGCTTTCTGCGCGCGCTCGAGGTCGAGGACAACGTGATGTTCATCATCCTGTCGATCCTGGTGCTGATTGCCGCGATGAACATCGTCTCGGGCCTGATCATGCTGGTCAAGAACAAGGGGCGCGACATCGGTATTCTGCGGACCATCGGGCTGAGCGAGGGGTCGATCCTGCGGGTGTTTTTCATCTGTGGTGCCTTCACCGGGATCATCGGCACCGCGATGGGCGTCATCCTGGGCTGTCTGTTCGCTCTCTATATCGACCCGATCTTCTCTTTCGTGAACTACGTGATGGGCGGCGGCGTCTGGGATCCGACGATAAGGGGCATTTATGCCTTGCCGGCCGAGCTGCACCTGTCGGACGTGCTCAAGGCGGTTGGGCTGTCGCTGGGTCTGTCCTTCTTCGTCACCTATTTCCCGGCCCGCCGTGCGGCACGGCTGAACCCGGTCGAGGCGCTGCGATATGAATGATGTCACCTTGCGTCTGACCGGCCTGACCAAGACCTATCTGAAAGGCACGCCCGCCGAGGTGCAGGTGCTGCGCGGCGCCGATCTGGAGCTGCGCGCGGGCGAGGCGGTAGCTCTTGTGGCGCCCTCGGGGGCGGGCAAGTCGACCCTTCTGCATATCGCCGGTCTGCTGGATACACCGGATTCCGGGACGGTCGAAATCGGCGGGCAGGACGCGACCGGCAAGGGCGACCGCACCCGCACCGCGATGCGTCGGCGGGATGTGGGTTTTGTCTATCAGTTTCATCACCTGCTGCCGGAATTCACCGCGCTGGAAAATGTCGTGCTTCCGCAATTGGCCAACGGGGTGTCCGACAGGGCGGCCAAGGCCCGCGCGATGGATCTGCTGGGACGTGTCGGCGTCGCCGAACGTGCCGACCACCGCCCGGCAGCTTTGTCGGGGGGCGAGCAGCAGCGGGTGGCCTTCTGCCGGGCCCTAGCCAATGAACCGCGTGTCCTGCTGGCGGACGAGCCAACAGGGAATCTGGACCCGGGTACCTCGGATCAGGTCTTTGCCGCGCTGATGGATTTGGTGCGCGAGTCCGGCCTGTCGGCGTTGATTGCCACGCACAACCTTGACCTTGCGGCGCGTATGGACCGGATGCTGCGGCTGGATGGGGGTGTGCTCAGGCCAGCTGAGTGATCGCGACGCCTACGGCCATCACCGCGATCCCGCCGGCGCGCATCAGGGTCAGCGGTGTGACCTGCGCGCCGAAAAGGCCGAAATGGTCGATGGCCGCGGTGCTGATCAACTGCCCCAACAGCACGAAGAACACCGCGTTGCCGACGCCGAAATGCGGTGCGACGTGGGTAATGGATAGCACGTAGAAGGCAATCAGAACCCCACCCAACAGCAGATGTTTCGGGGTCTGCGCAACCTTTGCCAAAGCTTGTGTTCCGGGGAACAGCAGCATCACCAGCGCCGAAGACCCAAACGCCACTGCAAACAGGATGACCGCAGCGGTGGTGGGCGAGCCGATCAGTTTTCCGAGCGCCGCATTCAGCGCGGCGAGAATCGGAACTCCGATCCCGGCGGCGAGCATGATGGCTGCATAATGTGTCATGGCCCGGACCCCTTAGCCGATTTCGTTGATCTGGATCATTGCGGGTCGTGACGGTTCGGGCAACCCTGCTTTTGGCGTTAGAACGGAGGAACGCAATGAAACTGTTGACGTTTACGGCCTTGGCCATGGCAGGTGCGATTGCCGCCACAGGTGCTGCAGCCCAGGATGCCGAAGCCGGCGAGCAGCTTTACCTGCACCATTGCGCCACCTGTCATGGACTGGATGCGACTGGACACGGGCCAATGGCCGGCGTGCTGTTAATCCAACCGACCAATCTGAAGACGCTTGGGGACGCGGGCGGAAAATTTCCGACCGCGCGTGTGGTGCAGCGGATAGACGGCCGTGATCCTCTGGTCAGCCATGGCAGTCCGATGCCGGTCTACGGGCCATATTTCGAAGGGCAGGACACCGCCATCAAGACAGATGCCGGCCAGCCGATCCTGACCAGCAAGCCGATTGCCGATCTGGTCGCGTATCTAAAGACCTTGCAGAGCAAGTGAACCTCAGCGGCAGATGCCTTCCACCTTGGCGCCGCTCCAAGGGATGACCACGTCGCTTTCTCGCCGGGCACCCGGCAGTTTTGCCGGGTCGAAATGCTTGGCCAGCATGTCATGCAAACGCTGGGTCCGCGGGGCGTCCGGATCCAATGCTCGGCAGCAGACATATTCCTCGACGATGGCGCCCTGCTGCTCAAACCCGTAGTCCAGAAAATCGGCCGAGTTATCCAGATCGAACAGGTAAGGATCCTTGCGGCCACCATGTTCGGCAGCCGCCCGCAACGGGTGATAGCCGGTGGTTTTCCTGTTCTGCCATTGCCAGACATGGGTTAGTTCATGGGCAAAGATCATGGCGGCCACAAGGTTCATCTGGTCGGGGTACCGCGCCATGTAGTCGTCAAGATACCAGTCCTTGGTGAAGTATACCCGGTTGAACAGCGCGATCGCCGCCGGTTTTCCGGTTACGATCTCGTCCTTGACCGGCGGCAGGATACGCTCGCGGCAAGCCAGCCTCGGTCTGGCTTTTCGTTCGTAGGTGATGGAGGCGACCGGCGCGCCTTCGACCAGCCGAACCCGGTCAAGATCCAGCGTTTCGCCTTGAACCTTGCTTGCAAAGGCGCGCTCGTTCTCGGTCAGAGGGCGACCGCAGGACAACAAAGCAAGAAAGAGCAGGATCGAAATCAACCGGACCATGACCAAACCCTAGCCCGCTGTGGTTCGGTCGCAAGCGATTCTAGAGGCTCATCGCAAGCACCCGGCTGATTTCGGTCAACGACCTGCCGGATTGACGCATCCAGGTGTTGAAGGCGTCCTGTACCGCAGCCATCGCTTTCTTGGAGGTGGCTGGCTTGTCGATGACGCCTTCGGCGATCAAACGGGCGGTTACGTCGCGTGACAGGATAAAGCTGTCTCTTCCGGCAAAGCGCATCGCATACTGGGCTGAAGCCCCGCCCAACCGAGAACCACGTTTTGCGAGCATGTCCAAAAGTCCGACATAGTCGGTAGATGGCCAGCCGCCCAACACTTTGCCAACGCCGCCTTCCGTGCGGAGTTCCATAAGAAACGCTGCGTTGTCGCGCACGGTGGCGATCTTGGTGCCGTTGCGCACGATGCGCGTGTCCTGCAACAGCGCGTCGAATTTCTCATCATCCATGAAGGCGCAGCGCCCAACGTCGAACCCGTCAAAGGCCGCCTCGAAACCGTCCCATTTCGCCTCGATGACCTTCCAATTGAAGCCAGCCTGGAAGATGCATTTGGTGATTGTCGAAAGCCACCGATCCTCTGACAGGGCGCCCAATTCCTTGGCGGATTTGGGCTTGGACAGTTTGTCTTCAAGCGCGTGCGGTCCGCCGTGCCGGTCGGCCGCCAGCCCATAGATCTCATCGAAATGGTGCATCGCAAAGCTCCCTTCGCGCCAAATGTTGCCAATTTGTTCCGGTAAATGCAAGGGCGGCCGCCCAGTACGGTCTGCCATTTGGGCAAAACAGTCGGAAAATCAGGATTTTGCCCCATCGTTACAAGAAATACTCGACAAACGACCCCAATTGGGTTTGTGATTGACTCGTCAATCAATGTCCGATCCGCGAAACCTCGGGCAAGCCGCCCCATGACACGAGGGCGCGAGAGGAATGAAATGCGGTACCGAGGCCGTTTATTGGGAATGACGCGAACTGTTCGCTTTCCTTTTCCGGCCAAATTTGTGCATGTTGCGACATGGTATTGTCGTTAGACAAGTCAGCCGGCGGGCACGTTTCCGCCGGGGTGGGCAAAACAAAGAAACAGGGAGAAAATCCATGAAAAAACTGAATGTAAGCCTTCTGGCGATCATGGTCGCTGGCGCCGCGCACGCGGCTGACATGGGCGCGGTGGACGAGCCGATCAAACTGGCGATCAACGAGTGGACGGGCCAACACGTCACCACGCATGTCGCTGCAGAGATGCTCAAGGCCGCCGGTTACCAGGTCGAATTCGTCACCGCGGGCATGTTGAACCAGTTCCAGGCGCTGGCCGACGGAGACATCGACGCCACGCTCGAGATCTGGTCGTCGAACGTGTCGGACGAATACGCCAAGAAAATCGAAGAGGGCACCGTGGTCGAAATCGGCGACCTTGGCCTCGATGCGAAGGAAGGCATCGCATATCCGGCCCATGTCGCCGACCTTTGCCCGGGCCTGCCCGCGTGGGAAGCGCTGAAGGACTGCGCACAGAATTTTGCGACGGCTGAGACCCTGCCGATGGGACGTCTGGTCGACTATCCGGCTGACTGGGGTACGCCCGGGGCAGACCGCATGGTCGGGCTTGAACTGCCGTTCAAGGCTATTCCTGCCGGGTCCGAGGGCGCGCTGATTGCCGAACTACGCGCTTCGACCGAACGCAAATCGCCTCTGCTGATCACCTTCTGGCAACCGCATTGGGCCATGTCGGCCTATGATGTGAAATTCGTTGAGTTGCCGCCGGGTGAAGACGCTTGCTTCAACGATCCGGCCTGGGGGCCAAACCCCAATGCCGTCAATGACTGCGATTTCTCGCCCTCGCGCATCTTCAAAGCCGGGTGGAGCGGTCTGGCGGACAAGTGGCCTGCCGCCTATGAAATCCTGAGCAACTATCAACTGGCGGTCGAAGACCAGCAGCCGATGATGGGTGCGATCGATGTCGACGGCGGCAAGGTCGAAGAGGTTGTCGCGGCCTGGATGGCGGACAACGAAGACAAGTGGCGTCCGGTCGTGGACGCGGCAACGAAGTGAGCCACCTAAGTGACTGACGCGAATACGCCAGCCATTGCCTGCCAGTCTCTCTGGCAGGTTTTTGGCCAAGGCGCAGAAAAAGCCCTGACCGACGCGTTGTCTCGGTCAGGGAACGACGCCGACAAGGCCGCCGCCAATTTGCGCGAACAGGGGTTCATCCCGGCTGTACAGGATGCAAATTTCGAAGTCCGCGATGGTGAATTGTTCGTCATCATGGGTCTGTCGGGGTCCGGCAAGTCGACCCTGATCCGTTGCATCTCGCAACTGTTGCCCGGTACGGGTGGCGAGATCCGCATCGACGGCGACAACGTTATGGGTGCCCCGAAGAAGCAGCTGACCGAACTGCGCCGCAAGAAACTGGGCATGGTGTTCCAGCATTTCGGACTGTTCCCGCACATGACGGTGGCCGAGAACGTCGCCTATCCGCTACGCGTGCAGGGTGTGGGCCGCAAAGAACGTCTGGCCCGCGCGCAGGAAGTCATTTCGCTGGTGGGGCTCGAGGGCCGCGAGGACAGCTTTCCCCGGCAGCTTTCGGGCGGTCAGCGTCAGCGCGTGGGCATCGCCCGGTCTTTGGCAGTGAACCCCGACATCTGGTTCTTGGACGAGCCGTTCTCGGCCTTGGACCCGTTGATCCGGCGGCAGCTGCAGGACGAATTCCTGCGCATTCAGGCGACGCTGAAGAAATCCATCGTCTTCATCACGCATGATATTCAAGAAGCGCTAAAGCTGGCGGACCGCATCGCAATCATGCGGGACGGCAAGATTGTGCAGATCGGCACGCCGACGGATATCGTTCTGCGCCCCGTCGACGACTATGTGCGCGAGTTCTCAAAGGACGTGGCCAAGGGCCAGCACGCCAAAGTCGCCTCGGTCATGCAAGCGGGCGAGGCCGAGCGCGGTCCCGATGACCCTGGCCTGACAACAAAGATGACATTGGACGCGGCGCTGGCGCGCTGTATGGCATTGTACGAGCCCGTGCCGGTGCATGACGAAACCGGCGCGATCGTCGGCACCGTGCACCCCTCGGATCTGGCCGCAGCCCTGCAGGTGGATGACGCATGACCGTCGTCGCCGATGTTCCCAGACCCACTCGGATTCACCTGACAGCCGGAGCGCAGGCGGCCCTGATCACGCTGATCGTGGGCGCGCTGTGTCTGGCGCTTGAGCCGCACGCGCCCTGGCTCGTCAAATGGCCTGCGTCATGGGAAGTGCCAGCCACACAATGGGTGGGCGCCTTCCTCGACTGGTTTCTGAACGCGATCAAACCGGCGGCCCGGCTGTTTTCCGACCTTATGGCCTACCCGATGAACTGGGCCAACTTCGTGTTGGGAAATACGCCCTGGCCGATCCTGATCGGGCTGGTGACTGCACTCGGTTGGTATCTGGGCGGGTTGCCCATGGCGGCGCTGGGCTTTCTGGGCCTCAGCTTCGTGCTGGCTTCGGGCTATTGGGCCGAGAGCATGAACACCTTGGCGCTGGTGGCCGTTTCGGTCCCGGTCGCGCTGATCGTCGGCAGTGCGATTGGCATTCTGGCCAACGAAGTGCCGCGGGTGAAATCGGCCGTTCAGGCGGTGTTGGACATCATGCAGACGGTGCCGACCTTTGCCTATCTGACACCGTTGCTCCTGCTGTTCGGTTTTGGCCCTGTGGTGGGGCTGATCGCCTCGGCCATCTATGCGGCGCCGCCGATGGCGCGAAACGTGATGCTGGGGTTGGAGCGCGTGGAGCCCGAGATCAAGGAAGCCGCCATCATGTCGGGCGGCACCCGGTTCCAGCAGCTGTTCCAGGTGGAAATCCCGGCGGCGGCGACGCAGATCATGGTGGGTGTGAACCAGTGCCTGATGGCGGCCCTGTCGATGGTGATCATCGCTGCGGTCATCGGCGGGTTCAACGATATCGGCTGGGAGGTCCTGCTGACCATGCGCAAGGCGCAGTTCGGTGAATCTCTGCTGGCCGGCATGGTGATCGTTGTCTTTGCGGTGGTGATCGACCGCATGAGCGGCACGCTCGCAACCGAGCGCAATCGCCATGACAACCGCGTCGTCTGGGCGGTTCTTGGCTTTGCGGTCCTGTTCACGCTGCTGTTCTGGGCGCGGCTGCCCAACCCGTCCGAACTGACGCTGCTGGATCCGGTCGCGGAGGCGGTGGACAGCGGCCTGACAGCCTTTACCCAGAATAACGGCCCGTGGCTGGATTCGCTCAAGAACAACTCGATGTTCTATGTCCTGCTGCCGCTGCGGATCGGTCTGGATCAGGCGGTTCTGCCCTTTACCTGGGGGTTCCAGTGGACCCCGGCCATGAGCTTTGGACTGTTCGCCGCCGGTGCGGTGATCGCCTTGCTGATGGCGTGGCGCGGGCACCTGACTGGCGGTCTGGTCACGCTGATCCTGATCGGCATGCTGGAAACCGGCATCGCGAACCTGCCATGGCCCTTCGTGCTGACCGGCGCGGCGGCGTTGGGCTGGGTGGCGGGCGGTTGGCGTCTGGCGGCGTTGTCGGTGGCGCTGCTGAGCACGATCCTGATCTCGGGCCTGTGGGAGAGAGCGCTGCTGTCGCTCTATCTCAGCGGTGCGGCGGTGTTCTTCTGCTCCGTTGTCGGCGGGCTGATCGGCCTCGCCAGCGCGGTCTGGTCGCCGGTCTGGAAGATCGTGCGCCCGATCTGCGACATGCTGCAGACGATCCCGTTGTTCGTGTTCCTGATCCCGGTGCTGATGGTGTTCCAGATCGGCGAGTTTTCGGCCTTTCTGGCGATCTGCGCCTATGCGATCGTGCCAATGATCCGCTACACCCGTCACGGTCTGGTCAACACCCCGGACGAGATGATGGAGGCCGCGATCGCCAGCGGCGCGACCGAGTGGCAGATCATGCGCGACGTGCGTGCGCCCTATGCTGCACCCACGATCCTGCTGGGGCTGAACCAGACGATCCTTTACGCCTTTGCGATGCTGGTGATCGCGGCGCTGATCGGCACGACCGGTCTGGGCCAGTCGATCTATCTGGCGCTGGGGCAGGCAGATGTTGGGCTGGGCATTTCGGCCGGGGCGGCGATGGCCATTCTGGCGCTGGTCGCCGACCGCATGGTTCAGGGATTTGCCGAGGAACGCCGCAAGGCGCTGGGCCTGTAGCCTTGGATCGGGGGCGGCGCAGCTGCCCCCGACCACACTTGATTTTGGACAAGGACCGGGGCCGTTTCCCCCGGTATCTCGGGCGCAAAACAGGCGGAGATGACCATGGCCGGTTGGGGCGCTTTTGTTGCTGCACTTCTGATCTTTCTGCTGAGCCACGCCATTCCGGCGCGTCCGGCAGTGCGTGGCCGGCTGATCGGGTTGATGGGGCGCGGGCCCTATTTCGCGGTCTATTCGGCACTGTCACTGGCAGTTCTGGCCTGGCTGATCGTGGCCGCGGCCGATGCGCCTTATGTCGAGGTGATCCCACCGCTGGCGATCCTGCGCTGGATGCCGCTGCTGGTTATGCCCGTCGTCTGCTGGCTGGCGGTGGCCGGGCTGGCGGCGACCAACCCCTTTTCCTTCGGCGGCCTGGGACGCCGCCCGTTCAACCCCGAGCAGCCCGGCATCCTGCGCACCACCCGTCACCCGATCTTGCTGGCGATGATGCTGTGGGCGCTGGCGCATCTGCTGGCCAATGGCAGCCTGGCGCATGTGGTTCTGTTTGGGCTGTTCGCGGGTTTCGCCTGGATGGGCATGGCCCTGATCGACAGGCGCAAGGCGCGCGAGATGGGAGCCGATTGGCCGCGACTGTCGCGCAACACCGCACGCCTGGCGCTGCGGCTGCCACGCCCCTGGCCGAGGCCCTGGGTCTGGTTGGTGGCGGGGCTGGCCTATGCCGCGCTGTTGCACCTGCACGCGCCGGTGATCGGAGTGTCTCCGCTGCCTTGATGCTGGTGCTGGAAGGGGCGCCCTATGCGTGCTAGTTGAAACAACAAGATGAAACCCAGAAAGGTCTGCCGATGCACCTGGCCTATGTCACCACTACCGATCGCGGCGCAACCGACCGCCTGCTGAGCACGGTAGCCGAACGTCTGCTGGCCAAGGGCGCCCGTCTGGCCGGTGTGGTTCAGACCAACACCGAATGCGCCGACAGCAGCAAATGCGACATGGACCTGCGCGTGCTGCCGGATGGCGAGACCATCCGCATCTCGCAATCGCTGGGCAGCCAATCGCGCGGGTGCCGGCTGGACCCGGCTGCGTTGGAGCAGGCGGTTGGCTATGTGACAGCGTCTCTATCCGACCGTCCGCAATTGCTGATCGTCAACAAGTTCGGCAAGCACGAGGCCGATGGCCGCGGGTTCCGCCCCGTCATCGCCGAGGCTCTGGCGCTCGATGTCCCGGTGCTGGTCGGGGTCAACGGCCTGAACCGTGACAAGTTCGTGGATTTCACCGACGGCGCGGCGCAGGCGATTGAGCCCCGTCTGGACGCCATCGAGGCCTGGTTCGACAGCGTCGCCAACCTGCGGCCTGCGGCCGAATAACAGCTTTCCCGACGTAACGTCCTGAAAACTGGGCTTGTTCCCTATCGCCCCGGCTGCAATCCTCTGCCCTGGATGGGAGGAGGATCAGCCATGTGGCAGAACTGGGCAGGCAACCAGACCAGCCAAATACGGCCCAAGCGGCCGACCACGACCGAAGACCTACAGCAACTGATCGCCTCGGCCGAAACCCTGCGTCCGGTCGGGGCAGGGCATTCCTTCACCCCGCTGGTTCCGGGGGTGCAGCATATCATTGACCTGACCGCCTTGGACCTGCCTGCCGTGACGCAGATCGAAGGCGGGCGGGCCTGGGTCAACGCCAATGCCCGGCTGCGCGATCTGTCGCCGGCCCTGGGCCAGCACGGCAAGGCCTTCCGCAATCTGGGTGATATCAACGTGCAGACTCTGGCCGGCGCGGCGGCCACGGCGACCCATGGCACCGGGCGCACCCTGCCGTGCCTGTCTGCCGAGATCACTGCAGCCCGGCTGATCGGCGCTGACGGACAGACCCTGACCACCGACGACATTCCACTGAACATGGTGCAGGTATCGTTGGGGATGCTGGGCATCGTGACCGAGGCGCAGATCAACGTCGTGCCGAAATACAACCTGCGCCGCCGGGTGCGTCTGTCAGACCTGCAGGACACACTCGAGCGCATGCACCAGCATTGGGACGAGAACCGGAATTTCGAGTGTTTCTACATCCCCTTCACCGGCAAGACCGTTGAAATCCGGCATGAAATCACCGATGCACCCGAGACCCGCGCGCCGCGCGATTTGGACATGATCGCCGTCAAGGTTCTGAAGCTGGCGCGCAGCGCGGGTGGGCTCAGTCCCGGCCTGCGGCGCGCCCTGCTGCGTCTGCTGACGATGGCCCAATCCGACGAGGATTACGTCGGCGAAAGCTGGCGCGTTCTGTGCAGCGACCGGCATATCCGGTTCAAAGAAATGGAATACCACCTTCCGCCCGAAAACGCCCGTGACGTGCTGTCAGAGCTGATCCGACGGTTGGAGCGTGACCACGCCGACATCTATTTCCCCATCGAGGTGCGCCAGACCGCGGGCGACGACGCCTGCCTGTCACCATTCCAAGGTGGCCCACGGGTATCGGTTGCCATCCACACCGATGCGAAGGAAGGCCATCTGCGTTATTTCGAGGCGATGGAGCCGCTGTTCCTGCAGGCCGGCGGCCGCCCCCATTGGGGCAAGCTGCACAGCCTGACCTATTCCGATCTGTCGCGCCTCTATCCTGATTTCGATGCCTTCTGCGCATTGCGTGAACGGCTGGACCCAAAGGGCAAGTTCCTGACACCCGCACTGGCTCGGATGTTTCGCCCATGACCGCAGAGTATCTTGAACATCTCGCTCAAGCGCTGCGCGATCATGGTGTCGATCGGCCGGTTGCCGTCGTCGATCTGGACCGGGTCGATGGGAATTGCGACGCCGCCCGCGCAGGGTTGGGCCACGGCTTGCAGGCCCGGCTGGTGGCCAAATCGCTGCCGTGCCTGCCTCTGCTGGACCATATCCGCGCCCGGATTCCGACATCGGGCCTGATGAGCTTTTCCGAACCCATGTTGTCGGCCCTGCTGGCCGCCGAGCCGGAAACCGATCACCTGCTGGGCAAGCCGCTGCCGGTGACGGCCGCCCGGCGGATTCTTGAGACGCATCCTGACGCTGCCCGGCGGGTGCAGTGGCTGATCGACACGCCACAGCGGCTGGACGCGTATCTGCCGCTTGCCGCTGACACGGGCCAAACCCTGCGCCTGTCGCTCGAGATCGACGTGGGCCTGCATCGCGGCGGGTTGACCCCCGATCAGGTCGCAGGTGTCGCGGCACGGATCGCGGATCGCGCCCATGTCACACTGTCGGGCGTGATGGGGTACGAGGTGCATCTGGCCAAACTGCCTGCGCCGCTCCGACGCCGCGCGCAGCGAGCCAGTGCTAAAGCCTTTGGGCAAGCGGTCGCTGCGCTGGGGCAGGGGGCGCAGGGGCTGTGCCTGAACACCGGTGGTAGCCTGACCTTTCAGGACCCGGCCACGCGAACCCCGGCGACCGAGGTCGCCTTTGGGTCGGTTCTGGTGAAACCTTCGGATTTTGACCACGCATCGACGAAGGCATTTTTGCCCGCCCTGTTCCTGGCCACACCGATCCTCAAGGTCATGCCGCGCAACCCGGTGCCGGGGATCGACCTGCCCGGCCTGCGCCGGTCCAACCTTGCCATTTCCGGTGGTCACTACCTAGCCAGACCCGTCTGGCCCGACGGGTTCGGCTATTCCGGTGTTTTCGGGCGTTCAAGCAATCAAGAGGTCTGGGTGGGTCCCAAAACAACCAGGGCGCAGCCCGGCGATATCGCCTTGCTGCGCCCCAGTCAGAGTGAAGCGGTTTTGAACCAGTTCGGCACGGTTCTGGCACTGCGGCAGGGGCGGGTCGTGGCCGAATGGGCCTGCCTGCCCAACTGACGCGGGTCAGATCGCCAGATATTCCTCGCGCAGCTGGGTGTTTTCCAGCACTTCGTCGGCGGTGCCGTCAAACACGATGCAGCCGGTGTCCAGAATGATTGCCCGGTCGGCCAGTTGCAGCGCGCGCACCGCGTTCTGTTCGACGATGATGGTGGTCATGCCCTGCTGCTTGATGTGGATCAGCGTCTTTTCGATCTCGTCCACGATCACCGGGGCCAGCCCCTCGTAGGGTTCGTCCAGCAGCAGCACCTTGATGTCCCGGGCCAGCGCCCGGGCGATGGACAGCATCTGCTGTTCGCCGCCCGAAAGGGTCACGCCCTCCTGCTTGCGTCGTTCGCCCAGACGCGGGAACAGCTCGTAGATCCGTTCCAGCGACCAGCCGATCGGGGGGGCGATCTGGGCCAGCTGCAGGTTCTCCTCGACCGTCAGGCCGGGGATGATCCGCCGATCCTCGGGCACAAGACCCAATCCGGCGGCGGCGGCCTCGTAGCTGGTCATGTTGTGCAGCGGCTTGTGGTCCAGCCAGATCTCTCCGTGGCGCACCTCGGGCTCGCCCACCCGCGCGATCGAGCGCAGGGTCGAAGTCTTGCCCGCCCCGTTCCGCCCCAGCAGAGCCAGGATCTCGCCTTCGTGGACGTTGAAGCTGACGCCTTGGACGATGTAGCTTTCGCCATAATACGAATGCATGTCCCACACCGACAGAAACGCGGGCGCGGTGCTGGCCATGTTGGCGTTTTTCGAAAAGTCAGGTTTCTCGTTCATAGCTTTTCCTCACGCCGCCTCACCCAGATAGGCCTCTCGGACCTTGGGGTTTCCGCGGATGTTTTCGGGGGTGTCTTCGACCAGCGGCGTGCCCTGCGCCAGAACGGTGATCCGCTCGGCCAGGCTGAACACCACATGCATGTCGTGCTCGATGATCGCGATGGTGATGTCGCGTTCATCCTTGATCTGTTTCAGCAGGTCGATGGTGTTGTTGGTGTCGGCCCGTGCCATGCCGGCCGTAGGCTCGTCCAGCAGCAGCAGGCGCGGCTTCTGGCTGAGACACATGCCGATTTCGAGCCGCCGCTTGTCGCCGCGCGACAGCGAGGCTGAATGCATGTGCCGCTTGTCGGCCATATTCATCTCTTCCAGCATGGCCTCGGCCTGTTCGACCACCTCTTTTTCGTTGGCGATGGTCTCGTAGGCGTGCATGCGGAATGCCCCGTCGCGCATCGCGAAGATCGGGATCAGCATGTTTTCCATCACGGTCAGTTCGCCAAAGATCTCGGGCGTTTGGAACACCCGGCTGATGCCCATCTGGTTGATCTGGTACGGCTCGCGCCCCAGCACAGACTGGTTGTCGAACAAGACCGAACCAGTATCCGGGATCAGCTTGCCCACCAGGCAGTTCAGCAGGGTGGACTTGCCCGCCCCGTTGGGGCCGATGATCGCATGGACCGAGTTTTCCTCGACGCTCAGGTTCACGTCCGTCAGGGCCTTGAGGCCGCCGAAGCGCTTGCTGACATCTTTTACTTTCAGAATTGCCATTGACGCGTTTCCTTATTCTGCCGGCTCGGTTTTGCCCTCGCGGGTGTCATCCCCGCCAACGCTTTTGCGGCGGATCCAGTTCAGCAACCGCTGACCGCCCTCGACCAGCCCGCCGGGCAGGTAGATAACCACCAGCATGAACAGGATGCCCAGGGTCAGGTGCCAGCCCTTGCCGATGAACGGGTGGATGATGAACACCACCGCGTCCTCAAGCCCGTCAGGCAGGAACGCGAACCAGCTGTGCAGCACGTTGTCGTTGATCTTCGAGAAGATGTTCTCGAAATATTTGATGAAGCCCGCGCCCAGAACCGGTCCGATCAGGGTGCCGGTGCCGCCCAGGATGGTCATCAGAACGACCTCGCCCGAGGCGGTCCACTGCATCCGTTCTGCGCCGGCCAGCGGGTCCATTGCGGCCATCAGGCCACCGGCCAGACCGGCATACATGCCCGAGATCACGAAAGCGGCCAGAGTGTAGGGCTTGGAGTTCAGCCCGGTATAGTTCATCCGCTGCTGGTTCGACTTCACCGCGCGCAGCATCATGCCGAAGGGCGAACGGAAAATGCGGATCGCCAGGTAGAACACCACCATCATGATCACTGCGCACAGATAGTAGCCCGCGTTGAAGTCAAAGCTCCACGCGCCCACATCCATCGTGTAGGTCGCGCGCATCGGCAGTCCGAACAGATGCGGCAAATCGGGCGCATTGGCCCCCTGCAGGATCTGCGGGTCGTCGGCATAGACCTGCAGGCCGGTTTCCCCGTTGGTCAGGTTGAACTTGGGGTTCGACAGCACCGAATAGGCCAGCGCAAAGCTCATCTGCGCGAAGGCCAGCGTCAGGATCGAGAAGTAGATCCCCGACCGGCGCAGGCTGACATAGCCGATCAGCACCGAGAACAGCCCTGCGACCACGACGCTCAGCGCGATGGCCGGGATGACGTTGTAGCTGAGCAGTTTGAACATCCAGACGGCCGAGTAGGAACCCACCCCAAGAAAGGCCGCGTGGCCGAAGGACAGGTATCCGGTCAGGCCGAACAGAATGTTGAACCCGATGGCAAAGATGCCGAAGATCACGAACCGCTGCATCAGGTCCGGATAGCCCGCGTTGAACTGCGCCATGGCGCTGTCAGTGGGGAAGGGGTTCAGGATGAAGGGGGCCAGCAGCGTCAGGATTGCGACGACGATCAGCAGGCTTGTGTCTTTTTTGTTCAGTCCCAGCATGGGTTATTCCTCCATCACGCCTTTGCGGCCCATCAGACCCCGCGGACGGGTCAGAAGAACGATGATGGCGACAAGGTAGATGATGATCTGGTTGATGCCCGGGATCGTGGTGGTCGCCCAGGTGGTCGAGGCAAAGCTTTCAAGGATGCCCAGAAGGAACCCGGCCAGAACCGCGCCGGGCAGCGAGCCCATGCCGCCGACCACGACGACCACGAAGCTGAGCACAAGGAAATCCATGCCCATGTGATAGTTGGGCGGGTTCAGCGGGCCGTACATTACGCCTGCCAGACCGGCCACCGCGGCTGCGATGCCGAACATGATGGTGAACCTTCGGTCGATGTTGATGCCCAGAAGGCCCACGGTTTCTCGGTCGGCCATTCCGGCGCGCACGACCATGCCGAAGGTGGTGAACTGCAGGAACGAAAACACGCCCCCGATGATCACGACCGCAAACAGGAAATAGACCAGGCGCCAGATCGGGTAGATGATGGCATTCGGGTCAAAGCCAAGCGCCACGCCCAGATCGACGGACCCGCTCAGTGCCGCAGGCGGCGGGGTCTGGATCGGGTTGGCGCCGAAGAAATACTTGATGATCTCTTGCAGAACGATGGCTAGGCCGAAGGTCACAAGAATCTGATCTGCATGGGGACGCTTGTAGAAATGCTTGATCAGGCCGCGTTCCATCACGTAGCCGACCATAAGCATGATCGGGATGGCAAACAGGATGGCCAGCGGCACGGACCAGTCGATGATGGTCGCGCCCAGCTCGGGGCCGAACCAGCTTTCGACATAGGGGGTCTTCACCTTCAGCGGGTTGCCCAGAAAGTCTGTTTGGGTCTCGTCGACCACCTCGTAGCTGAGGTTGAAGATCTTCTGAAGCGTGACGGCACAGAAGGCGCCGATCATGAACAGGGCCCCGTGGGCGAAGTTCACCACGCCGAGCGTGCCGAAGATCAGCGTCAGCCCCAGCGCAATCAGCGCATAGGCCGAGCCCTTGTCCAGCCCGTTCAGAATTTGCAGTAGGATTGCGTCCATTGTCCTTACCTTTGACTGGTCCCGGCAGCTCTCCCCGGTCGTCTGACCGGAGAGAGCCGTTTTGAGGACTCAGGGGTTTTCTTGCGAAAAACCGAGTGTCGGGGTTACGCGCCCGGGTTGCACTTGCCCAGTTCGCCGCCGGCGAACATCGGGTGATCCGGATCGTACTCGACCTGCGCCCGCGGAGTGATCTCGACGATCTCCAGCGTGTCATAGGCGTTGGTCGGGTTTTCGTTGCCGCGCACGACCAGCACATCCTTGAAGCACTGGTGGTCGGCACCGCGATACCAGGTCGGGCCGTTGCCCAGACCGTCGAACTCGAAGTCCTCGAGAGCTTCGACCACGCCGCACGGGTTGAAGGTGCCTGCGCGCTCGCAGGCATCCGCGTACAGCAGTACCTGGGCATAGCAAGTCTGAGCCGAGTTCGACGGCGGCTTGCCGTACTTCTCGCCGAAGGACTTCACGAAGGCCTTGGTGCCCTCATCCTGCAGCTGCCAGTTCCAGTTCATCGAACCCAGAACGCCTTTGATGTTCTCGCCAGCGCCGGCGGCCATCAGTTCCGAGTACAGCGGAACGACGATCTTGAAGTCCTTGCCGTTTACGACCTTGTCCAGCAGGCCGAACTGGATCGCGTTTGTCAGCGAGTTGACCATGTTGCCGCCGTAGTGGTTCAGAACCAGCACGTCCGCGCCCGAGTTCAGAACCGGCGCGATGTAGGACGAGAAGTCGGTCGAGGCCAGCGGGGTCTTGACAGTGTTGACCGTCTCCCAGCCCATCGCTTCGGTCGACGCCACGATCGACTCTTCCTGGGTCCAACCCCAGTTGTAGTCGGCGGTCAGGTGATAGGCACGGCGTTCGGTGCCCATTTCCTTGGCCAGCACCGGCGCCAGAGCGGCACCCGACATGTAGGCGTTGAAGAAGTGACGGAAGCCGTTCGCCTTCTTGTCCTTGCCGGTGGTGTCGTTGGCGTGGGTCAGGCCGGCCATGAAGATCACGCCCGCCTCCTGGCAGAGGCCCTGAACCGCAACGGCCACGCCCGAGGACGAGCCGCCGTTGATCATGATCGCGCCATCCTTTTCGATCATCGACTTGGCCGATGCGCGCGCCGCGTCCGACTTGGTCTGCGTGTCGCCGGTGACGAACTCGACCTTCTTGCCCAGGATGCCGTTGCCTTTCAGCGCCTTCGACGTGAAGGTGTTCAGGCAGCCGCCGTCGCCTTCGCCGTTCAGGTGTTCGACCGCCAGCTGCTGCGCCAGCAGTTCGTCATTGCCTTCTTCGGCATAGGGGCCGGTCTGCGGCACGTTGAAGCCCAGCGTGACTGATCCGCCCGTGGGTTCGTTGGTATAAGCCGCGGCCGACGAGGCCGTGAAGATCGTCGGCAATGCCAGACCGGCGCTTGTGACGGCACCAGACTTCAGCACGCCGCGACGCGTGACAGATTTGTTTGACATGAATTCCTCCCAATTAGCAGGCTACGCCCTCGGGCTCCTCTTCCGTCGGGTAAAACGCAACCTGCGCAGGGCAAGTATGAGGGGCAGAATGAAAATTCCCCAACAAGTCCCTAGAAATGAAATATTATTTTGTAAATTCTTGAACTCTTTGATTTATGAATTTGTAAATTTTTGGAACTGGAAGATGATAAGCTGCTCATTGGAAAGGATGAGTCAGAAAATCCCGTTTCGATACAAGCATCGGGTGTCTCGACGCAACCGCCAGTCCCACGCCGTCCGACGTCCGGCCGTTGATGCTCGGGGCATCGCATGATCTCCGGGCACTCAACCTTTGCCTGAATTTCCTCGCAGAATCGAGGGCAAACGCAAGGGACCACCTGGACAAATCCGGTGTGCAATATCCATCTGTGTTCTGATTTGCGGAAGAAAATGGTGGGCGACCCTGGAATCGAACCAGGCGTGCGTCTCCGCGAGGGAGTTACAGTCCCCTGCCACACCTTGCGGCCTGTCGCCCACTGTCAGGCGTTGCACCTGACGTGGAGGCGTGATTACTAGCGCTCAAAAGGAGCGTCAACAGGAAAATTCCGCTTTGGCGCAGGAAACATTGTTCCCGGCCCGGAGGCCAGTAAAATGAAGAAACCGAAGTGGGTGATCGAGAAAGAGCAGGCGCGCAAAGCGGCGGCTTCCGAAACCGTTTGGTTATTCGGATTGCACGCCGTGCGTGATGCGTTGATGAACCCCAAACGGCAGAAACTGCGCCTGATCGTGACCCGCAACGCGCAGGACAAGCTGGCGGATGCGATCGCGGAATCGGGCATGCAGGCTGAGCTCGTCGATCCGCGAAAATTCAACGCGCCAATCGACTCGGGCTCGGTGCACCAAGGCGCGGCGCTTGAAGTCAAGCCGCTGGAATGGGGCGGTCTGGCCGAGAATTGCATCGGGCGCGAAAACCCTCGGGTGCTGCTGTTGGACCGCGTGACCGATCCGCACAATGTGGGCGCGATTCTGCGCTCGGCCGAGGTTCTGGGCGCCAGCGCGGTCATCGGCACGCGCCACCATTCGGCGCCGGAAACCGGTGCGCTGGCCAAGACCGCCAGCGGTGCGTTGGAACGCCAACCTTACCTGCGGGTGCGTAACCTGGCTGATGCGATCGTCGAGTTGCAGAATATGGGGTTCCTGGTTCTGGGCCTGGATGGTGAGGCCGAACAGACCATCGAGGCCGCTTTGGAAGGCAAGCGCGATCGTCCGGTTGCGCTGGTTCTGGGGGCAGAGGGGCCGGGGTTGCGGCAAAAGACCAAGGAAACGGTGGATATGCTTGTCAAAATTGACGCAGCGGGCGGTTTCGGATCGCTCAACGTCTCAAATGCCGCGGCGATTGCCCTATATGCTTCTCAGCCGCATTGAGAGGAGAGACCCATTCCCGCCCCGTCCAAGATTGCTACGTGCTGCTACTGCGGAACCCGCGCGGCGCTGGTCCTCAAGGGTCGCCAGCGGCACGAACTCAGTTGTTCCAGTTGCGGTGCCCCGTTGCATAACCTGAAGATGATTCCGGTCAAAAAGGCTTCGGATCCAAAGCCGCGACACAGCATTCCGATGCAGAAGCCCAAAAAGAAGAGCTACAAGAAAAGGAAAAAAGGCCTTTTCTCGCGCGTTCTGGACGAAGCTTGGGATGTGATCGAGGACGTGTTCGATTGAGCCCTTTCCGACACGACCCTTCACAACTGCGTCAAATGGGTTTCGCGGCGCGTCAAAAGTTGCATCTTATAGCGTCTGTAAAACACAACCCGTGAAATCTGATGCTACCCCGACGATCCGTACTTGCCGGTCTTACCTTTTCAATCGCTTGTCCGCTGACATTGCGGGCGCAGACCGCCCCGGTCTTCTATTCCGCAAAAGGTGCGGCCATTACCGGTTATGACGCGGTCAGCTATTTTCGAGATGGCGGCCCGATTCAAGGGCGACCCGACATTGCGGTGATGTGGAAGGGCGCTACCTGGCGGTTTGCCTCGCAGGAGAACCGAGAGGCGTTCGAACTTAATCCGCGTGCCTACGCGCCGAGGTTCGGCGGATATTGCGCCTATGCCATGGCTTATGGCGAGCTCACCAGCACGGACCCGATGGCGTGGAAAATCGTAGGCGGCAGGCTGTATCTGACGCATTCCCTCGAGATCGAAAGGATGTGGCTGACGGACACGACCGGCTTCATCCAGAAAGCCGAGAAAAACTGGCCGGCGATCCTGTACGGTTGACAGGCAGATTCCCGCTTATCCGCTCGTGTCACCACAAAAATGCGCGCGACCTCTTTTTTTTCCGAAACTCATGCCTAAATGTCACAGTGACCGCGGAACGGAACTGCCGCGGGTCATTTCACTGTCCCTCGTTCCAACAACTGGCGCCCAAGGTATCCTTGGGCGCTTTTTTCTTTTCCAAGTCACGGCTAGGCTGCAGCCATGACTGAGTATTCCGATGACTTCCTCAGATCCGTCCTGAAACGCACCAAGGTGGTTGCGGTCGTTGGCGTGTCGATGAACCCGGTGCGGCCCAGCTATTACGTTGCGCGCTACTTGTCGCTCAAGGGGTACAGGGTGATTCCGGTCAATCCTGGCCATGCCGGAGCCGATCTTTTTGGTGAAACTGTTCGGGCCTCGTTGTCCGAAATCAGTGAACCCGTTGACATGGTAGATATTTTTCGCAGGTCCGAAGCCGTTCCTCCGATCGTGGATGAAGCGCTGGCTGCATTTCCCGACCTGCGCACGATCTGGATGCAGATCGGTGTTGAAAACGCCGAGGCCGCCGCGGTGGCGCAGGCGCGCGGTGTCGATGTCGTCATGAATCGCTGCCCCAAGATCGAATATCAGCGCCTGTTCGGCGAGCTGCGCATGGGCGGGTTCGCCACCGGCATCATCTCATCAAAACTCTGACCGCTCAGTTCACCGCAACGGCGTTGATTTCCGCAAGCTGCTCTTGCCGCCGTTTCTCCAGCACGATGTCGCGCGGGACCCAGTCATAGCGTGTGTCCTCGCGCAATGGACTCCAAAACAGGACCCCTCCATAACGCCATGGGTCCAGAACGACACCGTCGTACATCGAATCACCGCGTCGGCTGATTATTGCCGTGCTGTGATCGATTCGGAACGGGTTGTCGGCGTTGGCGATCGCGCGGTGCAGGGTCAGCGTGCGAAAGTTCTCCTGCTTCAAGCGCCGTTCGATGTCTTCGGCCCAGTGCCAGCACAGCCCGCGCGGGCGCAGCCCTTTGTTGACCTTGGCGTTATGGATCAGAGGGGGGTCTGTGATCTGGTATTCCTGCGCCAGCTGCGCGGTATAGGCATAGGTGACGCGGGCCGCGCGCTGGGCCTCTTCCGGGTCGACCTCGGGCCCCAGCGCCTGGATCTGGGCTGCAAGCCGCGCGACGTCGTCGCTGCGAGCGGGCGGCGCGGATGAGCATGCGCCAAGCCCCAGAATGGCCAGCGTCGTCAGTGCCCAGATCATGGGTTTGAACATGCCTGTGTCCCTCGTCGCCCCTGCGCCCGGCAGGCGCTTCGGTCAATCAGTATAGGGCGCGGACGCTATTGGTGAAAGCCGGGTCTCAGCCCCGGTCGCGTGCGGCCTTTTCGGCGATGCCGCTGGTGCCCTGCCGCCTGGCAAGCTCGGCCAGAACGTCTTCCAGCGCCACGTCGCGCGCGGCCAGCATGACCAGCAGGTGATACAGCACATCGGCGGCCTCGGATGTCAGCCGGTCGCGGTCACCCTTCACGGCTTCGATGATCGCCTCCACGGCCTCTTCGCCAAACTTCTCGGCGCATTTCTCGGGGCCTTTGGACAGCAGCTTGGCGGTCCAGCTTGATTCGGGGTCCGCGCCCTTGCGGGATGCGATCGTGGCGGCCAGCTCGTTCAGTATGCTCATGTCAGCCTCATGGGGATACCCGCGGATGCCATGTGCTCTTTGGCCTCGCGGATCGTGTATTCGCCGAAGTGAAAGATCGAGGCCGCAAGCACCGCGCTGGCTCCGCCTTCGGTCACGCCTTCGACCAAATGATCCAGATTGCCCACGCCGCCCGAGGCGATCACCGGCACGTCGACCGCGTCCGAGATGGCGCGGGTGAGGGGAATGTTGAACCCCGCCTTGGTGCCGTCGCGGTCCATCGAAGTCAGCAGAATCTCACCCGCCCCCTTGGCGACGACGGTCTTGGCGAACTCTACCGCGTCGATGCCGGTGGGTTTGCGTCCGCCGTGGGTGAAGATCTCCCATTTGCCGGGGCTGACGGTTTTGGCGTCGATGGCGCAGACGATGCACTGGCTGCCGAACTGGTCGGCAGCCTCGGCGATCACGTCGGGGTTGGCCACGGCGGCCGAGTTGAAGCTGACCTTGTCGGCCCCCGCCAGCAACAGCGCGCGCACGTCTTCCTTGGTGCGCACGCCGCCACCCACCGTCAGCGGTACGAAGCACTGCTCGGCCGTGCGCTGAACCACGTCGAACATGGTGCCGCGGTTTTCGTGGGTGGCGTGGATGTCGAGAAAGCAGATCTCGTCAGCGCCGGCGGCGTCATAGGCCTTGGCCGATTCCACCGGATCGCCCGCGTCGCGCAGGCCCACGAAATTCACGCCCTTGACCACGCGGCCATCGGCGACATCCAGACAGGGAATGATGCGGGTTTTCAGCATGGTTTGTCCTTTGTTGCCGCACCTCTACCGGCAAAGCCCCGCCGATGCCAGAGTTGTGATTGTCCTGCGCCCGGAACCTCGTGAAACTGAAGCGGATTTCAGCAGGAGGTGAAAACCATGCGCAACTTGTTTCTTACAACCGCTTTCATTCTGTCCGGTGCGACGTGGGCGATGGCCGACGACATCATCAAGGTTCCCACCGACAAATCCGTGACCGAGGCCATCGACGCGCTGCAGGCCGCCGTCGAAAATGCAGGCGCGACCGTACTTGCCCGCGTTGACCACGCGGCCGGTGCGCACAAGGTTGACATGACGATACCGCCCAATCAGGTCTTGATCTTCGGAAACCCGGCTCTGGGACCGCCCGCCATGCAGATCGACCCGCGTGCGGGATTGTTCCTTCCGCTCAAGGTGCAGGCCTATGAGGATGCCGACGGCCAGGTCTGGTTGGCCTACGAGGATCCCAAGGAAACCATGGACGAGCTTGATGCGGTGGAAAAATCCCCGGTGATCGACAAGATGCGCGGTGCGTTGAGCAAGCTGACGGATGCCGCAGCCAACTGATCGGCGTCATCCCTGAGAAGCGCGTGCGATCCGTTTCATGCAATTGCGCACGATCAGAATGTGAAGGGGCATGATCACCGTCAGATAGATCCGTCCCAAACGATTGTGAGTCCGCACCCAGGTTGCCATGACTACGCGGTCTTTGTCGCGATGCACGGCGATGCGGAAATCCAGATGGCGGTCATCGATTCCCACGATGACCTCTGTCTCATCCCTGTAGGTCACGGGAAAAATCGCACCGGTGCCTGCGTCGGGCGAGCCATTGTCGGTGTTCAAGTGCTTGCCGCCCTTCAAGCCGAATGGGGCAACGATTGCGTTCCGGATTCCCATCAGGATCTTCACCCACCCCGGCATGTTCAGACCGATTTTCATCGCGTCAAACGGTGCAAGGTCGCTTTGGACCGAGTACCCATCAACAAAATCACCCGGAGTGAACAGCGACCACAATTCAGACTGCTCGGGCAGAACCTGTTTGCGGACCGCTTGCAATATCCTAACCCTTCAACGCCGCCAGGGCTTCGCGCAGATCCAGCGCGCCGTCATAGAGCGCGCGGCCTGAAATCGCGCCGTTCAGGTTTGCGCCGCAGTCGCGCAAGGCGATCAGGTCGTCCAGCGAGCTGACCCCGCCGCTGGCGATCACCGGGATCGAGACTGCCCGGGCCAGGTCGGCCGTGGCCTCGACATTGGGGCCTTGCATCGCGCCGTCGCGGTTGATGTCGGTGTAGATGATCGCTGCCACGCCCGCGTCTTCGAAGCTGCGCGCCAGGTCGGTCACCATCACGTCGGTTTCCTCGGCCCAGCCCTTGGTGGCGACGCGTCCATTGCGCGCGTCGATCCCGACGGCGACCTGGCCGGGAAAGGCCTTGGCCGCCTGACGGACCAGATCGGGGTTCTCCACCGCAACCGTGCCCAGAATCACCCGGGCCAGCCCTTTGTCCAGCCAGGTCTCGATCGTGGCCATGTCGCGGATGCCGCCGCCCAGCTGGGCCGGCACGTTGCAGGATTTCAGGATCGCCTCGACCGGGGCGGCGTTCACGGGTTCCCCGGCGAAAGCGCCGTTCAGGTCCACCAGATGCAGCCATTCGCAGCCGGCCTCGACAAAGGCGCGGGCCTGGGCGGCGGGGTCTTCGTTGAAGACCGTGGCCTTGTCCATCTCGCCGCGCAGAAGGCGCACGGCCTGGCCGTCTTTCAGGTCGATTGCGGGATAGAGGATCATGTCGGGCGGCCTTTTCGTGACTGGTACTGGCGCGGGATATGGCACAGGTGGGGCAGGGGATGCAACGCGACGCAAAGTCAATCTTGCCCGAACGGGTGCCGGCGGTCAGACTGCCTGCAAAACAGGGAGGATACCATGAACAAACTTGCTCTGGCCGCTGCGGCAGCACTTGTCACCTTGGCCACCGGCGCGCGCGCGGATGACCCGGTCGACGGGCTTTGGAAAACCCAGCCGGGGGATACCGGCGGATATCTGCACGTCTCGATCGGGCCTTGCGGCAGTGCCGTTTGCGGCACCATCGACAGCGCCTTCGACAAGGACGGAAACCAGCAGCTGGATTACGAGAACTTGGGCAAGAACATCATCTGGGACATGGTCGCGGATGGCGGCGGCAGCTATAGCGGCGGCAAGATCTGGGCGCCGGACCGGGACAAGACCTACAATTCCAAGATGTCGCTGGACGGTCAGAACAATCTGACGGTCAAGGGTTGCGTCGCGGGCGGCCTGATCTGTCGCGGTCAGACCTGGACCCGCGTACAGTAACCGGTCAGGGGGCCCAGGTCAGGAAGTTCCCGATCATCCGCAGGCCCACATCCTGGCTTTTTTCAGGGTGAAACTGCATCCCGATCATCGTGTCTCGGCCGATCACGGCCGTGACCGGCCCTCTATAGTCCACATGGGCCAGGCGTTGCGCCGGATTGGCGACGCGGAAATGGTAGGAGTGGACGAAATAGACGTGGTCGCCTGAGGCGACGCCGTTGAACACCGGGTGCTCGCTCTCGATCACCAGATCGTTCCACCCCATATGCGGAACCTTCAGCGCCCGGTCTTCGGGCTCGATCCGCACCACGTCCCCGGTCACCCAATTCAGGCCCGGCGTGTCGGTATATTCGCGGCCCGTGGTCGCCATCAGCTGCATGCCGACGCAGATGCCCAGAAACGGGCGGCCCTTCTGCTCGACCGCTTCGACCATCGCATCATGGATGCCCTTGTGCCCGCGCAGCTCGGCCGCGCAGGCGGGAAAGGCGCCGTCGCCGGGCAGCACCAGCCGGTCGGCGCGCGCGACGACATCGGCATCCGAGGTCACGACGACCTCACCCGCGTCCAGCTCGCGCGCCATGCGTTGAAACGCCTTTTCCGCCGAGTGCAGGTTGCCGCTTTCGTAGTCGATGATCGCGGTCAGCATCTATAGCGCGCCCTTGGTGGACGGAATCGCATCCCCCTTGCGCGGGTCGGTCTCGACCGCATGACGCAGGGCGCGGGCGACGGCCTTGAACGCCGCTTCGGCGATGTGGTGGCTGTTGAAGCCGTGCAACTGGTCGATATGCAGGGTGATGCCGCCATGGGTGGCCAGCGCCTGAAAGAACTCGCGCACCAACTCGGTGTCGAAACTGCCGATCTTGGGCGTCGGCAGGTCCACGTTCCACACCAGAAACGGTCGGCCCGACAGGTCCAGCGCGCAGCGCACCTGCGCATCGTCCATCGGCAGATGGCACTCGCCATACCGCCGGATGCCTTTCTTGTCCCCCAGCGCCTGCGTCAGCGCCTGACCCAACGCGATGCCGGTGTCCTCGACCGTGTGGTGGTCGTCGATGTGATAATCGCCTTTGGCCCGGATCGTCATGTCGATCAGCGAATGCCGCGCCAGCTGGTCCAGCATGTGATCGAAGAACCCCACACCGGTCTGGTTGTCATAGGTGCCGGTGCCGTCGAGGTTGACCTCGACCGTAATCGCGGTCTCGGCGGTCTTGCGGCTGATCGAAGCTGTGCGCATTGGCGAAATCCTCTTGCTACAGGGGCGCTTATAGACGGGGACGGGCGGCCTTATCCAGCCCGATCATTGCAATCGCAGCAAACTGTTGCAGGGGATTGCGCCCGGGCGCGGGGCGTGCCAGCCTGCGCCAAACGGAAGCAACAAGGCCACGAAATGTCCACCTGCGTTTTCATCCAAATCCGCTGCAAGCCCGGCACCACCTACAAGGTGGCCGAAGAGATCGCTCTGCGCGAAATCCACTCGGAACTCTACTCCACCAGTGGTGAATATGACCTGCTGCTCAAGCTTTACATCCCCGAAACCGAGGATGTTGGCCATTTCATAAATGAACACCTTCTGGTCATTCCGAACATCGAACGGTCGTTGACAACAATGACCTTCAGGGCGTTCTAAGGTTCAGCCAAGTTCGAACGTCGTCACGCCGAACACGCGGTTCAGGTCGATATCCGGCTCGTGGTCGGAGTACATGCGCGCGGTTTCAAAGACTTTTTCCAGGCCCAAAGCGTCAGCCAGTGCAAAGGCCGCCGCGTTGGGCTGTGGCATGTCGACATAGACCTCAGAACTGTGGTGATCAGCGGGAACTTCGGCCAGGACCGCAGCCAGAAGCGCCTGCGCGATGTCCGGATCGTCGGCGAACAGCGGCCCTACCTTGTAGCCATTCAGGCAGGAGCGCAGAGTTGCATACCCGGCGATGCGACCTTTCTGGATACAAACACGCGAGATATGGCCCGGTGCGCTCAGCCACTCCGTCAGAAAGGCATCCCGATGCGCGGGGAACAGGGCACGGTCATAGATGCGAAGGTCTTCGGACAGGCCACCGAGGGGCGCAACCTCGATACTGGTCTTGGGTAGGCTGGAGAGGATGCCTGACACTGTGCCGGAGAACCGATAATTGTTGTAGGCGAAGACAAAGCCCGACTTGCGGTAGTTGTCCTGTTGTTCGACCACCCCGTCCAAACCCATGTTTCGCCCCGTACAATGCGCCAGGGCGTGCTGGGCGATTTCCAGACCATGACCGGATCCGCGAAACTCGGGCCGCACGATATAGAAACCCAGAAACGAAAACGCGTCGTCGTAGTTCACGGCTGAAACCGAGGCGATCATCTCGCCATCCAGAAACCCGCCCAGAAATCCGTCGGGGTCGGTCGGGCGGAAACAGATTGCGTCCTCATGACCCGGGTTCCAGCCCTCGCGCCCGGCCCAATCCACTGCGTGGCGCAGTTCTTCGGCGGTCAGCGTGCGAATTTGGTAGTCTGACATCGGGGCATCCATCTGACTGCTGCATGTCAGAACAGAATGGCGCAGGACCGACCGATCCGCCAGTGCTTGTTGTGGGAAGGTGGATATCTGGAGCGGGCGATGAGATTCGAACTCACGACCCTAACCTTGGCAAGGTTATGCTCTACCCCTGAGCTACGCCCGCAATCAGATATCTTGTGCGACCTTTCGGTCCTCGTTGGAGCGGGCGATGAGATTCGAACTCACGACCCTAACCTTGGCAAGGTTATGCTCTACCCCTGAGCTACGCCCGCGCCGTCGAGTGAGGCGTGAACTATAAATTCTGGCGGAAAGCTGCAAGAGGAAAAACGCACTTGGCCGGAAAAAAATTTGCGACGGAACAGGTGTGCTGAGCCGTTGAAACCTACAGCCACGGATATTGACAACGGTGGAGACGGAGGGATGAACAAGGTTGAGAACATAAAACTGACTGCGTTGGTCGGAGCCATGCTTCTGAGCCTCTTTGCAGGTCAGTTGAGAAACGAGCAAGCCTATGAAGTTAATGATATTTTCAAACTGTCGCCCGAGGTCAATTCTCTCGAACTGAGTGGATAACAGCGGTTTCGTTCGAAGGCCAAATTTTGCCGTATTCGATAACTAGTATATGCATAATGCGAAATTTCTGCTCAAACTTGTGCCGGTTGGCGCAAGTATTTGGATACCTAAAAGGGGATTGGCATGCATTGGTTTATTTCTATGTCACGGGTTGTGGCGACATCTTTGTTGCTGGCCGGGGCAGTTAGCTTCGTTGCGGTGTTGGCTACGCCAGATATCGCCATAGCCAAGAACGGGAATGGCAATGGTGGCGGAAATGGTAACGGTGGTGGAAACGGAAATAGTAGCGGTGGCGGCAACGGAAATGGCAAAAGCGCCGAAAAACCCAGTGCCAGCCTCGGAGGATCTGCGCGCAGCACGAAGGGTGGGTCCGGCCAGGGCAAGGGTTTTCTCGCCGGTCTCGGTCTCGCTAAACCAAAGGCACAACGAAAGAACACCAAAACTACATCACGGACCAAAGGGCAGAATGGTTTTGCAGCCAAACTCGACGAATTCTTCACTGGAAAAAAGAAAGTCGAGAAGCCGATCCGTAAAGCGCAGGTAGCGGCGGCAGTTGTCGAGGAGCCGTATGTCAAACCAATCAAGCACGGCAAAATCGCGTCCGAGCTCAAGGGCTTGAATGCCGCGCACGCCAGCCAGACTGCCTTGATGAATGCGGCCCCGAACAGCATGCCGGGCAAGCTTTACAGCTATCAGCAGAGTATACTTGGTTTCTCTGGCGCGACAGAGGAGCTTGAAATGCGCGAACAGGAATTGTCCGAACTGGAAGGTCTGACCGAAGCGGAGATCGAGGACCAATTTGCGCCAACTGAAGAAGAAGCAGCCGAGGGCATCACCGCACAGGACAAATACGAGGATGCCGTGGCCGAAGCGCAGCAGGCTGTGACCGAAGCCGAAGAAGCCTTGGCAGGGGCGGATGATCCGCAGGAAGCACTTGATACCTTGACCGGTGGCCGTGACTTGTCCGATCCGGCTCTTCATGAACTGCACGATTTGTTGGGCTTGCCAGCGCCGATCGAGGAAGAGGTTTCGATTGACAGCACGCCGGAACAGTTGCCGCAACAGCCTGTCGCGGAGTCCAGCGACGGTTGAACTAGCCCGCTCGGATGAAAAAAGGCGCGCCTGATGGCGCGCCTTTCTGTGTTTTAACGGTTTTATTCCAACTCGACCAAAAGATCCTTGGCGTCGATCTGGCCGCCGGGCTGGACATGCACCGCCTTCACGGTGGCGTCGCGCTCGGCATGGATGCCGGTTTCCATCTTCATCGCCTCGATGGTCAGCAGAAGGTCGCCTTCCTTGACCTCCTGCCCGGCGGTCACGGCGACGGTCGAGACCACGCCCGGCATCGGCGCGCCGACATGGTTGGCGTTGCCCGGCTCGGCCTTGGGCCGCTGAATGGTCGAGGCTTGGACCATCCGGTTGGGCACCCGGATGACGCGCGGTTGGCCATTGAGTTCAAAGAACACTTTGACCTCGCCATTCTCGTCCGTCTCCCCAATAGCCTGGCAGCGGATTTCCAGCGTTTTGCCCGGGTCGATCTCGGCCGAGATCTCCTCTCCCGGCTCCATTCCGTAAAAGAAGGTGCGGGTGGGCAGGGTGCGTACCGGGCCATAGATGCGGTGACGGCCCATGTAGTCCAGGAACACCTTGGGATACATCAGGTATCCGTTCAGGTCTTCGTCATCGACCTCCATGCCTTCCAGCTGTTTCGAGAGCTCCGCGCGGGTGGCCTCCAAATCAACCGGAGGCACGTCTTTGCCCGGCCGTTCGGTGTTCGGCTTTTCGCCTTTCAGCACCTTGGTCAAGATCGTTTCGGGGAAACCGCCCGGAGGCTGGCCCAGATTGCCGCGCATCATGTCGATGACTGAATCGGGGAAGGCCACGTCGGTCGAGGGATCCTCGACCTGCTCGCGGGTCAGGCCCTGACTGACCATCATCAGCGCCATGTCACCCACAACTTTCGAGGACGGCGTCACCTTGACGATGTCACCGAACATCTGGTTCACGTCCGCATACATCTGCGCGACTTCGTGCCAGCGTTCCTCCAGCCCCATCGAGCGCGCCTGCGCCTTGAGGTTGGTGAACTGGCCGCCCGGCATTTCGTGCAGATAGACCTCGGAGGCGGGGGCCTGCAGCCCGGATTCGAAGGCCGCGTATTGGCCGCGCACCGCCTCGAAGTAGTCGCTGATTTCGCGGATCGCCTTCACGTCCAACCCGGTGTCGCGGTCGGTGTGGCGCAGGGCCTCGACCACGGTGCCCAGCGTCGCCTGGCTGGTGTTGCCCGAGAAGCTGTCCATCGCGCAATCCACCACGTCCACGCCCGCCTCGCTGGCGGCCAGGATGGTGGCGCTGGCGATGCCGGCGGTGTCGTGGGTGTGGAAATGGATCGGCAGGCCGACCTCTTCCTTCAGTGCGCGGATCAGCACCCGCGCGGCGGCGGGTTTCAGCAGGCCGGCCATGTCCTTGAGGCCCAGAACATGGGCGCCGGCGTCGCGCAACTCCTTGGCCATGCCGACATAGTATTTCAGGTCATACTTGGCGCGGTTCGGGTCGAGGATATCGCCGGTATAGCAGACGGTGCCTTCGCAGATCTTGCCGTTCTCGATCACAGCGTCCATCGCCACGCGCATGTTCTCGACCCAGTTCAGCGAGTCGAAGACGCGGAACACGTCGATGTTCTGCGCGGCCTGGCGCACGAATTCCTGCACCACGTTGTCGGGATAGTTGGTATAGCCCACCCCATTGGCACCGCGCAGCAGCATCTGGGTCATCAGGTTGGGCATGGCCTCGCGCAGGTCGCGCAGGCGCTGCCAGGGGCATTCCTGCAGGAAACGATAGGCCACGTCGAAGGTCGCCCCGCCCCAGCATTCGACGCTGAACAGCTGCGGCAGGTTCGCGGCATAGCTGGGCGCCACGCGGATCATGTCGATCGAGCGCATGCGGGTGGCCAGCAGCGACTGGTGCCCGTCGCGCATGGTGGTGTCTGTGATCAGCAACTGGCGCTGGGCCTTCATCCAGTCGGCCACGGCCTGCGGGCCCTTCTGTTCCAGCAGGTTGCGCGTGCCCATCAGCGGTTCCGCCTTGGGCGCGGGGGGCTTGGGTTCCTTGAGGTCGGCACGCGGCCGCGGGCGATCCTTGGTCTCGGGGTGCCCGTTCACCGTTATGTCGGCGATATAGGTCAGAACCTTGGTGCCCCGGTCGCGGCGCTTCTTGAACTGAAACAGCTCGGGCGTCTCGTCGATGAACTTGGTGGTGTATTCGTTCGACAGGAAAGTCGGGTGCTTCAGCAGGTTTTCGACAAAGGCGATGTTGGTGGAAACACCGCGCACGCGGAACTCTCGTAGGGCGCGGTCCATCCGGGCAATCGCCTTTTCCGGCGTCGGCGCCCAGGCGGTGACCTTGGTCAGCAACGAGTCGTAATACCGCGTGATCACCCCGCCGGCATAGGCCGTGCCGCCATCCAGCCGGATGCCCATGCCCGTGGCCGAACGATAGGCCGTGATGCGCCCATAGTCGGGGATGAAGTTGTTGAGCGGGTCTTCGGTGGTCACGCGCGTCTGCAGCGCGTGGCCGTTCAGGCGGATTTCGTCCTGGCTGGCCTTGCCGGTGGCCTCGGCCAGGGTCTTGCCCTCGGCAATCAGGATCTGCGCCTGCACGATGTCGATGCCGGTGACCTCTTCGGTCACTGTGTGTTCGACCTGGACGCGGGGGTTTACCTCGATGAAGTAGAACTTGCCGGTCTCCATATCCATCAGGAATTCGACCGTGCCGGCGCATTCATAGTTCACATGCGCGCAGATGCGGCGGCCCAGGTCGCAGATCTCGGCGCGTTGCTCTTCGGTCAGATAGGGGGCAGGGGCGCGTTCCACGACCTTCTGGTTTCGGCGCTGAACCGAGCAGTCGCGTTCATACAGGTGATAGATCTGCCCGTGTTTGTCGCCCAGGATCTGCACCTCGACATGGCGGGCGCGGGTGATCATCTTTTCCAGATAGCCCTCACCATTGCCGAATGCGGCCTCGGCCTCGCGGCGGCCTTCCAGAACCTTTTCTTCCAACTCGTCTTCGGAATAGATCGGGCGCATCCCCCGGCCGCCGCCGCCCCAGGACGCTTTGAGCATCAGCGGATAGCCGATCTCGGCCGCTTCCTTGCGGATCGCGTCCATGTCATCGCCCAGCACTTCGGTCGCCGGGATCACCGGCACACCGGCGGCAATCGCCACCTTGCGTGCGCTGGCCTTGTCGCCCAGGGCACGCATGGTTTCGGCCTTGGGGCCAATGAAGGTAATGCCGTTCTGAACGCAGGCATCCACGAAATCGGGGTTTTCCGACAGCAGGCCATAGCCCGGGTGGATGGCGTCAGCGCCGCTTTCCTTGGCGACGCGGATGATCTCGTCGATCGACAGATAGGCCGCGACCGGGCCCAGACCCTCGCCGATGCGATACGCCTCGTCCGCCTTGAACCGGTGCAGGCCCAGCTTGTCCTCCTCGGCATAGACGGCAACGGTGCGTTTGCCCATCTCGTTCGCGGCGCGCATCACGCGAATGGCAATCTCACCCCTGTTGGCGATCAGGATTTTCTTGAAGTCAGTCATGGCAAGTCCCGGTCTTTTGCATTTGGCCGTGTTAATAGACCGAGATTACGCGCAGATATATCTGTAGTTCTGGGTAGAACCGGCATGTTATCGCTCGCAAACGCCGCCTATTGCGGCGTTTTATGGCACATGCTGCATCGCGGCATCAATGTTTGCGTTAACATTGGGCAGATATTTTAGCGTTGCGGCACCCAATTGTCCCATATTTGCAAGCATGTCCTGCCGCAGAATATCGATGACATGGGTCGGGCCGCGCGCGCCCAATGCTGCAACGCCATAGAGGAGCGCCCGCCCCAGCATGACCAGATCGGCGCCCAAGGCCCGCGCCCGCAGAATGTCCAGCCCGCCCGAAACGCCGCTGTCGAAGATCAGCGGCAGGTCGGTTGCGGCGCGGATGGCGGGCAGCATGTCGATGCTGGCCGGCGCGCCATCGAACTGACGGCCACCGTGATTCGACACCCAAAGCGCGTCGATCCCGGCCTGTTTCAGCCGCTCGGCATCCTCGGGGCGCAGCACGCCCTTGATAATGAACGGCCCCTGCCAGTGATCGCGCAGCCACTTGACGTAATCCATGCCCGGAGAGGTCCTGAGCAGGTATCCGATATGCGCAGTGGGCGGCAGGTTGGCGGTGCCGTCGATATATTTGTCCAGCGTGCGCATCCGGGGCTTGCCGTGACGCGCCATGCCCCAGGCCCAGGCCGGGCGGGCGGCGATCTGCGCCAGCAGGCGCGGCGTCAGGCGCGGCGGATGGGTCAGGCCCGAGCGGGTTTGCCGTTCCCGGCGCGAGGCCACGGGCACGTCCACGGTCAGAACCAGCGTGCCGAACCCGGCGGACCGGGCGCGGTTCAGCAGGTCGGCTCGAATCTCGGGGTCCTTGGGCGGGTACAACTGGAACCAGGCGTCGGGTCCGATATGCGGGGCCATGTCCTCGGGGCTTTGGCTGGCGACAGTGGACAGAACATAGGGAATGCCCGCCTGCGCGGCGGCGCGCGCCATCAGCGCCTCGGCCCCAGGCCAGACCAGCCCGCACATCCCGATCGGAGCCATGCCGAAGGGCAGCGGATGGTCGCGCCCCAGAAAGCGGGTGCTGGTGTCGAATTCCAGCGGGCCTTTCAGGATGGCGGGCAGAAACCCGATGCGGTCCAGCGCCGCCCGGTTGCGTTTCAGCGTGGTCTCGGCCCCGGTGCCGCTGTCGACATAGTCCCAGACAAAGCGCGGCAACCGACGGCGTGCGCGGCGCTTCAGATCCTCGATGCCCGGATAGGTGCTGTGCAGGTCCATGTCGATTGATCCGACCTGCCGCGCGATTCGGCAAGGGTTTCAGTCGGATGCAGCCTGCGCCTGACGGCTCAACCAGCGCTACGAAAGAAATTCGCAAAACCGTGCGAACAAGCCGTGAACAAACCCTTTCCCTCGGCGCGCTTCCGGCCTAGTTTGGGCGCATGAGCAGTTTCGATGAAAATGACGCCTTCGAAGGCGCCTCGCTGTCGGCCCGCGCCATGGCCGCGCTTCGGCCCGAGGCGGACTACTTGAATGAATTGAACCCGGCGCAGCGGGAAGCGGTCGAGCTGTTGGATGGCCCGATCCTGATGCTGGCCGGGGCGGGCACCGGCAAGACCAAGGCCCTGACCACCCGCATTGCGCATCTGCTGAACACCGGGCGGGCCCGCCCGAACGAGATCCTCGCCGTCACCTTCACCAACAAGGCCGCGCGCGAGATGAAGGAACGGGTCGGCCGCCTGCTGGGCCAGCCCGCCGAGGGGATGCCGTGGCTGGGCACCTTCCACTCGATCTGCGTCAAGCTGCTGCGCCGCCATGCGGAACTGGCGGGGCTGAAGTCGAACTTCACCATTCTGGATACCGACGACCAGTTGCGATTGCTCAAGCAGTTGGTGCAGGCCGCCAATATCGACGACAAGCGCTGGCCTGCGCGGATGCTGGCCGGCATCATCGACGACTGGAAGAACCGCGCCCTGACGCCCGACAAGGTGCCCACCGCCGATGCCGGGGCCTACAACAACAAGGGCGTCGAGCTTTATGCTCAATACCAGACCCGCCTGCGAGAGTTGAACGCGGTGGATTTCGGCGACCTGCTGTTGCACATGGTCACCATCTTTCAGACCCACCCGGACGTGCTGGAGCAATACCAGCGCTGGTTCCGGTATATCTTGGTGGACGAGTATCAGGACACCAATATCGCCCAGTACCTGTGGCTGCGGCTGTTGGCCGGTGGGCACAAGAATATCTGCTGCGTGGGGGACGACGACCAGTCGATCTACGGCTGGCGCGGGGCCGAAGTGGGTAACATCCTGCGTTTTGAGAAAGACTTTCCCGGCGCCCACGTGGTGCGGCTGGAGCAGAACTACCGCTCGACGCTCTATATATTGGAAGCGGCTTCAAATCTCATTCGTGGGAATGAGGGTAGGCTTGGCAAAGAGCTTTGGACGGACGCGGAGAAAGATGGTCACAAAGTTCGATTGATTGGCCACTGGGATGGAGAGGAAGAGGCCCGTTGGATCGGTGAGAAAATCGATGACCTTGCAAGTGGTAGGGCGTTGGAGGCACAAAACAGGTTCAACCCTAGATTGAAGAGCTTTGAACAGGAGCTGGACCGGAGAGCAAAGGCGGGATTGGGGCCAGTTGATGAACACACTTTCATCAAGGAGGCTTTTGAAACCGGTAAGGTTTACTCGGATATTAAGACCCAGAACTTGATTATCGAGCTGTTAGCTGGGGACGAAAAATCAACCAATATGCTTCAGTCCGTGCTGGTGTGTAGGGCAAAAAAATTTAGCCTCGACGAAATCGCCATCCTTGTGCGCGCCAGCCATCAGATGCGCGCCTTCGAGGACCGGTTCCTGACCATCGGCCTGCCCTACAAGGTGATCGGCGGCCCTCGATTCTATGAACGGATGGAGATCCGAGATGCCATGGCCTATTTCCGGCTGGTGGTCAGCCCCGAGGACGATCTGGCTTTCGAGCGGATCGTGAACACGCCCAAGCGCGGCTTGGGCGACAAGGCGCAGCAGACGATCCAGCGCACCGCGCGCGAACATGGCGTGTCGCTGGTTCAGGGCGCGCGGATCGCTGTGGAGCAAGGGCTGATCAAGGGCAAAGGCGGCGCAGCTCTGCGCGAACTGGTCGAAGGGCTGGCGCGCTGGAACGCGATGACCCGCGGCCCCCGGATCGAGATCGAGGATGATGCGGTCATCGACGACGGCAGCGCGCCCGTGCGCTATGGCCCGCCCGAGGTGTCGCATATCGAACTGGCGCAGATCGTGCTGGACGAGTCCGGCTATACCGCCCACTGGCAGAACGACAAGACGCCCGAGGCGCCGGGGCGGCTGGAAAACCTGAAGGAACTGGTCAACCAGCTGGACAATTTCGAAAACCTGCAAGGGTTCTTGGAACATGTCAGCCTGGTGATGGACAACGAACAGGACAGCGGCGGGCCCAAGGTCTCGATCATGACCCTGCACGCGGCCAAGGGGCTGGAGTTTCCCGCCGTGTTCCTGCCGGGGTGGGAGGACGGTCTATTCCCCTCGCAACGGTCGATGGACGAATCCGGCCTCAAGGGGCTCGAGGAGGAACGGCGGCTCGCCTATGTGGGCATCACCCGCGCCGAAGAGGTCTGCACCATTTCCTTCGCCGCCAACCGGCGGGTGTTCGGGCAGTGGCAGAACGCGATGCCCTCGCGCTTCATCGACGAATTGCCCGAGGATCATGTTGAGGTTTTGCCCGGGGCAGGTTTGCACGGCAACCGGCAGATGTCGGCAGGCATCGAGACCCGCGCGGCGCAGGCCAATGTCTACAACTCGCCGGGCTGGAAACGGATGCAGGCGCGGCAGGGGCAATACGGCATGTCACAGCCGCGTGAATCCCGCAACACCGTGATCGACGCGACCGCCGTGGCCAGCTTTACCCTGGGCGAGCGGGTGTTCCACCAGAAGTTCGGCTATGGCGGCGTGGTCGGGATCGAGGGGGACAAGGTCGAGGTCGAGTTCGACAAGGCCGGAACCAAGAAGGTCGTCGCGCAGTATCTATCCGCAAAAGACGACGTGCCGTTCTGATCCAGCGGAATGTGCCTCCCGGCACATGCTCGACTTTTTTGTTTGGCGCCCGGTCCTGCCCGTGGCGCCTTTTTCATGCCGAATGAAAAAAACGGCGGTTCCCAGGGAGGAGGAGGGAGCCGCCGTTCTTGTCAACATCAGAGCAGGGAGGAGGAGAGCCCCGATGTATCCGAACCCGGGTTTTCCCCGGTATCTGAAGCGCGCGGTGACACCAGGGAGGAGGAAGGGTGCCACCGCGCTCTTTTCACATCGGGAAGGGAGGAGGAGAACCCGATGTATGCGTTTCCGGGTCTGGCCCGGTATTAGAAGGGCGCGGTGGCATCAGGGAGGAGGAAGATGCCACCGCGCGCTTTCAACATCAGAGCAGGGAGGAGGAGAGCCCCGATGTATCAGCATCCGGCAGGTTGAGGCCGGTATAGGGTGCGGCAGCATCAGGGAGGAGGAGAGATGCTGCCGCTGAAATACAGGTCCTATGGGAGGAGGAGTGGACCTGATCTCGGTGTTTCGTGGCGCTCAGCGCGCGAATTGTTCTTCGGCGGCCTGCATGGCCAGGCGACGGATCATCGAACGGTGCAGGCCCAGATCGGCCAGCTCGCGGTCCGACAGTTCTGACAGTTCGTTCACCGTCTGGCGGTACACGCGATAACGTGCGATACGGGTCTTCATGGTTTCGATCAGAGAGGCGAAACCAAATGTCGATGCGCTTTTGTGTGCGCTGTTGGTGCTTGCGACTGCCATGTTCGTTACCCAATCATTTGTCGTTGCCGCCGCGATGTTCCGGCGCTTGCTTGAGACTGAAGATAGGCAAATGCTGCGATTGCACAATACCGGACAGGATCAATGCTGCTATGCAGCAAGTGCATAGATTGACTGCCGGAATCCCGACACCCGTAAATATGCCTTTAAAATATGGAAATTTTCGTTAGCGCGAACTGCGGGGCATTGTTCCGGCCTGGCTGCCGCCCATCATTTGATGAAAATTTGCGCGCGTAAACGCGGAATTTGTGCGGTTCAGGACTGCGCGATTTTTGTGCGTCTGGCCCAACTCCCGATTTGGGCGGGGTCATGGGACTTTGTGGGACTGGCGGGAATTGGTGGGAAATTCGGGGCGGTCTCTCTCGGGTTCGGCCTGGATCGCAGGGTGATTCGGCGCCATTTGGTCGAAAAAGTGAGGGGTGTTGGGCGGAATCAGAGTTGTTGCACAGAAAATATGGGAAATCGTGGGAAAATTTTCCCGCACGGAATCTGTCTATATATTGTGTTTATATATTATCCGGTGTCTACCTGTGGGCATTTTTCATGTTTGCGTATGAATTTCTACTGCTGTAGTTTTCCGAATCTAACTACTTGGAAAAAAATCTCATTGATTTCCATGAATTCCCATGGCATCCCTTATTCATCCGATGAGGACGAGGCACATGGGGCGCCAAACGACCCCGAACCAAAAACAAACAGGTTTCATACAGGCATCTCGCTTTCATCACTCAAGAGATCCGGCGCGCGGGCGAGCAGACATCCCCCCAGGTGGCGCGCGCAGCTGGACATCCCGCAAAGCGGGTCAATGCGGCGGGTTGATCAGTGGCAGCAGATCAACCCGCCGTTTTTCATCCGGGGGAAGACGTAGGTGGGGCGCAAGCGAAAGGGACAGTCGTCTTGGCGCGCAGGTTTAGAGGTGAAAGCCACCACAAGGTGGACGCGAAGGGCAGGGTGTCGATCCCGGCCTCGTTTCGCCGTGTGCTCGAGGCCTCGGACCCCAACTGGCAGCCCGGTGACAATCCTGAACTGGTGATCGTTTACGGTGACCACCGCCGCAAATACCTTGAATGCTATACTATGGAGGCGATCGACGAGGTCGACGCCAAGATCGACGCGCTGCCGCGCGGCTCGATGCAGCGCAAGATGTTGCAGCGCCTGTTCCACGGGCAGTCTTTCCCGACCAATGTCGATGAAACGGGTCGCCTGGTGTTGCCGGCCAAGCTGCGCAACAAGATCGGGCTGGAGGGCGAGGCGTTCTTTATCGCCGCGGGCGACACGTTCCAGATCTGGAAGCCCGAGACATACGAGGCCGAGGAACTGGCCGCCACCGAAGACTGGTTGGACGAACTGCCCGAGGATTTCGATCCGATGCAGTTCCTTGACGGCATCGAAGGTGCGTGACGGCATGGCCGGCGCGGATCACACTTCATCTGACAAACCCCATATTCCCGTTCTGCTGCGCCCGTTGCTGGACGCGGTTCATCCGGTATCCGGCACCTGGCTGGATGGTACCTTTGGTGCGGGCGGCTATACCCGGGGTTTGCTTGAGGCTGGCGCCGACAAGGTAATCGGCGTCGATCGCGATCCATTGGCCTTTGAAATGGCGGCGGATTGGGCAGCCGAATATGGCGACCGGCTGGTGATGCAACCGGGTGTTTTCTCGCGCATGGATGAATATGCCAACGACCTTGATGGCGTGGTGCTGGACCTTGGTGTCTCTTCCATGCAGTTGGACCAGGCCGAGCGCGGCTTTTCCTTCATGAAAGACGGCCCGCTGGACATGCGCATGAGCCAGGAGGGCGAAAGCGCAGCTGATCTGGTCAACACTGCGACCGAGGAGCTATTGGCCGACATCCTGTTCCACTACGGTGAGGAACGGGCAAGCCGCCGCATCGCACGCGCCATCGTCAAGGCCCGTGCCGAGTCGCCCATCACCACCACCCTGCGTCTGGCCGAGATCGTCGAATCCTGCCTGCCCCGCGCCAAGCCCGGCCAGTCCCATCCGGCCACGCGGTCGTTCCAGGCGCTGCGCATTGCGGTGAACGCCGAATACGAGGAATTGTTCATGGGCCTGATGGCCGCCGAGCGCGCGTTGAAGCCGGGCGGACAGCTGGCGGTGGTCACTTTCCACTCGGTCGAGGACCGGATGGTCAAACGCTTTTTTCAATCGCGCGCGGGCAAGACTGGCCGTGCCAACCGCTATGCGCCCGAGATCCAGCAGGATCAGCCGCAATTCACCTTGAAGACCCGCAAGGCCATCGGCCCCGACCCGCAGGAGTTGCAGGACAACCCGCGCGCGCGCTCGGCCAAGTTGCGGGTTGCTGTTCGTACCGATGCTCCGGCGGGGGAAATTGATGCCCGCGCCATCGGCATGCCCATGATCGGGGGAAAGGCAAGATGAAGAGTATTCTGTTTGTATTGACCGCCTTGGGTGTTTTCGGGCTGGCCTTGTGGGCCTATCAGGAAAACTACCGCACCCAACAGGTACTGAAGGAAACCCAGTCCCTGCAGCACCAGATCGGCGCGGCGCAGGCCCGGCTGGCTGTATTGCAGGCCGAATGGGCCTATCTGAACCGCCCGGACCGACTGCGTGAACTGGCCGACCTGAATTTCGAGCGTCTTGCCCTGCTGCCGCTGCGCGCCGAGCAGTTCGGACGTGCCGACCAGATCGCCTATGCCGAGGATCCCGACCTGCCCATCGCCGACCCGATCGAATTGCAGGCGATCACCGACACCCAGGCCCTGGGCGAGGTGCAGATCCCATGACGCGCACACCGCTCCGCCCGCTTGCCCGCATCCTCGAGGCCCGCGCCCGCGGGGAAAACCCCAAGGTGATCGAACGCGAGAACATCCGCCGCCGCCACGAAGAGATGAAGGACCGCGCCCGCGCCCGCGCCGAGGGGCGGTTGCTGGTGCTCAGCGCGTTTTTCTTTGCGGCATTTGCCATTGTCGGGTTCCGGATGGGCGCATTGGCTACTTCGGAGGCGCAAGAGCCGCTAGCGAGCGCCCCGGGCGCGTCGATTGCCATGCAGCGGGCGAATATCGTGGACCGCGAAGGCCGAATCCTTGCGACCAACCTTGATACCTACTCCGTTTATGCCCAGCCCCCGCTGATGATCGACCCGATCGCGGCCGCGGAAAAGCTGGTGGCTATCTTCCCGGATCTGGACAAAGAGCGGTTGGTCAAGGACTTCACCGGCAAGCGTAAATTCCTCTGGATCAAAAAACGTATTTCACCGGAACAAAAGCAGGCGGTGCATGACATCGGCGATCCGGGCATCCTGTTCGGCCCGCGCGAAATGCGGCTCTATCCCAACGGCCGGCTGGCCGCGCATATCCTTGGCGGTTCAGGCTTTGGGCGCGAAGGCGTCTCGGCTGCCGAGGTGATCGGTGTGGCCGGGGTGGAAAAACAGTTCGATGACTATCTGCGCGACCCGGCCAACGGAACCAAGCCGCTGCAGCTGTCGCTTGACCTGACCGTTCAGGCGGCGGTGGAACAGGTGCTGGACGGCGGCATGAAGATCATGAACGCCAAGGGCGCCTCGGCGGTGTTGATGAACGCCCATACCGGCGAAGTGATTGCTGCCGCCTCGTTGCCCTCGTTCGACCCGAACGACCGTCCGCGCCCGCCGACCTCGGGCTTTGACCCCTCGGACAGCCCTCTGTTCAACCGCTATGTGCAGGGCGTGTACGAATTGGGGTCGATCTTCAAGATCTTCACTGCCGCGCAAGCGGTCGATCTGGGGCTGGTGAATGCAGACACGATCATCGACACCTCGGGCCCGATGAAGATCGGGCGTTTCCCGATCGGCGAATTCAACGGCAAGAATTACGGCAAGATCAGCGTGGCCGATGTGATTGTGCACAGCTCGAACCGCGGCACGGGGCGGTTGGCGCTGCAGATCGGCGCCGAGCGCCAGCAACAGTTCCTGGACGCGCTGGGCATGTTCGACCCCACCCCGTTCGAGATCGTCGAGGCCAAGGGCGGGGTGCCGCTCAAGCCCAAGAAGTGGGGCGAATTGAGCACCGTCACCATTTCCTACGGCCACGGCCTGTCGACCAGCCCGATGCATCTGGCGGCGGGCTATGCGGCCATCGCCAATGGCGGGCATTATGTCAGCCCCACGATCTTGCGCCGCAACGGGCCGCAATACGGGCCGCGAGTGATGTCAGAAAACGCGGCCAAACAATCGCTGATGATGCTTCGCAAAGTGGTGACGGACGGAACCGCCAGCTTTGGTGACGTTCCGGGCTATGCCGTGGCCGGTAAAACCGGCACCGCCGACAAGCCCAAGCCGCGCGGCGGCTACTATGATGACAAGGTGATCGCCACCTTCGCTTCGGTCTTTCCGGCCTATGATCCGAAATATGTTCTGATCGTTGCGCTGGACGAACCGTCGATCCTGGCCTACGGCGAAAAGCGCCGCACGGCAGGCTGGACGGCGGTACCCGTGGCGGCCGAGTTGATCGGCCGCATCGCGCCGCTGCTGGGCTTGCGTCCGCGGCTTGAGCCTGAGGATCGCGCTGCTATAACGCTGACCTCGAATTAGGCAGTCCGACAGAGGTGGGTCATGGGCGCAAGGTCAAAGAAACTCAGCCAGCTGGCCCTGACCGCGCGCGGCGGTGCCGACCCGGAGATTACCGGGCTGGCGGTTGACAGCCGTCAGGTCAAGGACGGCTTTTTGTTCGCGGCGCTGCCGGGGACGCGCGTGCATGGCGGCGAATTCATCCAATACGCCTTGCGCATGGGAGCCGCCGCCATCCTGACCGATGCCGAAGGCGAGCGGATCGCCGCCGATGAACTGGCCGCCTCGGACGCCGCCCTGGTGGTGGTGCAGGACCCGCGCCAGACGCTGGCCTATACCGCCGCATTGTGGTTCGGGGCGCAGCCGCGCACCATGGTGGCGGTCACCGGCACCAACGGCAAGACCTCGATTTCGACCTTCGTGCGCCAGATCTGGACCGAACTGGGCCACATGGCCGTCAATCTCGGCACGACAGGGGTCGAGGGCGCGTGGACGGCACCGCTGGCCCACACGACACCCGAACCCATCACCCTGCATCGCTGTCTGGCCGAGGCCGCCGAGGCCGGCGTGACCCACGCAGCGATGGAGGCCTCGTCGCACGGGCTGGAACAGCGCCGGCTGGACGGTGTGCACCTGACGGCGGCGGGGATTTCGAATTTCACCCAGGATCACCTGGACTATCACGCGACGTTCGAGGCCTATTTCGCCGCCAAGGCCGGCCTGTTCGACCGGGTTCTGCCGCAGGACGGAACGGCCGTGATCAACATGGACGACCCGAAAGGCGCCGCGATCCGTGATATCGCGCAGGCGCGCGGTCAGACAGTTTTGACCGTAGGCAGCGGGGATGTCGATCTTTGCCTGTTGAACCAACGGTTTGACGCCACCGGGCAGGATCTGCGCTTTGCCTGGCGCGGCAAGACCTTCCAGACCCGGCTGAACCTGATCGGCGGGTTCCAGGCCGAAAACGTTCTGCTGGCCTGCGGATTGGTCATCGCCAGCGGAGACGAGGCTGAACATGTCTTCGACACCCTGCCGCATCTGACCACGGTGCGGGGGCGGATGCAGTTGGCGGCGACCCGCAGCAACGGGGCGGCGGTATTTGTCGACTACGCGCACACGCCGGACGCCGTGGCCACCGCCTTGCAGGCGCTGCGTCCGCATGTGATGGGCCGGTTGATCGCCATCGTCGGCGCGGGCGGCGACCGCGACGCGACCAAGCGCCCGCTGATGGGCCGCGCCGCGGCCGAGAAAGCCGACATCGTCTTTGTCACCGACGACAATCCGCGCTCGGAAGACCCCGCCGCCATCCGCGCCGCGGTGATGGCCGGGGCCCCCGACGCGACCGAGGTTGCCGACCGGGCCGAGGCCATCCTGCGCGGCATAGATGCATTGCAGCCGGGCGATGCGCTGCTGATCGCGGGCAAGGGGCACGAGACCGGGCAGATCGTGGGTGACCAGGTTCTGCCCTTCGATGATGTGGAACAGGCCAGCATCGCCGTGGCCGCGCTGGACGGGAGGGTCGCATGACACTCTGGACCGCATCCGAGGCCGCCGCCGCGACGGGCGGACGGGCCACGACCGACTGGCAGGCGGGCGGCGTGTCCATCGATACGCGTACGCTGCAACCGGGTGACCTGTTCGTGGCGTTGAAGGCGGCGCGCGACGGGCATGATTTCGTGGCGCAGGCGCTGGACAAAGGGGCTGCTGCCGCGCTGGTCACGCGGGTGCCCGAAGGTGTGGCCGCCGATGCGCCGCTGCTGATCGTCGATGACGTACAGACCGCGCTCGAGGCGTTGGGTCGCGCGGCCCGTGCCCGGTGCAAGGCCCGCGTGATTGGGGTGACGGGCAGTGTGGGCAAGACCTCGACCAAGGAGATGCTGGCGACCATCCTGTCGGATCAAGGCCGCACCCATGCCAGCGTTGCCAGCTACAACAACCATTGGGGCGTGCCGTTGACTCTGGCCCGGATGCCGCGCGACACCGAATATGCGGTGATCGAGATCGGCATGAACCACCCTGGCGAAATTGCACCCCTGGCGCGGCAGGCTCGCCCGCATGTGGCGCTGGTCACCACCGTCGCCGCGGTTCACCTCGAGGCGTTCGAGTCGGTTGCCGGCATCGCTCACGAAAAGGCCGCTATCTTTGATGGGCTGGAGGCCGGCGGCACCGCCATCGTGAACGCCGACCTGGATCATACCGTCATCCTGCGCACCTGCGCTGCCCGGCATGGCGCGGTGATCGTGGATTTCGGCCGCACCGCATCGGATTATCGGCTGACCGGCGTGACCCAGTCGCCCACGGACATCCACGTGACCGCCGAGGCCATGGGCCAGCCATTCGCTTTCGACGTGCAATCTGCGGGGACGCATTTTGCCATGAACGGTCTAGGCGCGCTGGCTGCCTGCGTCGCGCTGGGTGTCGAACTGGACGCGGCCATCACCGGCCTCGCCAAATGGGCGCCGGTCACGGGGCGGGGCGTGCGCGAGATGCTGGCCCTGCCGGACGGCGGGCAGATCGAGCTGCTGGATGACAGTTACAACGCCAATCCGACCTCGATGGCGGCGGCGCTGGATGTGCTGGCGGCAGCGAAGGGCGAAAGGCGCATCGCCTTTCTGGGCGACATGAAGGAGCTGGGTCCAAAAGAGCGCGCCATGCACGCAGGGCTGGCCGATGTGCCGGCCATGGCACGGATCGACAAGGTGCATTGCATCGGTCCGTTGATGCGGGCGCTGCACGAGGCCTTGCCCGAGGACAAGCGCGGGCTGTGGTTTGAGACCAGCGCCGAAATGGTTCTAGAGCTGCCGCAGCTGGTTCGGGCGGGCGATGCCGTGTTGGCCAAAGGCTCCCTCAGCATGGCGCTGGCACGGATTGTTGACGGTTTGCGGAAAATGGGGCAAGTGGGCGCGCTTGATGCATGACCACCCATGACCGCGGTGTGAGAAAGGTTTTGTAATGCTCTATTGGTTGACCAGCCTGTCGGACGGAGGGGATTTCTTCAACCTCTTCCGCTACATCACGTTCCGCGCAGGCGGCGCCTTTCTGACGGCCCTGATCTTTGGCTTCCTGTTCGGCAAGCCGTTGATCAACGTGCTGCGCCGGAAACAAGGCAAGGGTCAGCCAATTCGGGATGACGGCCCCGAGGGTCACTTTAACAAGGCCGGCACGCCCACGATGGGCGGGCTGCTGATTGTCGGTGCTCTGGTGACGTCCACGCTGATTTGGGCGCGGTGGGACAATCCCTATGTCTGGATGGTTCTGTTCGTCACGCTGGCCTACGCAGCCATCGGATTCGCGGACGACTATGCCAAGGTGTCGAAGCAGAATACCAAGGGCGTTTCAGGCAAAATGCGCCTGGCTTTGGGCATCATTATTGCCGCGCTGGCCGCGCTGTGGGCGACGCTGCACCACCCCGAAATGCTCCAGAACCAGCTGGCCGTGCCGATCTTCAAGGACACGCTGATCAATCTGGGTATCTTCTACATTCCGTTCTCGATCGTGGTGATCGTGGGGGCGGCGAATGCCGTGAACTTGACCGACGGGCTGGACGGGCTGGCCATCATGCCCGCGATGATCGCAGCCTCGACCTTGGGCGTGATCGCCTATGCGGTGGGTCGCGTCGACTTTACCGAATATCTGGACGTGCACTATGTCCCCGGCACAGGCGAGATCCTTATCTTCACCGCCGCATTGTTTGGCGGTGGGCTTGGGTTTCTGTGGTACAACGCTCCGCCCGCGGCGGTGTTCATGGGGGACACAGGCTCACTGGCCCTCGGCGGCGCACTGGGCGCCATCGCCGTTGCCACCAAGCATGAGCTGGTTCTGGCCATCGTCGGCGGCCTGTTCGTGGTCGAGGCGCTGAGCGTGATCATCCAGGTGCTGTATTTCAAACGCACAGGGCGGCGGGTCTTCCTGATGGCTCCGATCCATCACCACTATGAGAAGAAGGGCTGGGCCGAGCCAACTATCGTGATCCGGTTCTGGATCATCTCGCTGATCCTGGCGATGATTGGTCTTGCGACACTGAAAGTACGGTAAGGCTCCCGCCGGGCGCGGTGGGCCTGCGGCCCGCCTGTACCCGTTGGGCCCGGCTCGCGCCGAGGGCGCGAGCCTGACGCCGCCCTTGCCAAGGGTCAATTCTTCGGTACAGGGTGGCGGCGCATTGGCAGATGGAAGAAGGTGCGCGGCATGATCCCGGTCAAAGGGTTTTCAGGACATAAGGTTGCGGTTCTGGGGCTGGGGCGGTCGGGCCTGGCCACGGCGCGCGCATTGCGGGCCGGCGGAGCCGAGCCGGTGTGCTGGGATGACAACCCCGCCGCGCGCGAAAAGGCCGAGGCCGAGGGGTTTGCGTGTCAGGACCTGCGGCGACAGGGCACCTTTGACGCGATCGCCACGTTGATCGTATCGCCCGGCATTCCCCATCTTTATCCCGAACCCAACCCGGTTGTTGCCGCGGCGTTGCAGGCCGGCGTTCCGGTCGACAATGACATTGGTCTGTTCTTCCGCTCGTTGGGCGGTGCCGAATGGGACAAGTTCGACGTGCCGCCGCGTGTGGTCGCCGTCACCGGCTCGAACGGGAAGTCGACCACGGCGGCGCTGATCCACCATATCCTGAGCCAATCGGGGCGCGAGGCGCAGCTGGCGGGCAATATCGGGCGCGGCGTGCTGGATATCGAGCCCGGCGGCGACGGATCAGTGGTGGTGCTGGAGCTTTCCAGCTATCAGACCGAGCTGGCGCGTGCGCTGACGCCCGACGTGGCGGTGTTCACCAATCTCTCGCCCGACCATCTGGACCGGCATGGGGGCATGGGCGGCTATTTCGCCGCCAAGCGCCGCCTGTTCTCAGAAGGCGGTCCCGACCGTGCCGTGATCGGCGTGGACGAGATCGAAGGCGCGTTTCTAGCCGGTCAACTGGCCGAAGGGCCGGGCGACGACCGGGTGATCCGCGTCTCGGTGGCGCGCAAATTGGCCGGCCCGGGCTGGCAGGTCTTTGCCCGCAAGGGGTTCCTCTCGGAATACCGCAAGGGGCGCCTGGCCGCTTCGATCGACCTGCGCGGCATCAAGGGCCTGCCCGGAACCCACAACCACCAAAACGCGTGCTCGGCCTATGCCGCCTGCCGCGCGCTGGGCCTGGCGCCCAAGTTGATCGAGGACGCGCTGCACAGCTATCCAGGATTGCCGCACCGCAGCCAGATCATCGCTGAGGCAAACGGTGTGACATTCGTGAATGACTCCAAGGCCACCAATGTCGACAGCGCGGCCAAGGCGCTGGGCGCGTTCAAAAAAATCCGCTGGATCTGCGGCGGGCTTGAGAAAGAGGGGGGTATCGCCGCGCTGAACGACGCGACCGACGAGGTTCTGTGCGCCTATGTGATCGGGCGCGAGGCGGCCGGCTTCGCCATGCAGTTGTCGGTTGAGGCCCGCGTTTGCACCACAATGGCCGAGGCAGTCGAACAGGCCATGCGCGACGCCGCGCCGGGTGAAACCGTGCTGCTGGCGCCCGCGGCGGCCAGTTTCGACCAGTACGACAATTTCGAACAGCGCGGCGACGATTTCGTGGCGCAGGTTCAAAAGCGGCTTTGAACTGCGCATTTGCAATGAACCGCCGGTTGGGCCAAATTGAAGTGCTATCAGCTTGACGCACCAGAATTAATGATTTTGTTACCCTAGGAATTCAACACGAGGTTAAGACCATGCTGAACCGCAAGCTTTCAATGATCCTGCCGGCCATCCTGGTGGCAGGGGCCTGCACGAACACAGGCGCGAACTACCAGCCCATTGTGGATGGGCCCGTCAGCCCGAACTACAACGCAGACCTGGCGCAGTGTCAGGCCGTGGCGCGGCAGCAGGGCACGATCGACAGCAATACCGCTGGCGCGGCGGCCATTGGCGCGGCGGGTGCTGCGGGCACCAAAGCCATCATCGACGACAGCGCAAGCGATCTGGGCCGTGCGGCCGTAGCTGGCGCACTGGTGGGGGCAGGCGCCAGCGCTCTGCAAAACACCCAGAAGCAGGAAGTCATCGTCCGCAACTGCATGCGCGGCCGCGGCTACAACGTCGTAGGCTAAAGGCGACCGGCGATCGCAATTCCGGCGGCGTGGCCCGAGGACCACGCCCACTGGAAATTGTATCCGCCCAGCCATCCGGTGACATCCACCGCTTCACCAATCGCATAGAGGCCGGGGACATCCCTGGCCTCCATCGTTTTCGACGACAGGCTGTCCGTGTCGATGCCGCCCAAGGTGACCTCGGCGGTGCGGTACCCTTCGGTGCCCGAGGGGGTCAGCGCCCAGTCGCTCAGCGCATCGGTCAGCGCTTGCAGCGCCGCATCCGACTGATCGGCCAGGTTGCCACGCATCGGGATCTGGGCGCTCAGATACTCGACCAGCCGGCCGGGAAGGTGGTGCGCGAGTTCGGTTGTTAGGGCCTTGCGGCCTGTGCTTTGCCGCCGTTCGCGCAGAAGGTCAAACAGGGGCAGCTCGGGGATCAGGTTGACCCGGATCGCATCGCCCTCGCGCCAGTATGAGGACAGTTGCAGCACAGCCGGACCGCTCAGGCCGCGATGGGTGAACAGCAGCGCCTCGTCGAAACTCGTACGATCGTTCGACAGTCGCGCGGGGACGGAAACACCGGACAAGTCTTTGAACCGCCCATCGGGGAAGGTGAACGGCACCAAAGCGGCACGGGTCTCGGTGACGTGCAATCCGAACTGCGCGGCGATGTCATAGGCCAGCCCGGTCGCACCCATCTTGGGGATGGATTTTCCGCCGGTGGCCAATACCACGTTGGCACAGCTCAGGTCATATCGCGCACCCTCGCGCTCGACCACCAGTTCAAAGCCGGCTTCGGTCTTGCGCAGACCGCGCAGCGACGTGTGCAACCACAGCTCTGCGCCCGCGCGGTCCATCTCGGCCAGCAGCATGGCGATGATCTGCTTCGATGAGCCGTCGCAGAACAGCTGCCCCAGCGTCTTTTCATGCCAGGCGATGCCGTGACGGCCTACAAGGTCGATGAAGTCCCACTGGGTGTATCGCGCCAGCGCCGATTTGCAGAAATGCGGGTTCTGCGACAGGAAGTTCTGTGGTCCGGCGTAGAGGTTTGTGAAGTTGCACCGCCCCCCGCCCGAGATGCGGATCTTTTCCCCCGGCGCCTTGGCGTGATCGATCACCAGTACACGGCCGCCGCAATGGGCGGCGCACATCATGCCGGCGGCTCCGGCGCCCAGTATGATCGTGTCAAATCGCATCCCTCGCCCTTGGCGCGGATTGACGCCAATGACAAGAGGAAGAGGCTGGCCTGAGGGGCATTTTCCCTGTAAACTCTCAAACAGATCCCGAAAACGGGACGGTAACGAGGCAGATAGTGGCGGTATCTCATGACTGAGATGGTGTATGGCGCGGTCCAGGACCAGCGCGGTGAACCGATCCTTCCGAAATGGTGGCGGACGATTGACCGCTGGACGATGTCCTGCGTGCTGATCCTTTTTGCGATCGGGCTTCTGTTGGGGCTGGCCTCGTCGCCGCCGTTGGCGCAGCGCAATGGGTTCGATCCGTTCCACTATGTCGAGCGTCAGGCCCTTTTCGGTGTGTTGGCGCTGATCGCGATGATGCTGACCTCGATGATGTCACCCACCTTGGTGCGTCGGTTGGCGGTGCTGGGCTTTCTGGCCTCATTTGTTGCGCTGGCCTTTCTGCCGGTCTTCGGGACCGATTTCGGCAAGGGTGCGGTGCGTTGGTATTCGCTGGGCTTCGCCTCGCTGCAACCGTCCGAATTTCTGAAGCCGGGCTTCATTGTCGTGGCCGCCTGGCTGCTGGCCGCAGCGCAGGAGATCAATGGCCCGCCAGGGCGGTTGTGGTCGTTTGCGCTGTGTATGTCGATCGTTGGCATGTTGGTGATGCAGCCTGATTTCGGTCAGGCCTGTCTGATCCTGTTCGGCTGGGGCGTGATGTATTTCGTGGCGGGTGCACCGATGTTCCTGCTGCTGGGAATGGCCGGAGCGGTCGTCTTGGGTGGCATGTTCGCCTACGCCAATTCTGAACACTTCGCCCGGCGCATCGATGGTTTCCTGAATCAAGAGGTCGATCCGACGACCCAGTTGGGCTATGCCACCAACGCAATCCGCGAAGGCGGGCTGTTTGGCGTTGGGGTTGGCGAGGGGCAGGTGAAATGGTCGCTGCCCGATGCACATACCGATTTCATCATCGCCGTCGCGGCAGAAGAATACGGTTTGATCCTGGTGCTGATCATCATCGCGCTTTATTCAATTATCGTGGTACGGTCCCTGCTGCGCCTGATGCGCGAGCGTGACATGTTCACCCGGTTGGCAGGCACGGGACTGGCTTGCATGTTCGGTGTGCAGGCGATGATCAACATGGGCGTCGCTGTGCGCCTGCTGCCGGCCAAGGGCATGACGCTGCCTTTCGTCAGCTACGGCGGCTCGTCGTTGATTGCAGGCGGCATCGCGTTGGGGATGCTGCTGGCGTTCACGCGGTCGCGGCCCCAAGGCGAGCTGGGTGACATTCTGCGCGGACGAGGCTGATGACGAACCCCTATTTGCTGATTGCGGCTGGTGGAACCGGGGGCCACATGTTCCCCGCCCAGGCGCTGGCTGAGGCCATGCTGAACAAGGGTTGGCGCGTGCGCCTGTCCACCGACCCGCGCGGGGCGCGTTATACCGGTGGTTTTCCGCATTCCACCGAGATCGTCGAGGTCTCCTCGGCCACCTTCGCGCGCGGCGGGCTGGCGGCCAAGGCGCTGGCTGGTCCCCGGATCGCAGCCGGAGTTGCCGGGATGACGGCCCAGTTGCTGCGCGACAAGCCGGATGTGGTGGTGGGGTTCGGTGGCTATCCGTCGATCCCGGCGCTGAGCGCGGCGGTGATGTTGCGTCTGCCCCGCATGATTCACGAACAGAACGGCGTTCTGGGGCGCGTGAACCAGCTGTTCGCCACCCGGGTCGCGCATGTGGCCTGCGGCGTCTGGCCCACCGACCTGCCCGAGGGCGCCCACGGCATCCACACCGGTAACCCGGTCCGTGCTGCCGTGCTGGAACGCGCGGCCGCGCCCTATATCCCGCCCGGAGATTATCCGATGTCGGTGCTGGTGATGGGCGGCAGCCAGGGCGCCCGCATCCTCAGCGATGTGGTGCCCGGCGCCATCGCTGCTCTGCCCGAGAGCCTGCGCCAGTATATCCGTGTTTCGCATCAGGCGCGCGAAGAGGATGCCGAGCGGGTCACCGCCTTCTACGCCGACCACGGGATTCTGGCCGAGGTCCAGCCCTTTTTCCACGACGTCCCCCGCCGCATGTCCGAGGCGCAATTGGTGATCAGCCGCTCGGGCGCGTCCAGCGTGGCCGACATCTCGGTGATCGGGCGGCCCTCGATCCTGATCCCCTTTGCCGCCGCAGCGGGCGATCACCAAACCGCCAATGCGCGCGGGTTGGTGCAGGCGGGCGGGGCGATCATGATTCCCGAAAATGCGCTTGACGTTCCCGCCCTGACCGAGCAAATCGCACTGGTTCTGACCAACCCCGAAGCCGCACAGAAAATGGCCCATGCTGCCCTGTCGGTCGGGGCGCCCGACGCGACCGAGCGTCTGGTGGCCCTTGTCGAACAGCTGGCGCAGAAGGAGACCCCATGAATCCAGCAACCAAACTGCCGCAGGATGTCGGACCGATCCATTTCGTGGGCATCGGCGGCATCGGGATGTCGGGTATCGCCGAAGTGCTGCTGAACCTTGGGTACCAGGTGCAGGGATCCGATCTGAAGGCCTCGAAGATTACCGACCGTCTGGCGTCGCTGGGGGCCGAGATCTTTGTGGGTCAGCGGGCTGAAAACCTCGACAATGCGGCCGTCGTGGTCGTTTCGACCGCGATCAAGCCGGGCAACCCGGAACTGGACGGCGCGCGTGTGCTAGGCTTGCCGGTGGTACGCCGTGCCGACATGCTGGCCGAGCTGATGCGGCTGAAATCCAACATCGCCATCGCCGGTACCCACGGCAAGACCACCACCACCACCATGATGGCCGAGCTGATGGTGGCGGGCGATTTCGACCCGACCGTCATCAACGGCGGCGTGATCCATGCCTACGGCTCGAACGCGCGGATGGGGCAGGGCGAGTGGATGGTGGTCGAGGCGGACGAGTCCGACGGCTCGTTCAACCGGCTGCCGGCGACCATCGCCATCGTCACCAATATCGACCCCGAGCACATGGAGCATTGGGGTGATTTCGACCGGCTGCGCGCGGGCTTTCATGATTTCGTCTCGAACATCCCGTTCTACGGTCTGGCGGTGTGCTGCACCGACCATGCCGAGGTTCAGGCGTTGGTGGGCCGCATCACCGACCGCCGCGTGCGCACCTATGGGTTCAATGCCCAGGCTGACGTGCGCGCAGTGAACCTGACCTACAAGGGCGGCATTGCGCATTTCGACATCCACCTGCAATACGAGGACACCGTGATTGAGGGTTGCACCCTCCCGATGCCGGGCGACCACAACGTCTCGAACGCGTTGTCGGCGGTCGCCGTGGCACGTCATCTGGGCATGAAGACCGCTGAAATCCGCGACGCGCTGGCCAATTTCGGCGGCGTCAACCGCCGCTTTACCAAGGTGGGCGAGGTGAACGGCGTCACCATCATCGACGACTACGGCCACCACCCGGTGGAAATCGCGGCGGTGCTCAAGGCCGCGCGCCAGGCGACCGAAGGCCGCGTGATCGCCGTTCACCAGCCGCACCGCTATTCGCGCCTGTCCAACCTGTTCGACGATTTCTGCGCCTGTTTCAACGATGCCGATGTCGTGGCCATTGCCGAGGTCTTCTCTGCCGGAGAGGACCCGATCGAAGGCGCCAGCCGCGATGATCTGGTGCAGGGCCTGATCCGTCACGGCCACCGCCACGCACGCGCGCTGCTGGACGAAGGCGACCTGGAGCGTCTGGTCCGCGAACAGGCCCGGCTCGGCGACATGGTCGTCTGCTTGGGCGCTGGCACCATCAGTGCCTGGGCCAATGCGCTGCCTGACCGGCTGAAGGTAAAACAAGCCGTTTGACGTTAGCAGGCATTTGGGTGCACAACTTGCGGATGTGTCGCTGCCCTGGTGCGTGACTCATTTGCGGAGAGAACCATGGATTATTCCGTCATCTTTGCCGCCCTTTGGGTGATCTGCGCCACTGTCGTGGCGCTGTTGCCGATGCGCCTGCAATTCCCGCCGGGCATCGTGCTGCTGATCTGCGCGCCGGTTCTGATCGTCTGGCTGGGTGTGGTACATGGCTGGCTGATCGGAGCGCTGGCCTTTGCCGGGTTCGTATCGATGTTCCGCAACCCCATCCGGTTTTACTGGCGCAAATGGTCGGGCCGCGAGGTGGGGCAATGAGCTGGTCTATCGCCCTTGCCGCCCTTTGGGGCGTCGCCGCCAATGTGCTGGCCATGATCCCCAGCAAGGACAACCACTGGACCCGCGCCTATGCGCTGATCGCGGTGGGCATTCCGATCTTGGGTTATGTCACCTACGAAAACGGCCCGTGGGTCGGCCTGTTCGTTCTGGCCGCCGGCATGTCAGTGCTACGATGGCCGGTGATCTACCTTGGGCGGTGGCTGCGGCGGCGGATTTGACCCTGCGGCTTGGAACGGGCTTGCCACGCCCCGCCGAATCCGCGATCTAGCCTCAATGACCACTTTGCCAACGCCTCAAGGCCGCCTGACGGCGAACCGACCACTGAACGACCTCACATGGCTGCGAGTCGGCGGCCCGGCGGATTATCTGTTTCAGCCGGCTGACCTTGAGGATTTGCAGGCTTTCCTGCATCATCTTCCGGCCGAGGTGCCGGTGTTTCCCATGGGCGTCGGCTCGAACCTGATCGTGCGCGACGGGGGCTTGCGGGCCGTTGTGATCCGGCTGGGGCGCGGCTTCAACGGCATCGCGGTCGACGGCACCACCGTCACCGCGGGGGCAGCCGCGCTGGATGCGCATGTGGCGCGCAAGGCGGCGGATGCGGGGGTGGACCTCACCTTTCTGCGGACGATTCCGGGTTCCATCGGTGGGGCCGTGCGGATGAACGCCGGCTGCTATGGCAGCTACACGGCGGATGTTCTGAAATCGGCTACGATCGTCACCCGGCAGGGCGAGTTGGTCGAGCTGACGCCGGCCGACCTGAACTTCCGCTATCGCCAGTCCGACCTGCCCGAGGGTGCGGTGCTGGTGTCGGCCACGTTCCAGGGCCCGGCGGGTGACCCGGCCGACCTGCACGCCCGGATGGAGGCGCAGCTGAAAAAGCGAGACGAGACCCAGCCCACCAAGGACCGCAGCGCCGGGTCGACCTTCCGCAATCCGGCCGGGTTTTCCTCGACCGGGCGGGCAGACGATGTGCACGACCTGAAGGCCTGGAAGGTGATCGACGACGCCGGAATGCGCGGCGCCTGGCGCGGGGGCGCACAGATGAGCCACAAGCATTCGAATTTCCTGATCAACACTGGAAACGCCACCGCCGCCGACCTCGAAGGGCTGGGCGAAGAGGTGCGAAAAAAGGTTTACGAAACAAGCGGGATCACGCTAGAGTGGGAAATCATGCGGGTCGGTGATCCGCTGACAGATTAAAGCCCCGACCGTCAGACCAAAACAGGCAAATTCAGGCGACGGATCAAAGGCATAACGAAATACGGACCACCAGATAAGGTCCGGGGACATTGAGGCGCACGAACGTGGGTAGGTCGAGCAGGACAAACCCCAAAGTGGCGGTATTGATGGGTGGCCCCTCGGCGGAGCGCGAGGTGTCTCTCAGCAGCGGGCGCGAATGCGCAGCCGCCCTTGTGGGAGAAGGGATCGAGGTCGTCGAGCTGGACGCCGGTCCCGACCTTTGTGCGCGTTTGCAGGACATCAAGCCCGACGTGGTCTTCAACGCCTTGCATGGCCGCTGGGGCGAGGACGGTTGCGTGCAGGGTCTGCTGGAGTGGCTGCGAATGCCCTACACGCATTCCGGCGTTCTTGCCTCGGCGCTGGCCATGGACAAACAGCGCAGCAAAGAGGTTTTTCGCGTGGCCGGCCTGCCCGTGGCCGACAGCGTGATCGTCCCGAAATCGGACGTGATGGCGGGGCACGTCATGCCCGCGCCATATGTGGTCAAGCCCAACAACGAAGGTTCGAGCGTCGGGATCTATCTGGTGTTCGAAGGCTCGAACGGCCCGCCGCAGCTGTCGGATGACATGCCCGAACAGGTCATGGTCGAACAATACGTCGCCGGGCGCGAGCTGACGGTGACCGTGATGGGCGACCGCGCCCTGACCGTGACCGAGATCCTGACCGACGGCTGGTATGACTACGACGCCAAATACAAGCCCGGCGGATCACGCCACGTGCTGCCCGCCGATATCCCGCCGCGGATCTTCGATCTGTGCATGGATTACGCCCTGCGTGCCCATCAAGTTTTGGGCTGCCGGGGCGTCAGCCGTACCGATTACCGCTGGGACGAGGCCCGGGGCGAAGAGGGCCTGTTCCTGCTGGAGACCAACACCCAGCCGGGTATGACCCCCACCTCGCTGGTGCCTGAACAAGCCGCGCATCTGGGCATGACCTTCGGTCAGCTCTGCGCCTGGATGGTCGAGGACGCCTCATGCGACCGCTGACCGCCACTCGTGCGCCGGTGATCCACCGCACCAAGCCTCTGTCCGGCCCTGATGCCGAGTTTCAGTCTGCGGACGCCGACGCCGTCCGTGCTGAGCCCAAATTGCGGTTGCGCGGTGGTCGGTTCTTCCGCCGTGGCAAGGGCCGTGCGGACCCGGCACCGTCGCGGTTTAGTTATCGGTTCCAGCGATGGATGCTGACGCCGGGAATCCGGCTGGGGGTCAAGATCGGAGTGCCGCTCTGCGCGGTCGTGGCCACGGTTGGGCTCTACTTCGCGGCCGAAGAGCGGCGAGAAGCGGTTCGGGCGCAGGTGGACAACTTGATCACGTCGTTCCAGGAGCGTCCTGAATTCATGGTCAAGCTCATGGCGATCGACGGGGCGGGGGCCGGCCTTGCTGACGACATCCGCGAAGTCGTGCCTTTGGACTTCCCGCTCAGCTCCTGGGATCTGGATGTCGAGCAGATCCGGGACACGATCACCGGCTTGGACCCGGTCAAATCGGCAACCGTGCGGATCCGTCCGGGCGGCATTCTGCAGGTCGATGTTGTCGAACGTCAGCCCGTGATCGTCTGGCGCACCCGTGACGGCATCCAGCTGTTGGACGAAACGGGCACCCACGTGGCCGAGATCGCGGCTCGGACCGAGCGCTCCGATCTTCCGCTGATTGCCGGTCAGGGTGCAGATCAGCATGTGGCCGAGGCACTGGAGCTTCTGGCCACTGCGCGCAGCCTGGGCAGCCGGGTGCGCGGTCTGGTCCGCGTCGGCGAGCGGCGCTGGGACCTGGTTCTGGACCGAGGCCAACGGGTCATGCTGCCGACGGAACGTCCGGTGCGCGCGCTCGAGCGTGTTCTGGCGGTGAACGAGGTGCAGGACCTTCTGGAACGGGATGTTGCCGTGGTCGATATGCGCATAGGGGCGCGGCCGACCATTCGGATGACAGAAGCCGCCAGCGCAGACTGGTGGAATACAAAAGTGACTATGGGTAACGGGCAGTAATACGATGATGACGGATCTCTATCAGTCTCAACGCGCAATGCGCCAGATGCGCAGACAGGCCATGCAACGCGGTGTCGTTGCGATCCTGGATGTCGGAAGTTCCAAGATCGCCTGTCTTGTACTGCGTTTTGATGGGTCGGCGCGGCTCAGCGAGGACAACTCGATCGGGTCCATGGCCGGGCAGACCGGGTTCCGGGTGATCGGTGCGGCGACGACCCGATCGCGCGGGGTGCGCTTTGGTGAGATCACGGCCATGCAGGAAACCGAGCGCGCCATCCGCACCGCGCTGCAGGCTGCTCAGAAGATGGCCGATATCCGGGTAGACCATGTGATCGCCTGTTTCTCGGGGGCAAACCCTCGGTCTTATGGGCTGGATGCGCAGGTGGATCTGGACGGTCAGCTGGTGACCGAGGCCGAGATCGGTCGTGTCCTGAACGCGTGCGATGTCCCGGACTATGGGTCAGGGCGCGAGGTGCTGCATGCACAACCTGTGAACTTCGCTCTGGACAACCGATCTGGCTTGATCGACCCGCGGGGGCAGATGGGGCAGACGCTTGCGGTCGACATGCACATGTTGACGGTCGATGCGGTTGCGATTCAGAACATCGTTCGTTGCGTCAAGCGGTGCGACCTGGAATTGGCTGGCATCGCGAACTCGGCCTATGTGTCGGGGATTTCTGCGCTGGTAGAAGACGAACAGGAACTTGGAGCGGCCTGTATCGACATGGGCGGTGGGTCCACCGGCGTTTCGATCTTCATCAAAAAGCACATGATCTATGCCGACAGTGTCCGCATGGGCGGGGATCACGTCACCAGTGACATCTCTATGGGGCTTGGTGTGTCCGCCTCGGTCGCCGAGCGGATCAAGACCTTCAATGGCGGGGTTCACGCCACCGGAGCCGATGACCGCGACATGATCGACATTGGCGGCGACACTGGGGATTGGGAACACGACCGGCGTACCGTCAGCCGTGCCGAGCTGATCGGCATCATGCGCCCGCGAGTCGAGGAAATCCTCGAGGAAGTCCGCGTTCGGCTGGACGCTGCAGGGTTCGAACATATGCCAAGCCAACAGATCGTTTTGACCGGTGGAGCCAGTCAGATCCCCGGTCTGGATGGGCTGGCCAGCCGGATACTAGGTCAGCGGGTGCGTCTGGGCCGACCGCTGCGTGTGCATGGGTTGCCGCAATCTGCGACAGGCCCGGGGTTCTCGTCGGCGGTCGGTCTTGCGCTGTTCGCGGCGCATCCGCAGGACGAATGGTGGGACTTTGAAATCCCGGTCGATACCTACGCAGCACGGCCGTTCAAGCGTGCCGTGCGCTGGTTCCGTGACAACTGGTAGGTTCCTGCTCCGGGCTGCGGTGTTTTGCGCAGCCTGGGTTCCGGCTGCGGCTGTCGCGCAGACCCGTATCTCGCCCGAAGCATTCCTGGACGCGGTGGTCGGAAAAACCGTCACGTTCCACGAATTGACCAGCGGTATGCTTGTCGGCACCGAGGAGTTCCTCAGCCCAACCCGCTCGGTCTGGCGGCGAGAGGGCGAGGACTGTGTCTATGGCCAGATCACGACGCCTGACGGCAAACTGTGCTTCCTCTATGACACCGAGCCCGGCCCGGTATGCTGGTGGCCATTCGAGCATGATGGGCGGTTGCTGGTCAGGATCGCGCGGCTGGGGGATGGCGAAATCCAGGAAGTCAGCGGATTTTCGGAGGACGGCCTGGATTGTCCTTCCGTTCCCATCAGCTGAAAATTCCGGTTGCGGTGCAGGGATTTATCCCTCAGAATATCGACAAGGCCCATCAGAGGCCCGTCGGCAGGACCCGAGCAGTCAGCCGCAGTTTGAACAGGATGTCCAGCATCGCACCCGCCAAATCTGGCTGGGGGTTTTCGCGTGTGTGGTGGTCTGTCCGCCCTGAGCCGCTAGATTTGCGCAGTCGGGCGAAATGCCGCGAATAACCGCCTTATTTCTTCCATATTTTGTGGATTCACGCGATTTTTGGCGTGACGTTTGACGTTTGGAAAGGTAGAATCACAAGCGGATAGGCAAGAAAAACACCGCTTTGCGGGATCATAAATACAGGCGGACAGAGCATGACATTGAATCTTTCGATGCCCGGGCACGACGAACTCAAGCCTCGGATTACGGTATTTGGCGTAGGCGGTGCAGGTGGAAACGCCGTCAACAACATGATTGAAAAACAACTCGACGGCGTTGACTTCGTGGTGGCCAACACGGACGCGCAGGCACTGCAGCAAAGCCGCTCGTCGGCGCGGGTGCAGTTGGGCATCAAGGTGACCGAGGGTCTGGGCGCAGGCGCCCGCGCATCGGTCGGCGCCGCCGCCGCCGAAGAAAGCATCGAACAGATCGTCGATCACCTGGCCGGCGCGCATATGTGCTTCATCACCGCCGGCATGGGCGGGGGCACCGGCACCGGCGCCGCTCCGATCATCGCGCAGGCTGCGCGTGAACTGGGTGTGCTGACCGTGGGCGTGGTGACCAAACCGTTCCAGTTCGAAGGCGCCAAGCGCATGCGTCAGGCCGAGGACGGTGTCGAGGCGCTGCAGAAGGTCGTCGACACGCTGATCATCATCCCGAACCAGAACCTGTTCCGTCTGGCCAACGAAAAGACCACGTTCACCGAGGCCTTCTCGATGGCCGATGACGTGCTGTACCAGGGCGTCAAGGGCGTGACTGATCTGATGGTGCGTCCGGGCCTGATCAACCTCGACTTCGCCGACGTCCGCGCGGTGATGGACGAGATGGGCAAGGCCATGATGGGTACCGGCGAGGCCGAGGGCGAAGATCGCGCCATCCAGGCCGCGGAAAAGGCCATCGCCAACCCGCTGCTGGACGAAATCAGCCTCAAGGGCGCCAAGGGCGTATTGATCAACATCACCGGCAGCCATGACCTGACTCTGTTCGAACTGGACGAGGCCGCCAACCGCATCCGCGAGGAAGTGGACCCCGAGGCCAACATCATCGTCGGCTCGACGCTGGATCCCGAGATGGAAGGCAAGATGCGCGTCTCGGTCGTGGCAACCGGCATCGACGCCAGCGAAAGCGGCTCCGAGGCGCCGGCTCCGCGCCGGTCCATGTCCGCTCCTCTGACCCGTACCGTATCGGCGGAAGAAGAAGCAGCACAGCCGGCTCCGGTCGCGGCGGAAGTTGCTGAACCGGCTCCGCAGCCCGAAGCTCCGCGCGAACCGTCTCTGTTTGAAGCGGCCGAAGAGCCTTCGCACACGACTTTGCAATTCGGTCAAGGCGCGGATGAGGCTGTCGAGGACGATGACGACGGGCTGCCTCCTCCGGCCTATCAGCCACGCAGCGCCGAGTTCGATCCGCAGCCCGAGCCGGTCGAACGCCCGGCGGAAAGCTATCAGCCGCAACAGGTGCCGCATACCCCTGGAACGCCTTCGCCGGCCGCGCTGGAACGGCTGCAGGCAGCTGTTCAGAACGTACCGACTTCGGCCCAGCGTCTGACCGCGTCGCGCCCGCAGGAACCGGCGCCGCAGCGCCAGCCCGCCGCCGAGGAACGGCCGCGGTTCGGGTTCAACCGTTTGATCGACCGGATGACTGGGCATGCCCCGGATACCCCCGCTCAACCGGCCCGGCAACAGCCTGCGATGCGCCAGACTGACGCTACGGCACCCTCGCATGAGGAGGTCGATCCCGAGCAGGAGCGTATCGAAATTCCGGCTTTCCTGCGCCGTCAGGCCAACTGATCGCGGTAACAATATCCACTCACGGGGTCGCCGAAAGGCGGCCCTTTTTCCTTTTGATGCAAACGTTTAAGTGCCAGTAAGCAGGGTTTTGCCGATCTGTTGCAGAACTGTTTCATTCAGTTACAAAGAGTGAGTTGAGCCTTGATGCGCGCTTCCTTAACTGAGGGTGCAACACAGCCGAAAAAGGCTGGACACCGCTCACCGAGGTTCAATTTGCAACAGACGCTCAAATCTTCGATCACGTTCAAAGGCGTGGGCCTGCACAGTGGCAAGCCCGCGACGATGGTTCTGAAACCGGCAGCTGCCGGTCACGGAATCTGGTTCAAGCGGACAGATATCGAACTGGGCAATGCGTTGATCCCGGCCATCTACGATGTGGTCGAAAGAACCCAACTATGCACGCGCCTGGTCAATGACGCCGGCGTTTCGGTGTCGACTGTCGAGCATATCATGGCTGCGCTGGCAGGGTGCGGGATCCACAACGCCCTGATCGAGATTGATGGACCCGAAGTTCCGATCATGGATGGTTCGTCGATCGACTTCGTGCGCGGTATCATCGCCAAGGGTGTCCGCCGTCAGGCCAGCCCGGTTCTGGCGTATGAGGTCCTCAAGCCGGTCGTGGCAGAGCGGGAAGGTGCCCGTGCCTCGATCCGGCCGGCTGACGGTTTGATCATCGAGTTCCACATCGATTTCGAAGACACTGCGATCGGCAGCCAGTCGAAGATCCTGGATATGCGCAACGGGTCGTTTGCTCGGGAACTGTCCGACTGCCGGACCTTCTGCCGCCGAACCGATGTCGAGGCGATGCGCGAAAACGGTCTGGCACTGGGCGGCACTCTGGAGAATGCGGTTGTTGTTCAAGGGGCCGAAGTGCTGACACCGGGTGGCTTCCGTCACCAGGATGAAGCCGTGCGCCACAAAATGCTGGACGCGTTGGGAGATCTGTATCTGGCCGGCGGCCCGATCTTCGGTCACTTCGTCGGCGAGAAATCCGGCCATGCCATGACCAACACATTGCTGCGCAAGCTGTTCGAGACGCCTGGCGCCGTGCGTCCGGTGCTGTGCACGCCTGAGCAAGCCGCACAACTGCCCGGGCAGGGATTGGTCTGGGACGAAATCCCCGAAGTTGCCTGATCCGGCCCGGCCCGGCGACAAATCGGTCGTGGGGCCGATAAGGCGTTTTGCACCGGAATTTTATGTGCTAGACCAAAGCTCAATCCGGGGTTACCCAAAGAGACAAGACGACTAGGATGGGCGGTATGGTTGGCACCAAAGCGGCAGTCAGGCTTGCGGGCGCGATTCTTCTGGCAGCTACTTTGACGGCCTGCGGCAACGCGGGCGGCCTGTTTGGTAACAAGGGCGCTGACAAGTCCCAGAACCTTGAAGGCTTTACGCCCGAGCAGATCTACACCCGTGGCGAATACGAGCTTGCGCAGAATCGTCCCGCAGATGCGGCCTGGTACTTTTCCGAAGTCGAACGGCTTTATCCCTATTCCGACTGGGCCAAGCGGTCACTGATCATGCAGGCTTTCGCGTTCCACTCGGACAAGGAGTATGAAGAAAGCCGCGCCGCCGCGCAGCGGTATATCGACTTCTACCCAACCGACGAAGACGCAGCTTATGCGCAGTACCTTCTGGCGCTCAGCTACTATGACCAGATCGACGAGGTCGGCCGCGACCAGGGTCTGACCTTCCAGGCGTTGCAGGCGCTGCGCACCGTGATCGAGGTCTATCCCGACAGCGAATACGCCACCTCGGCGGTGCTGAAATTCGATCTGGCCTTCGACCATTTGGCGGGCAAGGAAATGGAGATTGGGCGCTATTACCTGCGTCAGGATCACTATACCGCGGCCATCAACCGTTTCCGTGTAGTGGTCGAGGATTTCCAGACCACCAGCCACACAGCCGAGGCGCTGTACCGCTTGGTCGAGGCTTATCTGGCCTTGGGTCTGGTCGACGAGGCTCAATCGGCCGGCGCGATTCTGGGCTACAACTACCAGTCGTCTGAATGGTACGACGCGGCTTACAAGCTGCTGACCTCGCGTGGGCTCGAACTAAAGAGCCGCGGCAACAACTGGCTCAGCACGATCTACCGCCAGACGATCAAGGGCCAGTGGTTGTAATCGCCATGGTCACAGGCTTGGGACGCTGACGACCCGATGCTGCGCGCCCTTGATATCCGCGATATGCTGATCATCGACCGGCTGGAATTGACCTTTCAGCCGGGCTTGAACGCGCTGACCGGCGAGACGGGGGCGGGCAAGTCGATCCTGCTCGACTCGCTGGGCTTTGTGCTGGGCTGGCGCGGTCGGGCCGAACTGGTCCGGCAGGGGGCCGCGCAGGGCGAGGTCGTGGCCGAGTTCGAACTGCCCGAGGGTCATCCCGCCCATGCGATCCTGACCGAGGCCGGTTTGCCCGGCGGCTCGGAACTGATCCTGCGCCGCGTCAACACTGCCGAGGGGCGCAAAACCGCCTGGGTCAATGACCGCCGCTGCTCGGGCGAGGTGCTGCGGGCGCTGTCGGAAACCTTGGTCGAACTGCACGGACAGCATGATGACCGGGGCCTGCTGAACCCGCGCGGCCATCGCGGCATGCTGGACGCCTATGCCGGGGCCGAGCCGCAATTGGCCGCCGTGCGCGCCGCCTGGACCGAGATGGCGCGGGCCCGCAAGGCCCTGGCCGAGACCGAGGCCGCCGTGGCCGCCGTGCGCAGCGAAGAAGAATTTCTGCGGCATTCCGTGGCCGAACTCGACAAACTTGATCCGCAGCCGGGCGAGGACGCCGAACTCGACGCGCGCCGCCGGATGATGCAGGGGGCCGAGCGCATCCGTGACGACGTGGCCCGCGCCTTTGCCATGCTGGGCGGTGACGGGGCCGAAGGGGCGATGGCGGATGCCTTGCGCTGGCTGGAAGGCGTCGCCGACCGGGCCGAGGGCCAACTGGACGAGCCGATCGCGGCCCTTGGGCGCGCCCTTATCGAACTGGGCGAGGCGCAGGACGGCGTGACCGCCTGCCTCGAGGCGCTGGACTTCAACCCGGCCGAGTTGGAGCAGACCGAGGAACGTCTATTCGCCATCCGAGCGCTGGCCCGCAAACATGACGTGGCCCCCGATGACCTGAGCGGTTACGCCGACACGCTGCGCGCCCGGCTGGGCCAGCTTGAGGCCGGTGACGCCGACCTGGCCGACCGCCGTGTTGCGGTGCAGGCCGCGCAGGCCACCTATAACGCGGCCGCCGAGGCGCTCAGCGCCCTGCGGCGCGAGGCTGCCGGCCGGCTGGACGCGGCGGTAATGGCCGAGCTTGCGCCGCTCAAGATGGAGCGTGCGGTGTTCCAGACCCAGATCACGCCCGCCGACCCCGGACCCGAGGGGCAGGACGCCGTGGCCTTTACCGTGGCCACCAACCCGGGCGCCCCGTCGGGCCCCCTGAACAAAATCGCCTCGGGCGGGGAGCTCAGCCGCTTTCTGCTGGCGCTCAAGGTGTGCCTGTCGGGCGATGACAGCACCCGGACAATGATCTTTGACGAAATCGACCGCGGGGTGGGCGGCGCCACCGCGGACGCCGTGGGCCGCAGGCTTGCTGCGCTGGCGCAGGGCGGGCAGGTGCTGGTGGTAACCCATTCTCCGCAGGTCGCGGCCCGCGCGGCGCATCACTGGCGGGTTCAGAAACACGTGACCGACGGGCAGACCCTGTCCACTGTCCTGCCGCTGTCCGAACCGGACCGGATCGACGAGATCGCACGCATGGTCTCGGGTGACGTCATCACGGATGAAGCCCGCGCGGCCGCCCGTTCGTTGTTGCAAGCCTGATGCAGCCGGGCGGCGACACTTGCCTTCAATATCTTGTCAGCCGACTTTTCTAAGCGCCCGGCGTGGCTTAGTAAGGGATACCTGTTTATCCGCAAAGCCCCATGACACAATCAACCCGAACCGTCCTGCGCACTCAGCTCAACCAGGCCCTGGCCGCGCTCAAGGACGCGTGGCGGGTACTGCGGCACCGCGGGCCAAGCCAGATCCAGTTCTGGTTCATCGCGCTGGTGATCGGGATCACGGCGGGCTTCATGGCTTTGGGATTTCGCAAGGGGATCGCGGCCCTGCAAGCGCTGGTCTATCAGACCGACGACATCCTGTTTCTGCACAGCTTTGCCGAGAAACTGCACTGGGCCTGGATTTTGGCGATCCCCACGGTTGGAGGGCTGGTCGTCGGGATCATCCTGCACCGCTTTACCGATGACGGGAGAGTTCGGTCTGTCGCCGATGTGATCGAAGGATCCGCGATCAGTGATGGCCGGGTCGAAACCAAAGCAGGGGTCGCGTCGTTTTTCGCCTCGCTGATCACACTCAGCACGGGCGGGTCGACGGGTCGCGAAGGGCCAGTGGTGCACATGGCGGGCGTGCTTTCGACTTGGGTATGCCAGCGTATCAACGCGGATGGAATAACCGGCCGCGACCTGCTGGGCTGCGCCGTGGCCGCCGCTGTATCGGCCAGTTTCAACGCCCCGATCGCCGGAGCGCTGTTCGCGCTGGAAGTCGTGCTGCGCCATTTTGCAGTCCACGCATTTGCACCGATCGTGATTGCGTCGGTGGCGGGCACCGTCATCAACCGGCTGGCATATGGCGATGTGACCGAGTTTGTCCTGGACACGCCCGGATCCCTGCAATTTTACGTCGAACTTCCGGCCTTTCTGATCCTTGGGCTGATCTGCGGGCTGGTCTCGCTGTTGCTGATGCGGTCGATCTTTTTTGCCGAAGATTTCGGCAATCACGTGCAGGCGCGCCTGTCGCTGCCGCGCTGGCTGCGACCCGCCGTGTCCGGCGCGATGCTGGGCGTGCTGGCGGTGTGGTTTCCGCATATCATCGGCGTCGGATACGAGACGACCATCCGTGCCCTGACCGGAGATCTGGTGCTGACCACGGCCATCCTGTTTGCAGTGATGAAAACCGTGGCAGTGGCCATAACCATGGGTGGTCGTATGGGCGGCGGGGTATTTTCTCCGTCGTTGATGATCGGCGCGCTGACCGGCCTTGCCTTTGGCCTGATCGCCACAGGCCTTCTGCCAAGCGTGTCGGGCACGCATACGCTATATGCTTTTGCCGGCATGGGTGCTGTTGCGGCGGCGGTTCTGGGCGCTCCGATCTCGACCACGTTGATTGTGTTCGAACTGACCGGAGACTGGCAGATCGGCCTTGCCGTGATGGTCTCGGTGTCCATGTCCACGGCGTTGGCCTCCCGCCTTGTGGACCGGTCCTTCTTCCTGACCCAGCTCGAGCGCCGCGGGGTGCATTTGGCCGCCGGGCCACAGGCTTATTTGCTGGCGATGCTGCGCGCCGGAGCCGTGATGCGACCGCTGGGAGATCCGAATACGGTAAGCAGGGAGGAGGTTCAGGAGATGATCGAGCAGGGTTTGTGCGTCCGGGCCAGCGCAACCCTCGAGGCGGCAATGCCCTATTTCGATCGAGACGGGATTACCTGGCTCCCGGTGGTTGTTCGGGATGATGACGGGGTCGAAAACCCGGTCGGAGCCTTGTACCACGTGGACGCATTGAAGGCGTACAACCGTGCACTGGCCGCAACAGCGGCCGAGGAACACTCATGACGAAGCAGTGGCAGGCGAGCCACTGAGGGTTTCTCTTTGATTTTGACACCTTGTCAAAAGGTGAGAGCATTCTAGCCTGATGGAAGAATTATCCCTGATAGTCACTTTGATTGAGGTGTGAACATGGCTTTCGAACGGTCTTCTTTGCTGACTGTGGTGGTTGCGGTTTCGATGATTGGTGCTGTCTCCGCGCGGGCGCAGGAGGCTCCGTACGTGACCGGCTTTCTCGGCATCACCGATATGGGCGACTATGATTTTGATTTTTTCCAGACAGTTCCTTCTGTCGTGGTTGGCCAAGGCACCATCACAACCGACAATGGCGTAACCTACGGTCTGGCCGTCGGACTGCGTGTCGCACCAAATCTGCGGGCCGAGATCGAACTTTCATATGCTTCGAATGATACCAAGGAAATCGGCCGCCCGTTTGCTCAGTATGACGGAAGCTTTGATGCGACCTTCGGAATGGCAAACCTTTGGTATGACGTCCCGGTACAGGGCAGGTTCAAGCCCTATGTTGGTGGCGGGCTCGGGTTTGCACGCGTGTCCCACGACGGTCAGTCCGGTGCTGGCGTGACACTGGTCGATGACAGTGACACCGCCATTGCGGGGCAATTGGGGTTTGGAGGACGTTTTCAGGTAGGGGAACGCGGGAACATTGACATCGGGTACCGCTACAAGACGACCGGCGATCTTGATTTCGCCACGACCCAAGTGTTCATCCCGACAGATCTCGCGAATGGCCGCTACTCTTCGCACTCGCTCATTCTCGGATACAGCTACAGTTTCTGACAGACGTAGTTGAGGGCCAGGTTTGTCCAGCCCTCAAATCTGTTCGACCTTCACCGACTCCAGCGGGTAGAACGCAAGGTAGCCCTTGATTTGGGCAACGGCGGGTATCGGATCTTCATAGCTCCAGACCGCGTTCTGCGTCACGCTCGACTTGTTGACGATCGAGTAATGCGTGGCATCCCCTTTGTGCGGGCAATGGGTCAACTTTTCGGTCTTGTCCAGAAAGGCCATCGCGATGTCTGCACGCGGAAAGTAGATGACGGGGGCCAGATCGCCTTCCAACAGTTCCAGGGCGTTGGTCGTCTCGCCCAGAATCGCGCCACCGGACCTGACGCACCACTTGCCAGGTGCTTTGCGGATCTTGATGTAATCTGTCATGTCTGCTCCTTCCCTCGTCGTCGCGGCCTCGTTGTGGTCAGGCCTTCGCCTATGCCCATAGTATGTGACAAACGGGTGTCACAAGGGCGCGGTTGCGGCATCCAACCACAGTTGCGCGGCATGTGACAGTCTTGGCCGGACTTTTTCCGCCACGTCCCGGTGATACGCGTTCAACCAATCACGCTCGGCAGTGGTCAGCATGTCGACGACGATCAGGCGTCGATCGATGGGGACATATGTCAGTGTCCGCCAGCACAGCATCGCGCGCTCGGGGTCTGCGCCGGGCAGGGCGGGGGCCTCCTCAACAACCAGCAGGTTCTCAATCCGAATGCCGAAGGCACCTTCGCGGTAGTAACCCGGTTCGTTCGACAGGATCATCCCGGGCTCGAGCGGAACGTGGCTGACCCGCGCCAGGCGCTGTGGCCCTTCGTGAACGCTCAGGTATGCGCCGACACCGTGGCCGACGCCGTGATTGAAATCCTGGCCCGCGGCCCACAAAGGTGCCCGGGCGATGCACTCGATGTCTCGACCGGCCAGGCCAACGGGCCAGCGCAGTTGCGACATCGCGATCATTCCCTTCAGAACCCGGGTAAAGCAGGTTTTTTCCTCATCTCCCACCGTGCTGATGGGGATCGTCCGGGTGATGTCCGTGGTGCCATCCAGATACTGCCCGCCGCTGTCCAGAACCAGAATATGACCGTCCTCAAGCCGGCTGTCGGTTTCTTCGGTCACTCTGTAGTGCATGATGGCGCCGTTTGGCCCGGTGCCCGCAATGGTGTCGAACGAGATATCCTGCAACGCATTGTCGCGCCGCCGGTTCTCCTCCAACCGTGTGACCACCTGCGTTTCGGTCAGGCTGCCGGGGGGTTGGGCATCCAGCCAGCACAGAGTCTCGATGACTGCGGCAGCGTCACGAAGATGCGCGGCGGCGCTGCCGGCAATTTCGGCTTCGTTCTTGCAGGCCTTCGGCCGGGCGCAGGGATCGCCACCGTCCACAGCCCGGTCGCCAAGCACATCGGCAACGGCTTGCGGCAGAGTTCCCATGTCCACTTGCACCGCGCCCTCAAGCGCCGCAACAGCGTTCAGGAACGCGTCGGGTTCGTGGATCGAAACGCGCGGCCCCAGATGCTCGTCCATCCCCTTCAGTTTTTTTGCGGCCATGAACAGGTCCACGTGCCCGTCGGCCTGCAAAATCGCAAACCCATGCGCAACCGGGTTATATGGGATGTCTGACCCGCGGATGTTCAGCAGCCACATGATCGAATCCGGCAACGTGATGACGGCAGCCGACCTCCCGTTCTGAGCCAGAACCGAAGCCAGCCGCGAAACCTTGCTTTCGGCGCTTTCGCCTGCAAATTCCAGCGGGTGCACCTTGACCGGGTTCATTGGCGGTGGTGGCTGGTCGGACCAGATGCGGTCCACAAGATTGTCTGACGCAACCAACTCTATCCCGCTATTCTGCAGCTCGGCCCGGGTTGCGGTGATCTGTCCGGCGGAATGCAGCCAGGGATCGAACGCCACTTTCCCTCCATCGCGCAACTGCTGTTTCAACCACGCCGGAAGGCTTACGTCGGGCCACGGTACCGGCGTGAAATCGGACGCCACCTGCGCCTTGACCTGAGTGCGATACCGTCCGTCCACAAATACGCCGGCCACATTTCGCAGCGCTGCGCAGAACCCGGCAGAACCAGTGAATCCGGTCAGCCATGCCAGCCGCCCGTCGCGGGCGGCCACATATTCGCCCTGATGCGCGTCGGCACGCGGGACGATGAAGCCATCCAGTCCTTCGCGCTCCAATTCCGTGCGCAATGCCGCCAATCTTGGCGGCCCCTGTTCGGGCCGCGCCGTGACTTCGAAAGACTGGAACATCTGCTTCTCCTTCGGCTCGCTACAGGTCTTGTTCGCCTGCCTTCACCTATCTTTGAAATGCTCCCGCTGGAGGCAAGACCGGCCTCAGCCGGCCTTTTTCATGCCCATCACGCGGGCCCGCGCGCGCGGGTCGCTGTCGAACAGCGCGGCCAATTGCTCGGTCATAGCTCCTGCCAGCTGCTCGACATCGGTGATCGTGACCGCGCGATCATAATAACGGGTGACGTCGTGGCCGATGCCGATGGCCAGCAACTCGACCATCTTGCGCTTTTCGACCATGGCGATGACATCGCGCAGATGCTTCTCAAGGTAGTTGGCGGGGTTCACGCTGAGTGTTGAATCATCGACCGGAGCGCCATCCGAGATCACCATCAGGATCTTGCGCTGTTCACGACGCGCCAACATCCGGCGGTGGGCCCATTCCAGGGCCTCGCCGTCAATGTTTTCCTTCAGCAGGCCTTCTTTCATCATCAGGCCAAGGTTGGGCCGTGCGCGGCGCCAAGGCGCGTCGGCGCCCTTGTAGACGATGTGGCGCAGATCATTCAGGCGGCCGGGTTGCTGCGGTCTGCCGTCGTTGAGCCACGCCTCACGCGCTTGTCCACCCTTCCATGCCCGCGTCGTGAAGCCCAAGATCTCGACCTTCACGTTGCACCGTTCCAGCGTGCGGGCCAAAACATCGGCGCAGATCGCTGCAATGGAAATCGGCCGTCCACGCATCGAGCCAGAATTGTCCAGCAACAGCGTCACCACGGTGTCGCGGAACTCGGTATCCTTCTCGACCTTGAAGCTGAGCGGTGTCGTGGGGTTGGCTACCACCCGCGCCAGCCGACCGGCATCCAGAATGCCCTCTTCGCGGTCAAACTCCCAGCTGCGGTTCTGCTGTGCCTGAAGGCGGCGCTGCAGCTTGTTGGCCAAGCGGCTTACTGCGCCCTTCAGCGGCTCGAGCTGCTGATCCAGATAGGCGCGCAGCCGTTCCAGTTCGGCGGGTTCGGCAAGGTCCTCGGCCGCAATCTCTTCGTCATGTGTGTTCAGGTAGACCATGTAGTCCGGATCGGCCTCGGAGGCGGGCGGAGGGGCAGGCGGCTCCAAAGGCGCTTCGCCCTCGGGCATCTCGGCTTCTTCACCCATCTCGTCCTCGGCCATCTCGTCCATCGAGACCTGCGCCTGAGACTGATCCTGTTGCTCTTCCTGAGTTTGCTCGGGCGTCGCGTCGGCGTCCTGGTCGTCTTGGTCGTCCTGGCCGGTGCTGTCCGGATCGGGCTGTTCTTCGGCGTCTTCCTCGGCCTGATCTTCCTGATCTTCGTCCAGTTCGTCCGGGTCGTCACCCAACTGGTCGCCATAGCCCAGATCCTTGATCATCTGGCGGGCGAATTTGGCGAATTCGGCCTGATCCGAGAGCACCTCGTCGAGATTCTCCAACACCCCGCCGGCCTGTTCCTCGATGAATCCGCGCCACAGGTTCATGACGTTCTCGGCTGCAGCGGGCAGATCACGCCCGGTCGCCAGATGACGGATCAGATAACCCGCCGCCACCGCAAGCGGTGCCTCCGAGGGTTGCTTGCATTGGTCATAGCCGCGCCGCAACGCCTCGTGGCCGATCTTGACGTCAATGTTCGAAGCCGTGCCGGGCATGTCCCGGGCGCCCATCGCCTCGCACCGGGCGGTTTCCATCGCCTCATAGAGGTCGCGCGCCATATCTCCCGGAGGCGCATATCGTGCATGCGTCGCATCGTCATGGTAGCGCCGGTTCAGCGCCAGGGCATCTGCGGTGCCCCGCGCCAAAAGAACCTCTTCGCGTGTCATTCGACGTGACACCTGCGGCAGGCGCATCGAGTCTCCGGACAGGCCCGACGGGTCGACGGAATAGCTTACCGACAGCTCGGGATCATCGGCCATGACCTTGGTCGCCTCGGCCAGAGCCTTCTTGAACGGATCAGCAGGGTTGTCGTTCTTCTGCGCCATATCTATCAGCCCTCACTCACGCCCTTAGGCCCGACGCCCGGTTGAAGTGACCGGACCCCGTCTTCATCTGGTCCCCGATGTCCCCGCCGGGGGCGTTGCGCCCGATCTGGGCGCAATCGATGCCATCAACCCAGGCTCACGCTGGCCGCGCTTTCCGGCAGTTCTTCATCAAAACAACGCTGATAGAACTCGGCAACGGTCTGCCGTTCCAGCTCGTCGCATTTGTTCAGGAAAGACAGGCGGAAGGCGTAGCCCACGTCGCGAAAGATCTCGGCGTTCTGCGCCCAGTTGATAACGGTACGCGGGCTCATCACGGTCGACAGATCGCCGTTCATGAACGCCGTCCGGGTCAGGTCGGCAACGGTGACCATCTGGCTGACGGTCTTGCGGCCCTTTTCGGTGTTGTAATGCGGTGCCTTGGACAGAACGATCATGACCTCGGCGTCGTGGCTGAGGTAGTTCAGCGTCGCCACCAGCGACCAGCGGTCCATCTGTGCCTGGTTGATCTGCTGAACGCCGTGATACAGGCCGGTGGTGTCACCAAGGCCCACGGTGTTGGCGGTCGCGAACAGGCGGAAATAGGGGTTCGGCGTGATGATCTCGTTCTGGTCCAGCAAGGTCAGCTTGCCGTCATGCTCTAGCACCCGCTGGATCACGAACATCACGTCGGCGCGGCCGGCATCGTATTCGTCGAACACGATTGCCACAGGGTTGCGCAGCGCCCAGGGCAGGATGCCTTCGTGGAATTCAGTCACCTGTTTGCCGTCGCGCAGCTTGATCGCATCCTTGCCGATCAGGTCGATCCGGCTGATGTGGCTGTCCAGATTGACGCGCACGGCAGGCCAGTTCAGTCGCGCAGCGACCTGCTCGATATGGGTCGATTTGCCGGTGCCGTGATAGCCTTGGATCATCACCCGGCGGTTGTGGGTGAACCCGGCCAGAATTGCCAGCGTGGTTTCGGGATCAAACTTGTAGGTAGGGTCGATTGCCGGCACGCGGTCGCTGCTTTCGGCGAACCCTTTGACGGACATATTGCTGTCGATCCCGAACACGTCACGGACCGAGATCTCTTCGGTGGGTTTTGCGTTGATATCGGTCGATCCGTCAGCCATTCGCCTTGTCCTTATCCTTTGGCCCGTTTTGCCGGGTTTGAACCAGTGTGTGGTGCAACATATTGCAGGCAAGGGCAAGGGAAAGCCGTTCGCGCCGTCGCGTAGTCCGGTGTTTCTTTGAAACTGGCATTATTGGCACTGCCCCAGAAGTGTGAACGGTTTGTTCAAGCCTTCGGTGAGCGATTTTTCCTGCATAGCAGGTATAGTTCAAGAGCCCTGCGGATGTTTTCATTGCAATATCAAGATGTGACGCGTTAACCTGCCGCTAGACTTACCCGTGGTCCTTTCCGAGTTCGGTGTTGTAAGACCGAGGTTCCAATGACGCTAACAATCTTAGGCCCATCCTCCATTTCGATCCCAAGCGGGTCTTCCTCCATAATGGAGCAATACACTGCAACCAAACCTGGAGCCTCGTGGAGCGTGGTCGTATCTGGGACAGGTGGACTGGACCCCTCTGAGTACTCCGTTTCGATTTCTCAGAGCGGGCTGTTGACTGTCGAACTCACACCGGGAGTTGTGATCCCTCCAAACACGCAATTGACGGTCGAGATATTCGCGTCAACGGGTCCGGGAAATGGGAATAACGACTCCCTCATCGTGACCGTAGCCCTTCCCGCCGGGACGGTGCCGTGTTTCGTGAAAGGGACATTGATTGAAACTGAAAGTGGCTGTCGCGCTGTTGAGGAACTCGCTGTTGGTGACAAAGTGCGTGCTTCCAGTGGTGAACTGCTACGCATCGAGTGGATCGGAGAGAAGACCCTGCAGGCAGAAGCTTTGAAGCGAAACCCCCAGTTACGTCCGGTTTGCATTCAGAAAGGTGCATTCGGAAAAGGACTGCCTGACCGAGATTTGTACGTTTCTCCACAACACAGGATTGTCGTGGAGGGTTGGCGCGCAGAGTTGCTGTTTGGAGAGCCAAAAGTTTTCGCCGCGGCAGTTCATCTCGTTAACGATCATACAATTCGCCAAGTAAATACTTGTGATCCCGTTACATACTACCACATTGCTTGCCGTCGCCACGCGATACTGTTGTCGAATGGATTACCAACTGAAAGTCTGTTTTTAGGTGAAATGGCGGTGATGTCCTTCGATCGGGAGGATGCCGAGGAACTCCGTGTGCTATTTCCCCAACTGCGAAACGCGGCATCCGCTTTTGAGCAAACGCGCGTACGTTGCCTAAAACGCCCCGAAGCTGCTGCGTTACGCGATACATTCGCGCACTAAAACCGCTATTTGAAGTTTCTGCTGTCCTTGATTTGATCCCAGGCCCAGACGACTTCCTGCAGCTGTTCTTCCTGGCTGCGGTCGCCGCCGTTCATGTCCGGGTGCAGCACCTTGATCAGCTTTTTGTAGGCTTTGCGAACCTCGGCTTTGGTCCAGGTGTCCTTGGCTTCGAGGATTTCGATCGCACGACGCTCAGTTGGCGGCAGACGACGGCCTGTTGCGGCCCGACCGGGGTTCTTGGTCGCGTTTTCGCCCAGAACCTGATGCGGATCTTCGATGCCAAGCCGGGCCCAAGCCCGCGCCTCGGGATCGCCCATCGGCTTGGTTTCGCGTTCCCACACTTTGTCTTTCGACCGTTGGGCGTTCAGCTCGGCCTCGGTGGTGCCGTCGAAGAAATTCCACTTCTGGTTATATTCGCGCACGTGCTGCTGGCAGAACCAGAAAAAGTCGTCCAGCACATCCGGTGCCTTGGGCGCGCGGAACTTGCCGGCTTCCTGGCATCCTTCGTGGTCACAGACCCGGGTCGAGGTCTCGGACGCGCCCGACATGCCCCGACGCCCGCGCGGGTTTTTCTTCTTGGCGCTGGACACCGACATGTCGAATCCGAAGGGATCTGGTTTCACCATATGCTCATCCTCATGAACGCGTCTTTTCGACTCGGAGGCAGCAGTTTAATCTAAGTGATCGAAAGTAGAAGAGGGGCGCGGCAAAATATTTGCCGCTGAGCGTAAAAATGACCGTGACCGACGAAATCCGCCAGCGACTGCAGGCCGAGTTCAACCCGCGTGAACTGGAAGTCGTGGATGACAGTGAACGCCATCGCGGCCACGCAGGGTTTCAGGAAGGCGGCGAAAGCCACTTCAACGTCCGCATTCGCGCTGCCGCGTTTCAGGGGCAGTCCCGCGTTGCGCGCCACCGGACCGTTCACAAGGCCCTGGGCGACATCGTTCCGCGCATCCACGCCCTGGCTTTGGACATCGGTGATTGAAGCCTTCCGCCCAACTTTTCCGATTATTGTCGGTTTTTTCCAATAATCTGCTATGTTTCCCGTGATTTGCGCGGAGGAAACTATGGAACAGATGAGCCACGCCGTTCGTACGGTGCTGTCAAAATACGCAACCTTTCAGGGGCGCGCGCCGCGCTCCGAGTTCTGGTGGTGGGTGTTGGCGATCTTTCTGGTGCTGATTGTCACTCGTCTGATCGACGGGGCGTTGGTGGCCCCTTTGCTGGGGTTCAGCGCATTCGCGCCCGAAGCTGGTCAGCCGTTGTCATTTCTTGTGGCGCTGGGCGTGATCGTGCCGAACATCGCGGTGGGCGTGCGGCGTCTGCATGACACCGGGCGCTCCGGTTGGTGGATCCTGATCGGTTTGATTCCGCTGATCGGTACGCTGATCCTTCTGTATTTCTACATTCAACCCAGCGAGCCGGCCGAAAACGCCTATGGTGCCGCGCCGGCCTGACGGGGCCTTCGCCTAGCTGTCGGGCTTTTCTTTCTCTTCCTCGGCATCCGCTTTGGGGGCATCTTCTGACTTGCCCGGCTTCAGCGTCAGCGGCGGGTCGTCATGATCCTGCGCGATGCGGGCCGGAGCCTCGACTTGACCCGCCGCAGCCGCATCGTCCGGGCCAGGAACCGGCCGTGCCAGAGGAGTGTCATCCGCTTCTGGCGGGGTCAGGAGTGCGGCGACGTCGTCGTTGGCGACTTCGGTTTCGACCGCACGGCGAAACACCAGAACATTGCGCCAGTTTTCCGCGGTTCCGGTCAGGCCGACCCGCTCCTCGCTGGGCAGCAGCTCGGCGCGCTGGTACTCCCAGCCTTTCGCACCCAACTCGTTCAGCAATTGCTCGATGGTGACGGCAAACCGGCCCTCGGGTGTTTTGACCCCTTTGGCTTTGGTGCCTTTCTTGGGGGCCGGGACGACCTTGTATTCGTAACGCTGCATCAATGGTTCCTGAACTGGTGTTGGCGGGCAATGTATCGTTCCGTCCGGGACGGGGAACAGAAAACTTCGCGCCCCGGCGAATTTCAGCCTCGACTGTTGCTTTCCCCCTGCGTCGCCTTTGAGGCGATCTTCAGGCACAGCTCGGTCGCCACCGCCATGTCCTGGACCGAGATCCACTCCAGCGGCCCGTGGATGCATTGCATCCCGGTAAAGATGTTGGGGCAGGGGGTGCCGAATTCGGTCAGGCGCGACCCGTCGGTGCCGCCGCGGATCGGAACCGAGACCGGCTCGATCCCCATGTCGCGGCAGGCCTCGCGCGCCAGATCCACCGGTGTCATGTCCTTTTCCAGCCAATAGCGCATGTTGCGGTACTGGTGGCTGATCTCGACGCTGATCTTGGCGCGCGGTTCGCTGGCCTGTACTGCATCACAGACCTTGCGCACCAGTTCGCCCTTGGCTTCCAGCCCGTCCATCTCGAAATCGCGCAGGATCAGCTTGATCTCCATCTCGGACGAGCCGCCGTTCATATCGGTCACGTGGATGAACCCTCCGCGCCCGTCGGTGACTTCGGGGGTCATGGTGGCCTGCGGCAGCGTCTGCACGATCTTGGCGGCCAGGTGGGTCGCGTTCACCATCTTGTCCTTGGCCAAGCCCGGGTGAATCGAAACGCCCTCGATCCTGATCACCGCCCGGTCAGCCGAGAAGCTCTCGTACTCGATCTCGCCCAGTTGCTGACCATCCAGCGTATAGGCGAAGTCGGCGCCCAGATCCTTGGGAAGCGCCTCGGTTACGCCCCGGCCGATTTCCTCGTCGGGGGTAAAGGCGATGCGGATCGGTCCATGCGCGATCGTCCGATCGGCCAGCAGGTGCCTGGCCATCGTCATGATGATCGACACGCCCGCCTTGTCGTCGCCGCCCAGCAGCGTGGCGCCCGAGGCGGTGATCAGGTCGTCACCGACCTTGCTGGCCAGATAGGGATGCTCGGCCGGGGACAGCACCAGTGACGGATCGTCGGGAAAGGTAATGTCGCCGCCATTGTAGCCTTTGATGACTCGCGGTTTGACCCCGGTCGCGTTGAACTGCGGTGCAGTGTCCACATGGGCCAGAAAGCCGATAGTCGGCCCCGGCGCGGTGCCCGGAATGGTGGCCAGAACGACGCCATAGTCCGTCATGGTCACATCCTGCGCGCCCATTTCGGTCAGTTCCTGCCGCAGCAGGTTCAGCATGTCGTATTGGATTTCCGTGCTGGGGGTGGTGGGTGAGTTTTCGTCGCTCTGGCTGTCGATAGCAGCGTAGCGAACCAGCCGGTCCTCCAGCTCCTGGTCAAATCTGTTCTGCATGGCACCTTACCTCTCTGGCCAAGACAAAGGCCGCAACCGGCCGCCCGAGTCAAGCGCCGCCTCGAGCCTGGAAGGCGTCAAGAACTCCGGGTAAAACTTTGAGCAACCTGGCAAACCCGGCTGCCGGGCCTGTACAAATGGAAAGACCTTATTGGCCCAGCTTCTGCGCAACCAACTGGTTGACCGCCTTGGGGTTGGCCTTGCCGCCGGTGGCCTTCATCACCTGTCCGACGAACCAGCCGGCCAGCTTTGGGTTCACCTTGGCCTTCTCGACTTGGGCCGGGTTGGCAGCGATGATCTCGTCCAAAGCAGCCTCGATGGCACCGGTGTCGGTCACCTGCTTCATGCCGCGCTCTTCGACGATCTGCGCCGGGTCGCCGCCTTCGGTATAGACGATCTCGAACAGGTCCTTGGCGATCTTGCCCGAGATGGCGTCCGAGGCGATCAGGTCGATGATCTCACCCAGCTGCGCGGGCGAAACCGGCGAGTCGGTGATGTCGCGGTCGTCTTTCTTCAGGCGGCCGAACAGCTCGTTGATGACCCAGTTCGCGGCCAGCTTGCCGTTGCGACCCTTGGCGACCTCTTCGAAGTACACGGCCGATTCAACCTCGGCGGTCAGCACCGAGGCGTCATAGTCGGTCAGGCCAAAATCGTTGATGAAACGGGCCTTTTTCTCGTCCGGCAGCTCGGGCAGCTTGGCGGCGATGTCATCGACCCAAGCCTGCTCGATCTCAAGCGGCAGCAGGTCGGGGTCCGGGAAATAGCGATAGTCGTGCGCCTCTTCCTTGGACCGCATCGAGCGCGTTTCGCCCTTGTCGGGGTCATACAGGCGGGTCTCCTGCTCGACCTTGCCGCCGGCCTCGACGATGGCGATCTGGCGACGCGCCTCGACCTCGATGGCCTGCTGGATGAAACGCATCGAGTTCATATTCTTGATCTCGCAACGCGTGCCCAAGTGCGAAAAGTCCTGCGTTTCCATGTATTTCTCATAGTCGCCCGGACGGCAGATCGACACGTTCACGTCGGCCCGCAGATTGCCGTTCTGCATGTTGCCGTCGCAGGTGCCAAGGTAACGCATGATCTGGCGCAGCTTGGCGATATAGGCGGCGGCCTCTTCCGGGCCGCGGATGTCGGGGCGGCTGACGATCTCCATCAGGCAGACGCCGGTGCGGTTCAGGTCGACGAAGGACATGTTCGGATCCATGTCGTGGATCGATTTGCCTGCGTCCTGTTCCATGTGGATACGCTCGATGCGCACCATGCGCGCGGTGCCGTCGCCCAGTTCCACCAGAACTTCGCCTTCGCCCACGATCGGATGATACAGCTGGGAAATCTGGTAGCCCTGTGGCAGGTCGGGATAGAAATAGTTCTTGCGGTCAAAGGCCGATTTCAGGTTGATCTGCGCTTTCAGGCCAAGACCCGTGCGCACTGCCTGTTCCACGCAGAATTCGTTGATCACCGGCAGCATGCCCGGCATGGCCGCATCCACGAAAGACACGTTCGAGTTCGGCTCGGCCCCGAATTTGGTCGATGCCCCCGAGAACAGCTTGGCGTTGGACGAGACCTGCGCGTGCACCTCCATCCCGATCACCAGTTCCCAGTCGTGCTTGGCACCGGCGATGGTCTTGGGTTTGGGCAGTTCATAGGTCAAGTCGAGCATGGCGCGCCTCATTTCCGCAGAAGTTCAGGCATGGGTATTATGCCCGGCAAGGCCAAGGGGCAAGGGGCAAAGGGCGCCGAGACGCAATTCTCAGTGGCTGGACAGTTGCAGACCTGAAGGCGTGAAGGTCACGTCGGTCCCGTTGCGCAATTCCTCGCGGAACAGATCACCGATGGCGCGCAAAGCGTCACGCTGTCCACGTGCCGCGAACCGCTCGGGTGAGTTGACGCGGACCGAGTTGTTGAACCCGTTGGCCGCGTGGGCCCAGATGAGCGGGTGCAGTTCGGTCAAATGATCGCGGATCAGCCATTGGGCGGCCTCCCGGATCTGGCACCGGACCAGATCGGCCTTGTCGTCCAGACCGAACCCATTCTGCACCGTGATCGCGCAATACGAGGCCAGCAGGTTGATCGTTTGCTGGTCCGGCATCCGTTGCACAATGTCGCGCAGACCTTCCAGAAAATACTCGACGTCCAGCCGCGCGCAGGCTTGTTCATCCAAGGCAATTGCGTCGAACTGAACCCACGTGTATCCGCCGGCACCCCACGTGTCGCGCGTGTTCGCGGCATTGCGCAGGGCCTGCACCTCAAGCTCTTCATAGCTGCCGAACCATCGCGGCAGCAGGTGGCTGCCCATCGCGCGCATGTGTCGATGGTTTCGCGGATCCAGCGAAATAAGGCGTTCGTACTGATCCGCCACCCGGGCCCGCTGGGTGCGCTGACCAGCCAGCAGGGCACAGTCGGCGGCGGCGACCACAGGGCTGTCCGGCAGCGCCTTGCGGCACTCGGGCAGGATGGCTGCAGCCCGGTCAAAATGTGCAGCACAGCGTGAACGATGCAGCGGCGGTAGCGCCGCGTCCAGAGCCGTGCCACGCCACGCCCATGCCAGATCGATGTGGGCCAGAGCGACGATGAGAGCAATCATCGGATCATCGGGATGATCCTGTTTCACACCCTCAAGCTCGGAAATACCGCCAAGCAGGTCGTACTCGGCGATCGCACCGCCGTCGGACAGCGCGTGTTCGGCGGCCAGGACAACATCCGATCGCGCGCCAAATGCCAGAAGATCGGCGATGGGCAGCCCGTCCGGGGCTGTTGTCCGCGCTTGGTCCGCGGCCCAGATCTCGGTTGACAGTTCGGCCCAACGATCCTGCCGAGCAAGATGGCGCCCGCGTTCGATCATGTCCCGCCCGATCAGGTCAGCCGCACCCAGTTCCGCAACGGGAATATTGAGACGCCCGACATCTTCCAGACAGCGGGAACCCGCGTCCGAAACCGGAGCCGCGTGAGTTGATATGGGATTGATACGGGCAAGACCTGCCCAGAACGACCGGAACATCGAAAACACTCGAAACTGTACAAACTTGTTAACTAGCGATGAATTCTGAACCGGAATTGTGACCAGTTCAAGGATTCTAACATTAAACTTTCTGCTTCAATGGATCAGACAGGATCAATCGACGCGGATTCCGTGAATCGTTTCAGAAAACCGTGAAATGATGCCGGTCGACCCGGAAACCGGCCTGTTGCAGCGCCTGTTCCAGCTGTTTGTGCGGCGGTAGGGACTCGTCCGGCAGGCGCAACCGCTTGCCGCTGGTCAACACAATCGACACGCGCACGGAAAAATCCCAGCGCGTGTCGAAGCGGAAGAAGTCGATCTCGGTCAGGTCGATCTCGCCCTGCCGCGCGCCCGAATGCCAGCTCAGTTTGGCCGGGTCCAGGTTCAGCCCGGCATCGGTGTCGCGCAGCACGTCCCACAACGCGGGCAGGGTGCCCAGCGCCAGCAACCCGATCAGCCACCAGGCCGCGCCGAAAACCAGCACAAGTGCCAGCAGCCCCGCATAGACAGCGGCCAGGATGGCGATGCTGCGGGGCGACCGGTTGTGTCGGGTAAAGCGAAACCCGGAGCCCTCGGGCGCCGTCATGCCCCGAGGATGCGCGAGATCATCTCGGTCGTGTCGCGCGACAGGTTCGGGGTTTCGGCGATGCGGGTCAGTTGGGCGCGGATCAGGTCCTGACGGTCGGCGTCATAGCGTTTCCAGGTCTGGAAGGCGGTGCACATGCGCGCGGTGGTCTGCGGGTTGACCGGGTCCAACCGGATCAGCCAGTCGGCCAGCAGGGCGTAGGCCTCGCCGCTGGCGTGGTGGAACCCGGCATGGTTCATTGCCAGCCCACCCATCAGCGCACGGAACCGGTTGGGATTCTTCCAGTTGAAATCGGGATGCTCGGACAGGGCGCGGGCGATCCGCGGCGCCTCGTCCGGTGCGGCCAGCGAGGCCTGTAGCCCGAACCATTTGTCCAGAACCAGCCGGTCATGGCGCCACTGGTCGTAGAATGCCGCCAGTTCCGCCTGACCTTTGCCGGCACGCAGCAGGCAGGACAAAGCGCTAAGCTGCAGGGTCATGTTGTCGGCCTTGGCATAGACCTCGGCTGCCATCGCGCCGCCATCCAGCCGGGTGGTCAGCGCCAGCGCGGCGCTGCCCAGGGCGCGCTTGCCCGCCTGTTCGGCATCGGGCGAATAAGGGCCATCGACCAGCGCCTCGGAGTGCAGGCGGGGCAGCAGGTCCTGCATGTGCTGGGCGGTGGCCTGGCGCAGAGTCTCGACCGCGCGCCAGATCGCCATCGGGTCGGGCGTTTCGCCCTGTTCGTGCAGCGCGGCGGCCAGTTCCGACTGGGTCGGCAGGCCCAGCATCAGCGCGCGATAGGCCGGGTCCAGATCGGCGTTGCGCAGAACCGCCAGCAGGCCATCCAGATATTCGGCATCGGAGGCCGCGTCCTGGGTGATCATGCGCAGCAAACTGTTCTGCGCCAGCGTCCGCCCGGCCTCCCACCGGTTGAACGGATCGGTGTCATGGGCCAGCAAAAACGCGCGTTCGGCGTTCGGGCGATCGTGTTCAAGGATCACCGGCGCCGAGAACCCCCGCAGGATCGAGGCGACGGGCCGCGCGGCCAGCCCCTCGAAGGTGAAGCTCTGGCGCGCTTCGGTCAGTTCCAGGACCTCGGTGCCGCGCACCTCGTCGCCATTCGGGCCCAGCAGGCCCACGGCCACGGGGATCACCTGCGGCAGCTTTTTGGGCTGGCCGGGCGTGGGCGGTGTGGTCTGGGACAGGGTCAGGGTATATGTGCCGTCGGCCCAATCCTCCTCGACCTTCACCCGGGGCGTGCCGGACTGGCTATACCACCGCTTGAACTGGGTCAGGTCGCGGCCGGTCGTGTCCTCGAACACTTTCAGCCAGTCTTCGATCGTGCAGGCCTGCCCGTCATGGCGTTGGAAATACAGATCCAGCGCTTTGGAATAGGCCTCGTCCCCCACCAGCGTTTTCAGCATGCCGATCACCTCGGCGCCTTTTTCATAGACTGTCGCGGTGTAGAAGTTGTTGATCTCTTGAAAGCTTTCGGGGCGCACGGGGTGCGACAGCGGCCCGTTGTCCTCGGGGAACTGGCGTGCGCGCAGGTCGATCACGTCATGGATGCGCTTGACCGCGGCCGAGCGCATGTCCGAGGTGAACTGCGCGTCGCGGAACACGGTCAGCCCCTCTTTCAGGCACAGCTGGAACCAGTCGCGGCAGGTGATGCGGTTGCCGGTCCAGTTGTGGAAATACTCGTGCGCAATGATCGCCTCGATCCGTTCGAAATTGGCATCGGTCGAGGTTTCAGGGCTGGCCAGCACCGCCGACGAGTTGAAGATGTTCAGCCCCTTGTTCTCCATCGCGCCCATGTTGAAATCATCCACGGCGACGATGTTGAACACGTCCAGATCGTATTCGCGGCCATAGACGTCCTCGTCCCATTTCATCGACCGCTTCAGGGCCTCCATGCCAAAGGCGCATTTGCCCTCGTCCCCGGGCCGGACCCACAGGTTCAGATCCACATGGCGGCCCGATCTGGTGGTGAAACTGTCGGAATGGGCCACCAGCTCTCCGGCGACCAGCGCGAACAGATAGGCGGGTTTGGGCCAGGGGTCGGTCCATTCGGCCCAGCCTTCGCCCTTGCCCGTCGGGTTGCCGTTGGACAGCAGCACCGGCAGGTCGCCGTTGATGCGCACGGTGAAGGTGGTCATCACGTCAGGACGATCGGGATAGAAGGTGATCTTGCGGAACCCCTCGGCCTCGCACTGGGTGCAATACATGCCGTTCGACATGTAAAGCCCTTCGAGCGCGGTGTTGTTGCCGGGGTCGATCTCGACCTCGGCCTCCCAGACAAAGGGGGCATCGGGGACGCTGGCGGTCAGGCCTTTGTCGGTGACGTCGGGTGTGATCGGGGTGCCGTCGATGCTGGCGCGGATCAGCTTCAGCTCTTCACCGTGCAAAAAAAACGTGCGGTCGGTGGCCTGCGGATTGGGCCGGAACGCGATGCGCGATGTCACGCGCGTTGCCTGCGGGGCCAGATCGAAGGTCAGGTGAACGCTGTCGACCAGAAAACCGAAGGGCGAATAGTCGGACAGGTAGATCGTAGTGGGGGCGGCGTCGCGCATCTGGGGCCTCGTGTCGGTGTGTTCCCGCGCGACGTTAGGAGGATCGCCGTGGCGCTGCAAGCAGGCGGGTCAGGGCGGCATTCCCTTGTACGGTTTGAAGCTGTTTCAGCCGGTATGGAAAGACGGATTGATGCAGCGGCAAGTTGCCTATCGGAAACAATGCCCCTAATTGAAGACTGCATACAACGGCACACGATGGGCAGGAGATTCGAGTCATGAACGGCAGAGCTATCCGGAGCGGATTGGACGTAGATCAGGTTCTGATTGATTTCATCGAGGAACGCGCGCTTCCCGGAACGGGCGTTGAGCCCGATGCATTATGGGCCGGTCTTTCGCGGATGGTGTCCGAGTTTGGCCCGAAAAACCGCGCCTTGCTGCAAAAGCGTTCGGATATCCAGGGCAGTGTCGACGCGTGGCACCTTGCGCGCAAAGGGCAACCCATCGACATGGCCGAGTATCAGGCGTTCCTGCGCGAGATCGGCTATCTGCTGGATGAAGGCCCCGATTTCCAGATCGACACGGCGAATGTCGACCCCGAGATCGCCGCGACGCCCGGCCCGCAACTGGTGGTGCCGATCACCAATGCGCGTTTTGCTCTGAACGCGGTCAATGCCCGTTGGGGCAGCCTGTATGACGCGCTGTATGGCACCGACGCGATGGGCGACCTGCCGCAGGGGGGCGGCTATGACGCGGCCCGAGGTGCGCGGGTCATCGCCTGGGCTAAGGCGTTTCTGGACGAGGCCGCACCGCTGGCCCAAGGCAGCTGGGCCGATGTGTCCGGTCTGAAGGTCGAAGGCGGCGCATTGGTCCCGGCGCTGGCCGAACCCGGGAAATTCGTGGGCTTCGGCGGTGCGGCCGAGGCCCCGGACTTCGTGCTGCTGAAGAACAACGGCCTGCACATCCAGATCATGATCGATCCGTCCAGCACCATCGGCGCCTCGGACCCGGTGGGCATTTCCGACGTGCGCCTGGAATCGGCCCTGTCCACCATCATGGACTGCGAAGATTCGGTGGCTTGTGTCGATGCCGAGGACAAGGTCGTGGCCTACGGCAACTGGCTGGGCCTGATGAAGGGTGACCTGACCGAAGAGGTCACGAAGGGCGGCCGGACATTTACCCGCAAACTGGCCGAGGACATCGCCTTTACCCGGCCCGACGGATCGGCCGGCAGCCTGAAGGGCCGGTCGCTGATGCTGGTGCGCAATGTGGGCCACCTGATGACCAACCCCGCCGTGCTGGACGTCGACGGCAACGAGATCGGCGAGGGGCTGATGGACGCGCTGTGCACTACGCTGATCGCGATGCACGACCTGCAACGCGATGGCGGCAACTCGGTCCACGGTTCGGTCTATGTGGTCAAGCCCAAGATGCACGGGCCTGAAGAGGTGGCGTTCTCGGTCCAAATCTTCGATATGGTCGAGGATATTCTGGGCCTGCCGCGCAACACCGTGAAACTGGGCATCATGGATGAGGAACGCCGGACTTCGGTAAACCTCAAGGAGTGCATCCGCGCCGCGAAATCGCGCGTGGCCTTCATCAATACCGGGTTCCTCGACCGGACGGGGGACGAAATCCACACCTCGATGGAGGCCGGGCCGATGCTGCCCAAGGGCGACATGAAGAATACGCCCTGGATCCAGTCCTACGAGGATCGCAATGTCGATATCGGGCTCGCCTGTGGGCTGAAGGGCCGGGCGCAGATCGGCAAGGGTATGTGGGCCATGCCCGACCGGATGGGCGAGATGCTTGCGGCCAAGATCGGCCACCCCATGGCCGGTGCGACCTGCGCCTGGGTGCCGTCGCCCACCGCAGCGACCCTGCACGCGACCCACTACCACAAGGTGGATGTTCTGGCCCGTCAGGATGAGATCGCCGCTGGAGGCCCGTGCGGCACGCTTGACGATCTGCTGACCATCCCGCTGCTGGGCGGCCGCAACCTCAGCGACGATGAAATCACCCGCGAGATCGAGAACAACGCGCAGGGTATCCTGGGCTATGTCGTGCGCTGGGTCGATCAGGGCGTCGGCTGCTCGAAGGTGCCCGACATCAACGACGTGGGTCTGATGGAGGATCGCGCCACCTGCCGGATTTCAAGCCAGGCGCTGGCCAACTGGCTGCATCACGACGTGATCGGCGCCGATCAGGTGATGGCGGCGATGAAGAAGATGGCCGCCGTGGTTGACCGCCAGAACGCAGGCGACCCGGCCTATCGGCCCATGGCGCCGGGGTTCGACGGCATCGCCTTCCAGGCCGCCTGTGATCTGGTGTTCAAGGGGCGGGTGCAGCCCTCGGGCTATACCGAGCCGGTCCTGCATGCGCGGCGGCTGGAACTGAAGGCCCGTCAGGGCTAGAACCGGGACAGACCACCGCAGACAGAGGACAAAATCATGTCGGTTTCACTCAGAAAGGCCCGCACCATCATTCGCAAAACCCTTGAGAAAGGGCGCGAGATGGACCTGAAACCCCTGTCGGTGGTGGTGCTGGACGCCGGTGGCCATGTCATCGCGTTCGAGCGCGAGGACGGTGCCGCCCCAGGCCGGTTTGCGATTGCTCATGGCAAGGCCTATGGATCGGTCATGCTGGGCATGGCAGGCACCGCCCAGATGAAGCGGGCCGAGGCGCAGGCCTATTTCATGGCTGCGGTGAACGGGGTTTATGGCGGGCAGGTCGTTCCGGTTCCGGGCGGCGTACTGCTGCGCGACCGCAAGGGCGCGGTGATCGGTGCCGTCGGGGTAACCGGAGACACCTCGGACAACGACGCCGCTGCCGCCATGGCCGGGATCGAGGCCGCCGGGCTGACCGGCGAGACCTGATCTGCACAAGCGCCGTCCCGCCGCGGCCGCCTGTTTCGGGAAATTCGTCCCGCGCTCTGCGGAAATCGGGAACAATATGTGCGTATCTGAACACGTCCTTGCGCCATGGTGCAGGGCGTGTTTTCTTGCACGTTATTGAAGGGGCGGATAATTTCCGACCAGTTCAAGTAAAACAGCAAGGTAGCACAATGTCCCGACCCGTCGTTGGCATCATCGGCAATTCGTATCTGATGAACGACCAGTACCCCACCCATGCCGGGGGGACGATGAATTCGGACGCGGTCGCGAATGTCTCGAACTGTCTGCCGCTGCTGATCCCGGCCGATCCGCGCTATGTCGACGTGACCGAGCTGCTTGAGGTGTGCGACGGGTTCTTGCTGACCGGTGGCCGCCCCAACGTACACCCCGAGGAATACGGCGAGTCGGCAACTGACGCACATGGCGAATTCGACCGGGCGCGCGATGCGATCACCCTGCCGCTGGTACGGGCCTGCGTGGAACGCGGCCAGCCCTTTCTGGGCATCTGCCGGGGCTTCCAGGAGGTCAACGTGGCCATGGGCGGCACTCTGTACCCGGAAATCCGCGATCTGCCCGGCCGGATGAACCACCGCATGCCGCCCGATGGCACGCTGGAAGAGAAATTCGCCCTGCGCCATGTGGTCAAGCTGACCGAGGGCGGGGTGTTCCACCGCCTGTTCGGTGCCAGTGAGGTGATGACCAATACGCTGCACGGGCAGGGCATCAAGACGGTGGGCAAGGGCGTGGTGATCGACGGCCACGCGCCGGATGGTACGCCCGAGGCGATCTATATCCAGGATGCGCCCGGGTTCACCCTGTCGGTGCAATGGCACCCGGAATGGGATGCCGCGAATGACCCGGTGTCGCGGCCTCTGTTTCAGGCTTTCGGCGACGCGGTGCGGGCTTGGTCGGCAAGTGCAATGCCGACGCCGGTGCGGCAATCGGCCTGACAATCGGCTCTCGGATTTCTTCAAAAGACCGGCGCGGCAATCACCGCGCCGGTCTTTTTTCGTTTCACACCAGCAGGTTGAACTGCTTGTTGAGCGGCAGGGTCCGAGCGCGCTGGCCGGTCAGGTCAAACAGCGCGTTGCCAAGCGCCGGCATCGAGGGCGGCGTGCCGGGCTCGCCCGCGCCACCCATGAAGCGGTTGGTTTCCAACACCTGAACCTCAACCTGCGGCGCGGTGTGCATGCGCAGCGCGTCATAGTCGGGGAAGTTCATCTGTTCGACCTCGCCATCGGCGAAGGTGATCTCGCCGTAGCAAGCCGCCGACAGGCCATACATCATGCCGCCGAACATCTGCGCCTTGACGTTTTCAGGGTCCAGCGCCAGCCCCATGTCGCAGGCGATCCAGGCCTTGCTGATGCGGATGGTGCCGTCTTCGTCGGTCACCTCGATCACCTGCGCGACCGGGGTGCCGAAGCTGTAGGTGAAGGCCACGCCGCGCCCCACGCCATCGGGGGTCTTGCCCGTCCAGTCGGACATGTCGCGCACCGCCTCGAGGCACCCGGCCGAGGGCGCGTGTTCGTCGCGCATCAGCTCCAGCCGGAACTCCAGCGGGTCGCGTCCGGCGGCATGAGCCATCTCGTCGATGAAGGTCTCGTGGAAGAAACCGTTGTGGCTGTTGCCGACCGAGCGCCAGAAACCCACCGGGATCTTCAGGTCGGCGATATGGCCGCTCATGCGATAGTTGGGCACCGCGTAGGGCTGGTTGAAGAACCCTTCGACCAGAACCTTGTCCGGGCCAGCGCCGGGCATTCCGGTATAGCGCTCAACGGCTTGCTGCGTGCAGGACTGCGCGGCGACCGCACCATCGATGAGCACTGCTTTGCCATCCTGAACCGCACCGCGCATCCGCGCCATCGCACCGGGGCGGTAGTAGTCGTGACGCATATCTTCTTCGCGGCTCCAGGTGGTCTGGACCGGAGTGCCGGGCATCGCCATGGCCACTTTGGTGGCGATGTCGCCGAAATCCAGCTCTCCGCGGCGACCAAACCCGCCGCCCAGATAGGTGGTGTGGATTTGGACGGCTTCGGTGTCCAAACCGGCCGTGTTGGCAACGCGGAACTGGATCAGCGTGGGGGCCTGGTTGCCGCACCACAGTTCCAAGGCGTCGCCGGTGAAAAGCGCGGTGGCGTTCATCGGTTCCATCGTGGCGTGGGCCAGGTAGGGGACAGTGTATTCAGCGTCGATCACGGTCGCGCCTTCGGGAACGATGCTGACATCGCCGTCATCGCGCATGGTCGAGTTCGGATCCGCGTCGAAGGCCTTGGCGATCTCGGCAAAGATGGCGTCGGTTTCGGGCGGATAGGGGGCCTCGCCCCAATCGACGTCGATGGCCTCGACCGCCTGGTTGGCAAGCCAGGTGTTGGTGGCGATCACCGCAACACCGTTGCCCAGATCGACAACCTTTTCGACACCAGGCATTGCCTTGGCGGCGCTGTCGTCAAAGCCGTTCATCTGGCCGCCCAGCTTGGGGTTCATCCGGACGCTGGCGAATTTCATGCCGGGCAGGCGCACGTCAACGCCGAACTGGGCGGTGCCGGTGGCCTTTTCCACCATGTCCAGACGCGGCAGGGTCCGGCCCAGATAACGCCACTCGGACGGGTCGCGCAGCTCTGCCTCAATCGGTTCCATCTGCGCCACGTCTGCAGCCAGGTCGGTATAGGCGATCTTGCTGTCATCAGGCGCGATGACATGGCCCGAAGCGGTCTTCAACTGAGCCCGATCCACCCCCAGTCGGTCGGCGGCGGCCTGTTTCAGCGTCTCGCGGGCGGAGGCACCAGCCGCGCGCATTCGCACGAACCCGTCCTTCATCGAGGTCGAGCCGCCGGTGACCTGCAGGCTGAGCGCCTTGCCGATCACGCCCAGGGCCTCGCCCAGATTGTGCTGGAAGTTCGAGACGTCATAGCCCTTGTTGGGCAGGCTCTCGCCGATTAGGGCCGAGTTGTAATAGGCCGCCGCCGCTGGTCCGTGCAGAACGGTGACCTGATCCAGATCCACGTCCAGTTCCTCGGCAATCAGGGCGGCCCAGGTGGTTTTCACGCCCTGGCCCATCTCGGCGCGGGGCGCAAACAGGGTCACGCCGTTCTGGTCGATCAGGATGAAGGGGTTCAGGGCCGCTTCGCCGTCGCCCGGTTTCAGCGGGTTCTTGGCGGGGCGGTTGACGTAATAGACGCCGAAAGCCACGCCACCGACGATGGCGGCGGACCCGATCAGGAAGGTGCGGCGCAGGATTTTTCCGATGCTGGCCATGGATCAGGCCTCCTTCAGCTTGGCGGCGGCGTCGTGGATCGCGGCGCGGATGCGGGGGTAGGTGCCGCAGCGGCACAGGTTGCCCTGCATCGCCTCGTCGATTTCTTCGTCAGAGGGGGCAGGGTTTTCGGCCAGCAGCGCGGCGGCCTGCATGATCTGCCCCGACTGGCAATAGCCGCATTGCGCGACCTGATGGTCGACCCAGGCCTGCTGGATCGTGGCCAAGTTGTCGGGCGTCCCCAACCCTTCGATCGTGGTGACCTCGCCCCAGACATCGGACAGGGCAACTTGGCACGAGCGGACGGCCTCGCCATCGATCTGCACCGTGCAGGCTCCGCAGGCGGCCACACCGCAGCCGAACTTGGTTCCGGTCAGGCCCACCTCGTCGCGCAGCACCCACAGAAGGGGGACATCGTCGGGCAGATCGACCTGATGTGGCTTTCCGTTGATCGTCAGCGTGGTCGCCATGGCGTACCTCTTTTGGCTGTGGCTGGTTTCTGACATAATTGATGAAAAATGTCAGTGCGTCAATTGACAATTTCGCGCGAAACTGTCAGAGGTCAATTCATGGCGGAAAAACTGGATGATACACGGGCAAAGGCGATCCTGACTTCGGCGTTTCAGGCCTTTTCCGCCTATGGGTTCCGCAAGACCTCGATGGACGACATAGCGCGCGGCGCGGGTATGTCCCGTCCAGCGGTCTATCTGCATTACAAGAACAAGGAGGCCATCGTTCGCAGTCTGACACAGGCGCATTACGCCGAAAAGATCGCGGCGGTGGCGCAGGCGTTGCAAGGCGACGGAGCGGTGTCCGAGATCCTGGCGCGGGCGATTGACGCGCAGATCGCCGGGATGGCGGCCATCCTGGCCTCGCCGCATGGGCTGGAGATGCTGGATACCAGCAAGTCCACCGCTGCCGACATCGTGGCCGAGGGCGAGGCGGCGCTGGCGGATCTCTACGCTGAATGGCTAAAGCGCGAACTGGCGGCCGGTCGCGTGCGCCTGCCGGACGGTCCGGCCGAGACCGCGCGGACCATCACCGCCGCGCTGAAGGGGATCAAGATGACCGCCTCGAACGCCGAGGAGTTCGAGCAGCGCATTGCCCAGTTGTCCGCGCTGATCGGCGCGGGGCTTGAGGTCAGGTAACCCGCTGCCGGACCTTGAATTCCGGTCTGTCCCACAAACGGTTCTGCATGATGTCAGTCAGGATCTCGACGGCGCGCGACACGTCGCCTTCGTCGATATACAGCGGCGTGAAGCCGAACCGCATGATGTCGGGCGCGCGGAAATCCCCGATCACGCCGCGGGCGATCAAGGCCTGCATCGCCGCGTACCCGTCGGCAAACCGGAACGAGACTTGGCTGCCACGCATCGCGGGGTCGCGGGGGCTGGCCATTTCCAGATCGGGGCAGGTGGCCTCGACCTGCTGGATGAACTGTTCGGTCAGGGCGATGGACTTGGCGCGCACATTATCCATGTCGGCCATGTCCCAGATATCCATCGCCGCGGCCAGCGCGGTCATCTGGATCACCGGTGGCGTGCCGACGCGCATGCGCTCGATGCCCGCGCCGGGGCGATAGTTCAGGTCGAAGGCAAACGGCGCCTCGTGCCCCAGCCAGCCCGACAGGGCCGGGCGCGCGGTGTCCGCCCATTTCGGAGCGACATAGATGAAGGCCGGGGCGCCCGGACCACCGTTGAGGTATTTATAGGTGCACCCGACCGCGAAATCGGCGTTGCAGCCGGCCAGGTCCACCGGGATGGCCCCGGCTGAGTGGGCCAGATCCCACACCGTGATGACGCCGCGCGCATGGGCCAGCTCGGTCAGCGCCTTCATGTCGTGCCTGCGGCCGGTGCGATAGTCGACTTCGGTCAGCATCAGCACGGCGACTTCATCGGTAATGTGCTCGGCCACGGTCTCGGGGTCCACGACCCGAAGCTCGTACTCCTCGCCCAGCGAGCGCAGCAGCCCGTCAGCCATGTAGAGATCGGAAGGGAAGTTGCCATTGTCCGACAGGACCACCTTGCGCCCCGGGTTCAGCTCCAACGCCGAGGCAACCGCCTGAAAGACCTTGATCGACAGCGTGTCGCCGACCACGACCGTACCGGGCGCGGCGCCGATCAGGCGGCCGATCCGATCGCCCAGGTCGGTCGGCATGCCCATCCACCCGGCCTTGTTCCACCCGGTGATCAGCATCTGGCCCCATTCCTCGGTCAGCATCTTCTGTACCTTTGCGGCCGCCGCCTTGGGCAGAGGGCCCAGCGAGTTGCCGTCCAGATACAGAACTCCTTCCGGCAGGTGGAACATGGCTTTGGTGGCGGCGAAGTCAGTCATGATAAATCCCGGTGTTTTCTTGTGTCCGACCCGGGGTATCGGATCGGTGCCGGGCTGTCTACGCCCGCCTGTTTGTGGCCCGGGTGCACAATATTCGACCGCAAGGCCAAGATGCTTTGCCATCGGGGTCTGAAAGCGGTAGGACTTGGCCCGGAAGCGACATGTGCCGGTGCATGTCGTCGTTCAAAAGGGATGCTCATGCGCCGTATCGACGTACCGCCACTTTGGCTTTTGGGCTTCGCGGTGTTGGCCTGGTTGCAGGGCCGTTATCTGTCGCTCGGCCTGTCGCTGGAAGGCGGGTTGACCGACCTGCTAAGCGGGTTGCTGATTGGTGGGGGTATCCTGCTGGCGGTTCTGGCCATCGTAGAATTCCGCCGTCACCGTACGACCGTCATTCCGCACGAAACACCCACCGCAATGGTGCAGTCGGGCATCTACAAACGCAGCCGCAATCCGATCTATCTGGGCGATGTCCTGATCCTTGCCGGGTTGATCCTGCGCTTCGATGCGGTGCTGTCGCTGGTTTTGGTTCCGGTCTTCGTCTGGATACTGGAACGGCGGTTCATCCTGCCCGAAGAGGACCGCCTGCGCCGCACCTTCCGTGCGGACTTCGCGCGTTACGAACGCAAAACCCGTCGGTGGATCTGAAATGCGCCGACCCGTGACACAACGTAATGAATGCTGCGCTTGCGAAATAATGTTGCGCAGGATAGATCTTTGCTTAACAAACAATACCGGCCACCCGCTCGGTCAGAGTGAAAATTAGGGGGACTTGCCGGTGAAAATAGGCACGCCAAAGGAAATACTGAAAGGCGAGAACCGGGTCGCGATGACTCCGGAGTCAGCCGTGCAGCTGCAGAAATTGGGCTATGAATGCGCCATCGAGAAGGGGGCTGGTGCTGCCGCCGGTTTCTCAGACGAGGCTTACGAGGCCGTCGGGGTCGAAATCGTCAAGACAGCCGCCTCGTTGTGGAAATCGTCGGACATCATCGCCAAGGTGCGCGTGCCCACCGAGACCGAAATGAAACGTCTGACCAAGGGCAAGACGCTGATCTCGTTCTTCAACCCGGCCGGGAACGAAGAAGGGATGGAATTGGCGAAAGCCAAGGGCGCCAATGTCATCGCGATGGAAATGGTGCCCCGCATCAGCCGCGCGCAGAAGATGGACGCTTTGTCTTCTATGGCCAACATCGCCGGGTACCGTGCGGTGATTGAGGCGGGCAACAACTTTGGCCGCTTCTTCACCGGCCAGGTGACGGCCGCGGGCAAGGTACCGCCGGCCAAGGTTCTGATCGTTGGTGCCGGCGTGGCCGGTCTGGCCGCCATCGGGACGTCGACGTCGCTTGGCGCTATCACCTATGCGTTCGATGTGCGCCCCGAGGTCGCTGAACAGGTCGAGTCGATGGGCGCCGAATTCGTCTATCTGGACTTTGAAGAAGAACAGCAGGATGGCTCGGCCACCGGTGGGTATGCTTCGGTTCAGTCCGAGGAGTTCCGCAATGCTCAGCTGGCCAAGTTCCGCGAGCTTGCGCCCGAGATGGACATCGTCATCACTACGGCCCTGATCCCCAACCGCCCGGCCCCCAAGCTGTGGCTTGAGGATATGGTCAAGGCGATGAAGCCCGGATCAGTCATTGTGGACCTTGCGGCCGAGCGTGGAGGCAATGTCGAAGGCACCGTGCCGGATGAAAAGGTCGTGACCGACAATGGCGTGACCATCATCGGCTATACCGACTTCCCCAGCCGGATGGCGGCTCAGTCCTCGTCGCTTTATGCGACCAACATCCGTCACATGATGACTGACCTGACCCCGGACAAGGACGGTCAGATCAATCATAACATGGAAGATGACGTGATCCGTGGCGCGACCGTCACCTATGAAGGTGAGATCACCTTCCCGCCACCACCGCCCAAGGTGCAGGCCATCGCGGCCAAACCCAAGGCCGAGGCCAAGGAACTGACGCCCGAAGAAAAACGCGCGCAAGAGATTGCGGCCTTCAAGGCGCAGACCAAGCAGCAGGTTACCCTGCTGGGCGTGGGCGGTGCGCTGATGCTGCTGGTGGGGCTGGTGGCTCCTGCCAGCTTCATGCAGCATTTCATCGTCTTCGTGCTGGCCGTCTTCGTGGGCTTCCAGGTGATCTGGAACGTCAGCCACAGTCTGCACACACCGTTGATGGCGATCACCAACGCGATTTCCTCGATCATCATCGTGGGCGCGTTGATGCAAATCGGGTCGGGGTCTTTCCTCGTCATTCTGCTGGCGGCGCTGTCGATCTTCATGGCCGGGATCAACATCTTCGGCGGTTTCCTCGTAACCCGGCGCATGCTCGCCATGTTCCAGAAATCTTAAGGAGGCCGGGCACATGGAATTTGGCTTCACCACTGCCGCCTATGTCGTTGCGGCTGTTCTGTTCATCCTTTCGCTCGGCGGCCTGTCGAACCAGGAAAGCGCCAAGCGCGCGGTCTGGTACGGCATCGTTGGAATGGCGCTGGCGGTTTTTGCAACGCTGGTCGGCCCCGGATCGGGCCTGTGGCTGCTGTCGCTGCTGCTGATCATCGGCGGCGGTCTGATCGGTCAATACGTGGCGCAGCGCGTCCAGATGACCGAGATGCCGCAGCTTGTCGCCGCCATGCATTCGCTGGTGGGTCTGGCGGCGGTTTTCGTCGGGTACAACGCCCATTTCGAGATCAAGAATGTCGCCGAAGTCTTTGCGATCGTTGACGCGGCCAAGGATGCCGACCTGTCGGATCTGGGCGCCTTCGCGAAACTGATCGCCAAGAAAACTCCGGCCGAGCTGGCCATTCTGCATGTCGAGCTGTTCCTGGGCATCTTCATCGGTGCGATCACCTTTACCGGTTCGGTCGTGGCCTATGGAAAGCTGGCCGGCAAGGTGACCTCAGCGGCCACCAAGCTGCCGGGCGGGCATGCGCTGAACGCGTCGGCGGCTGGCCTCTCGCTGATCTGTCTGATTTGGTACACCGCTTCGGGTGGGTTCTTCCCGCTGTTCCTGATGACGCTGGCGGCGCTGTTCATCGGTTATCACCTGATCATGGGCATCGGCGGTGCCGACATGCCGGTCGTTGTGTCTATGCTGAACAGCTACTCGGGCTGGGCCGCGGCTGCGATCGGTTTCTCGCTGGGCAACGACCTGCTGATCGTCGTCGGCGCGCTGGTAGGCTCGTCGGGTGCGATCCTGTCCTACATCATGTGCAAGGCGATGAACCGTCACTTTGTCAGCGTGATCCTCGGCGGCTTTGGCGGCACTTCGGGACCCCAGATGGAGGTCGAAGGCGAACAGGTGGCGATCGACGCCGACGGTGTTGCAGCAGCGCTGAACGATGCCGACAGCGTCATCATCATCCCCGGCTACGGAATGGCGGTGGCGCAGGCGCAGCAATCGGTCAGCGAACTGGTCCGCAAGCTGCGCGCCAAGGGCAAGAATGTGCGCTTTGCCATCCACCCCGTCGCGGGCCGTCTTCCGGGCCACATGAACGTGCTGCTGGCCGAGGCCAAAGTGCCCTATGACATCGTGCTGGAAATGGACGAGATCAACGACGACTTTCCGGAAACAGATGTGGCGATCGTCATTGGCTCGAACGACATCGTGAACCCTGCGGCACAGGAAGACCCGAACAGCCCCATTGCCGGGATGCCGGTTCTGGAATGCTGGAAGGCCAAGCAGGTGATCGTCTCGAAACGCGGGCAGGGCACCGGGTATTCGGGCATCGAAAACCCGCTGTTCTACAAGGAGAACACCCGCATGTTCTATGGCGACGCCAAGCAGTCGCTGGACAAGCTGCTGCCAATGATCGACTGATCTGTGGCTCTTATACTTGGAAAAGGCGCCCCTCGCGGGCGCCTTTTTCCGTTTCAGGGTATGATGCCGTATCAACCCCAATCGGCAGGAGGTGTTCCATGCATAAGGTAAACGGCATCGGCGGCGTGTTCTTCCGCGCCCGCGATTCAAAGGCTCTGTCGCAATGGTACGAGACCCATCTGGGCGTCAATCACTATGACCCGGTTCCGTGGAAGCAGCGCGAAGGCTACACCGTGTTTGCCCCATTCGCCGAAGACACAGACTATTTCGGTGATGCCGCGCAGCAATGGATGATCAATTTCCGCGTCGACGATCTGGCGGCCATGGTCGACCAGCTGCGTGCGGCTGGAATCGAGGTGGAGACCCGTGACGAATGGAACAGCGAGATCGGAAAATTCGCCCGCCTGCACGACCCCGAGGGCAATCCGATCGAGCTCTGGCAGCCAAATCAATGAGATAGCCGGCTTGTATACCGCGGTATCCATGTAAGTATATGAAATAAAAAGATAATTGATGAAATCCCCCGGTGTCGTATAGTGCCCGGAACACAAGGAGCCGCTCATGACGCCAATCGAGGATCATCCGCTGCGCTATGCGCTGGCCAATGAATTGCACGCGCGGCCGTTCCCCGTGGCGCAGGCGCCGTGCACGGTTGTATTCCTTGCGATCAAAAAACCGGTCGCCGCGGTGGCGCGCGACCGAGCCGAAGATATGGCCCACCTGATCGACCTGTTGGACCGCCACGGGGCGCAGCATCCGCAGCCCGATGCCACTCACTATGCCGGCCAGATCGGGCGGCATTGGTTGAAGTGGGAGCACCACACGGAATTCGTGACCTATACGGCCATCACTCAGAATGTCAGCGAGCGCGCGTTCAACCCCGCCGATTTCGAGGTTTTCCCCCCCGACTGGCTGTTGGCCAGTCCGGGCCAGCGCGTGACCTCGATCATGCTGCGGGTGGTGCCGCGCCCGGATGACGGGGCCACTCAAGCCGCGCTGGCGGATTGGTTCGAACCGGAAAGCCTGGCGGTGTCGCGGGTGCTGGACGACTCGGCGATTTGCGCCAGCGATTTTCGCATCGACCCGGCGGGCCACATGCGGTTTGCCCTGTTCGTGTCCGAGGGCACCGGGCGCAGGCGCACCGGCCGGATCATCCAGCGCCTGTGCGAGATCGAGACCTACAAGGCAATGTCCATGTTGGGCTTTGCCCGGGTTAAGGCCCTGATGCCCCAGATCGGCGAGTTGGACCGGCAACTGACCCAGTTGATGGGCGAGATGACCAAGGATACGACCCATCCCGACGATCTGCTGCCGCAATTGCTGGCCACCTCGACCGAGCTCGAGACGCTGTCGGCGCGTTCGGCCTTTCGCTTTGCCGCGACGGGGGCCTATGAGGCCATCGTGCACCAGCGGATCGAGGCGCTGCGCGAGGATCGCTTCCACGGGCGTCAGACATTCGCCGATTTCATGATGCGCCGCTATGACCCGGCCATGCGCACGGTCAAGGCAACCGAACGGCGGCTGCAGGCACTTTCGGACCGGGCCATTCGCGCCGGCGACCTGCTGCGGACGCGCGTCGATGTCGAGCGCAGCGCGCAGAACCAGGCCTTGTTGGAGAGCATGGACCGCCGGGCGGATCTGGCGCTGCGATTGCAGCACACGGTCGAAGGTCTGTCGGTGGTCGCTATCAGCTATTATGCCGTGTCGCTGGTCAGTTACCTGCTGTACCCGTTGACCAATGCGGGGATCAGCAAGGGGATGCTGACCGCAGGCGTGACGCTGCCTGTAGTGGCGCTTGTCTGGCTGGCCGTGCGCCGCATCCGCCGCAAGCTGGAATAGCGCGGCTTGCCAACCGGCGCACTGCCTGTATTGCTGCGAGGCAGATATTTCGCTGGCAGGGCAGGTTTCATGATCGGATTGGTTTCAGCCTGGCGGGCCGTGGCCGCCATGTTCATCCTGAACGGCGCCCTGTTCGGCATCTGGGCCTCGCGCATTCCAGCCGTCCGTGACCGTCTGGGGCTGAGCCACGAGGAACTGGGCTATGGCCTGCTGTTCATGGCGGCCGGGGCGGTGTGTTCCTTTCCAGTCACCGGACGCCTGACCGACAGGTTTGGCGCGGTGACCGTGACGCGGGTGATCGCGGTCCTGTACACGGCCTCACTGATCCTTCTTGCGGCCGCCGACAGCTTCGCCATGCTGGCCGCGTTCCTGTTCATCTTCGGGGCCTTCCACGGCTCGATGGATGTGGCCATGAACGCCTGGGCCGCCGAGGTCGAGCAGGCCTACGCCAAACCGGTGATGTCCTCGTTTCACGCGATGTGGAGCCTTGGTGCCGGGTTGGGTGCGCTCAGCGGCTATGGCGCGGTTCAGCTGCAGCTTGACGTGTTGCCGCATTTCCTGCTGGCCGGTGGGGCAACCGTCGCGCTGGCGCTTGCCCTGTCCTGGGTCCGATGGACGTCGCGGCGGGTGCAGTCTGACGCCAACGCGATCTTTGCCTTGCCCAGCGGCGTTCTGGTTCTGGTCGGGCTGACCGCGATGTGCGGCGCGTTGGGCGAGGGGGCAGTAGCTGACTGGAGCGCCATCTTTCTGCGGGATGTCACGGGTGTGGCTGAAAGCGTTGCGGCCTTGGGCTATGCCGTCTTTTCGGTGTCCATGGTTGCCGTGCGGCTGCTAGGCGGCCTCGTGATCGCCCGATTCGGCCCGGTGCCCGTGGCACGGGTCAGCGGAGCCTGCGCGGCCGTGGGCGTATTCCTGGTGGTATCGGCCGGCGGCGCGATCGGGGCGCTGGCTGGATTCGCGATGATGGGCGTGGGCTATGCGGTGATCATGCCGCTGGCCTTCAGCCGGGCGGCGAATGACCCGCATGTCCCACCGGGGCAGGCCATCGCCAGTGTCGCCACTTTGGGGTACGGAGGTCTGCTGATCGGTCCGCCGCTTATCGGGCTTCTGGCGGGGATCCTGTCACTGCGGCTGGCCTTTGCCGTCCTGCTGCCGCTGGCGGTGGTGATCGTGGTGTTGGCCGGCGCGCTCAGGCGCGCCGACTGACTTTGGATCAGCGTCCGCGGATACGCGGATCGAGCGCATCGCGCAGGCCGTCGCCCAGGTAGTTCACGCTGAGAACGGTCAGCGAGATCGCCAGGCCGGGCCAGAACACACGCTCGGGGTATTGCTGCAGATAGTCGACGCCATCGAACAGTAGCCGGCCCCAGGTGGGGAAGTCAGGCGGGAAGCCCAGCCCCAGGAAGGACAGCGCGCTTTCCGTGATGATCGCCGTGGCGATGCCCAGCGTGGCCGACACCATGATCGGCGACAGCACGTTGGGCAGGATGTGCCGTGTGATGATCTGCGTGTTGCTGGTGCCGATCGAGCGGGCGGCCAGAACGAACTCGCGTTCCTTGATCGCCAGCACGTCGCCGCGCACGATCCGCGCCGTAGGCATCCACGAGGTGATGCCGATGGCGCAGACGATCAGGATGAAGATCCCACGCTCGAGCCCGAACGCAGCGGATAGAGGTTCGCGGAACAGCAGCATCATCACCAGCAGCAGCGGCAGCAGCGGCAGGGCCAGGAACAGGTCGGTCAGGCGCATCAGCGGCCCGTCCAGCCGTTTGAAGAACCCGGCAACCACGCCGATGAACGACCCCAGGAACAGCGCCAGCAGCATCGCGGTGATGCCGACCGATACCGAGGTCTGCCCCCCAGACATCATTCGCGCCATGATGTCCCGGCCCAGTTGATCGGTGCCGAACGGATGGGCCCAGCTGGGCCCCTGGTTGCGGGCCCGGATGTCGATCTGGGTCGGGTCGATGGTCCACAGGAACGGGCCAAGGTAGACGGCCGCGACGATGAAGATGAACAGCATCGCGCCGATCATGGCGCCCTTGTGGGTCTTGAACTGATCCCACACGTCGCGCCACTGGCTGCGGGGCGGGGTGGTCAGTTCTTCCATTACATCGGCAGTCGGCAAGGCCGTCGAGGCCGGCGCAAGGCCCTCATCAGGGACCAGCGTGTCTGATTGATTGTGATCAGTCATAGCGGATCCTCGGGTCCAGAATGCCGTAAAGAACGTCCGCGATCAGGTTGAACAGGACGATCAGCACGGCAAAGATGAAGGTCAGCGTCTGCACCATCGGCAAGTCATTGGCCTGAATGGCGCCGATCAGCAGCTGACCGATGCCGTTCACCTTGAACACCTGCTCGGTGATGATCGCGCCACCAAAGATCGCCGGAATACCCAGAGCGATCACGGTAACCACCGGGATCATCGAGTTGCGCAGGACATGTACCATGACGACGGTGTATTCGCTCAGGCCCTTGGCGCGGGCGGTACGGACGTAATCCTGGTTGAGGTTGTCCAGCATCGAGGCGCGCATGAACCGGCTGAGCTGCGCGGTGATCTGCAGCGCCAGCACCATCACGGGCATGATCATCTGTTTCAGCTGAATGACGAAGCTGTCCCAGTCATTGACCACATGCGTCGTGTCATAGATCGACGGGAACCAGCCCAACTGGACCGAGAAGATCACGATCACCAGCACCCCCGAGAAGAACGGCGGAACCGAGAAGCCGACCATCGACACGAAGGTGCCCATCTGGTCGAACCAGGAATACTGGCGATAGGCCGAATAGATGCCGATGGGCAGGGCGATCAGGATGGCGACCACATAGGCGGTGCCGACAACCCACAGGGTCTGCGGGATACGCTGAACGACGATGTCCATGACGGGCGAGCGGGTCTGCCACGAAATCACACGCAGGTCACCTTCGGAAAAGGTAGTGCCAAAGATGTGGTCGACCAAAACCTGCGGTTCGATCCAGAAGAACTGCACGATCCATTTCCAGAACCGGACATGCATCGGCTGGCCGAGGCCAAGCGCCTCGCGCATCTTCTCTTTGACTTCGGGCGGAACGGTAAGCGGAACCTGTGCCATCGGGTCGCCGGGGGCGAGCTCGAGCAACAGGAAGATGACGAGACTGATGAACAACAGCGTCGGAACGGCCAGGATCAGTCGTCGAATGGTGAAGTTGAGCATTAAGAGGCGCCTTTATATGCGTCTTCTTGTTGGTGGAACTTGCGAAAGACCGCGCCCCGATACAGATCGGGACGCGGCCGTGCAAGGCTAGCGCTTAGGAACCGGTCTTGCGGTACCAGTCAGCGATGTTCCACAGTTCGCTGTCCCACACGTTCAGGACGACACCGCCCAGAGTGTTTGCGTGGGCCGACAGACGACCACGGTGGACCAGCGGGATCATGCCGCCGTTCTGAACCATGATGTCGTTCAGCTGCTTCGCGATTTCGGCGCGCTGCTCCAGACCTGCGGTCTGCGCCAGTTGGGCGTGCAGCTTGTCGAACTCTTCGTTGCAGAAGCGGCTGATGTTCTCACCCTGCCACTGGGTCTCGGGACGCGGTGCCTTGTCGCACAGGCCGTTGCCCAGATAGCTTTGCGGGTCGGTGCCGTTGAAGGTGTTGGCGTACATTTCAACGTCAGCATAGAACTTCTGGAACGTGTCGGGCGAGCCCGGGTCACCACCGAAGAAGACCGAAGCGTTGATGTTGCGCAGTTCGGTTTCAATGCCGATCTGGCTCCACCATTCCTTGATCAGCGCCTGGAAGTCCTGACGGACGGCGTTGGTCGAGGTCTGATAGACGATTTTCAGCGGAACGCCATCCTTCTCACGGACGCCGTCGCCGTCGGTGTCGACGATGCCGGCATCATCCAGCAGTTTCTTGGCGCCTTCGATATCCTGCGTGTCGCAGGTCATCGAGGTCGAGTTGAACGCAGCCGGAGCCGGCACCCAGTTGCAGGTCACTTTACCCGCCTGGCCATAGCCGATCTCAACCAACAGCGGGCGGTCGATTGCCATCGACATAGCCTTGTACACCGCCGGATCCTTCAGGAACGGGTGCGGGTGCTTGGCCGTCGAACGCTCGCCTTCCGGCAGTTCGGGCGACGGGTTGGTCTGGTTCAGCATGATGCGCTCGACCAGCGGGCCAAAGCCTGCCACCGGAGTGCCTTTGCCGCCTTCCTGCATCTGCGCGATCACTTCGGGCGCCAACTGCAGGTTCCAGGCATAGTCGAACTCGCCGGTTTCCATCACGGCGCGACCGGCCGCAGTCGCATCGCCGCCGCCCTTGAAGGTCACGGTTGCGAAGGCCGGTTTCGCCGGGTCACGATAGTTGTCGTTGGCCTTGAAGGTGATCACATCGTTCGGCTTGAACTCGGTGACGACAAACGGGCCGGTGCCGATCGGGTTGAAGTTCTGATCGGTGCATTCCGGAGCTTTCGCGCCCATGCAGTCCGCGAACTGAGCGGCCTGAATGATCGGGCTTTCACCGCCGACGAACGGACCGTAGGGGAACGGGGTCGGCTTGTCGAAAGTGACTTTGACGGTCAGATCATCCACAGCTTCGACGCTGGTGACGCCTTCGAACTTGGTCACCTGCGCACAGCCTCCTTCGGGGTCCATGCAGTAATCGGCGGTGAATTTCACGTCGGCCGAGGTGAACGGCGTACCATCCGACCAGGTGATCCCCGGAGCGATCTTCCACGTGATCGAGGTGAGGTCCTCGCTCACGCCGCCGTTTTCGACGGTCGGGATTTCGGCTGCCAGATACGGCACCATGTTGCCGTCCTGGTCGTAGCGGGCCAGAGGTTCGATCACCAGCGAGGCCGCTTCGACGTCTTTGGTGCCGCCCGACAGGAACGGGTTCAGGATCGAGGGTGCTTGCCAATAGATGATGCTGACGTTGCCGTCCGATCCGCGCTCGGCCATGGCCATCGGGGCCATCGCCGTGCTTGCAATCGCACCAAGCAAAAGGGTTTTGATTTTCATCATACACTCCTTGTTGGACACATTCGTGTCTCGATTTTCTCCGCAAGGCCTGCGGATTTGGCGTTGCCGTGCCGGGCTCAAGCCACTGAAACAAAAGACAATTGCGCAAATGTCTGCGCACTACGCCCAATTTCTCGGCACGGTTACGCGGGGTATCGAAACAGAGTTTGCAGAAATTGCAAGCCTTGCCGCAGCGAAACTGGCAATGCGTTTGACTTTTCCTGTCAGCCCGCCTTAGCGTTCGGCAATCAAAACACTCATGCAGCCAAGGGGAGCGCTCGCGTGCTGGATCAGCCTATCGCCCAGATCAGGGAACTTCGGGTCGAATTCCAAACCAAGGATGGGCCCGTCGTCGGGGTCGAGGACGTCTCGTTCGAGGTCCGTCCGGGCGAAACCGTCTGCATCGTGGGCGAATCGGGATCGGGCAAGTCCGTATCTTCGTTGTCATTGATGCGCCTTGTTGAATTCGGCGGGGGTGAAATCGCCGGCGGACAGTTGATTTTCGACCGCAACGACGGGACCGAACTGGATCTGGCCAAGGCCGATCAGGACCTCATGAAGCAGATTCGCGGCAACGAAATCGGGATGATCTTTCAGGAACCGATGACGGCGCTGAACCCTGTTTTCACGGTCGGGCGACAGCTGACCGAAGGGCTGCGGATTCACAAGGATATGTCCAAGTCCCAGGCCGAAGCACGCGCCTTGGAACTGCTGAAACAGGTCCGCATCCCCGAACCCGAGCGGCGGCTCAAGCAGTATCCGCACGAATTGTCGGGCGGGATGCGCCAGCGGGTTGTGATCGCAATGGCCATGGCCTGCGAGCCGCGCCTGCTGATCGCCGATGAACCCACCACGGCTCTGGACGTGACGATCCAGGCCGAGATCCTCGCCTTGATGGACCGGCTGAAGCGTGAAACCGGCACGGCGGTCATGTTCATCACCCATGACATGGCCGTGGTCGCCCAGATGGCCGACAGGGTTGTCGTCATGTACCGCGGCAACAAGGTCGAAGAGGGCACCGTCACCGAGATTTTCGAGAATCCTCAGCATGACTACACCAAGGCTCTGCTGGCCGCGGTGCCCAAGCTGGGTGAGATGCGCGGAAAATCCGCCCCCGAGCCGATGAAGTTGCTGGGTGTCGAAGGACAGAAGATCGCCCCGATTCCCGGAACCGAGGATGTATTGCTGTCAGTCCGGAACCTGACCACGCGGTTCCCGGTAAAAGGCGGGATCCTGCGCCGCACCATTTCGAATGTGCACGCGGTCGAAGACGTCTCGTTCACCCTGAACAAAGGGCAGACGCTGAGCCTCGTCGGCGAGTCGGGTTGTGGAAAATCTTCGGCCGGACGCTCGATCCTGCGGTTGATCGAGCCCATGGCGGGTGAAATCAGTCTTGATGGCATGGACATCATGAAGCTGGACCAGAAGGGCCTGCGCAAGGCCCGCCTGGACATGCAGATGATCTTTCAGGACCCATTCGCATCGCTGAACCCGCAGATGCAGTTGGTTGATCAGGTGGCCGAGCCGATGCGCAACTATGGCGTGGCATCGGGGTCGGAACTGCAGGACCGGGTCGCACAGCTGTTCGACAAGGTGCACCTGCCACGCAGCTTCATGCGCCGGTTCCCGCACGAAATGTCGGGTGGGCAGCGGCAGCGAATTGCGATTGCCCGGGCGCTGGCCCTGAACCCGAAACTGATCATTGCGGACGAAGCCGTTTCCGCGCTGGACGTTTCTGTTCAGGCGCAGGTTCTGAACCTGATGATGGAATTGCAGTCCGAACTTGGCCTGAGCTATCTGTTTATCAGCCACGACATGGCCGTGGTTGAGCGGGTCAGCCACCACGTGGGTGTGATGTATCTGGGCCGGATCGTCGAACTGGGCCCACGGGCGCGTGTTTTTGAGAACCCGCAGCACCCCTATACGCAGGCATTGATGAAGGCGGTTCCAATCGCCGATCCCAATCAGCGCAAGTCGGAAAAAGATCTGAATTTCAAACCGATCCCGTCTCCAATTCACCCAATCGGCTATGAGCCTGCGCCTTCGGAATACCGCGAGGTCGAGCCGGGTCACTTCATTCTGACGACCGACAGCGGTTACTGACCCATATGCCACAGCGCCTGACTCCGCTTGAGATCATGACCAAGCTGATCGCGTTTCCCACCGTCAGCCGCGACAGCAACCTGCCGCTGATCGACTGGGTCGAAGACTACCTGAACGGCCACGGTATCCGCGCCCACCGATGGCCGGATCCGGACCAGCCGCACAAGGCGGCCCTGTTTGCCCATGTCGGCCCCTGGGAGGAAGGCGCGGTCGTGCTTTCCGGTCACACGGATGTGGTGCCGGTGGACGGACAACCCTGGGACAGCGACCCGTTTGTCGTGACCGAACGGGACGGCAAGTATTTCGGACGTGGTACCTGTGACATGAAGGGCTATGACGCCCTCGCCATCTGGGCGCTGGTCGAGGCGCAATACGCCGACGTCAAGCGCCCGCTGCAATTGGCGCTGAGTTTTGACGAGGAGGTCGGCTGCACCGGTGCGCCGCCCATGATCGTCGCCATGCAGGAGGTTCTGCCCAAGGGCTCGGCCGTGGTGGTGGGCGAGCCGTCGATGATGCAGGCCGTCACCGGCCACAAGGGCGGCTTCGGCTTTGATACCCACGTGGTTGGATACGAGGTGCACAGTTCGATCATGCATACCGGTGTCAATGCGATAATGTATGCCGCGCCGCTGATCGACTGGGCAAATGCGCAGAACGACATCAACATGGCGGCGGACCCCAGCGATATCGCGGCAGTCTTTGATCCTCCTTGGACAACCTGTCACGTGGGCATGATCAAGGGCGGCACTGCGCACAACATCACGGCCAAGGATTGCCGTTTCATGATGGATTTCCGGGTCGTCCCCGGCGAGCAGGCATCAGCTTGGAAAGAAGCCTATCTGGAACAGGTAAGAGTGGCGGAAAGGAAGATGCAGCAAGTGCATGCGGACGCCCATATCGAGGTGAAAGCCAGCTTTGCCGTTCCGGCTTTGGTCCCGGAAACCGATGGCGAAGCCGAGACACTGGTGCGTGCCCTTACGGGCGACAACGCTACCCATGTCGTCAGCTATGGCACCGAAGCCGGTCAGTTTCAGGAAGCCGGTTACTCAGCCGTGATCTGTGGGCCCGGAGATATCGCCCAGGCGCACCAGCCGAACGAATACATCACGATCGCTCAGTTCAACGCCGGCCATGACTTCATGCAGCGTCTGGTCTACAAACTGGCGGCGTGACCCAAAAGAGGCACTGGAAACTCAGGATTTCAGTCAGAAGCTCGGAGAGTTGAACATGCCGGTCAAAAACAGACTTGCCGAAATGCACGCCGAGATCACCAAGTGGCGGCGGCACCTGCATGCGCATCCCGAGTTGATGTACGACGTGCATGAAACCGCCGGCTTCGTTGTCGACCGACTCAAGGCGTTCGGTGTCGATGAAATCACGCCGGGTATAGGTAAAACCGGTGTCGTGGCCGTGATCCGAGGGCGGACGGACACGCAGGGGCGGGTGATCGGGTTGCGGGCCGACATGGATGCCTTGCCGATCAACGAGGCGACCGGACTGGACTATGCCTCGACCGTGCCGGGCAAGATGCATGCCTGCGGGCATGACGGGCACACGTCGATCTTGCTCGGCGCTGCGCAATACCTTGCCGAGACGCGCAATTTCGACGGAACGGTGGTTCTGATCTTTCAACCGGCCGAAGAAGGCGGGGCCGGCGGTCTGGCCATGTGCCGCGATGGGCTTATGAATCGCTGGGGCATTCAGGAAGTCTACGGCTTGCACAACATGCCCGGCCTGCCTGTCGGAGAGTTCGCAATCCGGCCCGGCGCGCTGCTGGCGTCGTCGGACGAGTTCGAGATTGTCGTGACCGGCAAAGGTGGCCACGCCGCCGCACCGCATGAAGCCATCGACACAACCTTGGTGGCATCGCATATCGTGGTTGCGCTGCAATCGGTTGTATCCCGCACCGTTGATCCAATCCGACGGGTGGTGCTGACGGTGGGGACGTTTGAAACTGACAGCGTCGCCTCGAACGTGATTGCGCACACGGTCCGGCTGCAGGGCACGGTTCGCACACTGGACCCGGAATACCGTGGCATCGCCGAGGAGCGCGTGCGCCGGATCGCCGAAGACACAGCCTCGGCTTTTGGCGCCAAAGCCCGCGTGACCTGGACGCCCGGCTACCCGGTGACGGTGAATTCCGAGGCGGAAACGGCCTTCGCCGCCGAAGCCGCCGAGGCGGTGGCAGGCAAGGTCAATGACGCAACGGATCCGATCATGCCGTCCGAAGACTTCGCCTACATGCTTGAAGAACGGCCCGGAGCCTACATCTTCTTGGGGAACGGCGACACGGCCATGTGCCACCATCCCGAATACAATTTCGACGACCAGGCCATTCCGGCCGGATGCAGCTGGTTCGCCGAGCTCGTCGAACGACGAATGCCCATCGCCTGAAACAGGAAAGACAGTCATGCCGATCAAGAACCGTTTTGCCGAAATGCACCCCGAAATCACCGGTTGGCGGCGCGACATACATCAACACCCCGAAATTCTCTACGATACCCATCGGACCAGCGCATTGGTTGCGGAAAAACTGAAAGAGTTCGGTTGCGACGATGTCGTGACCGGAATTGGCCGGACCGGGGTAGTCGGCGTGATCAAGGGCAGGACCGACACCCAAGGCCGGGTGATTGGTCTGCGGGCCGATATGGATGCGCTGCCAATGCAGGAGCAGACGGGAGCGGATTATGCCTCCAAGACTGCGGGCGCCATGCATGCCTGTGGCCATGACGGTCACACTGCGATGGTTCTGGGCGCCGCCAAATATCTGGCCGAGACCCGAAACTTCGATGGGACCGCGATCGTGATCTTTCAACCGGCCGAAGAAGGCGGCAACGGTGCTGAAGCCATGTGCCAGGACGGTTTGATGGACCGCTTCGGCATCCAGGAAGTCTATGCGATGCACAACGTGCCGGGCCTGCCGACCGGGCAGTTTGCCATTCGCTCCGGGCCTCTGCTGGCGGCGGCGGACGAGTTTGACATCCATCTTGAAGGCCGCGGCGGTCATGCCGCCAAGCCGCAGGAAACCGTGGATACTACGGTCATGCTGTCGCAACTGATCGTGGCCCTGCAGACCATCGTTTCGCGCAACGCCGACCCGATCTTGCAGGCCGTTCTGTCGGTCACGGCGGTCGAGACCTCGTCGAATGCGTTCAACGTGATCCCGCAATCGGCCCGGCTGCGTGGCACCGTCCGCACCCATTCGAACGAGATGCGCGACCTGATCGAACAGCGACTGAATGAAGTTGTGCAAGGTGTCGCGGCGACCATGGGTGGCACCGCCACGGTGACCTACTCGCGCGGCGTTCCGGTCACGATCAACGCGGAAGAGCAGACCGGATATGCAGAATCCGCGGCAATTGCCGTCGGTGGCAGCTGTGCCGAAGCACCGATGGTGATGGGGGGCGAAGACTTCTCGTTCATGTTGCAGGAACGTCCCGGGGCCTTCATAGTCCTGGGAAATGGCGACAGCGCCGGGCTTCACCACCCCGAATACGATTTCAATGACGAGATCATTCCGATCGGATGCTCGTGGTTTGCAGAGATGGTCGAACGCCGGATGCCGGTGGCCTGAGATTTTTTTAAGGAGAGAAGACGAAGATGCCAGTGAAGAACCGCTTTGCCGAATTGCAGGATGAAATCACCGCCTGGCGGCGTGATATTCACGAGAATCCTGAAATTCTGTTCGATACGCATCGCACCAGTGCGCTGGTTGCGGAAAAGCTGAAAGAATTCGGCTGCGACGAGGTGGTCACGGGGATTGGCCGCACCGGAGTTGTCGGGGTGATCAAGGGCAAGGTCGACACCAAGGGGAAGGTGATCGGATTGCGGGCGGATATGGACGCTTTGCCGATCCACGAGGCGACGGGTTTGGACTATGCTTCGAAAACTCCGGGTGCGATGCATGCCTGCGGCCATGACGGCCACACCGCCATGCTGCTGGGGGCGGCCAAATACCTGTCCGAAACGCGCAACTTCGACGGAACCGTCGTTGTGATCTTCCAGCCCGCCGAGGAGGGCGGCGGCGGCGGCCGCGAGATGTGCGAAGACAACCTGATGGAGCGTTGGGGCATTCAGGAAGTCTACGGAATGCACAATTGGCCCGGTAAGCCTGTGGGCAGCTTCTCGATCCGGCCGGGCGCGTTCTTCGCGGCGACTGACCAGTTCGATATTACTTTCGAAGGTCGTGGCGGTCATGCCGCCAAACCGCATGAAACCGTGGACACCACTGTCATGACTGCGCAGGCCGTTCTGGCGTTGCAGACCATCGCGTCGCGCAATGCCGACCCGATCGATCAGGTCGTTGTTTCGGTCACCTCGTTCGAGACCTCGTCAAAGGCGTTCAACGTGATCCCGCAGAAAGTGCAGATCAAGGGCACCGTGCGCACGATGAGCAAAGAGATGCGCGACCTTGCTGAGCAGCGCATCAACGAAATCTGCTTGGGCGTCGCCGCGACATTCGGCGGTACTGCCGATGTCAACTATATCCGGGGCTATCCGGTCATGATCAACAGCGACGAGCAGACCGAGTTCGCCGCCGAGGTCGCCCGCTCGGTCTCGGGGGCCTGCGAGGAGGCACCTTTGGTCATGGGCGGCGAAGACTTCGCCTACATGCTGGAAGAACGTCCCGGTGCCTATATCCTGGTCGGCAATGGCGACACGGCGATGGTCCACCATCCTGAATACAACTTCAACGACGAGGCGATCCCTGCCGGTTGCAGCTGGTGGGCCGAGATCGTCGAACAGCGGATGCCCGCAGCCTGACACCGTGGCGGGGGCGCAGGCCCCCGCTGCCGCTTGCGGTCAGTTGAGGCCCAGCTTGTCGCATAGCGTATCCACAACCGAATCCAGCGCCGATTTCTGGGTGTTCACGCAGGACTGCGCCGCCGCTTGCGCCGCGGCCAGCGCCGATCTGTCCGACAGCCAGAGCTCGACCGCTTTGGCCAACTCGGGTGCCGAAGCGACTTCGACCGCGCCGCCGCTGTCCACCAGCGGGGCAAATGTCTCGGCGAAATTGTAGTAACCCGGCCCGGTGATCACCGCAGCGCCAGCCTGAGCCGGTTCGAACGGGTTGTGGCCGCCGATCTCTTTCAGCGACCCGCCCAGAAACACGATCGGGCACAACGCGTACCACGTTCCGGTTTCGCCCAGCGTATCGGCCACATAGACCTGCGTGTCGTCGGTAACCGGCTGCCCGGCGCTGCGCAGAGCATGGCTTTGACCCGCGGCATCTATCAGGGCGCAGACCTCGTCCCGCCGTTCCGGGTGGCGGGGGATCAGCAGCAGCAGGAGATCGGGCCTGCGGTTCAGCAATTCGGCATGGGCGGCCAGAACGGTCTCCTCCTCGCCCGCATGGGTCGAGCTGGCGATCCAGACCGGCCGCGCGCCGATCTGCGCGCGGATCTGCGTCAGCGTGTTTTGATCCACCGGCAGCGGATCGGACATGGCCTTGAGGTTGGTTCCGGGCTGCACCAGATCGGCGGACGCGCCCATGGCGATCAGGTTTGCGGCCGTGCGGTCGTTTTGCGTCAGGAACAGTCGGAACCGGCTCAGGACATAGCGGGCGGTGTCGGGGCGCTTCTTCCACCCGGCCACCGATTTCTCGGACAGGCGCGCGTTCAGCAGGGCCAGGGGCGTCCCGCGCCGGGCGGTCTCGACGATCAGGCGTGGCCAGATCTCGCTTTCGACAAAGACGCCGGCATCGGGCCGCCAGTGATCCAGAAACCGCGCAACCGGGCCGGCGCTGTCCAGCGGGGGGTATTGGTGGCGGGTGCGCGGCGGCAGGCGTTTTTCCACCAGCGCCGCCGAGGTCGGGGTGCCAGAGGTGATCAGAAACTGCGCATCCTCAATCCGTTCGCTCATACGCTTGATCAGGCTCAGAACCGACAGGCTCTCGCCCACGCTGGCCGCATGGAACCAGATCAGCCGACCGTCGGGCCGGGGCTGGCTCGCATGGCCCAGCCGCTCGCGCTGACGGACCTCGGAAACACCCGCCGTCTGCAGCTTGGCGCGAACGGTGCGCCAGGCCAATGGCATGGCGATGGACGTCAACGCGCAGTACATACGGTACAGCGTCGTGGGTTGCCCCGACTGGTCTGCCATGTCAGCCGCCCGTGTGGCTCATGTGACGGCTCATCTGGCCATCGATCTTCTGGCGGGAATAGTCGAAATCATGGCCCTTGGGCTTGAGGGTGATCGCCGCGCGGATCGCCTGTTCCAGTGGCTCTTCACTGTTGGGGTGGTCGCGCAGAGGGGCGCGCAAGTCGGCCATGTCCTCTTGCCCCAGGCACATGTACAACTCGCCCGTGCAGGTCAGGCGTACCCGGTTGCAACTTTCACAGAAATTATGGCTGAGCGGCGTGATGAAGCCGATCTTCTGCCCGGTTTCCTCGAGCCGGACATAGCGCGCCGGTCCGCCCGTGCGCTCGGCCAGATCGGTGACAGTATAGTGGTTTTCGTACTCGGCCCGCACGTCTTTCAGCGACCAGTACTGGTCCAGCCGGTCCTCGTTGCCGATGTCACCCATAGGCATGACCTCGATCCAGGTCAGGTCCATGTCGCGCTCGGCGCACCAGCGGGTGATCTTGGGCAGCTCTTCCTCGTTGAACCCTTTCAGGGCCACCGCGTTGATCTTGACGCGCAACCCGGCCTTCTGCGCGGCATCGATCCCGCCCAGGACCTGTTTCAAGCGACCCCAACGGGTGATCTGGGCGAATTTGTCCTCGTCCAGCGTGTCGAGCGAGACATTCACCCGCCGCACCCCGGCGGCATACAGGTCGTCGGCGAACCGGGCCAGTTGCGAGCCATTGGTGGTCAGCGTCAGCTCTTTCAGTGCGCCGCTGTCCAGATGCCGGGTCATCGAGTCGAAGAACCCCATGATCCCACGGCGCACAAGCGGCTCGCCCCCGGTGATCCGCAGCTTTTCCACGCCCAGTCGAATGAAGGTCGAACACATCCGGTCCAGTTCTTCCAGCGTCAGCAGCTCTTTCTTGGGCAGAAAGGTCATGTTTTCAGACATGCAGTAGACACAGCGGAAATCGCAGCGGTCCGTGACGGAGACGCGGAGATAGGTGATTGCGCGGGCAAACGGGTCGATCAACGGAGCAGTCATGCCCAATAGGTAAAGCGCACCGTGCCTTGCGACAAGTCAGAACTGCGCTTGAGGGGTGGAACGCGGGCGCGGGCAGGGGTAGGCTGGTTGCATGCGATACCTGTTTGTCATTATTCCTGCGTTTTTGACCGGCTGTGATGCGGTGCGGCAAAGCCTTGATCGCGCCCCGGATGCGGAACCTGCGCAGACGACAGAAACCGCCGCTGCGACTGAAGAGGTGGAAGCAACGCCTGTTGCGGCCGTGAACACCGGATGGGCCGGCGCCAAGACAACGATTGCCGGACTGGGCGATCCGAACAAGCCCGGACGCTGGCTTGAAACGCCGTTGGTCGAAACTGAGATCAATGGCCGGGTGGTCGTGCCCAAGACGGGCGCGCAGGCCTATATCACACTTGTACCGGCGCCCTCAGGCGGCAGCCGCCTGTCGGTTGAGGCGATGCGTGCGCTATTGGTGCCGTTTGACGAACTGGTTGAAGTAGACGTTTATTCCAACTGATCTTTCAGGTACTTGCCGGCCTCTTTGCGGGCAAAAGGCTTCATCGCGTGACCGTGCACGGCCAGAAACGCCCGGACCCGATCGGGGTCATGTTTGGACAGGTCGCGCAGCCACCAGGCCACCGCCTTCTGTATGAACCAGTCGCGATCGGGGACATAGCCGGCGGCCCACCCCAGAATTCGGTCGCGGCGCTGAAGGTCTTCGGGCTTGGGGTGGTTCTGCTTGGTCCAGGGCAGGGTGGCGACCAGTGCTGCGCGTCGGGTCCACATGTGATCCGAGGTGGTCCAGCTTTCGACCTGATCCAGCCGCGAAGGATCGGCCCACAGGCGCTTTTGCATGGCCATGCTGGCATGATCGGCCACCGCCCAGGCGTCGAAATCGGGCAGCCAGCTTTGCAGCAGGTCCCAAACCGCCTGATCGGGACGGATGCGGGCCTGCGTCAACAGCTTGGCGGCGGCCAGCCGCGCCTCGTGGATGTTGGTCTGCCACAGCTGATCGGCCAGCGCGACGCGGGCGTCCACGTCCATCTGCTGCCGCCAGATTCTGGTCAGATCATTCAGCACCGGGTTCGGTACCCCAAGATAGGGGCGGTCGATCTTGTGATAGGCCGCCATCTGGGCGGCCCGGTCGGGGTCGGCATGGGCGTTGATCTGGTCCAGAGGGCTGTCCGGCATGGGGGCTTACTCGACCGTGACGGATTTCGCCAGGTTGCGCGGCTGGTCCACATCGGTGCCCTTGGCGACCGCCGTGTGATAGGCCAGCAGCTGCGCGGGCACCGAATACAGGATCGGCGCCACCGAAGGGTGGGCATGCGGCATACGGATCGTGCTCCAGACCCCGTCCTTGGCATCGGCGATCCCGTCGTCGTCCGAGACCAAAATGACCTTGCCCTTGCGCGCCATGACCTCTTGCATGTTCGACACGGTCTTGTCGAACACCGCATCGCGCGGGGCCATCACCACCACCGGCATATGCTTGTCGATCAGGGCGATGGGGCCGTGCTTCAACTCGCCCGAGGCATAACCTTCGGCGTGGATATAGCTGATTTCCTTGAGTTTCAGCGCGCCTTCGAGGGCCAGCGGGTACATCAGGCCGCGCCCCAGGAACAGAACGTCGCGCGCCTCGGACAGGCGCTGCGCGGATTTCCGGATCGCCTCCTCCTGATCCAGCGCGGCGTTCAGCAGCGTCGGCAAGCCGCGCAGCGCGGCGGCGTGATCGGCCAGCGCGTCATCGTCCAGCGTGCCCCGGTCGGCCGCGGCCTTGAGCGCCAGCATCAGCAGAACGCTCAGCTGGCAGGTGAAGGCCTTGGTCGAGGCCACGCCGATCTCGACCCCGGCATGGATGGGCAGCGCCACGTCGCTTTCGCGCGCGATCGAGCTTTCGGGGACATTGACCACCGACACGATCTTGTCGGCCTTGCCCTCGCAATAGCGCAGCGCGGCCAGAGTGTCGGCGGTTTCGCCCGACTGGCTGACGAACAGGGCCAGCGTGCGGTCGGTGATCGGCGGTTCGCGATAGCGGAACTCGCTGGCGATATCGACCTCGACCGGCATCCGGGCCAGTTGCTCGAACCAGTACTTGGCGGTCAGACAGGCATAGAAGGCTGTGCCGCAGGCCACCATGGTCAGGCGGTCCAGCTTGGAGAAATCAAGATCCGCGTCCGGCAAAACTACCCTGTCGCCGCCGGTTGGCAGGTACGAGCGGATCGCTTCGGCCACCACCACCGGCTGTTCGGCGATTTCTTTGGCCATGAAATGCTTGTGCCCGCCCTTGTCGGTCCGGGTCTGATCCAGCTGGATCTTGCGGATCTCGCGATTTGCGATCTCGCCCGCCTCGTTGCGGATCTCGACCGAAGTGCGGGTGACCACGGCGCGGTCGCCTTCTTCCAGATAGGTGATCCGGTCGGTCAGCGGCGCCAGTGCGATGGCGTCCGAGCCCACGAACATCTCGCCATCCCCGTGCCCGATGGCCAGCGGCGAGCCCTTGCGGGCGGCGACGATCAGGTCATCCTCGCCGTCGAACAGAAAGGCCAGCGCAAAGGCGCCTTGCAGCCGGTCGATGGTCTTGAAGGCGGCCTCGACCGGGCTCAGCCCCGATTTCATGTAGAATTCGGTCATCAACGCGACGGTTTCGGTGTCGGTCTCGGTCTGGAAATCGATTCCGTTCTCGGCCAGTTCGGCCCTCAGCTCGCGATAGTTTTCGACGATGCCGTTGTGGACCACGGCAACCGGTCCGGCCTGATGCGGGTGCGCGTTGCTGACCGAGGGTACGCCATGGGTCGCCCACCGCGTATGCCCGATGCCCGACTTTCCGGGCAAGGGGTCATGCACCAGCAGGTCGCTGAGATTGACCAGCTTGCCTACCGCGCGCCGACGACCCAGCTTGCCGCCGTTTACGGTTGCGATGCCCGCACTGTCATAGCCGCGGTATTCCAGCCGCTTCAGCGCTTCGACCAGGATGGGCGCCGCTTCGTGCTTGCCCAATACGCCAACAATTCCACACATTTACTCAGGCTCCCTTGTCCCGGCGTGCCTTTTTCGCCTTCAGCATCTCGAACAGCTTGCGGGCATAGCCCGGCTTATTTTCTTGTTTGGCGCGACCTACCGCCAGGGCGTCGGGTTCGACGTCGCGGGTCACGATGGTGCCGGTGGCCGTCATCGCGCCGCTGCCCACGGTGACCGGGGCCACCAGCATGGTGTTCGAGCCGACAAAGACATTCTCGCCGATCACCGTGCGGTGCTTCATCACGCCGTCATAGTTGCAGGTGATGGTGCCCGCGCCGATATTCGTACCCGCGCCCACCGACGCATCGCCGATATAGCTGAGGTGATTGACCTTGGCGCCCTCGGCGATTTCGGCATTCTTGATCTCGACGAAATTGCCGATACGGGTGTTCTCGGCCAGTTCCGCCCCCGGACGCAGCCGGGCATAGGGGCCGACCACGGCGCCGCGGCTGACATGGCAGCCTTCCAGGTGCGAAAACGCCCGGATCGCCGCGCCGCTTTCGACCGTGACGCCGGGGCCGAAGACCACGTTGGGTTCGATCACCGTGTCGCGGCCGATCACCGTGTCGGCAGCCAGATAGACCGTCTCGGGGGCCATCAGGGTGACGCCCAGATCCAGTAGCTCGGCCCGGGCGCGGGCCTGGAACACGGCGTCGGCCGCGGCCAGATCAGCGCGCGAGTTCACGCCCAGCGTCTGCGCTTCGTCGCACGAAACGGCAGTGACCTTCAGGCCGCGGTCGCGCGCGATCTGGACCACGTCGGTCAGGTAGTACTCGCCCGACGCGTTGTCGTTTCCGACCGCGTCGATCAGGTCGAACAGAGTGCCCGCGTCACAGGCCAGAAGGCCCGAGTTGCAGAAGGTTATGGCGCGTTCTTCATCTGACGCATCCTTGAACTCGACGATCCGTTCCAGAGCATCTCCGTTCATCACCAAACGGCCATACCGGGCCGGGTCGGCGGCCTCGAAGCCCAGGATCACCAGATCGTTGTCAGCCCGCGCGGCGATCATGCGCTCCAGCGTGTCGGGCTGCAGAAACGGGGTATCGCCGTACAGAACGACCACGTCGCCGGTGAACCCGTCCAAAGCCGCGCGCGCCTGGGCGACGGCATGGGCGGTGCCCAACTGTTGGTCCTGCACGACGATGCGGGCGTCTTCATCCTCGGCCTGCGCGACTTTGGCCACCGCCTCGGCGCCGTGGCCGGTGACGATGACCGTGCGTTCGGGTGCCAGAACCGACCCGGCGCGCATGGCGTGCACCAGCATCGGAACCTGGGCGATCGGGTGCAGAACCTTTGGGATATCCGAATTCATCCGGGTGCCTTTTCCGGCGGCAAGGATGACAAGGGCAGTGCTCATGAATGCGTTTTCTCTTTTGTTTTGTCGCGGTCCGTTTTATCCGCTGAGGGCAAAGGCGCAAGCCGTTCGGCCATCAAACAAGATTGCCGTTTGCAACACGACATGGCGGAAAACTGCCGAGCAAGGAGACAGAATGCGCACGGTCATCTTCGATCTGGACGGGACTTTGGCCGATACGTCGGGCGATCTGCTGGCGGCGGCCAACCATTGTTTCCGGCAGATGGGGCATGGCGACGTGCTGGTGCACGGGCAGGATGCGGCGGTGGCTTTGCGCGGCGGGCGGATGATGCTGACCCACGGGCTGAAACGCGTGGGCGCCTATGACGAAGAGACCGTGAACGCCTATTACCCGGTCCTGCTCGAGGCCTATGGGCAGGCGATCGACACCCACACCACCTTCTATCCCGGCGCGCTGCAGGCGGTCGAGGCGCTGAAGGCCGCCGGTTACGGTGTCGGCATCTGCACCAACAAGCCCGAGGCGCTGGCCGAGCTGCTGATGACGCGGCTGGGAGCGCGGGCGTTGTTCGGCTCGTTGGTGGGGGCGGACACGCTGCCGGTGCGCAAGCCCGACCCCGCGCCGCTGCGTGAAGCGGCGCGCCGGGCCGGCGGGCTTCCCGACCACTGCATACTGGTGGGCGACTCGGATACCGACCGTAACACGGCCCGGGCCGCAGGGGTGCCTTCGATCCTTGTGACCTTCGGCCCGTCCGGTGATGACATGGCCGCACTGCAGCCCGATGCGCTGCTGCACCATTTCGACGATCTGCCCGCAATCGTTGCCGAGCTTGTGGGCGCGGCGGCCTGATCTCTTGACCCGCGCTGCGACTGGCCCCACAAACGACGCCATGACCGAGCGATTTTCAGGCAGTTTCACCCAGCAGGAGCCGATCCCCGACGCGGCGATCGAGGCGGCGCTGGCTGTTCTGCGTCACGGGCGGTTGCACCGCTACAACGTGGCCCCCGGAGAGCTGAGCGAAACCGCCCTGTTGGAACAGGAATTTGCGGCGCAGATGGGTGCGAAATACTGTCTGGCCGTGTCGTCGGGCGGCTATGCGCTGGCCACGGCCCTGCGTGCCGTGGGTGTCCAGCCGGGAGATGCGGTTCTGACCAACGCCTTCACGCTGGCCCCGGTGCCGGGGGCGATCGCCTCGGTCAATGCGCGCCCGGTTTTCGTGGGCGTGACCGAGGGGCTGACCATCGATCTGGACGATCTGGCGGCCAAGCTGGACCGCGCCAAGGTTCTGATGCTCAGCCACATGCGCGGGCATCTGTGTGACATGGACCGGTTGATGCAGATGTGCGACGCCGCCGGGGTGACGGTGATCGAGGATTGCGCCCACACGATGGGCGCCGCCTGGCGCGGACAGTTGTCCGGCCGTCAGGGGGCGATCGGCTGCTATTCCTGCCAGACCTACAAACATGTGAACTCGGGCGAGGGTGGCCTGTTGATCACCGATGACGAAATGCTGGCGGCCAAAGCCACGATGCTATCGGGCTCGTACATGCTATACGAACGCCACCTTGCGGTGCCGGGTCCCGAGGTGTTCGAGCGGATCAAGTACACCACGCCAAACGTGTCGGGGCGGATGGACAATCTGCGCGCGGCGATCCTGCGCCCCCAGTTGCGCGAGTTGGATCGGCAGGTGCGGCGCTGGAACGAACGCTATGCCGAGATCGAGGCGGGCCTGCGCGGCACGCCCGGCCTGACCATCGTCGAGCGGCCTGCCGAGGAGAGCTATGTCGGCTCGTCGATCCAGTTCCTTCTGCTGGATTGGGCGCAGGACAGGATTACCGAGGTTCTGCGACGCTGCGCCGATCGCGGAGTCGAGTTGAAGTGGTTCGGCGGGGCCGAGCCGACCGGGTTCACCTCGCGCTATGACAGCTGGCGCTATGCCGAGTCGGAACGGATGCCCGAGACCGACCGGATTCTGCGCGGGATCATCGACATGCGCGTTCCGTTGACCTTCTCACTGGACGATTGCCGCCTGATTGCCGGCATCATCCGCGCCGAGGTCGGCGCCGTTTTCCAACAGTAATTCAATCGAGTGCGCCATGCGGCGCACGTTCGAACACTGCAAAAGCCGCCCGAGGGCGGCTTTTTCATTTGGGTCACGCGATGATTGACCGCGCGGGGAAAGGTCTGTATCAGTTTATTGAACACCTGTTCATTAACGCGAAAGAGGAGAGCGCGGATGTTCACGGCGACAATGCAATTCGATCTGGGTGAGGATGTGAACGCGCTGCGCGAGATGGTGCACCGCTGGGCGCAGGAGCGGGTCAAGCCGATGGCGGCCGGGATCGACAAGACCAACGCCTTTCCCAACGAGCTGTGGAAGGAAATGGGTGAACTCGGTCTGCTGGGCGTAACCGTTCCCGAACAGTATGGCGGCGCCGAAATGACCTATCTGGCGCATACGATCGCGGTTGAAGAAATCGCACGCGCCTCGGCATCGGTGGCGTTGTCCTACGGGGCGCATTCCAACCTATGCGTCAACCAGATCAAGCTGAACGGCACTGAAGAACAGAAGCAGAAATACCTGCCGCGCCTGATTTCGGGCGAACACGTAGGTGCCCTGGCAATGTCGGAACCCGGAGCGGGGTCGGATGTTGTGTCGATGAAACTGCGGGCGGAAAAGCGCAACGACCATTACCGCCTGAACGGCAACAAATACTGGATCACCAACGGGCCGGATGCCGATACGCTGGTCGTCTATGCCAAGACCGACCCCGAGGCCGGGTCCAAGGGCATCACGGCCTTCCTGATCGAGAAAGAGATGAAAGGGTTCTCGACCTCGCCCCATTTCGACAAGCTGGGTATGCGCGGTTCGAACACGGCCGAGCTGATCTTCGAAGATGTCGAGGTGCCCTTCGAGAACGTGCTGGGCGAAGAAGGCAAGGGCGTTGCGGTTCTGATGTCGGGCCTCGACTATGAGCGCGTGGTTCTGGCCGGGATTGGCACCGGCATCATGGCTGCCTGCCTGGACGAGATCATGCCCTATCTGGCCGAGCGCAAGCAGTTCGGCAAACCGATCGGAACCTTCCAGCTGATGCAGGGCAAGATCGCCGACATGTACACCGCGATGAATTCGGCCCGGGCGTATGTCTACGAGGTCGCCAAGGCCTGTGATCGGGGCGACGTGACCCGGCAGGATGCGGCGGCGTGCTGTCTCTATGCGTCCGAGCAGGCGATGGTGCAGGCGCATCAGGCGGTTCAGGCCATGGGCGGGGCCGGGTTCCTGGCGGATGCGCCGGTTAGCCGGATCTTCCGCGATGCCAAGCTGATGGAGATCGGCGCGGGCACCAGCGAGATTCGCCGGATGCTGATCGGCCGCGAATTGATGAACGAAATGCTCTGAAGAAAAACGCCTCGCCGACGAGGTCACGGCGAGGCGTATCCGATCGAAGGATCAGAAGCGATGGACGTAGGACACGCCAACCAGCCACGGATCGATCTCGGCCTTGCCGATGTCGGCTCCGTTGAGGGTGACGTCCGAGTCGATGTCGAACCAGCGGACGTTCAGGCGAACCGCGCCCTTGTCCGTGACCATGTAGTCCAGGCCGGCCTGCAGCGACACGCCGAACGAGTCGTCGACCTTCAGATCGCCCAGCGGCGATTCCTCGTCAAAGAACACGGTGTAGTTCAAACCGGCGCCGACATAGGGTTTCCAGGCGCTGCTGGTTGCAAAGTGGTAGTTCAGCGACAGTGTGGGCGGCAGGTGCTTGACGCTGCCCGCGTCGACACTTCCGCCCAGCGTGATGTCATGGCTGAACGGCGTTGCGGCCAAAAGCTCGATGCCCAGATTGTCACGAATGAAATACTCGGCGGTGAAGATCGGGCGGGTGTCCGAGTCGACGTCGGCGCTGAAGCCGGCGAGGGATCCGTTGTCGGATTTCGGGTCGAGGTAGCCGATACCGACACCAACGGTCCAGTCTCCCTGAGACTGGGCGAATGCGGGGGCCGAAACAGCGGCCAACGCGGTGGAAAGGGTGAGGATGGCGAGTTTGCTGGTCATGTTCTTGCCTTTGGTTTTGTGTGCAAGCCGACCATGCCTGAAGGACGGGGCGGCCACTCTGATCTGCATCAAGTTTCGTTGATGTTCGATATTCAGTTTGGCGCGGCAAGTCGCTTAAATTTAAGGGAAAAACGCCATGCGTCCCGCTGAGGTCATACCGGGTTTGCGGTCTGGTGGCAGCTGGGACATTCCGCCCAGGCTGAACATGGCACGTCAGTGCCTGTCGCGGCCTAGTGAGCAGGTGGCGATCCTCGATCTGTCTTCCGAGGCTACGACCGAGATCACCTATGGTGAACTGGAACAAATGACCGACCGGCTGGCGCGCGGGTTGCTGGGCAGGGTGCAACCCGGCGACCGGGTCGGCGTGCTGCTCAGCCAGTCGCCGTGGTGCGCGGCGGCGCATCTGGCCATCTGGAAGATTGGGGCAATCTCGGTGCCGCTGTTCAAGCTGTTCAAGCGCGATGCCCTGGCCTCGCGCATCGGCGATGCGGGGGCCGGGTATGTGCTGACCGACGGCGAGGGCGCCGATATGCTGGGCGATCTGGCGCAGCCGTTGATCGTGTCCGAGCTTGGGGCGGACGGGCCTGCGGTGGATTATGCTGACACCGGCCCCGAAGATCCGGCGGTGCTGATCTATACCTCGGGCACGACGGGCAAGCCCAAGGGTGCGCTGCACGGGCACCGGGTACTTACCGGGCATCTGCCGGGCGTTTCGATCAGCCACAACCACCTGCGCGCGGGCGACTGCCTGTGGACGCCGGCCGACTGGGCCTGGATCGGCGGGTTGTTCGACGTGCTGATGCCGGGGCTGGCACTGGGCATTCCGGTCGTCGCCGCGCGGCTCGACAAGTTTACCCCGCCGGCCTGCGCGGATGTGATCGCGCGCGGCGGCGTTCGCAACGTGTTCTTTCCGCCCACAGCCCTGCGGATGCTCAAGGCCGCGGATGTGACGATCCCCGGCCTGCGGTCCGTGGCTTCGGGCGGCGAGCCGCTGGGCGCGGAAATGCTGGCGTGGGGAGAGCGGGCCTTTGGCCTGACGATCAACGAATTCTACGGCCAGACCGAATGCAACATGGTGGTTTCCTCCTGCGCCGAGGATTTCCCCGCGCGCCCGGGCTGCATCGGCAAACCGGTGCCGGGGCATGAGGTCGCGGTGATAGACGCGGACGGCAACCCGACCGACGCCGAGGGTGATGTGGCCATCCGGCGCGGTTCAGCCTCGATGCTGCTGGAATACTGGAACAACCCGCAGGCCACGGCCGAGAAGTTTCGCGGTGATTGGCTGATCACCGGTGACCGCGGCGTGTGGGAGGACGACTATCTGCGCTTTGTCGGCCGTGAGGATGACGTGATCACCTCGGCCGGATATCGCATCGGCCCGGCCGAGATCGAGGATTGCCTGCTGACCCATCCGGCGGTGGCCACCGTGGGCGTGGTCGGCAAACCTGATCCGCTGCGGACCGAGATCGTGAAGGCCTATGTGGTGCTGAAACCGGGGTCCGAGGCCTCGGAGCAAGAGCTGCAGGATTGGGTCAAGGACCGTCTGGCGCATTATTCCTACCCGCGAGAGGTGGCTTTTGTGCAAGACTTGCCTTTGACCGTGACGGGAAAAGTCATTCGCAAGGAATTGAAACGTCGCGCGTCCGAGGAGATGTGCCATGGCAGATAAATCCAGCGTCCGGACCGGAATCGAGTTCAGCGCGACAGTCATCGCGGTCATCGGGGCCGTGTGGGCCGGAAAGACCTATTTCGAAACGTGGATGCACGACACGATCGACAAGGCGGTCGAAGAAAAGATCGCCGTCATCGAAAAACTGCAATTGGCCGACCTTCTGGTTTTATACGGCTACCCGGATGAGGCCATCTCGGAATTGCGCAAGATCGCCGATCGGGTCGCCAGGCTGGACGCCGATGACAAACGAAAGATCGCCTTTTACGACAACTATCTGGATGCGGTGGCCGATTCCGACGGCACCCTGAAATTCGAACCGGAAATCCGGATGTTGCACTCGGTTTTCAGCAATGAAATGCAGACCGACGGCTGGCATGACGAGAAGCTGGCCTATGTCGCGATGTTCCTGCCCGAGGCGCAGGCGGATGATGGGTATTTCGACCGTCAGGTCGTTGGGCGGCTCAAACTTGCGGTCAACCAGTACGAGGCCGATGACGACCTTGAGAGCCTGGCAGGCGCCTACCGCAACCTGTCGCTGGCCTATCTGTGCCGGGGTGAACAGGACCAGGCCGTCGAGGCGATGGAAATGGCGGCCGAGATGCAGCCGTTCGAGTATTATTTCATGGTTCCGATGTGGGACCTTGAGGACTTCCTCGAAGAGCCGGAAATCAAGAAGCTGGACACCGTCTGCTCCAGCAACGTGTCGCAGGGCTATGCGCGCATCATGCAGAGCTTTGGCGTCAGCGAAAACCCCGTTCGCGAATTTCTGAGAGAGTATACCAGATGAAGCTGCGATCTTCCGCTTTGCCCTCGTCCGATGGCTTCAAGCAAAACCGTGCCGCGCACCTTGAGGCGCTGGCGCAGATCTCCGAGGCCGCCGAGGCCGCGCGCATGGGTGGGGGCGAGAAATCGCGCGAACGCCATGTGTCGCGGGGCAAGATGCTGCCCCGGCGGCGGGTGGCCAACCTGCTGGATCCGGGGTCTCCGTTTCTGGAAATCGGCGCGACGGCGGCGCATGGCATGTACGGTGGCGCGGCCCCCTGTGCCGGCGTGATCGCGGGGATCGGCCGGGTGCAGGGGCAAGAGGTCATGGTGGTCTGCAACGACGCGACCGTGAAGGGCGGTACCTATTATCCGATGACGGTCAAAAAGCACCTGCGCGCGCAGGAGATCGCCGAGGAAAACCATCTGCCCTGCATCTATCTGGTGGACAGCGGCGGCGCGAACCTGCCCAACCAGGATGAGGTCTTTCCCGACCGCGACCATTTCGGCCGCATCTTCTACAACCAGGCACGGATGAGCGCCAAGGGCATCCCGCAGATTGCCGTGGTGATGGGCTCGTGCACCGCGGGCGGCGCCTATGTGCCGGCCATGTCCGATGTGACGATCATCGTCAAGGAACAGGGCACGATCTTTCTGGCCGGCCCGCCGCTGGTCAAGGCGGCGACGGGCGAGGTCGTCAGCGCCGAGGACCTGGGCGGCGGCGACGTGCACACGCGCCTGTCCGGCGTGGCCGACTATCTGGCCGAGGACGACGCGCACGCGCTGGCTCTGGCCCGCCGGGCGGTTGGGTCGCTGAACCGACACAGGCCGCAGACGGTGGATTGGGCCAGCCCCGAAGACCCGGCTTATGACCCCGAGGAAATTCTGGGCGTCGTTCCGGCCGATCTACGCACCCCGTATGACATCCGCGAGGTGATCGCGCGCTTGGTCGATGGCTCGCGCTTTGACGAGTTCAAGCCGCGGTTCGGTGAAACGTTGGTGACCGGCTTTGCCCATGTCAAAGGCTGCCCCGTCGGCATCGTCGCCAACAATGGCGTGCTGTTTTCCGAGGCCGCGCAGAAGGGCGCGCATTTCGTCGAATTGTGCAGCCAGCGCAAGATCCCGCTGGTCTTCCTGCAAAACATCACCGGGTTCATGGTCGGCCGCAAATATGAGAACGAAGGCATCGCGCGCCACGGCGCCAAGATGGTGACGGCGGTGGCTTCGACCAATGTGCCCAAGATCACCATGCTGGTGGGCGGCTCTTTCGGGGCCGGGAACTATGGCATGGCAGGCCGCGCCTATCAGCCGCGGTTCCTGTGGACCTGGCCGAACAGCCGCATCTCGGTCATGGGCGGCGAGCAGGCCGCCGGTGTTCTGGCAACGGTCAAGCGCGACGGGATCGAACGGCAGGGCGGCACATGGTCGGCCCAGGAAGAGGCCGAGTTCAAACGCCCGACGCTCGAGATGTTCGAGGAGCAGTCGCACCCACTTTATGCCTCTGCCCGGCTGTGGGATGACGGCATCATCGACCCGCGCAAAAGCCGCGACGTGCTGGCCCTGTCGCTGAGCGCCGCGTTGAACGCCCCGATTAAGGACACGCGCTTTGGCGTGTTCCGGATGTAGAAGGGGCGGTTCGATGCTGGAAAGCTTGAAAGAAAGATATCCGGGGGCCGAGACCTTTCAATTCGGCGACAACCGCGCATTGTGCGACGAGTTGCTGGCTCTGGTCCGCTCGGGGCGCAAGACAGCGACATGTGGCGCGTTGCGTGACTTTGCGACGGGTGGCGAGGCGATGCCGCAGGCAGGCCGCCGCGACATCGCGTTGGACTGGGACGGACGGCCCGCGCTGGTCATCGAAACGGTCGATGTGACGGTTCGGCGCTATTGCGATGTGGACGAGGCATTTGCCCTGGCCGAGGGCGAAAACGACAGCCTGGAAGGCTGGCGCGAGGATCATCGCAGATATTTCGAAAGAAACGGCGGCTTCGACCCGAAGATGGAGTTGGTCTGCGAACGGTTTCGCCTTGTGGAAGATCTGGCAGGGAAAGGGTAACGGCCATGTTTGACAAGATCCTGATCGCCAACCGGGGCGAGATTGCCTGCCGGGTCATCGAAACTGCGCACAAGATGGGCGTGGCCTGCGTTGCCGTGTACTCGGATGCGGACGCGGCCGCCAAACATGTGCAGATGGCGGATGAGGCCGAGCATATCGGCGGGGCGGCTCCGGCCGACAGCTATCTGAAGGGGGATGTGATCATTCAGGCCGCGCTGGATACCGGCGCGCAGGCGATCCACCCCGGCTATGGGTTTCTGTCCGAGAACCCCGATTTCGTCGATGCGGTACAGGCCGCGGGCCTGACCTTCATCGGCCCCTCGGCGGATGCGATCCGCAAGATGGGCCTGAAGGATGCCGCCAAGGCGCTGATGGAGCAGGCCGGCGTCCCGGTCGTGCCCGGCTATCACGGCGACAACCAGGACCCCGAGCATCTGGCCGGCGCGGCCGACACCATCGGCTATCCGGTTCTGATCAAGGCGGTGGCCGGCGGTGGCGGCAAGGGGATGCGGCTGGTCGAGAGACCGGCGGATTTCGCAGCCGCCCTGGACAGTGCCCGGGGCGAGGCCCGCACCGCCTTTGGCAATGATGCTGTTTTGGTCGAGAAATTCGTGGCCAAGCCTCGCCATATCGAGGTGCAGGTCTTTGGTGACGGCACCCATGCCGTGCATCTGTTCGAACGCGACTGCTCGCTGCAGCGCCGCCACCAGAAGGTGATCGAGGAAGCGCCGGCCCCCGGAATGACGCCCGAGATGCGCGAAGCGATGGGGCAGGCGGGCGTGCGCGCGGCCGAGGCCATCGGCTACAAGGGCGCGGGTACCGTGGAGTTCATCGTCGATGCCTCTGACGGGCTGCGCCCCGACCGGTTCTGGTTCATGGAGATGAACACCCGCCTGCAGGTCGAACACCCGGTGACCGAGGCCATAACCGGTATCGACCTGGTCGAATGGCAGTTGCGGGTTGCGGCGGGGGAAAGCCTGCCGAAACAGCAGAGCGAGTTGTCGATCAACGGCCATGCCTTCGAGGCCCGGCTCTATGCCGAGGACGTACCCAAAGGGTTCCTGCCCGCCACGGGCACCCTGACCCATCTGGAGTTTCCGCACGGCTGCCGCGCCGACAGCGGCGTGCGTGCGGGCGACACGATCAGCCCATGGTATGACCCGATGATCGCCAAGGTGATCGTGCACGGCCCGACCCGCGCGGTGGCGCTGGAACAACTGCACCGCGCGCTGCGCCGGACGCAGGTGGCGGGAACCGTCACCAACCTGTCCTTTCTGGGCGCACTGACCCGGCACGCCGGGTTTGCGGCAGGCGATGTAGATACCGGGTTGATCGGCCGCGATCTGGACGATCTGGTGCGCGAACCGGCCGTCACCCCGGCAATGACCGTTGCGGCCGCGATGGCCGCGACCGGACTGGACAAACCCGCCGAGGATACGGGGTTTACTCTCTGGGCCCCGCTGCACCGGGCGCTTCAGCTGAAGCGCGACGGCGAGGTTCTGGATATGGACGTCCAGGTCGCAGGGCCGGACCGGCAGGACTGGCAGGTCGACGGGACCAGCGTGATCGCCGAACGGGTCAACGGCCGCTGGATCATCGACGGCCAGCCGATGCCTCCGGTTGCGGTTGCGGGCCACGATGTCACCGTGTTCGACGCCTATGGCGTAAACTTCGAGATGCTGGACCCGCTGGACCGAGACGTCAGCGCCGCCGGCGACACCAACGTGGTCGAGGCGCCGATGCCCGGGCTGGTCAAGGCGGTGTTCGCCGCGCCGGGGCAGCCGGTGAAGGAAGGCGACCGGCTGGCCATCCTCGAGGCCATGAAGATGGAGCATTCGCTGCTGGCAGCACGCGACGGCGTCGTGGCCGAGGTTCTGGCCGAGGCCGGATCGCAGGTCGAGGCTGGCGCGGCGCTGGTCCGGCTGGAAGACTACTGAAACCCTGAACGCCCACCCCGAGCGGGGCGGGCCGGGACTGAACAGGAGGGCACCGCCATGGCGGAACGTGTCGAGATTTTCGAAGTGGGGCCGCGCGACGGGCTGCAAAACGAAAAGCGCGAAATCCCGGTTTCCGAGAAGATCGCGCTGGTCGACTGCCTCAGCCGGGCGGGGTTCAGCCGGATCGAGGTGGCCAGTTTCGTGTCGCCCAAATGGGTGCCGCAGATGGCCGGCAGCGCCGAGGTGCTGGCCGGGATCACCCGCGCCCCCGGCGTGCGCTATGCCGCGCTGACCCCGAACATGCGCGGCTATGAGGACGCGCTGGCTGCCGGGGCGGATGAAATCGCGGTGTTTGCCTCGGCCTCCGAGGGGTTTTCCAAGGCCAACATCAACGCGACCATCGCCGAATCCATCGAGCGGTTCGTCCCGATCCTCGAGGCGGCGCGCCATATCGACCTGCCGGTGCGCGGCTATGTTTCCTGCGTGACCGACTGCCCCTATGACGGGCCGACTCCGCCCGCCAAAGTGGCCGAGGTGGCCGACCTGCTGTTCTCGCACGGCTGTTACGAGATCTCGCTGGGCGACACGATCGGGCAGGGGACACCCGATAGCATCGCACGGATGCTGCTGGCGGTGCGTGAATACGTGCCCGCGACCCGCCTAGCCGGGCATTTCCACGACACCAACGGGCGCGCGATCGACAATATCGACGCGTCTCTTGCGCTGGGCGTCCGGGTGTTCGACGCGGCCGTGGGCGGATTGGGCGGCTGCCCCTACGCGCCGGGCGCGGCCGGGAATGTGGCAACCGAAGCCGTGGCCGCGCATCTCGAGCGGCTGGGCTATGACACCGGACTGGACGCCGCCGTGCTGAACGAAGCGGCGGAAATGGCCCGCGCGATGCGGGCGGGATAAGAGGCTGACATGTTTGAAACTATCTCGATCTCCACCGACCTGCGCGGCGTTGCTACGCTGACGCTGAACCGGCCGGAAAAACACAACGCGATGTCGGCGCAGATGATCGCCGAGCTGACCCAGGCCGCCGCGCAATTGGGAGAAACCAACGACGTGCGTGTCGTAGTTTTGACCGGCGCGGGCAAAAGCTTCTGCGCCGGGGGCGACCTGGGCTGGATGCAGGCCCAGATGGCCGCCGACCCCGAGACCCGCTTTGTCGAGGCGCGCAAGTTGGCCGAGATGTTGAACGCCTTGAACACCCTTCCCAAACCGTTGATCGGCGCGCTGCAGGGCAACGCCTTTGGCGGGGGTGTCGGGATGGCGTCGGTCTGCGACGTGGCCATCGGCGTGGACAGCCTGAAGATGGGGCTGACCGAAACCCGGCTGGGGCTGATCCCGGCTACCATCGGGCCCTATGTTATCGCCCGCATGGGTGAGGCCCGCGCGCGACGCGTGTTCATGTCGGCGCGTCTGTTCGACGCGGCCGAGGCGGTAGAACTCGGCCTGCTGGCGCGGGCCGTTCCGGCGGATGAGTTGGATGCCGCGATCGAAGCCGAAGTGCAGCCTTATCTGTCCTGTGCGCCGGGCGCCGTGGCCTCGGCCAAGGCGTTGGTTCGGGACCTCGGGCCGCGCATCGACGACGCGGTGATCGATCACACGATCCGAGCGCTGGTCGACCGTTGGGAAACCGACGAAGCGCATGAGGGAATCAGCGCTTTCTTCGACAAGCGAAAACCTTCATGGAATAGTAAGGTTTGACCGCCCGCGACCATTTGAAGCCAAGGGCTTGCGCCTAGTGCAGCGCTGGGCGTTGGCAAGCCGAATATTCGGTGCCATGCGCGCTTCTGCTCGGTTGACCCTCTGACCCCGCGCGGATAGAGAATGTCCAGTCAACACGCCAATTGACGGCGCGTCTCGTTCGGGATGCGCAGGAAAGGAGCCACTCGTGGAAGAGCTGTTGCGGGAATATCTCCCGATCCTGGTGTTTCTGGCCGTCGCCGTGGGCCTTGGAATCGTCCTGATTCTGGCCGCCGTCGTTCTGGCTGTCCGCAATCCCGACCCCGAAAAGGTCAGCGCCTATGAATGCGGGTTCAACGCGTTCGACGATGCGCGGATGAAGTTCGATGTCCGATTCTATCTGGTGTCGATCCTGTTCATCATCTTCGACCTCGAGATTGCGTTCCTGTTTCCCTGGGCCGTGGGCTTCAAGGACATCAGCGATGTCGGCTTCTGGTCGATGATGGTGTTCCTGGGCGTTCTGACCATCGGCTTTGCCTATGAATGGAAGAAGGGGGCCCTGGAATGGGAGTGATGACGGGTGCAAACACCGCGGGCGTCGACAAGGAAGTCGCCACTCAGGCCCTGAACGCCGAGCTGCAGGACAAAGGGTTCCTGCTGACCTCGTCCGAGGACATCATCAACTGGGCGCGCACCGGCTCGCTGCACTGGATGACCTTTGGCCTGGCCTGCTGCGCGGTCGAGATGATGCACACCTCGATGCCGCGCTACGACGCCGAACGCTTCGGCATCGCGCCGCGCGCATCCCCGCGCCAGTCGGACGTGATGATCGTGGCCGGTACGCTGACCAACAAGATGGCCCCGGCGCTGCGCAAGGTCTATGACCAGATGCCCGAGCCGCGCTATGTGATCTCGATGGGATCCTGCGCCAATGGTGGTGGCTATTACCACTATTCCTATTCCGTCGTGCGTGGTTGCGACCGCATCGTTCCGGTGGACATCTATGTGCCCGGCTGCCCGCCGACGGCCGAGGCGCTGCTGTACGGTCTGCTGCAGCTGCAGCGCAAGATCCGCCGCACCGGCACCATCGTCCGCTGAGGAGGGACCGAGATGAGCGAAGCACTCAAGGAACTCGGCACGCATATCGAGCTGAAGCGCACGGACTGTGTTCTGTCATGGAGCGTAGCCCATGACGAGCTGACGGTTGATGTTGCGCCCTCGAGCCTGGTGGAGTTTGTCGAGTTTCTGAAAACGGATCAGAACTGCAAGTTTTCGACCTTGGTCGACATTACCGGAGTTGATTACCCCGAACGTGCCAAACGGTTCGACGTGGTTTACCACTTTCTTTCGATGTACCAGAACCAGCGTATCCGTATCCGGATTTCGGTGCGCGAGGAAGACATGGTTCCGTCGATCGTCGATGTGCACCCCTCGGCCAACTGGTTCGAGCGTGAAGTGTTCGACATGTTCGGCATCCTGTTCTCGGGCCACCCGGACCTGCGTCGCATCCTGACCGACTATGGCTTCCGCGGCTATCCGCTGCGCAAGGATTTTCCGACTACCGGGTATATCGAAGTCCGCTACGACGAAGCGCAGAAACGGGTCGTGTACGAACCGGTCTCGCTGGTTCAGGAGTATCGCCAGTTTGATTTCATGAGCCCGTGGGAAGGTGCGAACTATGTTCTGCCGGGGGATGAAAAACAGGAGACCTGACAATGGGTGGCATCTGGTGGCTGATCCTTTCTGCACTGACCATCATTCCGATGGTGAAGATTTTGCCGTTTTTCGGGATCAACAAATACTGGTGCCTTCTCTGCTTGGTCCCATTCGGCACGATCGCGTTGCTGTGGTGGGTCGGGTTGAAACTGCAGGAACTGGAGCGCCGCTGAGATGGTCATGCTGCTGGGGGAACTGATTGCGTTGGGTGCGCTGGGGGTCCTGCTGGCGGGGGCCGCAGCCAAAGCGCTTGAGGCGGAAAAGGTCCGGGTTCGGGCCGAAGCGAAAAAGAAACGAGGGCGTTGATGGACGGCTCAAGATACGATGACGGCAGCACGGACGCGCTGAGCGGAGAACAGAAGATCCGCAACTTCAACATCAACTTCGGCCCGCAGCACCCTGCGGCGCACGGAGTTTTGCGTCTTGTGCTTGAGCTGGACGGCGAGATCGTCGAACGTTGCGACCCGCATATCGGCCTGCTGCACCGCGGTACCGAAAAGCTGATGGAAAGCCGGACGTATCTGCAGAACCTGCCGTATTTCGACCGGTTGGACTATGTGGCGCCGATGAACCAGGAACATGCCTGGTGCCTTGCCATCGAAAAGCTGACCGGCGTCGAAGTTCCGCGCCGGGCCTCGTTGATCCGGGTCCTCTATTCCGAGATTGGGCGCGTTTTGAACCATCTGCTCAACGTGACCACGCAGGCGATGGACGTGGGCGCGCTGACGCCGCCGCTGTGGGGCTTTGAAGAGCGCGAAAAGCTGATGGTGTTCTACGAGCGTGCCTGCGGTGCGCGCCTGCACGCGGCCTATTTCCGCCCCGGCGGTGTACATCAGGATCTTCCGCCCGAACTGCTGGATGACATCGAGACCTGGAGCCACGAATTCCCCGCCGTTCTGGACGACATTGACGGACTGCTGACCGAGAACCGCATCTTCAAACAGCGCAACTGCGACATCGGCGTGGTGACCGAGGAAGATATCCAGCAATACGGTTTTTCGGGCGTGATGGTGCGCGGTTCGGGCCTGGCCTGGGATCTGCGTCGCGCGCAACCCTATGAATGCTACGACGAGTTTGAGTTCCAGATCCCCGTCGGCAAGAACGGGGACTGCTATGACCGTTACCTGGTGCGGATGGAAGAAATGCGCCAGTCGGTGTCGATCATCCGTCAGGCCATCGCCAAGCTGCGCGACTGCCCGGGCGACGTTCTGGCCCGCGGCAAGATCACCCCGCCGAAACGCTCGGACATGAAGACCTCGATGGAGAGCCTGATCCATCACTTCAAGCTGTACACCGAAGGCTTCCACGTCCCCGCAGGCGAAGTCTATGCCGCCGTCGAGGCCCCCAAGGGCGAGTTCGGCGTCTATCTGGTCGCCGACGGCACCAACAAGCCGTACCGCGCCAAGCTGCGTGCGCCCGGTTTCCTGCACCTGCAGGCTATGGACCACGTCGCCAAGGGCCACCAACTGGCCGACGTCGCCGCCATCATTGGCACCATGGACGTCGTATTTGGAGAGATTGACCGCTAATGCTCCGCCGTCTTCATCCCGAACAACCCGAAAGCTTTGCCTTCACCGCTGCCAACCAGCAATGGGCCGAAGCGCAGATCACCAAATACCCCGAGGGCCGTCAGGCCAGCGCGGTCATCCCGCTGCTGTGGCGCGCGCAAGAGCAGGAGGGCTGGCTGAGCCGCCCGGCCATCGAATATGTGGCCGAGATGCTGGGCATGTCCTACATCCGGGTGCTCGAAGTTGCATCCTTCTACTTCATGTTCCAGTTGCAACCGGTTGGGTCCGTCGCGCATATTCAGGTCTGTGGCACCACGTCCTGCATGATCTGCGGGGCCGAGGATCTGATTGCTGTTTGCCGCGAAAAGATCGCGCCCAAGCCGCACCAACTGTCGGCGGACGGCAAGCTGAGCTGGGAAGAGGTTGAATGCCTGGGTTCCTGCACCAACGCGCCGATGGCACAGATCGGTAAAGACTATTACGAGGACCTGACCGCCGAGAGTTTTGGTCGGATCATTGATGAACTGGCCGCTGGCAAGGTTCCGGTGCCCGGTCCCCAGAATGGTCGCTTTGCGGCCGAGCCTCTGGGCGGGGTGACCAGCCTGAAGGATTATCAAGGTAGCAAGGCAAAGCACAATGCCAGTGTACAACTGGCCACGGAATTGGGCGATACCGTCAAGCGCATCGACGGAACCGAGGTTCCGATCCTGACGCCATGGTTGGGCAAGGATGGCAAGGCCGCCGGAGCGAAAGCCGCACCCAAGCCGCCGAAGGTGCCAGAGCAGGGCAAACCAGCCGCCCGTCAGGCCGCGCCCAAGAAATCCGCCAAGGCCGAGCCATCTTCGCCCGAGGGTGCTGCGGCCAAGCCAGAAGCGACTGAGGCTCAGCCCGAAACGCTGAGCGGTGCGCGTGAGGGCAAGCCCGACGACCTCAAGCTGCTGAAAGGTGTGGGGCCGAAGCTCGAGCAGACGCTGAACGAGCTCGGGTTCTACCACTTCGATCAGATCGCAGCTTGGACGCCAGAACATGTGGCCTGGGTTGATGCCCGGCTGAAGTTCAAGGGCCGGATCGAACGCGACGGTTGGATCGAGCAGGCGGCCAAGCTGGCTGCTGGCGAGGAAACCGAATTTGCCAAACGTGCCAAGCAAGACGGCACCTACGAAGACTGAGAGACGGTGCCCGATACGGGCATCGGAGTGTGATGGACAAGGACAAGGAACAGGCCATCGCCCGCAAGGGCCGACATATCGGCGTGGTCATCGCGGTGACCATGCTGTTGTGGCTTGCCATGACCCTGTTCATCGGCCCGGCGCTGGAGCTGCCGGGACGCTTTGCGCTGCTGTTTGATTTCGCCGCGATCGCGGCGTTCATCTATGCGGGCGTCAACATATTTCAACTCTGGCGCATGCGTCAGGACAGCTGAAGGTAACACGCGATGCTGAAGGATCAGGACCGGATCTTTACCAACATCTACGGGATGCACGAGCGCACCTTGAAGGGCGCCCAGGCCCGGGGGCATTGGGACGGCACTGCTGGCCTGATGGAGAAGGGTCGCGACTGGATCATCCAGACGATGAAAGACTCAGGGTTGCGCGGGCGCGGCGGTGCGGGCTTCCCGACCGGCCTGAAATGGTCGTTCATGCCGAAGGAAAGCGATGGCCGCCCGTCCTATCTGGTCGTAAACGCAGACGAATCCGAACCGGGCACCTGCAAGGACCGCGAGATCATGCGCCACGATCCGCACACGCTGATCGAAGGCTGCCTGATTGCGTCTTTCGCGATGAATGCGCACACCTGCTACATCTACCTGCGCGGCGAGTACATTCGTGAGCGCGAGGCACTGCAGGCTGCAATCGACGAGGCCTATGACGCGGGCTTGCTGGGCAAGAACGCCGCCGGATCGGGATGGGATTTCGACCTGTTCCTGCATCACGGGGCAGGCGCCTATATCTGTGGCGAGGAAACCGCGCTGATCGAAAGCCTGGAAGGCAAGAAAGGCATGCCGCGCATGAAGCCGCCGTTCCCGGCCGGGGCGGGTCTGTATGGCTGCCCGACCACGGTGAACAACGTGGAGTCCATCGCCGTTGTGCCCACGATCCTGCGCCGCGGTGCCGACTGGTTCGCCGGTTTTGGTCGCCAGAACAATGCGGGTACCAAGCTGTTTGCCGTCTCGGGTCACGTCAACAATCCCTGCGTGGTCGAAGAGGCGATGTCGATCAGCTTTGAAGAATTGATCGAGACCCATTGCGGTGGAATCCGCGGCGGGTGGGACAACCTGTTGGCCGTGATCCCCGGTGGCTCGTCCGTGCCCTGCGTGCGCGGCGAGAACATGCGCGACGCGATCATGGATTTCGATTATCTGCGCAACGATCTGGGCTCGGGGCTTGGAACGGCGGCGGTGATCGTGATGGACAAGTCCACCGACATCATCAAGGCGATCTGGCGCCTGTCGAAATTCTACAAACACGAAAGCTGCGGCCAGTGTACGCCCTGCCGCGAAGGTACGGGCTGGATGATGCGGGTGATGGATCGCCTGGTACGCGGCGAGGCCGAACTGGAAGAGATCGACATGCTGTTCGAGGTGACCAAGCAGGTCGAAGGCCATACGATCTGTGCGCTGGGTGACGCGGCCGCATGGCCGATCCAGGGCCTGATCCGCAACTTCCGCGAAGAAATCGAAGACCGCATCAAGGCTCAGAAATCGGGCCGTATGGGTGCGATGGCGGCGGAGTGACAACGATGGAAGCCTATGCAGAGTATTCCCACGCGATTGCGTCTTTGGTGATTTTCACACTGGTCGTTTTGTTCCTGTCGCCGTTTTCGGCACTGGCGAAACAGGGCAAGGGGCTGGCTCCTGGCGCGACCCCCGACCAGGACTACGCCGACAAGGCCTATCGCCTGAACCGTTCCTACCTGAACGGCACCGAGACTTTGCCCGCGTTTCTGGCCGTTACTGTGGCAGCCATTCTATTGGGCGCCAGCCCGTTCTGGGTGAACTGGCTGGCCGCGATTGCCTTGGTCGCGCGACTGCTGATGCTTGTCGTACACATTCAAGGCGTCGGCAAACCGCATAGCGGTATTCGTTCTGTCCTGTATGTGGTGGCGTGGGCCTGCATGTTCGTGATTGGGATCCTTGCATTGGTGGCTGCGTTCTGATGGCCGTCACACTTGTTGATATCACCGCGAACCTGCGTCGCCCGGCTGTCGGTGTGCTTGTTCTGCTGACGCTGCTTTCGGCCTGCGGGACAGCGCCAACAAGCGACCGGATCCTGTTTGACGGCAAGTCGTTTCGGGCCAAAGCAAAGCCGGTCGACAAGAAACGGTCGCCTGCGGATTTCACCGTGACGATCAAAGGCGTGTCGGCTTCGCTGGACGGCGCGCGCGAGGCTGGTCGTTACGAGGGCACCCGGTTCTGCATTCAGAATTTCGGTTCCTCCCGCATTGCGTGGAAGGTTGGTCCTGACACCGAACCGCAGAACCTGCGCGTCGAAAATGACAGCCTGACATTTGCCGGAGCCTGTCAACGACCATGAGCTTCGCTATTGCATATCCTGCGCTGATCGGACGGTCGTTATTGCATAACAGCCGTGCCGCGGAACGTCTTGGGGAACCCAAGACGAAAGGATATGTCATGAAACTTGTGAAACTTGCCGCATTTGCCTGTGCGATGGCGTTGCCCGTCTCAGCGGACGCCAAACCGCCCTTGCGCGAAGTCAAGGAAATCGACAACGAGCTCTACTACATCGCCATCGCAAATGAGATCTCGGAATACTGCCCGTCGATCAGTGGGCGGCGTATGAAGGCAATCGGCGTGATGTGGAGCCTACGGTCCAAGGCCAACAGCCTGGGTTATTCGGACGGCGAGATCCGGGCCTATGTCGAGTCGGATTCCGAAAAGGCGCGGATGCGGGCCAAAGGCGAGAAATACCTCGCGCAGAACGGCGTGAGCTACGGAAAAGCTGAAACATTCTGTGCCCTGGGGCGCAAGGAAATCGAACGAAACAGCGCCATTGGCGTGTATTTGAGGGCGAACTAGACCATGTCTGACCTCCGCAAGATCGTAATCGACGACAAAGAAATCGAAGTCGATGGCGCGATGACCCTGATCCAGGCCTGCGAACAGGCCGGGGTCGAGGTGCCGCGGTTCTGCTATCATGAGCGCCTGTCGATTGCCGGTAACTGCCGCATGTGCCTGGTCGAGGTCGTGGGCGGGCCGCCCAAGCCCGCCGCCTCGTGCGCGATGCAGGTGCGCGATCTGCGCCCAGGGCCGGAAGGTCAACCGCCGGTGGTCAAGACCAACTCTCCCATGGTCAAGAAGGCCCGGGAAGGCGTCATGGAGTTTCTGCTGATCAACCACCCCTTGGATTGCCCGATCTGTGACCAGGGCGGTGAATGCGATCTGCAGGACCAGGCAATGGCCTACGGTATGTCGGCCAGCCGGTTCAAAGAAGCCAAGCGGGCCGTCGATGATCTGGATCTGGGTCCGCTGGTTGGTACGGCCATGACCCGCTGCATCAGCTGTACCCGCTGTGTGCGTTTCACGACCGAGATCGCGGGTATCGACCAGATGGGCCAGACGGGCCGGGGCGAGGATGCGGAAATTACCTCGTACCTGAACCAGACGCTGGATTCGAACCTGCAGGGCAACATCATTGACCTGTGCCCGGTGGGGGCGCTGACTTCCAAGCCTTATGCCTTTACCGCACGCCCGTGGGAACTGACAAAGACCGAAACCATCGACGTGATGGATGCGCTGGGATCGAACATTCGTGTCGATACCAAGGGCCGCGAAGTGATGCGCATTCTGCCGCGCAACCATGATGGCGTGAACGAAGAGTGGATCTCGGACAAGACGCGTTTTGTCTGGGACGGTTTGCGCCGTCAACGTCTGGACACGCCCTATATCCGCGAAAACGGTCGCCTGCGTGCCGCCAGCTGGCCCGAGGCTTTGGCCACCGCCGCAGCGGCGATGAAGGGCAAGAAGGTTGCCGGTCTGATCGGCGATCTGGTTCCTGTCGAAGCCGCCTTTGCGTTGAAGCAGATGATTGAGGGGCTGGGTGGCAAGGTCGAATGCCGAACCGACAATGCCCGCCTGCCTATCGGTAACCGTTCGGGCTATGTCGGCAATGTGACGATCGAGGAGATCGACACGGCGAAAGAGATCATTCTGATCGGCACCAACCCGCGCGACGAGGCTCCGGTGCTGAATGCGCGCATCCGCAAGGCGTGGCTGGCGGGCGCCGATGTCAAATTGATCGGCCCGGCCGTTGATCTGACTTATGACTACGAACATCTTGGCACCGACCGCGATGCGCTGGCCAAGGCCAAGGCAAGCAACGAAGCCGTTGTGATCGTCGGACAGGGCGCCGTGTCCGAGGCAGACGGTCAGTCCGTTTTGGCCGCCGCGCGCGCGCTGTCGGGTCGGATGCTTGTTCTGCACACTGCAGCGGCCCGCGTTGGTGCGATGGATGTGGGTGCCGCGACGGAGGGTGGCCTTGAGGCTGCAATCGACGGCGCCGAGGTGATCTTCAACCTGGGCGCGGACGAGGTCGATATCGATGCGGGTCCATTCGTCATTTACCAGGGCAGCCACGGTGACCGCGGTGCACACCGCGCCGACGTCATCCTGCCAGGCGCGGCTTATACCGAGGAAAACGGTCTTTTCGTCAACACTGAGGGTCGCCCTCAATTGGCGATGAGGGCCGGATTTGCGCCGGGCGAAGCCAAGGAAAACTGGGCGATCCTGCGGGCGCTTTCGGCGGAGTTGGGCGAGAAACTTCCTTATGACACGTTGGCCCAGCTGCGGCAAAAGCTGATCGAAGCAGTGCCGCATCTGGCCGGGATCGACCAAGTGCCCGAGAACGAAGAACAGGCAATCGAGGCCGGACCTTTGGGACAGGCCGATTTCCGGACCGTGATCAAGGATTTCTATCTGACCAACCCGATTGCACGAGCCTCGCAGTTGATGGCCGAGCTTTCGGCGCTGGCCAAGGCGCGCGGTGACCAAAAGATTGCCGCGGAATGAGGCTTGCAACGACCATAAACCGCAAAGCGGGCGGAAGCCCGAGCTCGTTTTTCCGAGAGGAGATGCGAGGGGCGTGGTCGTGTGTTTTGCCGAATGAAATGAAGGAAAAAGGTGGCGTGCAGGCAGCGGATGCTGTTTACACCAACTCGCCAAACCAATCGCAGGCGACGCGAGTCTCCGACCGGCCGGTCGGGTCGCGCGATGGCAGCGGAAAACGGAATACCCACGGTGTGAGGACCAATGGCTGAATTCTTTGACACCCCAGGCGGAATAGCCCTGATCATATTGGCGCAGGTGCTGGCCGTCGTGGCCTTCGTGATGATCTCGCTGCTGTTTCTGGTCTATGGCGACCGCAAGATCTGGGCCGCGGTCCAGATGCGTCGCGGCCCCAACGTGGTTGGCGTTTACGGCCTGCTGCAGTCGGTGGCGGACGCGCTGAAATACGTCGTCAAAGAGGTGGTGATCCCTGCCGGCGCGGACCGGACTGTGTTCATCCTGGCGCCGCTGACGTCCTTCGTGCTGGCCATGATCGCCTGGGCGGTCATTCCGTTCAATGACGGCTGGGTCCTGTCCGACATCAACGTGGCTATCCTCTATGTGTTCGCGGTGTCCTCGCTCGAGGTGTACGGCGTGATCATGGGCGGATGGGCGTCGAACTCGAAATACCCGTTCCTGGGCTCGTTGCGCTCGGCCGCGCAGATGATTTCGTATGAGGTTTCGATCGGCCTGATCATCATCGGGGTGATCATTTCGACCGGGTCGATGAATTTTGGTGACATCGTGCGGGCGCAGGATGGCTCGTTCGGGTTCTTCAGCTGGTACTGGCTGCCGCATTTCCCGATGGTCTTCCTGTTCTTCATCTCGGCCCTTGCCGAGACCAACCGCCCGCCGTTCGACCTGCCCGAAGCTGAATCGGAACTGGTCGCAGGCTATCAGGTCGAATACTCGGCAACGCCCTTCCTGCTGTTCATGGCGGGCGAATACATCGCCATCTTCCTGATGTGCGCGCTGACCACGCTGCTGTTCTTCGGCGGCTGGCTGTCGCCGATCCCCGGCCTGCCCGATGGCGTGCTGTGGATGGTCGCCAAGATGGCGTTCTTCTTCTTCCTCTTCGCGATGGTCAAGGCGATCACGCCCCGCTACCGCTATGACCAGCTGATGCGGCTGGGCTGGAAAGTGTTCCTGCCGTTCAGCCTGGTGTGGGTTGTCTTCGTGGCCTTTGCGGCGAAATTCGACTGGTTCTGGGGTGCATTCGCCCGTTGGAGCGTAGGAGGCTGACAATGGCACATATCGACTATACCCGCGCGGCCAAATACTTCCTTCTGCAGGATTTCTGGGTCGGAATGAAGCTGGGGCTGAAGTATTTCTTCGCGCCCAAGGCCACCGTGAACTACCCGCACGAAAAGGGCCCGCTGTCGCCACGGTTCCGCGGTGAACACGCCCTGCGCCGTTACCCCAACGGCGAGGAGCGCTGCATCGCCTGCAAATTGTGCGAAGCTGTGTGCCCCGCGCAGGCCATCACAATCGACGCCGAACCGCGCCAGGACGGCAGCCGCCGTACCACGCGATATGACATCGACATGACCAAGTGCATCTACTGCGGCTTCTGCCAAGAGGCCTGCCCGGTCGATGCCATCGTCGAAGGACCTAATTTCGAATTCGCCACGGAAACCCGCGAAGAGCTGTTCTATGACAAGCAGAAGCTGCTGGACAACGGTGAACGCTGGGAAGCCGAGATCGCCCGCAATCTGGAACTGGACGCGCCCTACCGATGAGCGATCCGACGAAAAACCCATTCGAGCAGATGCTCAGACAGGCGCATGACATGGCCAAGGCGTTCAACCCGGCGCTGGAGAGCTATTCGCCCGTCGACGCGATGCGCGGCTTCGAGGCGTTGTGGCCGACCATGCCCAAAGAGGTCATGGAGATGATGTTCGGCAACACCGTCAATCCGGGCGGACTGGATGCCAAGACCCGCCTGTTGCTGACGCTGGCCGGGCTGACCTGTCAGGGCGCACAGGCCGACACGGCCCTGCGCCAGACGGTACGCCATGCCATCGAGGCAGGGGCCAAGAAACAAGAGATCGTGGAAACGATCGGTCAGATGTCGGTCTTTGCCGGCATCCCGGCCATGACCCGGGCGCTGGAACTGGCGCAGGAGGCCATGGGCGAAAACGAGGAAGATGACCAATGAGCGTATTTGCCTTTTACCTCTTTGCCATCAGCGCCATCACCGGCGGGCTGTTCACCGTGATCAGCCGGCAGCCGGTGCATTCGGTGCTGTGGCTGATCCTGGCCTTCCTTTCGTCGGCGGGACTGTTCGTGCTGCTGGGGGCGGAATTCGTCGCCATGCTGCTGATCATCGTCTATGTCGGCGCGGTGGCGGTGCTGTTCCTGTTCGTGGTGATGATGCTGGACGTGGACTTTGCCGAGCTCAAGGCCGAGATGGCGCGCTACATGCCTTTGGCCCTGCTGATCGGTCTGGTCATCCTGATGCAGTTCGTCATGGCCTTTGGCGCTTGGGACAGCGCACAAGGCGCGGCGGCCAACTTGGCCCAGCCCATCCCGGCCGATCGCCACAACACCGAGGCACTGGGTGTCATCCTTTACGATCAATACTTCCTTCTGTTCCAACTGGCGGGCCTCATCCTGCTGGTGGCCATGATCGGCGCCATCGTGCTGACGCTGCGCCACCGCAAGGACATCAAGCGTCAGGACATCGTCGGCCAGATGATGCGCGACCCGGCCAAGGCGATGGAGTTGAAGGACGTGAAACCGGGGCAGGGACTTTGAGACGATGATCGGACTTGAACACTATCTTACCGTCGCGGCGACTCTGTTCGTCATCGGCATCTTCGGTCTCTTCCTGAACCGCAAGAACGTCATCATCCTGCTGATGAGCATCGAACTGATGCTGTTGGCGGTGAACATCAACCTCGTGGCGTTTTCCAGCTTTCTCGGCGATCTGGTCGGGCAGGTGTTTACGCTGTTCGTGCTGACCGTGGCCGCGGCCGAGGCTGCGATCGGGCTGGCCATTCTGGTCTGCTTCTTCCGCAACCGCGGCACTATCGCGGTTGAAGACGTCAACATGATGAAGGGGTAAGGGATCATGGAAACCACAATCCTCTTTGCCCCGCTGGTGGGCGCGCTGATCTGCGGCTTTGGCTGGAAGTTCATCGGCGAAAAGGCCGCGCTGTGGACGGCAACGGGCCTGCTGTTTCTGGCCTGTCTGCTGTCGTGGATCGTTTTCTTCAGCTTTGACGGGCAGACCCAGCAGATCGAGATCATGCGCTGGATCGAGAGCGGCTCGCTGTCGACCTCGTGGGCCGTTCGTCTGGACCGGCTGACCGCCATCATGTTGATCGTCGTCACCACCGTTTCGGCGCTCGTGCACCTTTATTCGTTCGGCTATATGGATCACGACCCGCAGTGGCGCGAGGGCGAAAGCTACAAGCCGCGCTTCTTTGCATATCTGTCCTTCTTCACCTTCGCCATGCTGATGCTGGTGACGGCCGACAACCTCGTACAGATGTTCTTCGGCTGGGAAGGCGTGGGCGTCGCGTCGTACCTGCTGATCGGTTTTTACTATCGCAAACCCTCGGCCAATGCGGCGGCGATGAAAGCGTTCATCGTCAACCGTGTGGGCGACTTCGGCTTCGCGCTTGGGATATTTGCGCTGTTCTTTCTGACCGACAGCATCAACTTCTCGGATATCTTTGCCGCTGCACCCCAGCTGGCAGAAACGCAACTGACCTTCCTGTGGGGCGAATGGACCGCGATCGAGGTCATCTGCGTGCTACTGTTCATCGGTGCGATGGGCAAGTCGGCGCAGTTGATCCTGCACACCTGGTTGCCGGACGCGATGGAGGGCCCGACGCCCGTGTCGGCGCTGATCCACGCGGCCACCATGGTGACGGCCGGTGTGTTCCTCGTTTGCCGCATGTCGCCGCTGATGGAGTTCGCGCCAGGAGCAACCGGGTTCGTCACCGTGCTCGGGGCTGCCACCGCTTTCTTTGCCGCGACCGTGGGCTTGGTGCAGACGGACATCAAACGCGTGATCGCCTATTCGACCTGCTCACAGCTGGGCTACATGTTCGTGGCCGCGGGCGTGGGCATGTATTCGGCGGCGATGTTCCACCTGTTCACGCATGCCTTCTTCAAGGCGCTCTTGTTCCTGGGGGCGGGTTCGGTGATCCACGCCATGCACCACGAACAGGACATGATGAACTATGGCAACCTGCGCAAGAAGATCCCCTATACCTTCTGGGCGATGATGATCGGTACCCTGGCCATCACCGGTGTCGGCATCCCGCTGACCACGATCGGCTTTGCTGGCTTCTTGTCCAAGGATGCCATCATCGAAAGCGCCTATGCCGGCGGATCGGCCTTCGGGTTCTGGGCGCTGGTGATCGCGGCCGCGATGACCTCGTTCTACAGCTGGCGCCTGATCTTCCTGACCTTCTATGGCGAGGAGCGGGGCGACAAGCACACGCATAAGCACGCGCATGAAAGCCCGATGGTCATGCTGGTGCCGCTGGGTGTTCTGTCGCTGGGCGCCGTGTTCGCGGGTATGATCTGGTACAACAACTTCTTCGGTCACGCCGATCAGGTGGGCAAGTTCTACGGCATTCCGGTTGCCGAGGCGCATGCCGACGCCGGTGACCATGCCAAGGCCGATGAACATGGCGACGACACGCATGCCACCGAATCCCATGGCGACGAGGCTGCGCATGATGACAAGGCGAAGGGCGGAGATCACCACTATGCCTTTGTCGGCAAGCCGGGCGAGGGCGCGCTGTACATCGCGCCGGACAATCATGTTCTGGACGATGCGCATGCGGCGCCGAAATGGGTCAAATTCTCGCCGTTCGTCGCGATGCTTCTGGGCTTTGGGCTGGCCTACCTGTTCTACATCGTGAACCCGGCGCTGCCGGGTCGCTTGGCCGAGAACCAGCGCCCGCTGTACCTGTTCCTCAAGAACAAGTGGTACTTTGACGAAATCTACGACGCGATCCTTGTAAAACCGACCGTGGCCTTGGGCCGGTTCCTGTGGAAGGGCGGTGACGGCAAGACGATCGACGGTTTCCTGAACGGAGTAGCAATGGGCGTCGTTCCCTTCTTCACCCGCCTCGCAGGCAAGGCGCAGACGGGCTACATCTTCACTTACGCCTTCTGGATGGTTCTGGGGATCGCCGCCCTGGTCACCTGGATGTCGATCGGCGGAGGCGCAAACTGATGGACAATATCCTATCCATTGTAACGTTCATTCCGGCCATTTCCGCCGGTCTGATGGCGCTGTTCCTGCACGGGAACGATGTGGCCGCACAGCGCAATGCCAAGTGGATCGCGCTGGTTGCGACCACCGTGACCTTCCTTGTTTCGATCGGGATTTACACCGAGTTCGACCCATCGAACACTGGCTTTCAGATGGTGGAAGAGGGTCAGTGGCTGCTGGGCCTGAAGTACAAGATGGGCGTGGATGGCATCAGCGTTCTGTTCGTGCTGCTGACCACCTTCATCATGCCGCTGACCATTCTGGCCAGCTGGAACGTGACCGACCGGGTCAAGGAATACATGATCGCCTTCCTGCTTCTGGAAACGCTGATGCTCGGCGTGTTCATGGCGCTGGACCTGGTGCTGTTCTACCTGTTCTTCGAAGCCGGGCTGATCCCGATGTTCCTGATCATCGGCATCTGGGGCGGCAAGGACCGGATCTATGCCAGCTTCAAGTTCTTCCTCTACACCTTCCTCGGCTCGGTTCTGATGCTGGTGGCGATGGTGGCGATGTATGCGGATGCAGGCACCACGGACATTGCCGCACTCATGACGCACCAGTTCTCGTCCGAGAGCTTCAGCGTGCTGGGTGTCCACATTGTCGGCGGTATGCAGACGCTGATGTTCCTCGCGTTCTTTGCGTCCTTCGCGGTGAAGATGCCGATGTGGCCCGTGCACACCTGGTTGCCAGACGCGCACGTTCAGGCACCGACGGCGGGCTCGGTCGTGCTGGCGGCAATTCTGCTGAAGATGGGTGGCTATGGTTTCCTGCGTTTCAGCTTGCCCATGTTCCCTGTCGGGTCGGCCGTGATGACCGATCTGGTGCTGTGGCTGTCGGCAATCGCCGTGGTCTATACCTCGTTGGTGGCGCTGGTGCAGGAGGACATGAAAAAGCTGATCGCCTATTCTTCGGTCGCGCATATGGGTTTTGTGACCATGGGCATCTTTGCCGCCAACCAGCAGGGCATCGACGGGGCGATTTTCCAGATGCTCAGCCACGGGTTCATCTCGGCCGCGCTGTTCCTTTGTGTTGGCGTGATCTACGACCGGATGCACACCCGCGACATCGAGGCCTATGGCGGCCTGGTGATCCGGATGCCGGCCTATGCGTTGGTGTTCATGCTGTTCACCATGGCCAATGTGGGCCTGCCGGGCACCAGCGGGTTCATCGGCGAATTCCTGACGCTTATGGGCACCTTCCAGGTCAACACCTGGGTGACCGCAGTGGCGGCCAGCGGTGTGATCTTCTCGGCGGCTTATGCGCTTTGGTTGTATCGCCGCGTGGTCTTTGGCGACCTGATCAAGGAAAGCCTCAAGTCGATCACCGACATGAGCACACGCGAGCGTCTGATCTTTGCGCCGCTGATCGTCATGACCATCCTGCTGGGCGTCTATCCGTCGCTGGTCACCGACGTGATCGGCAATTCGACCGCCGCGCTGATTTCGAACTATGACACGGCTCTGGCCGCGGCCGAGGCCGCGACCCAGGTCGCTTCGCACTAAGGGAGCTTTGGAGACATGATCCAGGCTGATCTCACTGTAATTCTGCCGGAAATCATTCTGGCGATCTATGCGATGGCGGCGCTGATCGGAGCTGTCTACACCAGCAAGGATGCGCTGGCTCCGGTTCTGGTCTGGACGACGGCCGGACTGATGGCGGCGCTGTCGTTCTGGATCGCGTCGAACGGCTCGGGGACCAACGTGGCCTTCAACGGCATGTTCATCGACGACGGGTTCGCCCGATTTGCAAAGGTCGCGATTCTGCTATCGGCCGCCGCGGTTCTGGTTATGAGCCAGGAGTACATGGCGCGCCGGAACCTGCTGCGTTTCGAGTATCCGTTGCTGGTGGCTTTGGCAGCGGTCGGCATGATGATGATGGTCAGCGCCGGCGATCTGATGTCGCTCTATATGGGTCTCGAGCTGCAGTCGCTGTCTCTGTATGTCGTGGCGGCCCTGCGCCGTGACAGCGCCAAATCGACCGAGGCGGGGCTGAAGTATTTCGTTTTGGGTGCGCTCAGTTCGGGATTGCTGCTGTTCGGCGCATCTCTGGTCTATGGGTTCACCGGTACGACGCTGTTCTCGGGCATCATCAACACGGTGCATCACGGCGATGTCTCGGTTGGGCTTCTGTTTGGCCTTGTTCTGCTGATCTCGGGTCTGGCATTCAAGATTTCGGCGGTTCCGTTCCACATGTGGACACCGGACGTTTACGAGGGCTCGCCCACTCCGGTGACGGCTTTCTTTGCAACCGCACCCAAAGTTGCAGCGATGGCCTTGTTCGCGCGCGTTCTGCATGATGCGTTCGGCGGTGCCATCGCGGACTGGCAGCAGGTGATCGTGCTGCTTTCGGTCCTGTCGATGTTGCTGGGGGCCGTGGCTGCCATCGGGCAGCGCGACATCAAACGGCTGATGGCCTATTCGTCAATTGCACATATGGGGTACGCGCTGATCGGTCTGGCCGCAGGCACCGAATTGGGTGTCAAAGCGATGCTGATGTATCTGGCGATCTATGTGACCATGAATATCGGCACCTTCGCCTTCATCCTGATGATGGAGCGCGACGGCAAGCCGGTGACAGACATCGACGCCCTGCGCCAGTATTCCAAGCGGGACCCGGGCAAGGCGCTGGCCGTGCTGATCCTGATGTTCAGCCTTGCCGGCGTACCGCCAATGCTGGGGTTCTTCGCCAAGTTCGGCGTCTGGCAGGCCGGTGTGCAAGCTGACCTGATTGGGTTGGTTATTGCATCGGCAATCGCCTCGGTGATCGGTGCCTTCTACTACCTGCGGATCGTCTTCTACATGTATTTCGGCGACGAAAACGAAGATCCGATCGAAACCCGCTCGACCCCGGTATTGTGGGTTGCTCTGATGGGGTCGGCCGCATTGATGTTGATCGGTGTGGTCTACCAGTTCGGGATCGAGGGCGCAGCGTCAGCCGCGGCGACGACGCTTGTCAACTGACCGTTTCAACAAAATCTGGAAAGGGGCTCGGCCATCAGGCCGGGCCTTTTTGGCATGAGCACCTGGCCCCAAGGATACGGTCTGCATATCCTGCAGGAAGTTGACAGCACCCTGAATGAGGCCGCGCGGATCGCACCCACTGCAACAGGTCCGGTCTGGATCATGGCGCATCATCAAACCGCCGCGCGTGGCAGGCGCGGCCGGGCGTGGTCCAACCCCCAGGGCAACCTGGCAGCAACCTTGTTGCTGCGGCCCGAGGGCAATCCAGAGCAGGCAGCCCTTCGCAGCTTTGTTGCCGCGCTGGCGCTTTTTGATGCCTGTGTTTCGGTCACCGGTCGCGCACAGGGGTTCGCATTGAAATGGCCGAATGACGTGTTGTTGAACGGCGGGAAACTGGCCGGCATCCTGTTGGAAAGCACGGGGCAGGGGCGCGACGTATCCCACCTTGCGATCGGCATCGGGGTGAACCTCGCAGACGCGCCTGATCCTGAGACAGTTGAGCAGGGAGCTCTGCGGCCCGTTTCGTTGTTGTCGGAAACCGGGGCTCAGGTGTCCGCCGAGGATTTTCTGACTGAGCTCGCCGATGCCTACGCAAAGCTCGAACTGCAGTTTGTTACCTACGGGTTTGAACCGATCCGCAAAGCTTGGCTGGACCGGGCCGCGAAGCTGGGCGAGGTGATTACCGCGCGCACAGGTGCTTCGGAAACCGTCGGGACCTTTGAAACGGTGGACGCGGGCGGCAACCTTGTCCTAAACACCGCCAAGGGCCGCGTCAGCATTCCGGCGGCAGACGTTTATTTCTGAAAGGGGCGCATATGCTTCTGGCCATTGACTGCGGCAACACGAACACCGTTTTCTCGATCTGGGATGGCGAGAAATTCCTGTGCACGCTGCGCACCTCAACCCACCATGCCCGCACGGCCGATGCCTATTTCACCTGGTACTCGACCCTGGTGAAACATTACGGGATCGAGGCTGACATCACCGACGTCATCATTGCCTCGACGGTGCCGCGGGTGGTGTTCAACCTGCGCGTCTTTGCCGACCGGTTCTTTGGATGCCGGCCGTTGGTGGTGGGCAAGCCCGATTGCGAGTTGCCGGTAGCGCCGCGCGTTGATGAAGGGACGATTCCCGGTCCGGACCGTCTGGCGAATGCGGCCGGTGCCTTTGATCGGCACGGCGGGAATGTCGTGGTGGTGGATTTCGGGACCGCCACGAATTTCGATGTGGTCGCCGCTGATGGCGCCTATGTCGGAGGAGTGATCGCCCCCGGCGTGAACCTCAGTCTCGAGGCCTTGCACCAGGGCGCTGCAGCTCTGCCGCATATCGACGTGACGCGTCCCGAGAAAGTCATCGGCACAAACACGGTTGGATGTATCCAGTCAGGTGTGTATTGGGGGTATTCCGGCCTCATCGAAGGTTTGATCGACAGGATCAAGGCGGAATACGGAATGCCCATGAAGGTCATAGGGACGGGCGGTCTTGCACCGTTGTTCGATCAGGCCGATGTGGGCTTTGATGCAATTGAAGACGATCTGACGATGCACGGGCTTACCGTGATCCATCGCTACAACAAGGATACTGGCTCGGCATGAGCAGCGAAAGACTGATCTACTTGCCGCTCGGCGGCGCGGGCGAAATCGGTATGAACGCCTATGTCTACGGCTATGGCAAACCCGGTCAGGAACGTCTGATCCTGGTCGATCTGGGCGTGACCTTTCCCGACATGGATACAACGCCGGGCGTCGATCTGATCTACGCCGACATTTCGTGGTTGAAGGAACGTGCGGATCGGCTTGAGGCGATCTTCGTCACCCATGCGCACGAGGATCACGTCGGCGCCGTGGCCCATTGTCATGAGGCCCTTGGCGCGCCGGTCTACGCGCGTGCTTTCACCGCAAATATCGCCCGCCGCAAAATGGAAGATGCCGGACATCCGCCCGAAGCCGTGCGCACCGTGTCCGCCTGGCCCGAGCAAATCAAGGCAGGTCCGTTTACGGTCGGATTCCTGCCCGTTTCGCATTCGATCCCCGAGAGTGCGGCGCTGGTGATCGACACGCAGGCTGGCCGTGTCGTGCATACCGGTGATTTCAAACTGGACACCAATCCGGTTGTGGGCGAACCGTTTGATCCCGATCTTTGGGCCGAAGTGGCCAAGCCTGGGGTCAAGGCGTTGGTTTGTGACAGCACCAACGTGTTTTCCTCGCATCCCGGTCGCTCGGAGTCGGAGGTTGGGCCGGCCATCACCCAATTGGTCGAGGACGCGACTGGTATGGTGGTTGCAACGACCTTTGCGTCGAATGTCGCGCGGGTCAAAACGCTGGCCGAGGCCGGGCATCGGGCGGGTCGTTCGGTGGTTCTGTTGGGCCGGGCCATGCGCCGCATGATCGAGGCTGCGACTGAAACCGGTATCCTGTCTGATTTTCCGCGCGTGATCAGCGCTGAGGAAGCCTTGGATCTGCCCCGCCAGAACCTGATGCTGATCGTCACCGGCAGCCAGGGTGAGCGCCGCGCGGCCAGCGCGCAGTTGGCGCGCGGCAAATACCGGGGGATCGAGCTGAAGGATGGCGACCTGTTCCTTTTCTCCTCGAAGACCATTCCGGGGAATGAACGCGGTGTGATCCGCATCATGAACCAACTGAGCGAAAAAGGCGTCGACGTGGTCGATGACAGCGCTGGCTTGTACCACGTTTCCGGCCACGCCAACCGCCCTGATCTTGAGCAGATGCATGCCTTGGTCGATCCTCAGATCGTCGTTCCAATGCACGGTGAACACAGGCATCTGCGGGAACACGCCAAGCTGGCCGAGGCCGCAGGTCGTGCCGGTGTCCTGGCGGTCAATGGCACGATGCTGGATCTGTCGGGGAACGCGCCCGAGGTCGTGGATTATGTCGAGACCGGCCGGACCTACCTGGACGGTTCCGTCAAGATTGGCGCGCTGGACGGTGTGGTGCGGGACCGTATCCGCATGGCTCTGAACGGGCACGTGACCGTAACTGTCATCCTGGACGAAGACGATGAGCCACTGGGCGAACCTTGGTGCGATACCATGGGGCTGCCGGAAACCGGCGTGTCGCGGGCCGGATTGATCGAGGTGCTGGAAGAGGACCTGAACCAGTTCCTGATGCGGGCTGAGGTCAAAACGCTGCGGGACGATGACAAGCTGGAAGAAGCCATGCGTCGCATCGTTCGACAAAGTGCACAGATCGAAATCGGCAAAAAGCCCGAAGTCACAGTTGTAATAAGCCGAATGAAATAAGGCGGCTCAGTCTGTTTCGGGCATCGGGTGGCCCTTGAGACGCTGGAACAGACTGGCTTCTTCGTTGTTCAGAAAGAACGGCACGGAGTCGGGGGGCGTTGTATCTGATACGCGCGCCTCGACTTCCGACAGAACAACCTCGGTGATGAAGGGCAAGTCGAACTCCCGCGCCTGTTCCAGCGGAATCCACTGTAGATGTGACAGTTCATCCGAGGCCTGGCTGAAATCGTCCAGATCACCGGCGATGGCATCTGCGTCCAAAAGAAAAAATCGGGCGTCGAACCGGCGTGGGCGTCCGGGCGGGGTAACCGCGCGGAACACGAACTGCAGCGCTTCGGCCGACGGAATGTAGCCTCTTTCCGCGAAGCCGGTCCAGGCTTGTGGAACCGGACCCGGCCAGGTGTCGCGGACACCGAGGATAAAGCCGGTCTCCTCCCACAACTCGCGAATTGCCGCTGCCGCCAGTGGCACATGCAGTCCGGCAGGAGCCTGATCGCTCAGCCTTTGTTGGCAAATCTCGGGAACCGGAGTGGCCAGCGGAACTTGCGCGTCCTCAGCATCCACGGCACCCCCCGGAAATACGAACTTGTTCGGCATGAAGGCCGCCGCGGCACCACGTTGGCCCATCAGAATCGACGGGGTTCGAAAACGGTCGCGCAAAACGATGATCGTCGCGGCGTCGCGAATTGCGGATTTGTCCACGGTCATGAGAAGCTCAGTTGCATTGACGGGTCACTTGTTGTCGTCGAACCCGTGCATCTTCCGGGCCCATTGAAAGCCGACGACCGCTCCTTTGAGCCTGGGAAGAAGGAACAGCGACAGTGCAACGCAAGCTATCGAAAAGCCGATTGCCATGGCCCACGGAGACGGGCGCAGGCCGACGTAAGTGACATGCAGCGCCGGAGCCAAAAGGTGTCCGACCAGCAGAATGGTCAAGTAAGCCGGCCCGTCATCTGCCCTGTGGTGAAACAATTCCTGACCGCAGTCTGCGCAGGTATCATTCACCTTCAGGTAGCTGTGCAACAGCTTGCCTTTGCCGCAATTGGGGCATTTGCACCGGAACCCTTTCACGATGGCGGGCCATGTGGGGCGTTCCTCCTGAGAGAGGGTGTCGATGGTTTGATCTGTCATCTTGATACTCGCGCTCGGATTTCGGGGATATTGCGCTTGTTTCATCCCGCAGAAAAGGGGGGTGCGTCGCTTTGCACCGACCCTCTCGAAAATATTGACCGGAAATGCAGGTTTCAATGCCGGAAAAAAATTCGCGGACAGCGACGGAAACTTTGCCGGGCTGCGTTTGAATGAATGTAAGCAGCGGCACAGGGCCGCGACAACAAAGGAAACGAGCAATGAAGAGCGCAAAATTTATCTCGGCCATCATTCTGTCTGCAGTTGCCGTCACCGGGACGGCTGCGCTGGCCAAAGGACCTCGCGACCGTGAACCGGTCAGCTTTCAGGAGCTGGATGCCAACGGTGACGGCCAGGTGACCAAGGCCGAGATGGAGGCCCATCGCCTGCAGAAGTTCACCTCGGCCGATACCGACGGTGACGGAAAGATCAGCGTCGAAGAAATGCAGGCCGAGGCTCAGAAAAAGGCAAACGACCGCGTTTCCGACATGTTCGAGCGTCATGATGCTGACAAAGACGGCTTTCTGACTGCGGACGAGTTGCCGAAACCGCGCCGGGCTGACAAGATGTTTGACCGCCTTGATGCGGATGGAAACGGATCTCTGTCCGAGCAGGAGTTCGCCAATGCACGGGATGGAATGGGTCGGCACCACAAGAAGGGTGGCCGCCCGGACCCAGACAACAACTGACGCAGGATGAAGGACGTGCCGTCCTCTGCGCATACTGTCCGCGGCGACACGGTCGCCGCGGATGCCTGCAGCGACGACGTGTTGCTGAAGCGGTTTGCCGAAGGCGACGCCCAGGCAGCACGCCTGCTGACCGATCGGTTGGGGCCGCGGTGCTATTCGGTTGCTCTGCGTATGTTGAACAACAGGGCAGAGGCCGAAGACGTAACCCAGGAAGCGATGCTTCGGCTGTGGAAAGTGGCGGCGGACTGGGTTCCGGGGCAGGCCAAGATCTCGACCTGGTTGTACCGCGTGGTCTTGAACCTGTGTGTCGATCTGCGGCGGAAGAAAACGGCAGGCACATTGGACGATGTCCCAGAGCCTGAGGACGACCAGCCCAGTGTCGTGGACCGAATGCAGCAAAACGCCCGCGTGGATGCGTTGCAAGCGGCCTTGGCACAATTGCCCGAACGGCAGCGCGAAGCTGTCATTCTCAGGCACATCGAGGAGTTGTCCAATCCGGAAATCGCGGGAATCATGAAGATTTCCGTAGAAGCGGTAGAAAGTCTTGTTGCCCGCGGAAAGCGGTCGTTGACGGCCATATTGTCAGGCCGTCAGGAAGAGTTGGGGTATGACCATGTCTGACCAAGATACAGAACTGGATCTTTTGTTTGCCGAGGCACGGCAGGCGCATGTTGATCTGCCCGACGATTTGGCCGTTCGTATCCTGACGGATGCCGAGGCCATCCGGCTTGCGGCGACAAAAACAGCAAAACCCAAGTCACAAGGATTTCTGGGCAGTCTTATTGCCGGTCTCGGGGGGTGGCAGGCGCTCAGTGGGCTTGCGGCGGCCAGCGTGGTTGGCGCATGGGTCGGCTTTGCAGCGCCGTCCTTTCTGCCGGACCCGGCGAATTACATAATGACCCAGGATGCATCCTACATGGTCGCCAATCTCGGTCTCGAGGCCGCGTTTCTGGAGGAAGCGGAATGAATGAAGACGTTAAACCCCCAAGGCGCTGGGTGCCTGTGCTATTGGTGGTATCCCTTGGCCTGAACCTGCTGGTCGCCGGGGTGATCATCGGGACTGCGCTGCGGTTTCACGGTGTGCGGGACGATGTTCCTCCCGGATTTGGACCTGCCCTGTACCGCGCTCTTCCTGATCCGGAACGCAAGGCGTTGAGAGGCGATCTGGCCGACAAGCATCGGCGCGGGGCCGAGAAAAGGTCTCGTGATTTCAAGGCGCTTGGCAAAGCGCTGCGGGCCGTTCCGTTCGACCGAGATGAAGTCCACAACTTGCTGGAAGAACAAGCCCGGGCGAATGACGAAATCCAGGCGGCTCTGCAAGAGCAATGGCTGGCTCGGGTTTCGGCCATGTCCGACGAAGAACGAAAAGCTTATGCCGACCGCTTGGAAGACGTGTTGAAGCGGCGCCCGGATCCCAAGAGACGCAAGGACTGACCTGCTTAGGCCGCGTTCTGTTTCATCCACACTTGGTTCCGGCCGGCCTGTTTGGCCGCATAAAGCGCCTTGTCCGCGCATTTGATCAGGCTTTCGGCCGACAGTGAGCCGTCCGGAGGTGGGGAGAAGGGTGGCTCGCACACCTTCAGCCCGATGCTGACCGTCACCGGAAGGCGGGCAGGAATGTCCGGCAGGACGACCGGTACGCTGCTGACGCCGCTGCAGATATCGGCCGCCTTCCTGAGCGCCTTTTCGCGGGTCGCGTTTGGCAGTCCGAACAGGAATTCCTCTCCTCCGATGCGGGCGAGGAAGCCGTCAGGTCCGAAAGCGCGCTTCATCCGTTTTCCGGCCTCGACCAAAACCCTGTCACCGGCACTGTGGCCGTAACGGTCATTGATGGATTTGAAATGGTCCAGGTCGGCCAGCATGATCGCAAAACCCCGCTGTTTGTGCACCGAACTGTGCAGCAATTGGTCCATCGCGGTCTGTGCGAAACGACGGTTGTTCAGGCCGGTCAGCGTGTCGATCCACGATTCCTCAAGCCCACGGCGCAACGAGTCGCGCATTTGCTCGTCATGCGCCTTGCGTGCAATCAACGCCTCGACCCGAAGCGATACTTCGTCAGGGCAGAACCCTCCGAGGCAAATTGCATCGGCGCCGCGATCCAAGGCCTCGGCGGCAAGAGTGGCGTTGTCATCGGGAATGATTCCGATCAGAGCGGTCCGCCGGGTGCCGGTGCGGGATTTGAGGTCGGCCAACATGTTCAGGCCGGATGGATCGCTGTTCAGTTCGACAACTATCGCGTCAGGTATGGTGCCAGACAAGACGCCGCTAAGGTTGGGCAGGGTATGGCTGCACACCGAATGCTGCGTTCGTCCGTTCAGGGCCTTGTGCCACAGCGTGCGAGTACGTCCGGTGTGGGCCAAGACGGCGATCTGACCATGCCGCGCGGGCGTGATCATTGCTGCGGGGGCTTCGGCAAATCCCACGGATTGAGGGTTGCCACTGTTCTTCAGATCCTGAGTTTCCGCACGGGCGCGCAGCAGGCTTCGCACACGCGCCAGCAACAGCGTATCTTTGAACGGATAGGCCAGAACGTCATCCAGCCCCTCGGACAGGTTCCGCAGCCGGGCGGTCCGATCGTTCTGAGGCGCAATCGAGACCACAGGGACATCCTGCAGGGCCGGAACGGACAGCATCAGTCTTTTGACGTCGCCCGCGTCTCCGTCGGGTAGTGTCTGGGCCGTCAGCACCAGATCCGGCCGGGTCCGCCGCAGCAACGCCCCAAGACCAGCCAGCTTCTCGCCCTGCACGACATGATACCACGCCGCCGTCAGCTGCACCTTCAGCATGATGCGATTGGTCGAGACCCCGTCGAGGACAAGGATGGTTCCCTGCACGGACATTGTTTTCACCGTAGATTGCATGCCTTGCCAAAGTGTTTATGAGTCTGGTTAACAAACCCTTTCCAAATCTTCGAACCGGGGCCTGATCATGCCGATCTCTGCCGAATTCGCCGAAACTCTGGCCTTGAAAGCGCTTGGGTGGCTTGTTGGGAACGATGAATTGTTGCCTGTTTTCCTTGGTTCGACCGGCGCCTCGACGGATGACCTGAGGGACCGCGCCACAGAGCCCGAGTTTCTTGCTTCGGTGCTGGAATTTCTGATGCTTGACGATTCGTGGGTGTTGGCCTTTTGTGACGCAAACGCTGTCCCCTACGATCAACCGGCCCAGGCCCGAAGCGTCCTGTCAGGCGGCGCGGATGTTCATTGGACCTGAACGGGTCCGCGCAGGAGCAAGAATGCATGTCGATTGATGCGCTGGTTTTTGACAAGGACGGAACCCTGTTTGATTTCGCCGCCACGTGGGGGGCGTTCGGCAAGGCGGTGCTGCTGCGTCTGAGCGAGGGCGACAATGCGCGTGCGTCCGTGCTTGGAAAGAGCATTGGCTTTGACTTCGCGACAGAGACCTATTCCGAGGACAGTATCGTGATCGCTGGCACCGTCGACGAGGTCGCAGACGCCTTGCTCCCAGAACTTGACGGCTGGTCCCGCGAGGATCTGGTTCAGACCTTGAATGCGGCTTCTGCCCATGCGCCTCAGGTCGAGGCCGTTGCGCTTGCACCTTTTCTGCAATTCCTGAAAGACGCCGGCAAGAAGCTGGGTGTTGCGACCAATGACGGCGAGATGCCGGCGAAACGGCACCTGGCCTCGGTCGGAATCGAGACCTATTTCGATTTCATTGCGGGGTATGACAGTGGCCACGGGTTCAAGCCTGGGCCCGGCCAGTTGTTGGCTTTTGCCCAACATGTTGGCGTCCCACCGGACCGGATCGCCATGGTCGGCGACAGTCTGCACGATCTGGAGGCCGGTCGCGCCGCCGGCATGACCACGATCGGTGTTCTGACTGGATTGGCAAAGGTTGAGGATCTTGCACCGATGGCTGATGTCGTTCTTCCCGATATCAGCCACATCCCCGGCTGGCTGAACCTTCGTTAAAGCGCCTTGCCTGAAAATCGGCGGTTCATGAGTTGAAACCGACCTTGGCTGTCGCAGACAGAGCGGCCAGAGACCGGACTTCGGGTCTTGTTTGAGAGTAACAATCGCCGGAGGAACAGATGGCCGACACGAATACTCGCAAGCGCAGGGGTGGTGGACGCGCAGGCGCTGCAGCGCGCCGCGGTGCGGCAGTCATCGACCAGATGCCATGGAACCCGCCGATCAACATCGACCGGCCAACCGAACCGTTGGGCCCCGAGGGCGCCGAAGCCATCCATGACGGCGCCATGCGTATTCTCGAGGAAATCGGCATCGAGTTCTACAATCAGGAAGCCTTGGAGATCCTGCGTGAAGCTGGATGCATCGTCAACGGCGACAACGTGCGCATGGGTCGTGACTTCGTTATGGAAATGGTCGCCAAGGCGCCGTCGACCTTTACCATCACGCCGCGCAACCCGAACCACACGATCGAGATCGGCGGCAAGACGATGTTGTTCGGAAATGTCTCGTCACCGCCGAACTACTGGGACATGGAGATCGGCAAGAAGGTTCCCGGCAACCGCGAAATGTGCCAGAACCTGTTGAAGTTGACGCAGTATTTCAACTGCATCCACTTTGCCGGAGGCTACCCGGTCGAGCCGGTTGACCTGCACGCCAGCGTCCGGCACCTGGATGTCCTTTATGACAAGCTGACGCTGACGGACAAGGCGATGCATGCCTATTCGTTGGGCAAAGAGCGCGTCGAAGATGTCATGGAAATGGTGCGCATCGCAGGCGGTCTCAGCCACGAGGAATTCGAGGCGTCACCGCGCATGTACACCAACATTAACTCGACCTCGCCTCTGAAACATGACCACCCGATGATCGACGGGTGCCTGCGGCTGGCCCGGCGGGGGCAGGCCATTGTCGTCACGCCATTCACTTTGGCGGGGGCGATGGCCCCGGTAACCATGGCCGGTGCCGTTGCGCAGTCGCTGGCCGAGGCGCTGTGTGCGATTGCCTTGTTCCAGTACGTCCGGCCCGGCATCCCATGTGTCATCGGGACGTTCACCTCGAATGTCGACATGAAGTCCGGTGCGCCCGCGTTTGGCACGCCTGAATACATCCGGTCGACCCAGATGACCGGCCAGATGGCGCGGTTCTATGGGCTGCCCTTGCGCTCGTCCGGTGTCTGCGCGGCCAATGTGCCGGACGGCCAAGCTGTCTGGGAGACGTCGAATTCACTCTGGGCGGCGGTGCAGTCGGGGACCAACATGGTCTATCACGCGGCCGGATGGCTGGAGGGCGGCCTGATCGCGAGCCCGGAGAAGTTCATCATGGACTGCGAGATATTGCAGCAAATCCAAAGGTATATGCAGCCTGAGATCTGCGCCACAGGCCCAGACGAAATCGCACTGGAAGCCATCCGAGCGGTCGGGAACGATGGGCACTTCTTTGGCATCCAACACACCCAGGATCGCTATACCACCGCGTTCTATCAACCCTTCCTGAGCGATTGGAAAAACTACGAGGGTTGGGAAGTCGCAGGCGGGATCTGGACAGCCGAACGGGCGCATCTGATGTTCAAGGAGATCATCAACAGCTTTGAGGCTCCGCCCATGGATGAGGCGATCCGAGAGGAACTGGCTGACTTCGTCGCACGTCGCAAAGCCGAAGGGGGCGCGCCGACCGATTTCTGATAGCGCATCATCGGGCAGGCAGCTGGAACGGCAGGATATCTCATCCTGAGATTTCCGTGAATTTTCCGCATCTTGAACTGCCGCATTTGGCCTTTGTTAAGATCTTTGAGGTGGGATCGGCATGAAACCTTTTTGAGGGCATTCATGCACGGATTGATCAACAGGGCAGTTCAATCGTTTGTATGCGCGACCTATGGGCGTGAGCGCTGGCTTCGGGCGACCGAGGCCGCTGAACTTGGGTTCGCCGAGTTCGAAGCGATGCTCGTCTACGACCGGGAAAAGTCATATCGCCTGCTGGACGTGGTCTGCGATCAATTGAACCGTTCGCGGGACGAGTTTCTGGAAGATCTCGGAACCTATCTGGTCTCACACCCGAACATGGAAGGATTGCGGCGCCTTCTGCGCTTTGGCGGCGTTACCTATGTCGAGTTTCTGCAGTCTTTGGATGATCTGGCCGACCGGGTCAAACTTGCGGTCTCTGACCTTGAATTGCCTGCCCTGGAACTGCTGGAGCGTTCGCCCACAGAATTCGAACTGCGCTGCCATCCCGGGCTGGATGGGTATGCCAATGTCATGATCGGGATCTTGCGAGCAATGGCGGACGACTATGGCGCGCTCGTGATTCTGACGCATGCCGGGCAGAGGGGCGGGGTGGACGTCATCTCGATGGTTCTGGTCGAAAGCGCCTTTGCCGAGGGTCGTCACTTTGATCTGGGGGCGCGGAACTGATGATGGATCTGGATCAACTGGGCAGGATGTTGGAGACGTTGTGCCCGATGTTCACCTTGGTGGATCAGGATGGGCGTATCCTTCAGGTCGGGCCGACACTGCAAAAACTGCGCCCCGACCAGCCGTTGGTTGGCAGCGAATTTCTGGAAATATTTGAACTGGTAAGGCCCAGAACCGTGACGACTATGCCGGCGTTGATGGCGACGGCAGGTACCAAGCTTCATCTCAAGCTTCACGATGAACCGCGCACAGCCTTGAAGGGTTTGGTGGCGCCGCTGCCTGACGATGCAGGCGCGGTTATCAACCTGTCCTTCGGGATCTCGATCCTGGACGCTGTACGGGATTATGCACTGACAAGTGCGGATTTCTCGGGAACCGACCTCGCAATTGAATTGCTCTACCTGGTCGAAGCCAAGTCTGCGGCGATGGAGGCTTCGAGGTCGTTGAACCTGCGGCTTCAGGGGGCAATGCTTGCGGCCGAGGAACAGGCCTATACGGATACTCTGACCGGCCTCAAGAACCGGCGCGCGATGGACCACATTCTCGAGCATTTGGTTTCAACGAAATCCACTTTTGCGTTGATGCATCTGGACCTGGATTTCTTCAAAGCCGTGAACGACGAATTGGGGCATGCCGCGGGCGACTATGTGCTGTCCCAGGCCGCCCGGATCATGCTGGAAGAAACCCGCAGCGACGACACGGTCGCCCGGATCGGCGGCGATGAATTTGTTCTGATATTCAAAAGCCTGTCGAGCAGGGCTCAGCTTGAACGGATCGCCAATCGCCTGATTGGCCGCCTTCAGAAACCGATGGTTTTCGAGGGCGAGACCTGCGCGATTTCGGCGAGCATCGGGACCGCACTTACGTCACAGTTTCTGTCCCCGAAACCGGCTGAGATTCTGCACGCGGCGGATTTGGCCCTTTACGAGGCCAAGCGAAACGGTCGGTCGTGCCATCGCTTCTATTCCGAAGAGGCGCGGGCACCGGAGTAGCCCGGTGCGTCGGTAGGCTGGTTGCTTGACTACTCAGCGAAAGCCCCGTCCAATGTCCGCGCGATGTGCGACTGGATTTCATCCAACTCGCCGACCACAGGCAGCACCGGGCCACGAAATGCGGCCTTGCCCAGCTCGGCGGGAATATCATCCAACACGTGGCCCCCGGTGCAGGCAAAGAACGGCAGGCAGATCGCATGATCCCCGGTCATTTGGGCGGCGTCACTGATCGATGGGGGTTCTTCGACAAATCCACAGCGGATTGATTTCAGTGATATCAACCCGGCCAAACGGTCAGCGAATTCGTGGGTGACGGCTGCCGGGTTGCGGCTGCGGCCTGAGCCGTGTGCGGCAATAAGCAGATCCGTGGACGTGGTGCTCCAACCTTGCTCGTCGATCAAGGGTTGCAGGGCGCGCGCCACCAGGTTGGGTAGCTGCGGGTCAACGCCCAGCGGGTCGAGTTGCCGAACTGCGCGCCCTTCAAGGCGTTTGGGAAGCGCAGAAGTCACGAACCACCCTTTCGCCATGAACAATGGAAAAATCGCGCTGCCGTCCGGAATCTCATCAAGGACCTTTTCCAGCGCCCCTGGCGCGGCGAGGGTCGCCGATCTGACTGTGACTCTATCCGTCAGTTGATCGATCCGAGCGGCCAGTCTGGCCAGAGATGCCTCGGCCGGGTCTGGGTCGGACGGTTGGCCATGCGCTACGATGACGGCAGTCGGCATGCTGGGGCTTCCTTGTTCTGTTTCGGGATAGGTGTGGCGCCCTCCCGCAAAGTCAATTCGTCTTTATCCGAGCAACGTCAACCACATCCATACCGTAAGAATGGACACGCCTGTGCCAATCAACACCGAAGAGGCGGCAACTCGTTTGGCCCGGCCATACATGTTGGCGAAGATGTAGGCGTTGAAACCGGGCGCCATCGCAGCGTTCAGAACGCCCGAGCGGAAAAGATCTTGGGGCAGGGCCGTCGCTGTACCGAACAACCAAACCAGGCTTGGATGCAGAACAAGTGAAACGCAGCAAACATAGCCGATTGTCCGCAGGTCACCTTCGGGCTTGTACTTGACCAGAACTCCGCCCAGAGCGAATAGGGCGCCGGGCAGTGCTGCGCGTGTCACCAGGCTCAGGGCCTCGTCTGCCACAGCCGGAATTCCGATGCCCGTGAGATTGACGATGAAGCCCAGAGCGATGCCCAGGATCAGCGCGTTCTTGAACATTGCCGAAAGCACCGATCGGGCCATGCGCATACCGCCATTGCCTCGGTTGCGGATGACCTCCATCACGGTAATGCCAACGCAGTAGCAGAACGGCGAGTGGAACGCGATGATCGCATAGTTTCCGGTCAGGTTGTCGGGCCCATAGGCGCGTTCGGTGATCGGCAGGCCCAGCAGGACCGAGTTCGAAAACAGGCAGCAGAACCCGATCGCAACGCAGTCTTCCCATTCGCGCTTGAATATCAGGCGAGCGCCAAATACCCCCGCAAGGAAACACAGAGCTGCGGCAGTATAGAAACTGCCCAGAAGGCGCGGGTCAAAGCTGGCGCTCAGGTCCAGATGGGCGATGGCCAGAAACAGCAGGCAGGGGATTGCGAACCCCTGCGTGAACTTCATCAACCCGTCAATATGAACTTCTTTGAAATAGCCCGTCAGCGTCGAGACATAACCAGCCCCAATCACAAGAAAGACCGGAAGGATGACGTCGATCAGGCTTTGCAACATCTCACGACCTCAATCCAGGCTGTTCGGTCAGAGCTGGGGGAAGCGCGTGCAATCCGATGTCCTACAATGGCTGCCGGATCACCATGCCGTCATAGGCAGGCTCGACATGGTCAGGGGTCTCGGCATCGACGGCTGCATAGTCCAGATCGATGTGCATATTGGTCAGAACCGCCCGAGCCGGCTTTAGCTGTTCGATCCAGCCAAGGGTCTTTTCCAGGTGGGCATGGGTCGGATGTGGGTTCCGGCGCAGCGCGTCGATCACGAGGCAGTCCAATCCCTGAAGCTCGGGCCAGGCATCATCGTAGATTTCCGCAACATCAGGCAGATAGGCCAGGTTGTTCATACGAAAACCAAGCGCATCGATCGATCCGTGGTTCACCTTGAACGGGCGAAACGGGATTGATCCTCCCGGACCGTCGATCTCGAACGGGCCGTCAATAGTCTTCAGATCGAGGATCGGTGGATAGGGTGAGCCTTCGGGTTGAATGAACGCGTAGCCGAACCGCCCCAGTAATGCGTTTTGCGTGTCGCCATCCGCCCAAACGGGCACCCGCGCGCGCATGTTGAAAACGATCATGCGCAGGTCGTCGATGCCGTGGACATGATCGGCATGCGAGTGTGTGTAGACAACGGCGTCGAGGCGTCCGGTTCCGGTGTCCAGCAGTTGGCTGCGCATGTCCGGGGTCGTGTCGATCAGAACTGAGGTCGTACCGTCCGGCCCGTCCCGTTCAACCAGCATCGAGCATCGGCGGCGAATATTGCGCGAATTTTGCGGGTCACAATCTCCCCAATGCCCACCCAACCGGGGGACACCGCCAGAGGAGCCACAGCCCAGGATCGTGAACCGCAGCATGCTCATGCGGCAACCGGGTAGGCGGCCGCCTTCGCAAACAGTCGATCAAAATTCGCTTGGGTCTGCGCGGCGAAATCCGGGTAGTCCATGCCAAACAGTTCGGCGCCGACCCGGGCGGTGAAAGCGGTATAGCCGGGCTCGTTCCGCTTGCCCCGGTGCGGCGGCGGGGCCAGGTATGGTGCGTCGGTCTCTATCAGAATTCGATCGACAGGCGCTGCCGCAAAGATATCCCTCAGCTCTTGGCTTTTTGGAAAGGCCGCGATGCCGGACATGGAGAGGTAGAACCCCAAATCCAACGCTGCCCGTGCCAGTTCGGCCGAAGACGAGAAGCAATGCATCACACAGGAGTAAGGTGCGTTCCGAAACTCGTCCTGCAGGATCGCCGCCATGTCCTCGTCGGCTGCACGGGCGTGAATGATCAGCGGCAGGCCTGTACTTTGGGCGGCCTGAATGTGAACCCTCAACGAGCGTTTTTGTATTTCGGCGCTGTCGGCGGTGTAGTGATAGTCCAGCCCGGTTTCGCCGATGCCGACAAATTTCGGATGTCGGGACAATGCGACGAGTTCGTCGACGCTCGCCAGTGGCTCTTCGGACGCGCTCATGGGATGGGTGCCCGCAGCGTAGAAAACCGGGGCATGTGTTTCGGCGATCGCGCGCACGGTCGGCTCATTGCGCAGACGTGTGCAGATCGTCACCATGCGTGTCACGCCCGCTTCGACCGCACGAGCGATGATTGCGTCCAACTGGCCCTCGAAATCCGGGAAATCCAGATGGCAATGGCTGTCAGTGATTGCGGGAGGTTGGGGCGTGTCGCTCATCTGCTCGGACCGGCGGTTTCCTGAATCTTGAACACCGTATCTAGGACGACGGCGACAGGGTCAAGGTTCACCGCCTTCCCGTGCCGCGCACGGGCCGTGATGATGGATGCGGCCTCGGCCCAGCCCAAGGCTTGTGGGCGCGAGGATGACAGGCGCAACAGAACTTCGGCTTCGTTTGGCGCAGCTTCGGGCTGCGGAGGCGCGCCGGTCGCACCTGTCAGAGCAAGGCGAGAAAGGGCGATGTCAATCAGATTCAAAAGCAGGTCATAGCGCTCGGCTGCTCCGCGCTGCGCGGCCGCTTCGGCCAAAGCCAGCGCGCGCTGGCGGTCGAGGCGGGGCAGGGTGCCAAGTATCTGGATCAGCTCGGCATAGATCTCCATCCCGCCCAGATTGATCAGCCGTACCGCGTCGCCTACGGAACCGGCGGCCAATGCCGCGAGGTGATCGGATTGCGGAGGCAATTCGGCCCCGGTCTGTGCCAGCGCCGATTTCATGTCCTCCGGCGACAGCGGTGACAGGCGCAGGGTACGGCACCGCGAGCGGATCGTCGGCAACAGCCGTGACGGCTGATGCGAAACCAGCAGCAGTGTCGTGCGGGCAGGGGGCTCTTCGAGCATTTTCAACAACGCGTTTGCGGCGCTGACATTCATTTCGTCCGCCGCATCCACGATAACCACGCGGCGCCCGCCGTCCGCTGAACTGAGGCCGAAGAAGCGCCCCAATTTTCGGATGTCATCGACAACGATTTCGTTACGCAGGCGGCCCTGATCATTCAGGGATCTGGTGATCGCGGCCAGACCGGGTTCGGCCCCCGCCAGCATCCGCGCTGCAACCGGGTGGTCCGGCGCGATGTCGAGTGTCGTCGGAGCCTCGGGCGCGCCGAACAGCCCGTCATCCTGTTGCGGCGGCGTGGCCAGCAGAAACCGCGCGATGCGCCATGCCAGGGTCGCTTTGCCCACGCCACGAGGGCCGGTCAGAAGCCACGCGTGATGCAGCCGGTCAGACGCAAAGGCGGTCAGGAAGGCTTGCTCGGCCGCATCCTGTCCAAACAGCCTGCGTGTCTCGCGCGGGTGAAGCGCGCCGGGCGCCTGGTCCGGTGTGGGAGTGTCGTCGCTCATTCGTGAATTACCGCAGAACCTTCAGGACGGTTTCTCTCACATCCACGGCCACGCTGTCCACGTCGCGATTGCCATCGATCACACGGAACCGGTCCTTGAACTCGTCCGCCAGCGCAAGGAAACCCGAGCGCATGCGTTTTTGAAGGGCCGGGCCAAAATCCTCGAACCGTTCTTCGGTGCCTTGCCGGCCCTTGGCGCGGGAGAGGCCGATTTCCGGATCCATATCGATCAGCAAGGTCAGATCAGGCTCGCGGCCGATCATCAGGCCGTGGAGTTGGTCCACCAACGCGCGCAGATCTCCGCGCGACAGGCCCTGATACATTCGGGTGCTGTCGGCGAACCTGTCGCAAATCACGATCTTACCCGCATTCAAGGCCGGCTCGATCGTGCGCTCCAAATGATCGCGTCGTGCGGCCGTGAACAGAAGAATTTCGGTTTCCGCCGACCACCTGTCGGGGTCGCCTTCGAGGACCAACCGGCGAATTTCCTCGGCCCCGGGCGAACCGCCCGGCTCACGCGTCAGAACAACGTCATGTCCGGCCGCCTCGAGGCTTTCTGCCAGCCTGCGGGCCTGGGTGGACTTGCCCGAACCGTCGATCCCCTCGAATGTCAGGAACAGACCGCGCGGACTCACATCGACTCCAGTGGAGTGTTGATCATGTCTTTCAGGACGATGCCACCCACGGTCATCAGCCGCACCAGGAACCCGCCCATCGCCACATCCTCGGCCGCGACCAGGGGGCGCCGGATTTCCGGCAGACCTTCGGGCTGGATCACAAGTTCGGCCAGTTGTTGGCCCTTGGCGATCGGAGCGTTGATCGGGCCTTGATACACGACTTCGGCCTGCACGTTCTGATCGCCCAGAACGGGGAACAGAAGGGTGAGGTCACCGTCGGGCACAAGCCCAACCGTCTTTTGCGCGCCCATCCACACTTTGGCCTGTGCTATCGGCGTCTCGGCGTTGGCAACTGTCCTCTCGATAAAATTTCGAAACGACCAGTTAACCACGGCCTCAGCCTCCTCTGCCCGGCGAGAGATGCTGTCGAGCCCGGAAAGAACGAAGACCACCCGGCGATCGCCTTGCTTGGCCGATCCGACAAGGCCATAGCCCGCCTCTTGCGTGTGGCCGGTCTTCAGGCCATCGGCACCGATATCCAGTTTCAGCAACGGGTTGCGGTTGTTCACGTTCGACGGGGCGCGGCCGTCAAATTCGAATGTTTCCTCGGCAAACAGCGGATAGTATTCGGGAAAATCGGTGATCAGCCTGTCGGCCAGCACGGCCAGATCATGAACCGACATCATGTGACCTGCAGCAGGCCAGCCGTTCGAGTTGGTGAAGTTCGAGTGGTTCATGCCCATCTGCCTGGCGCGTTGGGTCATGTAACGCGCAAAGCCGGCCTCGGTACCGTCCGGGCTTAGCGCTTCGGCGATCACGACACAGGCGTCATTGCCAGACAGGACGATGATGCCCCGCAGCAGGTCCTCGACCCGGACCCGGTCCTGCGTGTTCAGGAACATGGTCGAGCCGCCATAGCTCATGGCATGTTCCGAAACTGGAAGCGTTTCATCCAGCGTCAATCGACCGTCGCGCAGAGCTTCGAAGGCAACGTAGAGCGTCATCAGCTTGGACATCGATGCTGGTGGAAGCGGTTCATCGGCATTTTTCGACAACAACACAGTGCCTGTCGTCTGATCGATCACATAGGCCGCGCGCGCGGACGTGTCGAAGGCGTGAACCGGCAGGGCCAGCAGGGCAAGGCCCGCGGCCAGAACAGCCGATTTGAGTGAGGTCAGCATTGGACCCTCCTGTTCAGTTCTTCACGATAAAGGCATCGGTAAAGCCCAGGTCTTTCATATCTCCGAGGATCGCTTTGCGTTCGGCGCGCGTTGTGGCAGGGCCGACCAGTACACGCCAGACCGACTTGCCTGCCGACTCCAGCTCCAGAACTTCGGCCGCCAATCCGTTCGTGCGGACCTTTTCGGCGGCGGCTTTCGCGTTCGCTTCAACTCCGAACGTTCCGATCTGAACATAGGGTTTGGTCAGGTTCGACGATGCGGCTGTGGCACTGGCCGCCGCAGCCGGCGTCGGCTCGGATGCGTCTATGGCGGCGGCAGCACCTGCGATCGGGTCCAGCGGCGTCTCGGTAATTTCATTGGGATCTTTCTTCTGCCACCACTTGCGTTTTTTCTGGGCGGGTGGCGGTGCGACGACCGGATCCGTCAATGCAGCGGTCGCGGACGCATCTGCCGCTTCCTCAATCGCGGGCGCAGTTTCTTCGGCGGCGGCGCTTGCGGCCGCTCCGGCCGCGGCAGCACCGGCGACCACGGCACCGGTGTTTTCAGGTGTCTTTTTCTGCCACCATTTCCGCTTGGCCGGCTTTTCTTCGGCACTTTCGTCGGGTCCGGCCGCTGTGGCTTCTTCGGCTGCGGTTGCTTCGGCGGCGCTTGCAGTTTCTTCGGTCGGGGCTGCTTCGGGTTCCGGCGCAGGCTCCGGCTCGATCGTTTCGCGGCGGAGTGCAACCACCTGCAGACGGGCAGGAGCGCCGGCAAGCATTCCCAGTTTTTCAGCCGCTGCCGAGGACACCTGAAGGGCCGGCCCGGGCAGGTTTCGTTCCCGGCGGAACAAGGCGCCCGTCACGGTCTTGTTGTTGCTTGTGTTCTTGATGGCGACCCGCTCGGGCTGAGACGCGCTGGGGTGCGCGACCCAGATGCCACCCAACGAGGGACGCCCATCCCAGAGCCCGGCCTCGGTCACTTCAAAGACGTCCGGCGCTTCAACATCGCGCTGAGAGCCGCTGGCGACTTCGGGGAACAGTTCCGTGGTGTTGCTTTGGGTCTGCCCATCGTCACTGGCGGCCTCCGAGGAAGACTTGCCTGCGTTCAAAGCTTCGTCACATCCCGTCAGCGCAGTCATTGCAACAACCAGCACCGCCAACGGCCGCGGTCCAAAGCGTGTCTCTGTCGCTCGCTTCATATTGTGTTATCCCTTGCCTGTAGGGCCTTTGCGTGGCCGGCCCCAACCGCGGTTCGACCGGTTCTTTTGCCGGCCTCCTGCAGTCATCGCGCAAATCATAACCTGCGGGTTGTTTCAAGGAAAGACCGTGGGTCCGGCTTCGGCAAGAAATCCCTCTTTTGGACTTGCCACCAACCGATGTTCGTCCTAGACCGCTGCCTGCGCCGGGGAGGTGGCAGAGTGGTCGAATGCGGCGGTCTTGAAAACCGTTGGGCGTGAGAGCGTCCCCAGGGTTCGAATCCCTGTCTCCCCGCCACTCATACCTGTCTCACTTCAGTTGTATTTTCTGATCCGGAATTGTTACGCAATTCCCGCGCGTTGGCGCATGCGCTTTCAATCAGAGACGAAGCAAACCGTACATTCAGAGGACAATTCAGGCGCGAGTCTCAGTGTCGCATTTTAGCGGGGTCGCTTTGGGCTGGATTTCCCTGATAACCTGCAATTTACAGGGAATATTCGCAAACCGGGACTGACTTCCGTCATTTCTTCTATCAGAACTGTATGTTTCTCAGAGGTTTATGTTGCAAATTCCCTAAAAGGTGGAACAGGGAATTTACTCGTGCGAACAGGGAATTGTTCCGCCGGATCAGGGAGGGCGAAGTCTGTATCAGGGACGCAGGAGCTGGAGATGTCAGAAGCCGAACAGGCGTTCCTGTTCGGACCATTCAAGTGGGTGGGTCACGCTGACCAGACGCTTGAGTGTGAGTTCGGGCGGCTGGCTCCCGTCGAGAATCGCCGTTTGAATCTTTGGTGAGAGAAAGGCGAGCTGAGCACGGGTGCGGATGAAGGCGTCAGGGACGCTTTCGCGGCGGGCAATCTCCATCAGTTGAACTCCGGCCTTCAGATCACGGGCCCAGCCATGGGCGCGGATCAGCATGGACCGGAGGTGGGGATCAGGTTGGGGTGCCATGTCTCCGGCGATGACCTTGGCCTCGACGCCGCGGCGGCACAGATCGAAAGATGCGGTGACGTGGGTGAGATCCGGGTGCAGATGATCGGCCGCGATGCCAAGTGCGCTTGCCAGAGTTTTGGGGTTAAATTCGAGGTCGATCTGTCCTCGTGCAAGTTTGCCTTTGGCCAGAAGAGCAGCGCCGATCTGACAGCCATGGCCTAGAAGCCGGGTTACTAAATCCGCAACTGAAGTCTGAACTGCCTCGGCTGACCCGGCCTCCGGCTGCGCCAGTACTTGGTGCGCCGCGGCGGCGTCTTGCAAATGTCTGACGATGACATCAATGACCGCGTTTTCCAGCGCTGGGCCGGGCAGTCGCCAGCCAGAGATATCCTTGCCGCCTGAGATCAGTCGATTGGAGATATAGTAGCGCAACCGTCGGCCTTTGCGCGTGGTGTGGGTCGGCGTCAACCGATCACCAGTTTCGTCATACAGCAGACCGGTGAGCCAGGCCCCGGGGTCAGTGGAGTGTTGGCGCGCATCGGAGTCGCCGCGTGCCCGCGAGCGGTTGGAGGCCTGTCGCATTTTTTCCTGCACCCGGTCCCAGATGTCCTGATCGATGATCGCCGGATGTTGTCCGTCCCAGATCTTATCCTTGTGGCGGATTTTTCCGAGATAGACCGGATTGCGCAGCAGGTAATAGATTTGACCCCGTGACAGCGGACAATCCCCCTTCACACTGCCATCTGTCCGAACAACCCGTTTTGACCGCAGGTCTTCTGCCGTTGCCCGTTCTTCTACTTTGCGCAGGCAACCAAGCTCGTCATAAAGCCCAAAGAGATGCCGGACCGTTCTGGCCTCCTCTTCATTCACCACCAGCGTTCTTGCCTTCGGATCGGGGTGGCGATCATAGCCCAGAGGCAGGTTGCCACCCATCCAAAGCCCCTTCTTCTTCGACGCTGCAATCTTGTCGCGAATACGTTCGGCGGTGACTTCCCGTTCAAACTGAGCAAAGGACAACAGCACATTCAGCGTTAACCGGCCCATGGAAGATGAGGTATTGAAGGCCTGCGTGACGGACACAAAAGAACAGTTTGCCTGTTCCAGCCGGTCGACCAGCTTAGAGAAGTCGGCAAGCGACCGGGTCAGCCGGTCAATCTTGTAGACCACCACCATGTCAATACGCCCGGCATCGATCTCTTCAAGAAGGCGCTGAAGGGCGGGTCGCTCTAGGGTGCCGCCCGACAGGCCACCGTCATCGTAGCGCCCGGACAACAGGGTCCAGCCTTCATGTCGCTGGCTTGCGACATAGGCCGCGCAGGCCTCATATTGCGCATCCAGCGAATTGAAGTCCTGATCCAGACCATCTTCTGAGGACTTGCGCGTGTAGATGGCGCATCGGATTTTACGGCGCGGGCTCATTTGGCCGCCTTGCCGGTGAGCCCAAAGAAACGCGGCCCTGACCAATGCGCGCCGGTAATCTCTCGGGCGATGGCCGAGAGTGAGCGATAGGACCGACCGTTCCAAGTGAAGCCGTCTTCTGTAACGTCGACTACATGGGTCACACTATTCCACTCGCGTAGCAGGCGCCCGCCGGGTTTTAGGGCAGGGCATGTAGGCCGGGGTTTCTTCCCAGAGCCCTTTTCCAGCGTGGCTTTGACCTGGCGGGGTAGCCTGCCATGACGGCGGGACTGCATCTCAAAGGCGATAAAGCGGCGCAGAAAGGGTTGGCTGAGCATGGCGGGGGCGGGTTGATCAAACAGTTGCTGCCAAAGCGTGACCAGATCCGATCGACCCATGGCGGCGAGATCGGCGACATCGCTCGTCTTGGTCATGACGCTTCTCCAGTTCCCGCCGCCAGATGATATGTGGATGGTCCATTTGGTTTGTCGGATGTCCGCCGTTCAATTGTGACGCCTTTTTTCCGCAGACCGCTTAGAGCTGCTCGGACCGAATGAGGCTGCCATCCCGTTGCTTTGCAGAGCGCCTCAAGGCTGGCGCCGCTCGGGCGGCGCAACAAGTGTTGCACTTTGTCAATTTTGGTTTGCTTCCGCTTGGACATGTATTGTCTCCTCTGATTTGGGGCTGGCTAGATGCCGAACCCCGGTACCGAGGAGCGCCCGAATGGCTCGGGCGTGGGTTCAGTGATGCGTGGTTGACGGCAACAGTCCAGCTCTTTCTGAAGCGATTACTTGAGGCGTGTGTTTTGAAGGGCGTTGCTGGCGTACCCCCGATTATTCGTCAACAATCTTAATTGGTTACTTTTAGTTTGGGGGGTTGCGTCTCGTATTGATGGCACCTACATTCGACCTAATCGCCCGGACTATCAGGGCGGGAAACTGCTCCCGCAGGCAGCACTCATTGGAAACACAGGTTTCCGCAGAGAGCATTCAAAGGAGCAACGTCTCGGATCGATTGGTCCGGGGAGTTGCGATTTGTGCTCTCTCCGATTTTCCAGCGCGATCCCTCCATCTCGACGTCCGCGCGGCGTCACGCAAAAGGAGGCGGTTATGCCTGCCAAAAACACACACAGCGACGTTCGGGCGTCCAATACGCCTATCTGGATGGCCGAAAAAGTTATCCAATCCCAGATCAGCCAGATCAAGCCCTACGCCAACAACAACCGCGTGCACGCGGCCAAGAATGTCGACAAACTGAAAGCATCGGTGGCCCAGTTTGGCTTTGTCACTCCGATCCTGTTGGATGGTTCGGGCACAATCATCGCGGGTCATGGCCGCTATGAGGCCGCTAAGGCCCTGGGGTTGAATTCCGTACCGACTGTTGTCGCGGATCATTTTTCAGAAGCGGAAGTGCGCGCTCTGCGCATTGCGGACAATAAGCTGGCGGAATTGTCGGACTGGAATGAAGCGGCGTTGCAGATCGAATTTGCCGAGCTGATGGACCTCAGCCTTGATGGCGAGTTGAACTTTGATCTGGACATCACAGGGTTCGAAACACCGGAGATCGACATCATTATCGACAGCGTCGGTGAGGTGACGGTATCTGTAGCGGAAACTGTTGAGACGCCGGACCCTGCGGCACCCGTAGTCACGGAGCCGGGCGACCTCTGGGTTCTCGGAGATCATCGCATTTTCTGCGGGGACGCCCTTCAAGCCCAGAGCTACGACACCTTGCTGGAAGGCGAGACCCCGCAGATAGTCTTCACCGATCCGCCTTACAACGTGCCTGTCAATGGGCATGTGCGGTCCGGCAATAGCGCCGAACACCGCGAGTTTGCCATGGCGTCGGGAGAAATGACGGATAGCGAGTTCCGCGGCTTTCTTTCAGGCGCGATCACGCAGTTGTTTGACTGCCTGCCGAACGGAGGCATCGCGATGATCTGCATGGACTGGCGTCATATCGAAGAACTGATTACGGCGGGCAAAGCAGCTGGATTGGACCTCATCAATCTCTGCGTCTGGAACAAGACGAACGGAGGCATGGGCAGCCTTTATCGCTCAAAGCATGAGCTGATTTGCATTTTCAAGAAGCCTGGTGCGCCGCACATCAACAACGTCGAGCTGGGCAAACACGGGCGCAACCGGACCAACGTCTGGGATTACGCCGGTGTGAACAGCTTTGGGGCAGGGCGCGAGGCGGATCTCGCGGATCATCCCACGGTGAAGCCGACAGCTCTGGTTGCAGATGCCATCATGGATGTGAGCCACCGCGGCGATGTCGTGCTGGACGCCTTTGGCGGGTCCGGCGCGACTCTGCTGGCAGCTGAGAAAACCGGGCGCCAAGCGCGGCTTATTGAGCTCGACCCGGCTTATGTCGATGTGGCCATCCGCCGTTGGCAGGAGATGACCGGTGATAGCGCCGTGCACGCGGTAACAGGCCAGACGTTCGATGCGCGTTTTGCGGCCAACGATACCACTTCAGAACAGGAGGTGGGTCATGTCTGACGATACGAAAGAGTATGAGGTCGGCTACGGCAAACCGCCCAAAGCGACCCAATTCAAAAAAGGCCGATCCGGCAATCCGAAAGGACGTCCGAAAGGTGCCAAGGGGGTGAATGCCAGCTTGAAACGTGAATTGGAAACCAAGATTACGGTTCGCGAAGGCAGCCACGAAATCCGGATTTCCAAGGCTGAGGCAATTGCCAAGCGGTTCACGGCAGGCGCGTTGAAGGGCGACACGAAATTGTTGATGGCGCTGCTTAAGCTGGACACAGATCTGTTCAACGCAAGTGAATTGGACGCGCAAGAAAGCGTCCGTACGGTTGAGCCCGACGCTGTCGACTACGACATCCTCCGGGATTTCTTTTCCAGCCAACTGGACGGTGACGGTGATCTGGAAAACGAGGAGGCGGAAGATGACGACTCCTGATCCAAAAATCGTCGTGCAAGCCGCTCGCGAGGTTTGCCGGGACAATTTCTTTCCCTTCGTTTGGCGTGTGTTTGGCACGCTGCACCAGGGAACTGACCGCAGCTTTGATCCGGCCTGGCATGTGCGGGCCATGTGCCATGAGTTGGACAATGTCCGTCGAGGCGAAAACAAGCGACTGATCATCAACATCCCGCCACGTTGCCTGAAATCGGTCACCGTGGCCGTTGCATATGTCGCTTATCTTCTCGGTCATAACCCCAGCGCCAAGATCATCGTTGCCAGCTATGGGTTGGATCTGGCGCGCAAACATTCCGAAGATTGTCGTCGGATCATGTCTGCGCGCTGGTACCGGGAAATGTTCCCTGAAACGGTCTTGGCTAAAAAGGGCAACACCTCAGAAGAAATCCGCACCACAAAGGGAGGCAGCCGTAAGGCTGTCTCCATTGGAAGTTCTGTCACCGGTCATGGCGCCGATTACATCATCATCGATGACCTGCTGAAAGCCGGAGATGCCGGCTCCGAAGCCGAGCTGGTCAAGGCGCAGGAGTTCATTGAGGGGACCTTGTTGTCGCGCTTCGACAATCCGGCCGAAGGGCGTGTGGTTATGGTTGCGCAACGGTTGCACGAGATGGATCCGCCGGGTTATCTGCTCGAACGCGGGACCTACCGGCATCTGAATCTGCCTGCCATCGCAGAAGGCTATGAGGTGGTTCCTCTTGGGCGTGGAAGGGTCATGCGCCGCAAACCGGGTGATCTCCTGTGCCCGTCCCGTTTGGATCAGCAAACGCTGGATACCAAGCGTCGCGAAATGGGCGCGGCCGTGTTCAATTGCCAGTATCAGCAGAACCCCATTGCTCCCGACGGGTCGCCCTTGCGCTGGGAGTGGTTTGGCACCTACGAGACCATCGAAGATCGCCGCTGGTTCCAACTGGTGGTTCAGAGCTGGGATACGGGCATGTCGGCAGACCCCCGGTCTGATTTCTCTGTCTGTACAACCTGGGGGTTCCGCGAAAATGCGTGGCATCTTATCGACGTCTGGCGCGGGCAGGTAGACTACCCAGACCTGAAAGCCAAGGCACTGCAACTTGTCGGCCGTTGGGATCCCGATCGTGTCCTGATCGAAGATGCGGCCTCCGGCAAACCTCTTTTGGACGAATTGTTTCGTGATGACCGTCGGCGCTACGAACGCATTAAACCCGACAAGGACAAGGAAACCCGGTTCCAGTCCGCTTGCGGTCCTGTCGAAGAGGGCAAGGTTTATCTGCCTGCAGATGCACCCTGGCTGCCGGTATTCAAACGGGAGCTTCAGTCCTTTCCACGCGGACGCAACGACGATCAGGTCGACAGCTTTGCCCACTTTCTGAACTGGTCCAAGGGACCGGGCTTCTACCGGGCATTGGGCCGCGACCACCGGATCAACATCGAACGTCGGGAGCGTAATCGAGAGAGGGTCAGGCGACGGTAGGATCTCGGAGTTGAGCTTGAAAACTCGTTGAATAGTACTGGGAGGGCCGATGTCGGACCAATCCTGAGAGCGGCCCCAATGACCGCTCGCAACCACAAACCGGTCTAATCGCTAATGCCGTCGGATGACGGCTTTGAGCCCAGATTACCCATTGGCAAGTTCCGCAGAAACTGTCGCGATGGGCGGCAAGCGGGAGTTCGCTGCGGATAGCATGGAGGTCTCCTTTCCCATCGATTGCTCCCCGCGAAGGGCTCGCCGGTTCATGCATCTCTTCGGCATTACCATTGGCGACCGAGGTTCCAAGAGATTGCGGTAGTCGAGAAGTCGCAGCGGGGTCAGGCTAATCTGCAGGCGCTCCGGCAATTTGGGCCTCTTGTGCCTCCTTATTGCGCCAATCTTTCGGGGATATGCCGAAGTTCCGCGTGAAGGCTCGGGTGAGTGCCGATGTTTCGGACAAGCCGACCAATTGGGCGATCTCCTTGATCGAATGATCAGATGTGGTGAGCAGTTCGGAGGCCTTTTCCATCCGCAGCCGGTTGATCACCTTGGACGCCGTTGTTCCGTAGGAGGACAAGCGCTTGTTCAGCACCTTGGTGGTGATGCTGCACATCCGGGCGGCCTCGCTCACCGTCAGCGCCGGATCGGACAGCCTTGATCGCACGAGAATTTCGAAGCCTTCGAGGTAGTCCAGGGGCACATCGACCTGAACCGGTTCTTCGATATCATTGTCGTGGTTCACGAGGAGTTCGGGGTTGATTGGAAGCGACAGCCAGGCCGCCGGAAAGCGGATGGAGAATCCCCTGTTGTTGCACTTGATGCCTCGCACGCCATGAAACTGCTCCGGCAGCAGGGTCGGATCGCAGAGGCGCAGAACAACCTGGGTTGGATCCCATCGGAAATCGAGAACACGGTGCAGCAGGGAGATCCAGATCCCGACGAGAAAGGCGTCCGAATGGCCCGGCGACACCTCGGGTTCGAAATTGCGACTGGTGGTGAAGTAGGCGTGTTCCTCCTCGATCAGGAGCCGGAAGGACACCGCGTTGCTTTCCTTCGAGACGATCTGGGTGAACCGGGTGAAGAAATCGCCAAGGGTCACCGACTGGCCGAGGAGCGCCCCACGCGGCAGGAACTTCAACAGGTCTGTCTGTTGTCCCGCCAAGGCGCAGATATCCGGCCGGGTGATGTCGGCGATGGAGGCCAGCGCCGCATAGACCGTGTCATGCGGGATGAACTCGGCCGGGTTCAGGACCTGTTCCTCGCTCAATCCATGCAGCCCGAGCGCAAAGGCCGGATCCGCATCGAGCCGCCGCATCATCGCTACGACGGGGCCGAGGACCGTAGCACGTACGAGGGACAAACCGTCCTTTTGTTCTCCTTGCGGCATCCACATCACCCTTTCGCTCTCCGACACGCTACGGGCGCGGGCGCCTGACGGCCAAGCAGAAATTGGCTGAAATTGACCGGATCGGGTCAGAAAAATGCACCACGGGATCAGCGGGTCAAAAGAATCTCGGGGCACATGTGCATAGTGGGAGGATCGGTCCGCAGGAAGACCGACCCCTGGGAGGACACCGAATGACAACACTCAACCTGAAGGCGTTGCTGCCGGCCATGTCAATGGCAATTGCGCTCACGACGCCTGCCATTGCGCAGGATATCCCCAACATTCCCTCGGAGGTCACGCTGTTCAAGAACGTGATGGTCTTCGACGGGGTGAATGACGGCTTGAAAGATGTCGACGTGCTCGTCGTCAAGAACAAGATTCACAAGATTGCAGAGGACATTCCCGAATCCGGCACGTGGGAAGTCGAAGTTCGAACGGGCGGAAGCAAGCGCCTGCCCGATCCTGTTGGCGGTATCGACGGCTATTCTTTCACCATCCAGACCGAACGCGGTATCGAGACCAAAGAGGTCGAGGTCAATGTGATCGACGGCGGCGGACGCACCTTGATGCCGGGACTGATCGACAGCCATGTGCATGTGAATATGTACAAGGATGGCACGATCCCGGGCCTTCAGGACACGACATGGGAGGAGATCGGCGCACGTTCTGCGGCCTTTGCGCAGGAAATGCTGGCGATGGGCTTCACAACCGTGCGCGACATGTGCGGTGCACATGGTGGACTTCGTGCGGTAATCGACGAGGGTTCGCTTCCGGGCCCGCGGATATACTCGTCCGGCGCCTGCCTCAGCCAGACCGGTGGTCATGGCGACTGGGGGATCGCCGGGCAACGCAAGAACGAAAGCAATCTTGAACGGCTGGAGATCACGCGGCTTGTCGACGGCCCTGCCGAAGTGCTCCACGGCGCGCGGCGGAACTTTGCGCTTGGGGCCAACTACCTCAAGATCATGGTCAGTGGTGGTGTGACCTCCATCAAGGACCCGATCTACCAGTCCGCCTTTACAGACGAAGAAATCGCCGCTGCCGTCGAGGTGGCCGGGGACATGGATTCCTATGTCGCCATGCATGTCTTCATGGATAGCGACCTGTCGCGCGCGCTCGATCTCGGGGTCAAAGTGGTGGATCACGGCCTGACCATAACGGAACCGACGATGCAGAAGCTGGTAGAGAAGGAAGCGTTCTTCTCGCCCAACCTGACCGCGTTGGCGCCCGAGGCGCTTGAGCATCCGATGCACCAGGACCCGACCTTCCCGCCGACGGCGAAGTTCCTCTGGTTGCGGAAAAACAGCGAGCAGTTGTTTGATCTGGTGCGGAAGTACAAGCCGAAGATGGTGTTCGATTCCGACTACGTGCTGCTGACCGGTGTGCCGTACCGGCAGTCGATGGACTTCACCAAGGCTTTCATGGCGCGTGAGTTCGGCAACCTCTGGGCCTTGCAGATGATGACCTCGAATGGCGGCGAACTGGCCGCACTGACGGGACGCGGAAACCCCTATCCCGAAGGCAAGCTCGGCGTGATCGAGGAAGGTGCCTATGCCGATATCCTCATCGTTGACGGAAACCCGCTCGAAGACATCACTGCCATCGGCGCTGTCGATACATGGTTCGATGCCGAGCCACGCGGGCAGGACGTGCCGAGCATTCGCGTCATCATGAAGGACGGCAAGTTCTACAAGAACACGTTGAACTGAACTTTCGGCGGGGCGCTGGCCCCGCCGTCAACATTGCGGAAGGGCAAACTTATGAAGCATCTTTTCAAGTCCACATTACTGGCGGGCGTGGTGTCGCTCGCTGCCGGCATGTCCTCTGCGCAGGACGAAGCGCTGCCGCAGACCCTGTTCACCAATGTCCATGTTTTTGACGGCGTGAACGAGGCGCGGATCGAAAACGCCAGCGTTCTGGTCGAAGGCAACCTGATCAAGGAAATTTCGACGGACGGGATCGAAGCGCCCAACGCAACCATGATTGACGGCGGCGGGCGCACGCTCATGCCGGGGATGCATGACCAGCACGTGCATTTGCTGGTGTTCAACCCGCTCAGTGACGGGTTGCGCCAGAACATCACGCCCTTCCATCTTGGTGGCGTTGCAACGATCCGGTCCGAGCGCATCCTGATGAACGGGTTCACGACGGTTCGTGACCTCGGCGGACCGGCAAAGTCCATCGCGCGGATCATCGATACCGGTATGTTCCCCGGCCCGAGGATCTATTCCTCGGAGGCCTTCATCACGCAGACATCGGGCCATGCCGATTTCCGCAAGCTGAACGACCGGCATCCAACCCTGTCGGGGCAAGGCCCATCGCATTGGGTCGACACGGACATGAGCTTCATCGCGGATGGCCCGGAGCAGATCCGCATGGCGGTGCGCGAGAACCTGCGGCGCGGGGCAACCCAGATCAAGGTCATGGTCAGCGGTGGGGTCACGTCCGAGTTCGACCCGCTGCATTCGCTTCAGTACCAGGCGGACGAGATCCAGATGGCGGTCAAGACCGCCGAGCAATGGGGCACCTACGTCACCTGCCACGTGTTCACCGAGCAGGCGATCCGCAACTGTATCGACAACGGTGCAAAGACCGTTGAGCACATCCCGTTCCTGACCAAGGAGGCCGCCGAGATCATGGTCGAAAAGCAGATCATGTTCGCGACGGCGGTAGCCCCGGTCTACTCGGTGACGACCGAACAGGCGGAAGCCTTCTACACGCCAGCCTCGTTCGCCAAATGGAAGAGTGTCCGTGACGCCGCCGCCAACATGATCGAGGTGATCCAGACGACACCGGGCATGATCGACCTCTACACTCTGGGCACCGATCTCATCAACAACTGGGACCAGACGCTTGAGCAGGACAAGAAGATGAACGACGAGTTCAAATACCTGCACGAGGCCAAGTTCAAACCCTTCGACATTCTGCGCATGGCCACATCGAACGGCGCCCGCATGAACCGGCTTACGGGCTTGAACAATCCGTATCAAGACGGCCCGCTCGGCGTGGTCGAGGAAGGCGCTTACGCGGATCTCCTGCTGGTCGATGGCAACCCGCTCGAAGACATCCTTCTTCTGGCCGATCCTGATCCCAACCTGAAGCTCATCATGAAGGACGGCGTGATCTACAAGAACACGCTGGACTGAGGAGAGCGCGGGGCGGTCTCCCTCGTCCGCCCCGCGTTTTTTTGCCCGACGCAACCATCCCGGAAGGACTGACCGTGAAACACCTCACTCTTGCCACTCTCATGGCCCTCTGCAGTTCGATGGCGGTTGCTCAGGAGTGCGACGTCGCGCTTCTCAACGGCCGCGTCATGGACCCGGAAACCAATCTTGATGCCGTGCGCAATGTCTGCGTGACCGGCGACAGGATCACCGCGATCACCGAAGATGCCTTGACGGGCAAGCGCGAGATCGACGTTTCCGGGCATGTAGTCGCGCCGGGATTCATCAACACCCATTCGCATTCCTTTGGCGGCTTCGATCAGAAGATGATGGCCCATGATGGCACGACGACGATCCTCGATACCGAGAGCGGCGTGGCGGATGCCGACCTGTTCTACGACAAGTACGAGGGCAATTCCTTTCTCAACTTCGGTTCCGGGATGGGGCACGAGGAGATCCGGCGTGTCGTGATGGATGGGGTTTCAGTCGAGCTGGCATCCGATCCGACCTACATCCTCAAGTCACGCGGTGCAGCCGAGGAAGAAGACGGACATGCCAGCTGGGCGCTGGATATTCCGACTGCGGATCAGCTCGTCGAAGTCATGACCATGTATGAAAAGGGTCTTCGCGCCGGGGCGATCACCGTCAACACGACGGTGGGATACATGGGATACAACACCTATCCGAAGGAGATTTTCGCGCTTCAGAAAATGGCGAAGAAGTATGACCGCTTCTTTGGCGCCCATACCCGTTTCGGTCCGACCGAGAGCCTGCCGCTCTACTATTCCCTGGGCGCAAACGAGGTGATCGCAAACGCCGTTGCGCTCGACGGGGCCCTGATCCTTTCCCACATCCAGAACCAGGGGTGGGAAGAAATCTACGAGCTTGCGCGCCGCCTGCAAATGCGCGGAATGACCATCTTCGCGGAATACTACCCGGCCATCACCGGCAATCCGAACATCGCGACACCGCAACTGCTGCCGGACAAGATCGAGGCGAACAATATCGTTCCGACCCGCGATATCTTCGATACCAGCACCGGCGAACTCTACGAGTCCGACGAGGAGTTCTTCCGGCAGCAGAAGGAGGATCCGAGCAAGCCGATTTTCATCACAGTCCGCCCCGAAGCAGACCTGGAGCGCTGGATCCACATGAAGGATATTGCGATCGCCAACGACATCGTCGGCTTCACCGTCGATGGCGAACCGCTGCCGATCGAGGCCGATTTCACGGAGTACGGGGGGCACCCGCGCAATGCCGGCACCTATGGCATCGTGTTCCGCGAGGCCCGTGAACAGGGCATCGCGCTGATGGAGATGGTGAACAACGCCTCCTACATTCCCGCGAAGTACTTTTCCAAGGTGGGCCTGAAGGCGATGCAGGAACGCGGCCGGATGCAGGAAGGCATGATCGCGGATATCACGATCTTCGACCCCGACACGATCACCGAAACATCATCGATGAAGAAGGGCATGAACGGCTCCTTCACCAAGGGAATCCCCTACGTTCTGGTGAGCGGGCAGGTCATTATCGACGACGGTGTCGCTAATATCGACCTGCGGCCCGGGCAGCCGATCCGTTACCCGGTCATCGAAGGGGGCGAGATCGATCTGGACCTCGGGGACAAGGAATTCACCTGGCACGCCGACATCGAAACGCCAGAGGATGAGCATTCCGAGTTCCCGCTCCGCCCTGCCGAGCTGGAACACTCCATTCCCGGAGCTCCGGGGCATTGAACCCACAAGAACGGTCAGGGCAGCCATGCTGTACTGACCACAACATCGAAGCAATTCCGGGTGGCAAGATGAACAGGATCCTTCTTTCGACAGCCCTTTGCGTCTCTGCGACAGTTGCAGCGGCGCAGGACACAAAAGACATGCGCACCTTCCTGTTTATCGGCGCATCCAACAGCGCCGCCTGGGAGATGCAGATCGCCAATCCCGGGGACCGCGCGGCCTCGGTGAAGGGTGGGATCGAGGCGCTCGGCGGCGAGCTTTTGAGCTACTATTGGGGGCTTGGGAACGGGAAGAACTACATCACCGTCGCCCTGCCGGACGACCCCACCTTCATCCAGGCCTTCTATGTCAGCCGTCTCGGTGACGGGTTGCTGGAGGATTACCAGATGATCGAGTTGATGAGCAGCGCCGACATGGCCGAAGCCCTCGCCCGTGTGCCGGAGATCAAGGCGCAGGACGATCTCAAGTAACCGGACTGCACACTCGGGACGATCCAGAAGGGAACATCAAATGAACTTCAGCCCTGTGTGTGTCGGCGGAGTCGTATTATGCAAATAGTTGCCATTGGCCTGCTGTCCGCCTTCTTTCTCTTCGCCAGTTCGATCAAGATCCTTGGCTGGCAGAAGCTCATCTTCGAAACGCAACTGGCGATGTTCGTCAAATACGGGCTGAACCGTCAGATCATGGCGCTTGTCGGTGGTGTCGAGCTTTTCGGGGCGGTGGCGATCTGGTTTCAAGGCAGCTTGCTCGGGCCGCTCGGGGCCGCTGCCCTTCTGGGCACGTCGCTTGGCGCAATCGGTTGTCATCTGATCTGGGACACTTGGAAAGACGGTGTGCCTGCCATGATCACGGCTACGCTTTCGGCCTTCGTCCTCTGGACGGGCCGGGATGTCGTACTGGCGATACTTGCATGAGCGGGCCGAAGAAGAATCAAGAGCAACAAGAGAGACCTCATATGGGACAGGCAAGGCTTCTCGGTACGGTCATCGTCGCTGGCTTCTGGTTATCAACCGGAGCCTTGGCGCAGGAAAGCCGGCCAACGTCCGCCCTGGAGGCCGCCGCAGCGGTCTCGCTCGGTGGCCCGGCATCCACGCAGGCCCAACTGGAACAAGACCGAGTGCGGCGGTTGCAGGACTCTCGCTGGCCGGGGCTGGATGCGGCATTGGACCCCTTGGAGGCATCGCGGCAACGCTTTGCCGAACGCACCGGCCTGAACCTCTCCTTCGACTACCAGGCCTATTACCAGTCCGCGACCGAGAGCCTGACCGATATCGACGAGGCCGCCTTGGGCCAGGCGCGCAGCCTGGGCCAGTGGACGCTGCTCAATCGCGGCGGCGAAAATCCCGGGCAATTGGTCTTCACATTGGAGAACCGCCATCTGCTCGGCACGGACATCGCGCCAAGCGGGCTTGCCGGGGAAATCGGCTATGCGGGCGTCACCGCAACGACATTCAGTGACACCGACACGACCCTCTCCGTCGCCTACTGGTCCCAGACGCTCGCTGGCGGGAAGGCCGGTTTCGTGGCCGGCCGGATCGATCCGGGAGACTACTCGGACATCCTCGGCTACGTGAACCCACGCACGACTTTCTCCAATTTCTCGATCCTGTTCAGCCCGGTCCTGCCGATCCCCGATCCCGGCTTCGGCATTGCGGGGGGCGGTTTCCTGACCGACCAGATCTATGCCCTCGGTGTCCTGTCGGATGCAAACGGCTCGCTGACCGATGTCGAGTGGTTTCCCGGTGGCCCCGAGTTCTACAAATACGCCGAGATCGGATGGACGCCCGAACGCTCGAAGCGCTTTCTAACCAACGTTCACCTCGGGGTATTTCACGTCGATGAACGCACCGAGGCAGGCGTGCCGGAGAGCTACGGGGCGATCCTGTCTGCCAACCACACGATCAACGAGGAATTCATGATCTACGGACGCCTCGGCTGGTCGGAGGGTGAGGCGCCGATCGCCCGACGCGCAGCCAACGCTGGACTTCTATGGCGGCCGGGCCTCTATGACGACCTCTTTGGGTTTGGCGCGACCGTTGCGGACCCGGTAGATGAAACGCTCGACACCCAGACCACAATGGAGGCCTTCTATCGGTTGGACCTGTCGGACAATGTCGCCCTGACGGCGGACGTCCAGCACATGATCAACCCGGGCTTCAACGATCAGGACACGACCGTTTTCGGCTTGAGGCTGCGGATCAATCTTTGACCTGAGTAGCGGCGGATAGAATGCCGTCTGGTTGGGAGTGTCGTGCCTGCGCCGGAACGGCCCATGCAGCCATCGCGGCCAAGGAGGCGACCCCTTGGATGATTGGCATTGCGTCAGGCGAAAGTCTTGACGGCAGAACAACCGTCGAATTTGGCTTGTTGCTCTGCAATGTCAGCCATTCCAATGAAGCTGTCGGATGCTCTCAAGCGGGGGCATGGCGGTTCGCTTAGATCTTTCCACAGAAGGCGGCCACGGAGGTCGCCACCGTCAGAAAGGTTGGAACCGATGACAAACACCCTCAAGAACACCGTATTCGCCGCCCTTGCCGCCTCACTCGCCCTCGCTGCCCCGATGGCCGCCAATGCCGGTGACATCGGTGAGAAAGCCCTCAAGGGCGCTGTGGCCGGCGCCGTGCTGACCGAAATCACCGGCGGCGACGCCAAGGACCGCCTGGCCCTCGGCGCAGCCGCCGGTGCGCTCGGTGGCAAGATCGCCGAAGACCGGGATCGTCAAGATCGCAAGGACGATCGCAAGAAGGGTGGCAACAAGCACAAGCGCTGATCCCGCAACGAGACAACCGGAACGGTTTACCCCTTCCAACCGACGCTGGAGAGATCCGGCATCTGCTTCAAACCCGTTAGGCCTCATGCCTGCCGGGTTTGTTGCGTCAGGGTGGTTCAGGAAGACGGAGAAACGTGAAAGTGCGGGCCTATGATCCGAGCAGTCCGGCCTCTACTCAGATCGTTCGCCCTATGCCAGGGGCGCTTCTGTTGCTGGCTGCTCCCAGAAGTCGCTGGGGGGCTGTCCGTACCATCTTCGGAATGCCGTGCTGAAGGTACTGGCGTCGCTATATCCGAGAAGATAGGCGATCTCGGTGAGCGGAAGCGTGCTGTTGAGCAGATAGTCCCGGGCCAGAGCCTTTCGCAGATTGGCGACGACCGCTGCGAAGCTCGTGCCCTCGTCGGTCAGTCGGCGGGCCAGCGTTCGGGCGCTCATCCCAAGTTCCGCCGCAATTGCGTCCTGCTGGGCCGTGCCGGCTGCAAGACGCGCCGTGATCTGCCTCTCAACAACCCGGGCCACACTGTTGGGTGTCTGCGGCATCCGAGCCAGCGTGTTCTCGCAAATGACCGAAAGCGTCCGCTGCAAGTTGTCGTCGGCCGTCAACAGCGGCACATCCATATCAGCCGCCTTGAAGGCAATGCTGTTCTCCGCGGCACCAAACAGGACATTGCAGCCAAAGAACCTGTCGAGGGCCTCGGTGCCGGTCAGCCGCTGATGCGCGAACCGAACATGCGTCGGACGGATTTGCCGATTGGAGTAGTCCCGCAGGGCGAAGACCGTGCCAACGGCTCCAAACTCGGCATATTGCCCGGTCGGAATGCTTGCTGGCACATCGTAGTGCCAGGTCAGCCGGGTGGTTTCCGGGCCTTCTTCCATGGCCGTCTTGCTCGCGTCACCGATCACGCGCTGAAAACGGGTGATGTTTCGAAGGTAACCGCCAACGGTAGGTGCCGAAACGCCGACATAGGCGAGCAACCCGGCCTTCCTGACCAGGTCCGGCGACTGTGCCAGGCGGTATCCGACAAGGTCGTCCCTGGTCAAAGCGCTCGCCTTTTCAAACAACCAGGCAGTCTTGTCGAAGGACCAGCGAGCATCCGGGTCTTCGAGTTGAGATCTGGTTATCCCGAACTCCTTTCGGATATCCCGCTCGGAAAGGCCTGTTTTCTTCAACTCACCGACAATGATCTGTCCCCAGATTGCGCTGTGTTTTGGAATCTCGGATTTCATTTCTGGTCCGTAGTCTCGGTGTCTGACGTGTTGCGCCACGTTAAGGCCCGTCTGACCTTCTTGCCAGTTGCCAAAGCCAACGTTCGAACAACGCAACGCCCGTTTCGTTCAATACCCGCAGTGCCTTTCACACACTCGCCACCAAGGTAGGCGCGACGTCGGTCGCGAGTAACTCGAGATCCGTGCGGTGTGACACACCGAGTAGCGGCGCACATCGTCCGGGTTGGGCAGCTTGCTTGTTCGCTGTGGCTTTCGAAGCCGCCATTCTCGGCGCGCTACTTAAAAATCCGCTCTGGGCCGGTTGCGTTCCTTGAGGTTAGTTAATCGAAAGTCTGGAAGGTCCCGCAATGCAGCCATTGAGCGTAGGTGAGCGAACGTCTGCCTTGAGCCCATTTTGACCGATGCTGCGCGATGTCCCAATGACGGCAATGCGCAGAATGCGGACTTTGCAAAGTCTTTGGTACGGGCCGCAACAGAAGCCTGTTTTCGCAGTATTGAACAAGTGCCCATTCTGCGGAGAACTCTGTTGTGTTCTCCTATTTCGATGTCGCGCTGATACTGACGATTGTTCAAACGGTTATCTTGCCCTGAGAAGAGTTTGAGAAGGGCTTTCACCAAACAATTCACGATAATTCTTTGCGAAACGTCCAAAGCTTACAAATCCGTATTTCAGTGCGGCCTGCTTGACAGATTGAGGTGGGTCAGAAGGATCTGACAGCCACTCTTTAGCGCCAGTCAGTCGCAACTTATAAATGAACTGCATAGGTGTAATTCCATAAACTCCTTCAAACGCTTGATATAAGGTGGTTCTTCCTACTCCGGCACCTTCACACAGAGTAGCCAAATTAACATCTTCATATCTGTTCTTTCGCGCGAATTGGAGGGTCTTGTCAGAAGAACTTGTCTTGAGGCAGGCAGGACGGTTGCGTAGCTTTTGCCCATGACCAAACCTGCCTCTTTCAAGTACTTCAAAACCAGTCCCGAGGTCATCCGCCTTGCGGTGATGCTGTACATCCGTTTCCCGCTCTCGCTTCGAAATGTCGAAGATCTGTTGCACGAGCGA